>JBKQTJ010000260.1:0-6352 GCA_052143255.1 Streptosporangiaceae bacterium | reverse complement strand
CGCGTGCCAGTACGAGACATACGCGGCGATGCCCGCCACGGCGAGCACCGACGCCGCCGCGGACAGGCGGATGGCGCGGTCGATGCCGCTCCTCAGGGGTACGGGCGGATAATCATCGCCCGGTGGGTCGCCGGCGGCGCTGAACCCGCTGCGGACTGCTTCGGCACGCTCATCCTGCTCGCCGGCAGTGCGTATCGAACAGAGATCGGGCTCGGCGAAACCGGGGTAGGACATGGACTCCTCCTCCATGACCGGTTGGGAGGAATCTGGGAGATCGCATCCGGCGCGAACCGCCCTGAACCTGTCCCAACCGCGCTGAAGCAGAGCCTCCGATCTGGCGTTTCACCGTTACCCCTGGCTGGGAAGTCGATCGGAACCCCATGGTAAGGAGAAGGCCTACGGTTCGATTCCGTAACGGGGCTCCAAGGTCAGAAGCAAGATTCGAAAAAAATCCGAAATAGGCTGCAGGTGCCGGTGGGGGCTAACGGTCCTGCTAGGGGGCATTAGCAGGCCAGCGGGGCCACTCCAGCGAGGTCATGTCCGCCGGGTTTTCGAGGGATAACCGGCGCAGTCCGTGAGGTCCCGGGGCTTGCTGGACTCATAATCCGCCGGTCGTGGGGTTCGAGCCCCACCCGCCCCACCGATGAAATCCTTTGCCGAACATGCATCCTATCGCCGAACTGAGGCCATGCACCACATGCCAGCAGGAAATTGGGGTGTAGTCTAGGTCAGCGTGCCGAATCACACTTCGCATCTTGTTTGGGGGGAGCAATGCAAGAGAGCCGTCTAATCACCATCGGTGTCTACCCGTCGAGCACCGCCTACGAACAGGACGACCCAGCATTCGAGGAACAGGTCGGCGTCCTGGCCCGCGACATAAAAGGCACCGGGGCAACGATCGAGCAGTCGCAGCCAGGCGGCAAGAGCGGTCCACTGCTGGAACTGACGCAAATCATAGTTACCGGAGGAGTCGGGCTCAGCGGGCTGCTGAGCGTTCTCCGGCTGTGGATCAAGCGCCGCGGAGACAGGAGGATCGACGTCGAGTACCGTTCTGGCGGAGTCAAGAAAAAATTCCGCCTCGACGGACACAATTTGAGTGAAGAAGCCCTGGCGCAACTGGCCAAGGACATCCTGGAACAAAGTGATGAAGAGTGACCAGTACAGCGCCCTGCTGATAGGCGTCTGGGAATACGCACCGGATTCCGGGTGGGAAACGCTAAATGGTCCGCGCAATGACGTGCGGAAGCTTGAGGACCTACTTTCTTCACCGCCTGCCGGAATATTCTCCTCGGTAAGGACCCTGGAAAACCCGGGGCTTGAGCTCAATGTGGAGCTGCAACGATTCCTGGACGATAGCGCCGCCGGCCAGCATTTGCTGGTTTACTACAGTGGTCACGGCGAGGTCAGCGAAGCGGGCCAGTCGCTTCGGCTGACCAACAACGCCAGCATGATCAGTTACCTCGATTCCTCAACTACTAGCTTTGCCGAGCTCGCCGAATGGGCACGAACATCGCCTGCGCGTTCGGTCACGATCATTCTCGACTGCTGCAAGGCCGGCGCAGGTATGAAGGACTCGATGCCGAGGCTGGAACAATATTTCAGCACCGGACGGATCGCCGAGCAAACCGCCATACTCGATGCGCCGCAGACCGGTGAAAGCCCGTCAGCCATAAAGGAACTGAACATCCTGGCCGCTGTGCCGGGCTTCCGGATTGCCGACGACGGCCCGGACGAAGATGCCCCCAGCCCTTTCACGCGCGCTCTGTGCGAGGCCATCGAGACCTGTTCTGCTGGCGAAGGTGGTCCGCTTGTAGGACTGTCCGAAGTCAATCGCGAGCTTCATGCCATGTCTGCAACGGGCGCGCGCCCTGTCCTGTGGGGCACGCGCGGCTCGGAACCAGGCATCGCCGCCCGTCCGGATTATGCCATCCGCGCCCTGGCCACGGCGGGCTTGCGGGAGGTCGCACTGGAGCGCTCGGGCGCGGCCATAGTGGCCGGTCGGCCGGTGATCGTGGAAACAGAGCAGGCCGCCGCCCTCGCCAACGATATCGCCGAATTTCATCCGGCCTGCGGAATTATCGCCGACATGGTCGGAAGAGGTAAGACGTGGACGCTCTGCGCGCTGCGCGACCACTTCGCGGAAGAGAGCTGGACGACGGTCACGCTCTGCCCGTCGGTTGACGAACCCGATGCCGCCGCCCTCCTCGCCTCCTTGCAGCACTGCGCAGACATCTGGCGCCAGGATGGCCAACCTTTGCTGCTTCTCATTGACGGGCTGGAATGGAACGAAGCATGGGGGAACGTAGTTAACCGAATCGACTCGCATACGCTGAATGCCAGCGTCGTGCTGGCCGTCGACTCGCGCAGCTCTTCCTCATGGCGATGGCCGAATTCCCTGACGCTGCCTGCCGTGGTGCGGCGTAGCGGTCTGGTGCGATTCATCGAAAGGCTGATCGCCCAGCAGCAGTATCCGGAATTGATGGCCCTTGACGACGCGGATCGTGCTCGCGCGAGAAAACGACTAACCGACCTGGCCGGCAGTGACCTGTGGGCGATCGTGCACCTCGCCCCGATCTGCCATCACTCGAATGTACTGCGGATCGCGGTCGAGTCCTTCTGGGACGAGCGGCTCAAGGACGCATCCGATGCTGAGATCGAGGCCCTCCAGACACTCGCCGGCATATCCCTCCTGGGCGGATGGTGCCCGACGAAAGACATTCTGGTAGCCGAGGCGCGCTGGAAGCGCCTGGGCCTCGAATATCAGCCGGACGAGACGCATATCCGTATCACCAGCGAGTTTGCCAATCGCGCCATCCTGTCCCGTCGCCTGCAGAATGGAAAGCCTGTCTACCTGACTCGCAGTGTCCAGACGGAAAAGCTAGCTCAGAGTATGGTCAGGCGCTTCCTGACTGCCTGCCTGCGCAGCGCCAACGGACAAGCGGAACTGTTTAGTATCGTGCGGCGCCTTATTCGCTCCCGTGGCCGGAGCGCAGGAATTTCGACGATTATCGCGGACATGTGCGGGCCAGCGGGCCGTGCCGGGTCGGTCTGGGGTGACTGGACGGCGCACTGGACGGATCTCGGGTCAGTTGCCGAGCTGATCCTGGAAATTCGAAAATGGCTGACGCCGCTGGTGAACCAGCAACTGGAAGAAGAGTTCGTCAGCCAGGTCTGCGAGGGCGAGGCGGATCCACTGGACCTGGACGGCCTGGTACCCGCTCTCGAGCTAACCTCGAAGCGGGCCCAGAGTCGGCGGTCAGATGACCAGGCGGCGACCGCGGTGCGCCTCTTGGCTGACCTCATCCTTGATCGCCTGGAGAGCAGCCGCTATCCTGTTGCTCTCCGGCTACGTACGCTCCGTATCCTGCGGGCCCTCAACGACCAGACCGTGGACGCGGCTTTCGCCAGTGACTACGGCCCACTTCTGGCGCGGCCGAGCCTTCCGCCTGACGAGGAAGACCCCTTCTTCGTATTGGAATTGTTCAGTGCCGGTGAGCGTTCCCGAGCCCGATGGGGGAGCGATCTAGCCGTCGAAGCCACCAGATGGCCGGCTGTTATCGACGACCAGGTCCGTCGCCCGGAGCGAGGCCGGAAAGCCCGCTCTCCGGTCGCACTCCTGGGGCGCGCGTTGCTGGCCCGCCGGCTCAGAGAAGACCAGAACGCATCGCAGTTCGTCGATGAACTGCTGCTTCAATTGCGCTTTGCGCGACCCTATGTCATCCATGAAGTTCTCTCGCGCTGCCGTAAATTCGATCCGCCGTTGGCGCTGAGCCTGGCGGGACGGCTGCCCGTAGCCGGATGGTCCGGTTCGACCTACCGGACCGCAAGGCCGGGAGAGATCGGAGACCTGCTCGGTAGCCTTGGGAAGCTGCGCCCCGACCTCGCGGTGCTCTCGCTGACGGAAGTGGGAGACGGGCAGCCGGATGATGCGCTCGCCGATCTGCTGGCCGACCGCATCCGGCGCACAGGGGACGCTGTCGGGCTGGGGAAGATCCTAAAATTCGGCGGCCGGGCGGAGGATCAACTGGGGCGGCTGGAGGACGGATTTTCGAAGCTTCTGGCCAACAAGGTCGGCGATGATTTCGCTATTCAGTGTTTGAAGGAGGACGGTCGGCTGACGATCCTCGGGTACGTCGTCGAGGGTTTCGTGACCGTTCGCCAGCAGCTCAGTTACCAAATTCTGGATACCGCGGTAGACGTCATAGAAGCGGAGATCCGCTCTTCGTTTAACGAACGCGGACCTTTGCTGGCGCTCCTGTTCGCCGATGATGCCGTACTGGGCAGCGCCTTCTTGGATGCCCTGAGAAACAGGCGGGGAGCTAGCAAAGAGCGCCTGTTCGAAGCTATGCTGAAAGCCCATAAACCCTCAGCCCTTGCAGGTTTTCATACTCTTGGCGAACTGCTTTACCCAGGGATCCAGGACGATTTCCGTGACCGGCTGATCGAGATGGGCGAGGGGTGGCCCGGAGCTCCGATATTTTCCGGCCTGGCACGATACGGGAACGTGCTAGAGGCGCTTCGGGGAGCGAAAGCTGTTTCTTCCAGCATGATCACGGCCGGCAGCTGGGATGCTGGAGCACGGATTCTCGACGCCTTCGAGGAGGGTCCCAAACGCCGGAAGTGGACGGTCCGGCTTAGCGACCTATGGGATGAGTCCTGCAGCGAGGGCTTGGAGATCCTGCGAGACCTCGATCCTCACCGGGCGCGTAACACCTGCCAGTCCACTGTCCAGCAACTGACCGGAAGACTGCGCCGCCTGGAAGATAATCCGCTGGCCTTCGCGGAGTTGTTCCGGGCGATTTCACGCGCTGCGCCCTCGGTGGCCGAGACTCTAGCCAGCCGGCTGCGTTCAATCGGCACCATCAGTTCCGCATGCACGAGCCTGCAGGTCGAAACCGAGATCTTTGCGCAGATCGATGCGGTTTCGAAACTGATGTCCGCTGAGCGGATCGCCGGCGTTGAGCTGTTGCGACCTGAAATGATCGTGGAGGTTCAGCAGCAGTGGCGAAGCGCCGTTCCGCGGCTCACCAATCCTAGATATCTGGCCCTCGCCCTGCAGGCTTGCGGTTCCTGGGACCAGAATGTGGCGGCTGAACTGGCGGATGCCATCACCTGGAAAGCGGTTCGGCGGCGAGCGGCGGCGCTTAATATTTCGGACGCGGGAGGCCTGGCGAGACTGATCAATACTCTCTGGGACCTCGGTGATCCCCATGCCGAAAGCCTGGTTGAGCCCAGCGCTATTAGCTGGCTGCTGTCCTATGGACCGGTGAAGGAAATAGCGGCAGTGCACGACATGGTGCTCAACTCAGGTCTGGCCTCGGTCGTCGGCGCTCGCCGATGCTTGCAGGATCGCCTGAACAGGACGGGAACGGGTTTGTACTTCCGCGGTAAGAGAGAGCTGTGGCAAGCGGTCGGCTGGTGGGCCTGGCAAGCGCGAGAATGGGATAGTCCCTTGCAGCTGCCCACTCCCAGCGAGGGGCGTAGTCCGAGAAGGCTGCCGCCTGCCGAGGCGCTGTGGGCCGTGGGCTGGCTTTCCGACAGTGAATGGACCGGGGAGGTGGTGGATGCCGCATTTAACGGCATACGTGCTCACGGCAGGCGGCAGTGGGACGCGATATCAGCATGCCAGTGCCTCGCCACGTCCCTTGCGCTGGGTAAGGGAGCCGACTTGGTGCGCGCAGTGGGCGAGCCGCTGCTCGAGTCGCTCAAGATAGCGCTCAGCGCACCGGTGACCTGGCTACAGCCGCTGGCTCTCGAGTTCGCTCGGAGCGTCGACCAGGGTCCGCTTCTGCGCGCTGTCACCAGTTGGCGAGGATCGTCATTTGCCTTGACTGCGTGGCGAATCGAAAGCGGCGAGTCACAGCAGTGGAGACATGTGAACCGCCGCACCGCCGAAGGACTGCGGCAGGTGGCGCAACGGGTCGCCTAGCGCGTCGACGCTGGAGGCCGGCGTCGTGTTATGTGCACCCGGTGCCGGGGCGGTAGCTCAGCCGGTCAGACCCGATTCCGCGGGTAAGCCGGTGACTCGACCCTGCAGATGGCGATAGGTGCCGCTCTGGCCTGGGATGATGATCGCTGCCAAGTGATTGTCAGCCCAGCGGAGAGGACACCTATCTGGTGCGCAGGATACGTGGTGGCAGCAGGCGGCGTCAGCGGGTGCGGGCCGGCACGCCGGATGCGTCGCTGACGGCGAATGCGGGCCTGGCCGCGGTCACCGAGCTGTGTGACCGGCTCGGCGTGGTGGAAGAACTGGATGCGGCGGTTGGCCCGATCAAGCAGCGGGACCGGGGTTTCGGAGCCGGGGAGCTGCTGTGCGGGATCGCGGCGGCGCAGCTGGCCGGGGAGGACTTCC
>JBKQTJ010000259.1:0-3451 GCA_052143255.1 Streptosporangiaceae bacterium | reverse complement strand
CGATCTCGATCGTGCATGCCCGCTCGGCAAGCTCCTCTGCCGAGACCTGCCGTCCCTGGTACGCGAACAATGCCTGCAGCAAACCAACGGTGACCGCAGACGAAGACCCGAGGCCGGAGCCTCCTCCAGATGGGATGTCGGCCAAGGTGGTGATCTCGACTCCGTTCATCACGCCTGCCATGTGCATGGCTTCCCGCACCAACTCGTGCTCGAGGTCATCGACTCGCGAGACAATCTCCTTCTTGGAGTAGTTGACGTAGATCGCGTCGTCGAACCGCTGCTTGACGATCACATAGACGTACTTGTCGAGTGCGCAGTTGAGGACGCGGCCGCCATGCTCTCGGTAGTAACCGGGCAGGTCGGTCCCTCCCCCGAGCAGTCCGATGCGCAGTGGTGTCTGGCTAATGATCATCCTGAGGCCCGTACGGGCCACTCCTCCCTGGCTCGTCGGTATGCGTCGGCAGTGCCGATATCGCGGAAATACCCCTCGACCAGCACCGCGCGGGCTCGGCCGACCAGCTGGGGCAGCAAGTCAAACCCGATGTCTTTCGGCGGCACGCCATCGATCTGATCCAGCACACTCGGATGGAATGCGTACATACCAGCATTCGTCAAGTCAGAAACCGGGTTGGCCGGTTTCTCCACGAACCCGATGACCCGGCCGACGGCGTCGATCTCCACGACACCCCCCGCCCACGGCCGTTCGGAATGGAATACCGTCAATGTCGCGACCGCGTCGTGTTCCCGGTGGGCCCGGACAAGTGACCGTAGATCGAAATCCGTGAGGTTGTCGGCGTAGCATGCCAGGAACAGTTCTTCCCCGTAGACCCATCCCCGGTTGGCGATGAGCGTTCCGGCGCTGCCTAGTAGCTCCGGCTCGAAGAACGTCCGCACGGCTGGCGGGCCAGTCCGGGCGGCGATGTGATGACGTACCACGTCCGGCAGATGGTGAAGGTTTACCACGACCTCGTCGACACCCGCCCGGTCGAACGCGTCAAGCCAGATATCGAGCAAGGTCTGGCCATCAATAGCTACCATGCACTTCGGGATGGTGTCAGTGATCGGTCTCAGTCGACTGCCCACTCCCGCAGCGAGCAGGAAGGCTTTCATGCTCCGGCCTTCCGGACCACTCCCAGGGCACGCATGCGCGCGTTCGCCTCGGCCAGCACGCCATCAAGGCCGTCCATGCCCTTGAGCCAGGCCGCGTACGCCGCGACCGAGTCGGTCGGCGTACGCCGAGGCTCCCATCCGAGCGCCCTAAGGGGGCTTATATCCGAGAGGATGTGGCGCGTGTCGCCGAAGCGGTACTCACTTGTCACCACTCCAGGCTCAGCAGACCCATACTGACGCATGACTATGTCCGCAAATTCCTTTGTGGTGATCGCTTTGCCGCCGCCGACATTGAAGACCCGGCCTACGGCCCTGTCGCTCTGCAAGACGAGCACGTTGGCGTCCACCACGTCGTCGATGTTGACGAAGTCGCGGATGGCCCCACCATCCTCGTAAAGGGTTGGCGCCACGCCCTGCAGGTAACTCAGGCAGAAGATGCGGCACGCGCCGGAGTAGGCGTTGTACACCGACTGCCGCGGGCCCTGGACGATGCTGTAGCGCAGGGCCACGGTGGGGATGCCGTACCGGCGGCCGAGGTTGACAGCCACCATCTCCTCGCCGAGCTTCGACATGCCGTACGCGTTCTGGGGGTTCGAGACCCGCTCGGGCGTGGCCCGCATCTCCAGCGGGCCGCCGCAGGCCGGACAGGGAATGTCCCACTGGCCCGCCGCCAGCGCGCTCTCCGGCCGCATTCCGGGCAGTTGCTCCCCGTCGGCTGGGCACCAGTAGAGCCCCTCGCCCATCGCGGACTGCGACGACGCCACCACCACCCGGGCCATATCCAGGCGCTCGGCCACGATGATCTCGTAGATCAGGGCAGTGGAGACCACGTTCACGTCCGAGAATCGGGAGAAGTCCGGCAGGTAGTCCTGGTGGGCGGCGAAGTGGTAGACTGCATCGGCGCGCCGGAGGAGGTTCACCAGCAGGTCCCGGTTGCGGGTGTCGCCCTGGTAAAACTCAGCGCCCGGACTTAGGTACATAGGCTTCCCCTGCCGGTGCACCGGGGGAGTGAGAGCGTCGAGGATCACCACCTCATGCCCGAGGGCGAGCAGCCGGTCGCTGGTGTGGGATCCGATGAAGCCCGCGCCGCCGGTGACGAGTATCCTCATGCCTGCCTCCGCAGCTCGGCGGCCTCGCGGTACACGTCCAGCGTGGCCGCGGCCGTCGCGCCCCAGGTGAACTGGCCGGCCCGGTGCAGCCCCAAGTCACGTAGCCGGTCGCGGTCCGGACCCGCCGCCTCCACGATGGCCTGGGCGACCGAAGCCGGTTCCTTCGGGTCGGCCAGCACCGCGGCCTGCCCTGCAGTCTCCGGCATGGCGCTGGTGTCCGAGGTCACAACCGGGCAGCCGCACGCCATGGCCTCCAGGATGGGCAGCCCGAAGGTCTCGTTGAGCGATGGATAGACGAAGACATCTGCGGCCCGGTAGAAGTTCACGGTTTCCTCGAGCGGAACCCCGCCCACAAACACGACATCGTTAGAGATACCTAGCTCGCCCGCGAGGGAATGCAGATATGCCAGGTACTTCTCGTCCCGTCCGGCACCCACAATCGCCAGCTGGCGATCGCCCAACTCACTACGGGCCAGTGCCCAAGCCCGCAACAGACCGTCGCAGTTCTTGTATTGCCAGAGCGAGGACACAAAGAGCACGAAGGGCTTCGTGACACCGTAGGAGGCGACCTGCGCCCGCGCGGCACCAGCGTCACCCGGTGCGAACAGGTCGTGGTCGACAGCTTCGTAGATCAGCTTCAGTTTGCGGTCATCCGCCTTCAGGTACCGCTGGATCTCGGAGCGCAGGCTGTCGGAGTTGATGATGATCGCGTCCGCGACCCGTGCCGAGCGCGGGTAGTTCATCCGGCGGTAGACGCGGGCCAGCGGGCTGAGCGAGTCGGGTGCGGTGAAAGCGTGCATCGTCTTCATGTGGATGACCAGCGACCAGGGGATATTCACGAGGGGCGCCATCAGGGTATTGAAGACGTTGATGCGACTGAGCGGAAGGCGCAGTGGGGAGTAGAGGTGCTCGGTCAGCGTGCGCGCGGTGCGCCGTTCATTCGACCACGGGTAGGTGATGTAGTGAACGTCCGGCCCGTATCCCTGGTACAAGTGCCGCGACTTCGGGCTCACTAGCAAGTGGAGCTCCTCGCCGGGGTCCAGCCGCCTGGCCATCTCGGGGATCATCCGCGTCCAGAACCAGTGGGCGCCGGAGGGGCTGTCAGGGTTCTCGGGCAAGAGGTTGATGGCCACGCGGGTACGTCGCTGCCGGTCTGGAGACATCGGTCGGCCCTGCTTTCGTGTCACATCGGTACTGGCCGCCATGGCTTAGAACACACTCGAGGAGATCGC
>JBKQTJ010000258.1:0-7172 GCA_052143255.1 Streptosporangiaceae bacterium | reverse complement strand
GCCGCAGCACGTTCGCCGCGGCTAGCCTCGGCCTGCTGACCGTCGCCGCGACCATGGCCGGGGCGGGATCGGCGGAGGCCGTGCCACAGCACCTGCGCGGCGCGATCGTGCCGCTACCTGTGCACCGGCCGCGCCCGCATGTGATGGCCGCCAGGGGAACCGTGCTACGGTCACGGTCGCCTTTGAATTCTCCGATTGGCGGCTACCTTGCCTATCAAGGCGGGCCTGTAGACCAGTCGGCAACGGTGTACATCGATTTCTGGGGGTTCAGGAGCGACCCGTCCGGGGAGCGAGCGTACCTGCAGAAGTTCCTGTCCAATGTGCAGCCGACGCTGTGGGTCAACATCACGACGCAGTACTGCCAGGGAATCAGCTCGGGTGCGCCATTCTGCCCAACACCTTCGGTTCGTGCGACAGCGGCGACTGGCCCGCTCCGCAGCGTCTGGAACGATCCGAGCACTCCCCCGCTGAACCCCGGGTCACCGAGTGGTAACGACAGCGCGCTGCAGGCCGAGGTGGCCGCCGCCGACGCGCATTTCGGCAACCCAGGCGGTGACCCGATCTTCCTGATCGCCACGCCGACGGGTGACCAGACGTCGTCATCCGGGTTCGGACTGAGCACAGGCTGGTGCGCGTACCACGACATCACCGGCAGCGGGCTGCAGTACATCGACCTGCCGTACACCACCGATGCCGGGGCGGTGTGCGGCAAGAACAGTGTGCATGGCGGGAGCGCTGGCCGGGACGACGGGGTCAGCATCGTCTCCGGGCATGAGCTGGCTGAGACGATCACCGATCCCGATCCTCAGACCGGCTGGGTGGATGGTAACGGGAACGAGATAGCCGACAAGTGCGCGTGGTACGACCTCGCGGACGCCCAGACGAACGTCGGCCCGTTCGCGATTCAGCCGTTGTGGAGCAACCTGCGGGCCAGCTCACCCGTTGCAGATGACGGTTGCGTGCACGATTGGCTATCGAGCTACAAGGACGCGGGCTCGGTCGGCATCCATGACATCTCGGTCGGCGCCAACGGGGTCGCGTGGGCCGTGACTATCTTCGGCGGCGTGCACGGTCTGGAGCGAGCGTCCTGCATCTCGCAATGCGCCTGGAATCCCGCGCCTGCACCGCGATCCGCGGTCGACGTCGCCGTCGGGCCGCACGGGGATCCCTGGGTGATAACCGCCTCCCATCAGATCTATTACTGGCACGGCTCGGGGATTACCCGAATGCCGAATGCACCCAGTGCGCGAGTAATCTCCGTCGGCGCGGACGGGTCTGTGTGGATCGTGAGTGACACAAAGGTCAATCAGGCCGGCTACGCGCTGTACAAGTACGACGGAAACTTCAAGTGGACCCGCGAGCCGGGTGCGGCCGTGGACATCGCCGTCGGGCCGCACGGCAACCCGTGGATCCTCTCTGCCAGCCACCGGATCTTCCGCTGGAACGGCAAGAAGTATGTGCGCCTACCGGGAACAGCTGAAGATATCGCGGTTGGCTCGGTGGGACAGCCGTGGATACTCGGGCTGCCTAAGCTGCCCCCCTACGGGTACCCGGTCTACGTGCTCATCGACAACGTCTGGGTTCAGGTCCACTCCGCGAATGCTTATGGCAGTGATCTTGCCGTGTACCAGGATGACGTTGTCGTCGTCGATTATGGCGCTGGCGTCTACTACTCCGACCCCTTCTGAGGCCAGAAGCCACCGCTGGCCAGGGACAGACCCCAAGCAAAACCGGGTTCCGGGCCAGGCTCGCTGCGCGAGCAGCCGTGGCGGCCAGATTCTGGCGCTCGTGCAGCTTGGCGGAGGCGGACGGGAATCGAACCCGCCGACGACGCGGAGCGCCGTCCACCAGTTTTGAAGACCGTTCGGGCGAGCGGAAGGCGGCGCAGCCCGGCGTCACCTGCGGTAATCCGCGCAGGTCAGCGGAGGTCTTTCGTGCAAGCCAGCAGAGGGCGGCGAAAACCAGCGCAACCCGTTTCGTGCCATCAACGTGCCAGCATCAGTGCCGGCGGTGGTCGTCATGACCGGGATGCGCAAGGCCGCGCTTGCGGCCATCACCCTGCTCGTCGGAGCCGCTTCGTTGTACGCGGGTGAGGCCTGGCAGGACAACGATCTCGTCTTCTGCCGGGAAAGACGGCACGCCCTGGAACCCCGACTATGTGTCGAAGCGGTTCAAGCGGCTGGCCCAGAAGGCCGGGGTGCCGGTCGTCAAGTTCCACGAAGGCGGCAGGCACACCGGAGTCAGCCTGATGCACGACGCCGGAGTCGAAGATGACATCGCGATGCGTGAGGCCGGGCAGCCCGACCGCCCGACCCACCAGCGGTACAACCACCCGACCGTGGAGCGCCACTAGGCCGCTGCCGGGCTGGTCGAGGCCCTGGTCGATGAGGCCGGGGGTACCTCATGATCGGCACGGGTGTACCCATTTTGTTCCCAGATTCAAGATCATCTACGGCTGGCAGCGGCCGCGCACCACGTTCTACCAGGTCAGATGAGTGGGGCGGGTGGGGCTCGAACCCACGACCGGCGGATTATGAGTCCGGCTCGCCAACTGGCTGCTTCATCTGCTCTGAACTGGGCAAACTGCCATGTGCGCAATCATGCTCGCTGCGTTTTGGCACGTATTTGGCACGATCAAGCTTGCGACTGCCGCCATCGCCTGATCGCCTCGCCAATTCTGGGAACGTCATCGCGCAAGGTGACCCAGACCGTCTCGTAGTCGATGCGATGGTAGGCGTGCGCGGCGATGATCCTCATGCCCTTGACTTCTCGCCATGGAATCTCAGGAGTTGCCTTGACGACCTCATCTGGCAGCTTGGTGGCGACGTCGCCCAGACGGCCGATCACGGCCTCGCCTGCGAGGCGCAGCGGGCGCTCGGCGTCCCAGCGCTCCTTTCCCAGATCCACAAGTTCGGCTGCCGCATCAACCGCCTCGGCCAGGTCCGCGAGAAGGTCATCAACTCCCCTGGTCACAGCTCCACGGCCTCGGCGCGAATGTGGTCGTCCTGTGGCTTGAGCGCGCTTCGCGCAACGACGTCCACCCCAACGCCCAGGAGCTCCTCCAGGTCCTGGAACAAGCCGACATGATCAAGAAGAGACGTACCCGGCTCGAAATCCACGAGCAAGTCCAGGTCGCTGTCCTGGCGAGCCTCTCCCCTGGCGACGGAACCGAACACGGCCACCCGATGGGCCTTGCGCTTCCGCGCAACGCGGAGGATCTCCGGGCGGCGGCGGCGCAGCCCTTCCAACGTCAGCACGTCATCGGTCACCTATCTAGGGTATCGCCGCATGATCCCCTCGACGCGAACTCCATCCGCGACGGTCGACGATGGTCGTTGCCGCTGGCCGACTGCCAGGTCATGACGACGGTGGCCGATGACAAGCACCGGGTGGCTACACAGACTGCTGCTGTTGCCTGCCCACGAGCGTCCGATTTTCAGGAGGCTTTGCTGATCCACATCGGTCCATAGCAGGCCGCTTAGCTGGCTAGATCTTGTCTCTGGGGTCGCGATGTGTCGACAGCCGGCCACAGCCTTCCATGGCTGTTGTTAGCAATGCGTTAGCAAGGACGCTGTCCACGCGGTCGTCGAAACTTGACAACTCAACAGATGAGCCCGGCCCAGGAACTTCGGCAACTGGCTAGTGGGAGCCCAACACACAGGCCGTAACCTCGTTGGCGTGGCTACCCAGATGCCGCCGAAACGCCGCTGCGTGTTCTGCGGTGATCCCGGCAAGATCACGCCCGAACACATGATCCCGTCGTGGATGGTGTCCGGTGAGAAGTCATCGGGCCACCTATACGTACGTGAATCTGGCGGGCCGAACTACGAACCCCGCCAGCATGCCCGCGAGGGTCCCGAACGCCATCTCGCCGCTAAGGGGCCGTGCGCTCAATGCAACTCCGGTTGGATGAACGACGTGGATCACGGTGTCCTCGATGTCTTGGGCCCGCAACTGATGAGAGGCAAGCTCGTCGAGCTGACTAAGACGAAGAAGGCAGCGCTAGCGACATGGGCGGTCAAGTACGTCCTAATGAATCAGCTGACGCACGAGCGCGAGCGTCGCTTCGCGATCCCGGAAACTGAGTACACGCGCTTCTACACTGAGCGATCACCGGGCAGCGCGATGCGGTTGTGGGCAGGCTATATGGAACCGCCGGGGAAGCACGGCGGCCCGGTGCTGGGGTTTGCCGACTTCTCCTTAAACGAGACCTACCACGATCCGTCGATGCTCGCGCGCGCAGGGCTGAGTGTCGATCTGGTGTCCAAGGAATTCTGCGCTGTGTTCCGCTTCGGTCATTGCACAATCAGCCTGTACCGGGCGAACGCCATAATCCTCGAAGCAACAAGGCTGATCCGCCCTCGCGCCTGGGTGCAGATGTGGCCGGCGATCGGAACGTCGCGGTGGCCGCCGATCGAACCGCTAGCTCCACTACCGACCGGCAGGCTTGACCCGCAGTTCGCTGGCCTGCCGGTTCGCAACCCGATTACATGAACTCGTCGATGCGAATTGCCGGCGTGGTGGTCAGCCCTGGTGGGCGGATCACCAGATGTGTACCCGCTCCTCATTGTCCAGCCAGAGTCCGTCGCCTGGGTTG
This sequence comes from Streptosporangiaceae bacterium, assembly GCA_052143255.1. Lineage (GTDB taxonomy): Bacteria > Actinomycetota > Actinomycetes > Streptosporangiales > Streptosporangiaceae > JAJYUU01. The sequence continues at coordinate 2,575 of JBKQTJ010000258.1, read as the reverse complement.
GTGGCGAAAGTCTCGTGGAACGCGTCCAGGTTGCGGACTATGTTCGCCCGGAATTCGGCCGACGCGTGCGAGCTGGTGGTGAGCCATTGCCGTTCCTGCTCTACGCGCAGCTTGTAGCGAAAGCAGTAGGCAAAGTTCATGAAGAACGCGCGGGCGTCGGCAGTGGCAGCCTCGCTACCGAGAGCAATCAGATAGGCCTTGTAGGCGATGCTGACGCCGCCGAGGTCGCCGATGTTCTCGCTGACCGTCAGCGCCCCGTTGACGAACTGGCCCGGTAGCTGGCGTGGCGAGAAGCCGTTGTACTGGGCGATTAGTACCTTGGACTTCAGCTGGAAGGCTGCCTTGTCGGCGGGTGTCCACCAGTCGTTGAGGTTGCCGTCGCCGTCGTATTGCGCACCTTTGTCGTCGAAGCCGTGGCCGATCTCGTGGCCGATGACCCCGCCGATGCCGCCGTAGTTCTCCGCCAGCTGACCGTCAGGGGAGAAGAACGGGTCCTGCAGGATGGCCGCCGGGAAGCAGATCTCGTTGGTTCCGGCGTTGTAGTAGGCATCGACGGTCTGCGGCAGCATGTACCACTCGTCGCGGTCGACCGGCGAGCCTATCTTGGCGAGTTGCCGGCTGGTTTCGAATGCAGCCGCGGCGCGGGCGTTTCCGAGCAGCTCGTCCGGGCTTACCTGGAGCGCGGAGTAGTCGCGGAAGCGGTCGGGGTAGCCGATCTTCGTGCGGAGACCAGCGAGTTTGTCCTGGGCCCGCTTCTTGGTCGCCTGGGTCATCCAGGTCAGCTGCGAGATCGACTCGCGGTATGCGTGGAGCAGGTTGCCGACGAGCTCGTCCATCATGGCCTTGGACGACGGCGGGAAGTGCCGGGCAACGTACTCCTTGCCGACCGCCTCGCCGATCGCACCCTCGACGAACGCGACGGCGCGCTTCCAGCGGGGCCGTAGCTCCGGGGTGCCGCTGAGCACCCGGCCGTAGAACTCGAAGTCGCCGCGGACCACCGCCTCGGACAGGAAGGGAGAAGCGGCACGCAGCACCCGGGCAGCCGCCCACGCCCGCCATTGATCGATCGGCACCTCAGCCAGCACCGACGACATGTGGGCCAGGAAAGACGGCTCCAGGACAATAGTCTCCGCGATAGTCGCGGCCGAGCCGCCCAGAGCGGCAATGTAGGCGCGCCAGTCGAACTCCGGCGACAGCGCGATCAGCTCATCGAGGCTCGTCAGGTTGTAGATCTTCTGTATGTCACGGGTCTCGGCGCGCTCCCAGTGACCCGCCGCGAGCCTGGTCTCCAGGTCGAGCACTGTCTGCGCATCTGCGGCGGGCTCGCGGTGCTCAGCGAGCCTGAAAATCTCGGTCAGGTAGGCGACATACTTAGCCCGCACGTCTGCGAACTTCTCGTCGCGGTAGTACGACTCGTCTGGCAGTCCGAGGCCGCCTTGTTCGATGTTGATGAGGTACCGGTCGGAGTTGCCGTCGTCGGTGGTGACGAAGCAGCGGAAGAGTCCTGCGCCGCCGACGCGCTCGAATTCGCCGAGGAACGCCGCCAGCTGGCGGGTGTCAGCGAGCTCGGCGACGGCCTGCAGCTGCGACCGCACAGGCTCAAGACCGCGCGTTTCGGCTGTCAGCTCGTCCATAAAGGAGGTGTAGAGCGTTGCGATCTTCCGGGCGTCTTCGCTGACGCTGTCAGTGTCCGTTGGGCCCTGCAAATTCCGCTCCGCCAGCTCGGCGATAATCGCGTGGACCTGCAGTTCGGCGATTTCCTGAAGCTGGACCCCGGGACCCCAGCTCGACCGGTCAGCCGGGATCTCGACGGTGTCTAGCCACCGACCGTTGACATAGCCGAACAGATCATCCTGCGGCCGGATCTGTGGGTTCATGCCCGCTCGGGCGCCGTCGAGAATGCTCACCGCTGGACCCTATGCGTGCACGGCGGGCTGTGGCGACTGAGTTTCCCTGGGGGTGAGTCTCACGCCGCGCAATCCGGGACTGGTGAACCTGTCCGGAGCAGGCGGTCATTCGCACCTGCCCCGTCCTCCTGATAGGCGCGAACCGATCCGGTGGAGATCACGCGCAAGGGTGCCCGCAGGGCATCACATGTGAGGCGCGCAGCGCGCCCTTGCGCGTGATCTTCGCCGACTCAAGACTGGAGCGCCAGGAGGACGGCCGCCACCCTCGCCACCGGCGCGCACGCTCAGCCCGTCGCGGCGCGATGCTGGATCTGACAGTCATCGGGGGTCTGGCGCGCGCCGACGCCGCCGTGGCCCGCAGGGCCTAAGAGCGGCAGGAGGCGCCCGGCGCGCAACAGCTCCCCGGATCGGCGCTGGCCGATTATCGGCCCGTTCTGCGCCCCCCGGATCGGGTCAGTGTTTTTCGCGCGCTGCGCGGCATTAACGTCGACTGCCCGCTGGTCTCCGGCGCGCTTGCGCGCCCTTGAAGAAGTAAAGAAAGTGGCCCTCCTGCCGGTTCCGTGGGCGGTTTGCTGGTCATCTTCCGGGGAGTGCGGGGCGCAGGCCGCCGAGGGTGAGCATGGCCAGGGCGATGAGCGGGGCGGGGCCGTGGAATCCGAAGGCTATGC
>JBKQTJ010000257.1:0-129728 GCA_052143255.1 Streptosporangiaceae bacterium | reverse complement strand
CCACGTTGACCAGCACGTCGAGCCGGCCGAACTCGCTGATCGCGGTCTTGATCAGGTCCTCGGCGGCAGCATGATCCGATACGTCAGCTCCGTTGGCGATCGCCTTGCCGCCGGCGCTGGTGATCTCTGCGGCCACCTGATTGGCTGGCCCGGCATCGGCGCCAGAGCCGTCGACGGCACCGCCGAGGTCATTCACCACGACACTCGCTCCCTCGCGAGCCAGCAGCAGCGCCGTCGACCTGCCGATGCCGCGACCGGCCCCGGTAACGATCGCAACCCGCCCGTCAAGGCTGCCCATGCAGCTCACCCGACCCTTCCGACCCTAAGATGCCCGATACTAGAACGAACTTCTGAAATTTACCTCGGATTATTACACCCCTCTGTCCTCTGACCGCAACGTGCTGAGCTCCAAGCTGCCGTCCGTCCGGGCGCTGCCAGTCGGCGCCTTGCCAGTCACGCCATGGTCGATCCAATCTATGTAGATGCCAGCCACATAGATTGGATCTACCTGAGCTGGCATCCTGACGACGTGGTCGCGGCCTGGCAAGCTGCGGGGAACGCTGGAAATGACGAAACATAAGCGAGGCGGTGGACATCGGCGTGGCGGAGCCGCAGACGCGGAAGCCGGGGACTAGCTCCTGGCAGTGGGGCCGCACCGCGCAGACGCAGCGTGCGCTGCTGGACGCTGCCCGCGAGGTGTTCACTCGGCAGGGTTTCGCCGACGCCAGCATTGCCGACGTGGTCGAGCGGGCCGGCTCCAGCGTGGGCAGCTTGTACCACCACTTCGGCGGCAAGAGTGAGCTGTACCTCGCGCTGTGGCAGGAGCATCAGCTCGCCTATGAGGAGGCGGCCAGCACCGCGGTCGCTGCCGCCAGGCAGTCCGGCGTCAGGGATCCAGCCACGCTGTTCGCAGCCGGCGCGCGGGCCTACCTGGATGGCAGCTGGCAGCGCCGCGACCTGGCACTGATGTTCTCGGCTGGCGATGGGCCGCCGGGCTTTGAAGTCATGCGGCGGCAGCGCGGGCACGAGTGGATCCGGCAGAACGACGCGCTTCTCCGGCTGTCGGACACCTCACTCGACCGGCTCTACGCCGCGGTGCTGACCTCGCTAATCGGCGAGGGCGCGCGCGAAGTCGCGGCCGCCAAGACCAGGGCACAGGCCACCAGAATCATTGATGCGGTGATCGAGTACGTGGTCCGGATAATGACCGGCGGCCCTGCCAGGCCCGACTGAGTCGTGCATCCTCGGTAACGAGGCCGTGTGTAGGCTGCCAGCCGAACAGCAGCAGACTGCCGTGACGGCACCAGGCAGACTTGACGGCTCCAGGCAGCCTTGACAGCAGCAGTGCCGGCGGGATTTCATCGGTCTAGAATGTGATTCTAGGATTTGTCCGCTGCTCAGCAGGCCCGCTGGCGGCAGTGAGCCACCGCAGACGGCTCCAGCCGGGGAGGTTTCGATGGATCTTGACCTTGGCCCGGAGATCGCGCAGTTCCGGGCTGACATACGGGCATGGATAGCCGAGCACGCCCCGCCTGGCCTGGCCGAGCTGATCGACTGGAACAACGTCGTCACCACCGGCGGCTATGGCAGCGAGCGCCGTGCCGCCGCGGCTCAGCAACCGGCGTACGCGCAGTGGGAACGCGAGCTCGCCGAAGCCCGGCTGATCTGCCCGCAGTGGCCTGAGCAGTTCGGCGGCAAGGGCCTGGACGCGGTCCGAATCGCGATCTTCAACGAGGAGCTCTACCGGGCCGGCCTGCCCCGCGTCGTCAGGGGAATGGGCGAGGGCCTAGTCGGCCCGTCGGTCATCGTACACGGCACGCCTGAGCAGCAGAGCCAATTCCTGCCCCGGATCATCTCCGGCGAGGACGTCTACTGCCAGGGGTTCTCCGAGCCCGGCACCGGATCCGACCTCGCAGGCCTGCAGACCAAGGGCGAGATTGACGGGGACGAGATCGTCATTACCGGGCAGAAGCTGTGGACCTCCGGGGCAGCCAGGGCCAACAAGATGTTCGTCCTGTGCCGCACCGACCCGGATGCCGAGAAGCATGCGGGCATCTCTTTCGTGCTGATCGATTTCACCGACCCCCGGGTCAGCTATCAGCCGGTCCGGCAGATGTCGGGCGCCGCCGAGTTCTGCGAGGACTTCCTGGACGGAGTGCGGGCCCCGCTGTTCAACGTGATCGGCGGCCTGAACAACGGCTGGCGGGTGGCGATGACCACGCTCGGCTACGAGCGCGGTGGCAGCGCCACGATTTTGCACCTGGCCTACGAGCGGGAGTTCTGGGAGCTAGCCGAGACCGCGCGCAAGCGCGGCAACAACACCGATCCGCTGATCCGCCAGCAGCTTGCCTGGGCCTACAGTCAGGTCCAGCTGATGCGGTTCACCGGCCTGCGCACGCTGGCGCGGCTGGCCGAGGGCCGACAGCCCGGCCCGGAAGCGTCGATCTCCAAGCTGTTCTGGAGCGAGTACCACAAGCGGCTCGGTGAGATAGCGATGGACATCGAGGGAACCGACGGTCTGGTCCGGCCGGCCGGTGCTGGCTACCGGACCACCAACTGGCAGAACGTCTTCCTGTCCAGCCGGGCGGGCACGATTTACTCAGGCACCAGCGAGATCCAGCGCAACATCATCGCCGAGCGGGGCCTTGGGCTACCCAAGGAGCCGCGGGTGCGGGCGTGACTAGCGCGGACACCGCCGCGCAGGCCACTGGCCAGGGCACTGCCCGGGCCGCCGCGCGTCAGCTCATCAACCCGGACCGGCTCGCCGAATTCTTCGCGCCCCGTAGCATCGCCATGGTCGGCGCCTCGGAAAGCTCGGGCTGGTCGAGGTTCATCGTCGCGGCTAATAGCGCGGTGGGTTTCACGGGCCCATTGCTGCCGGTGCACCCGCGGCATCAGCGGATCTTCGGCCGGCCAGCAGCGCGAAACCTGCGGGACCTCGCTGAGCCAGCCGACCTGGCGTTCATTCTGGCTCCGACGCAGTCCGTCGCGGGCGTGATCGAGGATGCGGCCGCAGCCGGGGTGCGGAACGCGGTAGTCCTCGCCTCCGGTTACCGGGAGGCTGGGCCGGACGGCAGGGAGCGGGAAGACGACCTGGTGGCGGCCGCAGCCAGCCACGACATTGTGCTGCTCGGCCCGAACTGCCTCGGCTTCCTTAACACCGCCGCCCGGGCCGCCCCGTTTGCGCTGACCGTGCCGCTCCCGCTGACCGCCGGGCCAGTCGGAATAGCGCTGCAAAGCGGCGCGCTGGCCAGCGCGTTTCTGGCGTTCGCCCGGTCACAGGCCATCGGGGTCAGCACGGTGGCCTCGCTGGGCAACGAGGCGATGATCACTACTGCCGACATGCTCGATCACTTGGTCGCGGACGAGCAGACCAGAGTCATCTGCATGTTCCTGGAGGAGATTTCAGACCCGGCGGCGTTCAGCGCCGCGGCAGTGCGGGCCGACCGCGCGGGCAAGCCGATCGTCGCGCTCAAGGCGGGCGTCAGCCAGGTAGGGCAGCAGGCGGCGCTCGCGCATACCGGTGCGGTCGCTGGCGACGATGCCGTCGTCGATGCCGCGCTCCGCCAGCTCAACGTGATCCGGGTAACAAGCATCGAGGAACTCCTGAGCACAGCGGCATTCCTTGGCTACCAGCGCCGGCCCACGGGCCGCAGAATGGGCGTGCTCACGGCTTCTGGCGGCGCCTGCGACATCATCGCCGACCGGGCCAGTGCAGAGGGCATCGAGATCCCGCCGTTCGCGCCGGAGACCGCGCAAGCCATCGCGGCGCACCTGCCATCGTTCGCGGCCGCGCGCAACCCGCTGGACGTGACCGGGTACGTGCTTGCCAACGCCCGCAGCTCGCCGCTGACGGCGATCGATCACGCCCTCGATGCAGCGCTCGCCGATCCCGGCCTCGACTTCGTCATATTCACCGGCTTCACGATTCCGGAGACCAGGCCGCCAGACGACGCGATGGCTGGCCTGCTGGAGTCCAGGATTGACTGGCTGGCACAGCGAGTGGCGTCGGCCCCGATCCCGGCTATACCGCTCGGCATGACGTGCACGGACGTCAACGGCTACGCCAGGCAATTGCTGGGTAAGCATGACGTCCATCTGGTCGGTGGCATCGAGCTTGGTGTCGGGGCACTCGGTAACGCGCTGCGCTGGCTGGAGCGCCGCGGCACGGTGCGTCCGCTGTCCGGCCCGCCGGACACCCGGTCCGCCCCGGCGCGCCCGTGGGCGGAGTCGACGGCTCGCGACCTGCTGTCGGCGGCGGGCATCCCGGTAGTGCCGGGCAGGCTGGCACGTTCCGCTGACGAGGCGGTGGCTGCGGCCCGTGACGTTGGCGGCACCGTGGCGATCAAGATCACTTCTGCCGGGCTCAGCCACAAGTCGGACATCGGCGGCGTGGTCCTAGGCCTGTCCGGGGAGGCGGCCGTCCGGAACGGCTACGCGCAGGTGGTGGCGGCCGGTCAAGCCCACAACGCGGGGAACGAGGTCCTGGTCACGGCCATGCGCACCGGGGGAGTCGAGGTACTGGCGGGCGTGACCGTCGACCCCGGCTTCGGGCCGGTGCTTGCCGTCGGCCTCGGCGGCATCTGGGTGGAAGTGCTCGGCGATGCCAGCCTCCGACTGCTCCCGGCCGGGCCGGGCGAGGTACGCCGCATGCTCGGCGAACTGCGCGGCCTTCCGCTTTTGCAGGGCGCTCGCGGTGGGGTAGCCGCCGATCTGGACGCCCTTGCCGAGGTCATCGCCGGTATCGGCGAACTAGCTTGCTCACTGACCGGGCTTGAAGCCCTTGAAGTCAATCCGCTATGGGTGTGTGGTGATCAGATCGAGGCGCTGGACGTCCTCGTCATTGCCGGGAGTGGAACGGAGTCGGACCGATGATCCTTGGTGTCAGCGCCGAGCAGGAGGAACTGCGCGCGTCAGTCCGCCGGTTCCTGGCCGACCGGGCGCCGCTTACAGCGGTGCGCGAGCTGATGGAAACTTCGGACGGGCTCGACCCGGCCGTCTGGCGCCAAGCCGGCGAGCAACTCGGCCTCCAGGGCATTGCGATCCCCGAGGAGTACGGCGGGTCGGGCTTCAGCTTTGCCGAGCAGGCGATCGTGCTGGAGGAACTCGGCTCGGCGCTGTATGGCGGGCCGTACCTGGCCAGCGCGGTGCTCGCCGCGACCGCGTTGCTGGCCAGCAGCGACGAGGACGCCAAGAACACCTACCTGCCTGGCATCGCCTCTGGTGAGGTCATCGCGACGCTGGCATTCACCGAGGAAGACGGATCGTGGGACCCCGATGCCGTTCGCCTGGCCGCCAGCCACGATGCGCGCGCTGGCGGCTGGCAGCTGGACGGGCGCAAGAGCTTCGTCCTCGACGGTCACACCGCCAGCCTGATCCTCGTGGTCGGGCGGGCAGCGGGCGAACTCGCCCTGTTCGCCGTGCAAGCCGATGCACCGGGGCTGAGCCGGACAGCGTTGCCGACGCTGGACCAGACCAGGAAACTGGCAAAGCTCGACTTCGCCGCCGTGCCAGGCACGCTGGTCGGCCAACTCGGCGCGGGCGGCGCGGTGCTCAACCACACGCTGGACGTCGCCGCGATCGCGCTTGCTGCCGAGCAGCTCGGCGGTGCGCAGCGCGCACTGGACATGGCGGTCGGGTACGCGAAGGTCCGGCATCAGTTCGGCCGGCCGATCGGCAGCTTCCAGGCGATCAAGCACCGGTGCGCCGACCTGCTGCTGGAGGTGGAGTCGCTGCGCTCGGCCGTGCAGTACGCCGCGGCCGCGGTGGCCGAGAACTCGACGGAGATCCCGGTCGTGGCCTCGCTGGTGAAGGCCTACGGGTCGGACGTGTACTTCCACGTCGCGGCCGAGAACATCCAGATCCACGGCGGCATCGGCTTCACCTGGGAGCACGACGCGCACCTGTATTTCAAGCGGGCCAAGTCCAGCGAGCTATTCCTGGGTGACGCCAGCTACCACCGCGAGCACCTGGCGACTCGTATCGGCCTCTAGCCGCTGGCGCGGTTCGTCCTCGAGCGTATCCTCGGCCTCGTTCGCCTCGACCACCCTCTGGCGGCTCACGTGGCCGGTCTGGCCGAGGGAAAATTGCTGGGCTCGCCGTCAACCGATTAGCTGCATCGGGTCGTCTAATCGGCGAGGTGACCCGGTGGACGAGGAGTTCCGGCAGTTCGTCGCGGCACGCGCCCTGGCGCTGTGCCGTACCGCCTTCCTGCTGACCGGTGACTGGCAAGCCGGTGAAGACCTGGTTCAGGAAGCACTCACCAAGACGTATGTGCGACGGCGGCGGCTGCGTGATCCGGCGGCGCTGGAGCCTTACGCCCGCAAGGTGCTGATCTCACTGTTCCTGACCTGGCACCGCCGGAGCTGGCACCGGGAACAGCCGCAAGCTGAGCTGCCGGAGCTGGGCGCAGCTGACAACTTCGATCAGCTGGCTGAGCGGGGCGGGATGTGGTCCGCGCTGGCCGCGCTGCCGCGCCAGCAGCGCGCGGTGTTGGTCCTGCGCTACTACGAAGACCTCACGGAAGCGGACATAGCAGCCGTTCTCCACGTTTCCGCCGGCGCGGTGAAGACGCACGCCAACCGGGGCCTGGACCGGTTGCGCCGGACCGGCGTGGTATCGAAGGAGTGGTCGTGATGCTGACCGAGCTGGAGCGCGAGCTCAAGGCGCAGCTGGCGGCCCGCGTTGAGCACGCGGAGCGTCCGGTGGCCATGGTCGAGAAGGTTGACTCACTCGTCCGGCGGAAGCGGCGGCGCCGGCAGACGGTCGGCGCCACGCTGGGCGGCCCCGCGCTGGTCATCGCCGTCATCCTGCCGTTGGCGCTGCTAGCGCGGACCAGCCCTGGCGCGACACCGCGGCACGGTCCGGGTCCGGCGAATGTGCCGCCGGACCGGACCTCGATCCCCCTGGTCGATACCGCGGCTACCCCGGCTGGGTGGGCGCCGGTTGCGTTCGGCTCGGCGCAGATCTCGGTGCCGTCGTCCTGGCTGCTGGAAAGTACCGGCACCAGCTGCGGTGCGCAGACCCAGGGAATGGTGTTCGTGGCCCAGCAGATCCGGGTCCAGACCTTCCGGGCAATGGGCTGTCAGCTTGCACCCAACGTGGTATCCATAAGCCCGGCGCCACGTGGTCCCGCGCCGCGCCGGGGCCCGGCGGTGCGTGTCGTGAACGGGATCCGGGTGATGGTCGCGGCGTCCGGTAAGCAGTCCGGGCGGTATCTCGTGCCAGAGCTAGGAATCAAACTGATGGCGCGCGGTCCGCTGGCCCGCCGGGTGCTCGGCACCCTCACCCGGTCACCGCTGTCGGTCGTCCTCGCTACCGGGCCGGCCTTCCGCGCACCGCCGTCCTGGCGCTGGTACAGCTTCGGCGGCGTCCGCTTCGTCGCGCCAGCCAGCTGGCCGGAGCTGAACAGCACCCCGTACGGCTGCTGGCCCGATATCCAGGCGCGCGCCGTGGCGTTGCTAACTAGCAGAGACACGAGCATGAGCTGCCCCGGACCGCCTGACACCGCTGGCTTTGGAGCGGGTCATCCGGGCGTTGAACTCGACTCCGGCCAGGCCGCTGCCAGCCAGGGCGTGCGGGTCGAGCCTGTGCCCTGCCTGCGGCTGCATGGTCTTCGCGCCTGCATCTCGCAGCAGCAGGGCGGGCTGGGCTGGCTGACGTTGTCGGCGTTCCCCGCGGGAGCGTCCAGGCCGGTCATCGTGCGGATCGGGCTGGCCGGTTCCGGTGTCGTGTCGCGGGAAATCCTCGACTCGATCGGCCCGGCGTAACCGGCGGCCAGGCCTCAGCCGTACCGTCCGATTCCGCTAGGCAAGGCGACCCCTGAAGCTGTCAGGTTCTCGGGCGGCGAGCGTACCGGGGCGCGTGCGGGCGGTGCTCGCCGGTGATGTTCGCTTGCTGGAGCGCGGCCAGGAACTCCGTCGGGCCGTCGAAGTCGGGTAGTTCCACGTAGGCGGCGCCGATCCCCTCTGGATCGTGGGCGTCCGAGCCCGCGGCGCCGGGCAGGCGGTACCGGGCGGCAAGACTGGCCGCCCGCTCGTTGCAGCGCTGATCCTCGACCTTGGCGTTGAAGATCTCGATCACGTCAGCACGGCCGTCCGCGCAAAGCTGCTGCGCGGCCGCGCCAAGGCTGGAGCGGCCTGGGTCAAAGGGGTGCGGCAGGTAGACCAGGCCGCCCTGCGCCTTGATCAGCGCCACCGCTTCATCGAGCGGCAGCACATAGGGGATGCGCTCGGTCAGGAACAGGCCGATAAGGTCGCCTTCCCTGGTCCTGATCTCCTCGCCGATGATGACACGCGCGCCGATTCCGCGCTCCGCCGCGGCGACGGCGGCCGCCGTCACGTTGTGGTCGGTGATGCAGACGACGTCGAGTCGTTCCGCTTCGACTCGCTCGGCGAGCTGGTCGATCGTCGTGACCGCGTCGCCAGACAGGGCGGTGTGCAGGTGGCAATCCACCCGCACCAGGCAGTCGCGGCCCATCAGGCCTGCGGTACCGGGATGCCGAGCTCGGCCAGCAGTTCCTGAGAGTAGGTCACCCGCCCGGTCAGGCTCTGCGGGTCGCGATGGCACAGCATCAGCGCCGCCTCGGCCATCACCGAGGTCGGCTCGGCGTTCGGATCGTCGTCGCCGGTTGTGAGGTGGTGGTAGATGGTCCCCGGGGTCGGCACCACCTTGGTCGGCGACAGCGCGTTCACGGCGATGTGGTCGGGATACAGCTCTGCGGCCAGGCCGGTGGAGAACCGCTCGATCGCTGCCTTGCACATCCCGTAGACCGTGCCGCCCCGTCCGGCGAACGGTCCAGGCGGAATCGCCGGGTGCCGGGCCGCCATCGAGGAGATGTTGAGGATCCAGCCGCCACCGCGCTCCCGCATACCAGGCAGCACCAGCTTGGCCAGGTGGAATGGCGCCTCCACCTGGACCGCGAACATCAGCGCGTACCGCTTGGGGGTGAAGTCCTCCACCCGGGTGAAGTAGGTGACCGCGGCGTTATTAACCAGGATGTCGGGCCGGCCAAGCTGGCTGACGGTCTCGGCCACCAGCCGCTCCCGGTCCTCCGGCCTGGCCAGGTCCGCGGGAATCGCGATCGCGGTGCCGCCCGAATCGCGGATCTGCCGCGCTGTCTCGGCGATAGTCCCGGCAAACGGTGAACTGCCCGGATCGACGGTCCTGGCGGCGACCGCAACCGCCGCGCCCTCGGCGGCGAATCGCCTGGCGATCTCGGCTCCGATACCGCGGCTTGCGCCGGTCACGATTGCCGTCCGGCCGTCGAGCAGACCCATCGAGGACCTCCCCCGTTGTTGAGTATGGAGTGCGTGGCTATGGAGTCGATCGCTATGGAGCGAAATACTAGAAGCGTGTTCTACTAGGCCATTGGACCCAGCCGGCCCCGTTGTGTCAATGTGTCGGCCGACCCGCCAGGAGGTAATCGATGCCGCTCAATCGCAGTCTCATTGGCGTGCAGGGCGAGCCGCAGGAGCGGTCCTGGACATCTACCGATGCCCTGCTGTACGCGATCGGTGTCGGGGCCGGCCTCGGTGACCCGCTCCGGGAACTGCAGTTCACCACGGAGAACACTGCGGGCGTGCAGCAGCAAGTACTGCCTACTTTCGGGGTGCTGCTTGCCCAGGCCAGGATGTCGGGAAATCTCGGCGACTTCGACCGGGCGATGCTGGTGCACGCCGAGCAGTCCATCGAGCTGCATAAGCCGCTGCCGGTTGCGGGCACGCTGCGGACCGCAGCGAAGGTGACCGGTATCTACGACAAAGGGTCCGGAGCACTGGTCGAGTCGGAGAACCATGCGGTGGATGCCGCTACCGGCGAGCCGGTGGTGACGACGCGGGCAAGCACGTTCATCCGCGGTGAGGGCGGGTTCGGCGGAGATCGCGGCACTAGCCAGCCGTGGGCCCTGCCCGACCGGGCCCCTGACCACAAGGTCGTCGAGCAGACCAGGCCAGAGCAGGCCTTGCTGTACCGGCTTTCCGGGGACAGGAATCCGCTGCATGCCGATCCCGCCTTCGCTGCCCGGGGCGGATTCAGCAGGCCGATCCTGCACGGCCTGTGCACGTACGGCTTCACTGGCCGCGCCTTGCTGCACGAGCTGTGCGGGTCCGACCCAAGCAGGTTCATCGCAATGTCGGGCCGGTTTAGCCGACCGGTTCTGCCCGGCGAGTCGCTGGTGATCTCGATCTGGCTCGCCGGTGACGGTACGGCCCAGTTCCAGACGGCGAAGGAGGACGGCACGGTCGTCATCGATCGCGGCACTGTCAAGTTCCGCGAGCCAGCGTAGCTGCGGCCGCACACTCACCGTCTGGCACGCTGGAGACCGTGGACGCTGAGCTCTTCCGGCTGGGAACGACGATCCCGGATCCGGCAGTCGTCGTGCTCGTCGGGCCTTCTGGATCGGGCAAGTCGAGTTGGGCCGGGGAGCGTTACCTGGCGCGCGAGATCGTGTCCTCCGATCAGCTGCGCGCTGTGGTCGGCAGCGGCGAGAACGACCTGGACGCCTCAGCAGACGCGTTCTGGCTGCTCGACCAGATCGCGGCAGCGCGTGCGCGCAGGCGGCTAACCACGGTCATCGACACGCTCGGCCTGGATCCCGCCCGGCGGCGCGGCTACCTCGCCGTGGCCAGGCAGGCGAGCCTGCCGGCCGTCGCCGTGCTGTTCGATACCGACCCCGCGCTGTGCCGCCAGCGGAACCGGGAGCGGAGCCGGCCGGTACCCGCCGCGGTGCTGGACGCGCAGCTGGCCAAGGTGCGGGAAGTCGGCCGGCAGCTTGCGGATGAAGGCTGGGACGTGGTGGCGCGCCCGCTGGCGGGTGCTGCCGAGCCCGCGCATTCGCCGGGGAGCCGCCAGGCGGAGAGCGAGCAGCGGGCCCGGCCCGCTCAGCTGGAGTTCATCCTGCAGATCTCGCGATTCGGCTGGGGCGACGATCCGGCCGGCTGGCTCGCAGCCGTGGCGCTAGCCGCGGCGGACGCTGGTTTCGCGGGCATCGCGCTGATGGACCATCTCATCCAGATCCCGCAGGTCGGCCGCGCCTGGGAAGCCATCCCGGAGCCTTGGGTCACGCTCGGCTTGCTTGCCGGGCTCGATACCAGTCTCCGGCTGGGCACGCTGGTGACCCCGGTGACGTTTCGTGCGCCAGGGCTGCTGGCCAAGACTGCCGCTACCCTCGACGCGCTGGCCGGAGGGCGGACGTTCTGCGGAATCGGGGCCGGCTGGTGGGAACGCGAGCACGCGGCCTTCGGTCTTGCCTTGCCACCGCCAGCCGAGCGTCTCGACATGCTGGAGACGGCGATCGAGACGCTGCGCGCGCTCTGGCAGCCGGGCACCAAGAGCTATGCCGGGCAGCGGGTGAGCCTGCCCGAGACGACCTGTTACCCGCGCCCAGCCGGGCCGATCCCGATCATCGTCGGCGGCAACGGGGAACGGCGCACGCTGCGCATCGCGGCCAGGCTCGGCGACGGCTGTAACTTGCCCTCGCAACTCGAAGTGCTGGACCACAAGCTCGCGGTCCTGCGAGCGCACTGCCTGGCAGCGGACCGAGATCCGGCTGAGGTCGCCGTTACCGTGCTAGACGTTCCGGTAGTCGGCCGGGATCGCGAGCATGTCGCGATGCTCGTCGAGACGCTGCGCGGCCGGAATAGCGCCGCGGCGTTCGCGCGTAGTCATCACGCCGGAGTCGCCGCCGATCACGTGGGCCGTTACCGGCTACTGGCCGAGCGCGGGGTCAGCACGGTTTTCCTGGCACTGCCGGACCTGGCGGCCGCCGAGGATCTCGCGCGGCTGGCGCCCATCGTCAGTGCCTTCGGCTGACCCGGCGGTGCGCGCGCCGTCGTAACCTGTATTTATGGCTGAGGCAGACGAGCCGGCGGACGAGGCCGAGTACGTTCTCCCGGCGATCCCGGTATCGGCCGGCGCGCTGATCTTCGACGGGAACGGCCGCCTGCTCATCCTTAACCCGACCTACAAATCGGGCTGGACGATTCCCGGCGGCGTCATGGAGGCCGACGGGGAGACGCCGTGGCAGGCGTGCCAGCGGGAAGTGCTGGAGGAGACCGGGCTGACGGTCACCGGTGCACGGCTAGCATGCGTTGACTTCCGGCCGCCGCATGCCGGCAACCAGGGTGGTGTCCGGTTCCTGTTCGACTGCGGCGCACTCGATGATGAGCTGCTGAGCCGCGTAGCGCTGCAGCCCGAGGAAGTGTCCCAGTACCGGCTAGCACCGGTGCCAGCTGCGCTGAAACTCTTGCGCGGGCCCATCCGGCGGCGGGTGAGCGCGGCCCTGGACAGCGACCACGGGACCGTCTACCTCGAAGACGGGCGACCGATGCCAGCGGTCCGCACGGGCTAGCGCGAGTCCGACCGCAGCCGGTGCGAGGCACGCTACCTTGTCCGGATGGCCACATTCATTACCCGGCTGCCTCACGGCGGCCACGGTGTCCGGCTGGCGGTGAAGGACCTCATCGATATCGCTGGCGTGCCGACAACAGCAGGTAGCCGCGCGCTGGCTCAGACCGCCGGCCCAGCCGAGAGGGACGCTTCGTGTATGGCCGGTGCCCGGGCGGCCGGAGCGCTCATCGTCGGCAAGGCCAACCTGCATGAGTTGGCGTTCGGTGCGTCGGGAGTGAACGAGTACTTCGGGACGCCCGTTAACCCGCTGGATGCTGACCTGGTGCCCGGCGGTTCCTCCAGTGGTTCGGCCGTCGCCGTGGCCGACGGCGACGCGGACGTGGCGTACGGCTCCGACACTGGCGGCTCGATCCGGATACCGGCGGCGTTCTGCGGCATCACCGGCCTGAAGACCACGTACGGCCGGATCTCGCTGGACGGCGTATGGCCGCTCGCCCCGAGCCTGGATACGGTCGGGCCGATGGCCCGCGACGTGGCCGGCGTCGCCGCGGGCATGATGCTGCTTGAGCCCGGGTTCCTGCTGGACGCGACCCCGGCCGTGCGGATCGGCCGGATCCGGCCGGACGGGTCAGGCGTGGATCCCGCGATCGACGAGGCGGTCGACGCCGCGCTGCTGCGCTGCGGCGTGGCGGTGACCGAGGTCGACCTGTCCGGCTGGCTGGCCGCACGAGAAACCTGCGGCGTCATTCTCGACGCCGAGGCAGCCGCTTCGAACCGGTCGCTGCTGACCGACCCGGTTCGCAACGACATGCTCGGCGCCGAGGTGCGGGCCCGGCTCGACGCGGCTTCCGCCGTGACAGCCGGCCAGCTCGCGGCGGCGCGAGCCGCACAGCCTCGCTGGCGCGACGCGATGGCTACCGCATTGCGCGAGGTTGACCTGCTCGCGCTGCCGACGGTCCCCTTCTTCCCCCCTCCGCTGGAGCACGCGCGCGGACCGCAATACACCGCCTTCACCAACCCCGTCAACCTGGCCGGCTTCCCCGCAATCGCGCTGCCGGTCCGAACCAGCCGAGGGCTGCCGGCAAGTCTGCAGTTGATAGGACGCGCCAACAGCGAAGCCCTGCTACTGGCAACGGCTTCCGTCATAGAGTCAGCGGCCGGTATCGGACTGGCATAAGGCACCCATTTCTCTGCCCTGGCTGCCTTATGCCAGTCTGGTACTGGCCGTTACGGAAGCTTCCAGTCGACCGGTTGCCCGCCCTGCTCTTGCAGCAGCCGGTCGGCCCGGCTGAACGGCCGGGAACCGAAGAAGCCGCGGTCAGCTGACATGGGGCTCGGGTGCGCGGACTGAATCGTCGGCGTACTGCCAAGCAACGGGGCAAGATTGCGGGCGTCGTTCCCCCACAAGATCGCGACCAGCGGCCCGCTGCGGTCGGCCAGCGCGCGGATCGCCTGCTCGGTCACCTGTTCCCAGCCCCTGCCACGGTGCGAGCCCGGGCTGCCAGGCTGGACCGTGAGCACCCTGTTCAGCAGCATCACCCCGCGCTCGCTCCACGGGCTGAGATCGCCACTCGATGGCCGCGGGTGACCCAGGTCGGCGGTGTACTCCTTGAAGATATTGACCAGGCTGCCGGGCAGGCGGCGAACCTCCGGCGCGACAGAGAAGCTGAGGCCGACGGGGTGGCCCGGCGTCGGGTAGGGGTCCTGGCCGACGATGAGCACCCGAACATCGGACAGTGGCTGACCGAAAGCGCGCAGGATCTTGTCGCCTGCTGGCAGGTAGCTGCGGCCGGCTGCGATCTCGGCCCGCAGAAACTCGCCGAGTGCGGTGATCCGGCTCTCGACTGGCCGGAGCGCTTCGGCCCAGTCGGGGGCAACGAGTTCGCTCAGCGAGCGTGCCGCCATGTCAGCCCACTTTAAGGCACAGCGACCGCAGCCACCTGTGTCTTTTGGCCTGCGGGGTGACGTGGCCAGCTCTGCCGGTAGCGCGTGCGAAACGGCCATAACAGGCTGCGCGCCGGGCGGATCCATGTCAGGATGCGACAGTGCACGTGCGAACGGGACATTTTGTTCGCCGCCGGGTAGCCGTTGCCACGTTCGTCGCCATCTGTGTTGCCGGCTGCGGCGCGGCTGCTGCGAGCACGGCACCGGGCCGGACCGGCAACAGCCCGGTCGCGGCGATGACGGTGCCAGCCGCGGCGAGAAACACGTCGGCCACGGCAAGAAGCACCCGGGTGCCTGCGACCGCGGTGCCCGCGACCACCGTGCCGGGAGCGCCCAACTGCCCGATGTTCCCTGCGGACAACGTGTGGAACACCAATATCGCCAAGCTGCCCGTTAACAAGCACAGCGCTGCGTGGCTGGCGAGCATGAACTCCGCCGGAACCTATCTGCACCCTGACTTCGGCCCGAATCCGGGCGGGTATCCGTACGGCATCCCGTTCAAGATCGTCACCAGCAAGCACAAGCTCATCAAGATCAAGTTCCTGTACGCCAGCGAGAGCAACAAAGGCCCGTACCCGTTCGGTCCAGATACCCCGATCGAGGGCGGCAAGAATGCAGGCGGGGACCGGCACGCGATCATGGTGAACGCGAGCACCTGCACGCTCTACGAGCTGTGGGACGCCCGCTACTCCAGTAGAGGGTCGACTGCCGGTTCAGGCGCGATCTGGCACCTGACATCGAATGCGCTCCGGCCGGCCGGCTGGACCTCTGCCGATGCGGCTGGCTTGCCCATCCTGCCCGGCCTGCTCAACTTTGCGCAGGTCCAGGCTGCGGTACGGACCGGCAAGCCGATTACGCACGCGATCAGGTTCACTGCGGCGGCCACTAGGTCGTCCTACCTATGGCCGGCCCGGCACCAGGCGGGTTCCGGGCTGAGCATAAGCCTGCCGCCGATGGGCGCCAGGTTCCGGCTGAAGGCCAGCTTCGATGTAGCGCGATTCTGCCGGAACTCAGCGCGGTTTTGCCGCGACGCCAAGGCCGTACTGACCGAGATGAAAAACTACGGCCTGATCCTGGCCGACAACGGCAGTAACTGGTATTTCCAGGGCAGCGCCTACCCGCGCTGGCCGGACGCGCTGGTGTCGCTGCTCAAGGGGATCCCGGCCAGGGATTTTCAGGCAGTTGATGAATCCTGCCTGATGGTGAGTCGCAACTCGGGTCAGGCCAGGGCAGAGCCTGGCTGTCGCATCGGCTGAGCCGGCCCGCCGCGCTGGGTGCGCCGCCGCATTATGCAGGTTCGGCGCGAGGCGCAGGAAGGGGCGGCTAAGCCGCGTTGCGGTGGTGCCAGCGGTGGCGGTTTGCGTCTGGAGTTTGGCGCGCAGCGCCGATAGTTCGCGGCGGTCGGTTGACTCTTGACGGGCGAGCGCGGCTATCTGGTGCGACTCCTTGGCTATTTCTGAGTGCTGTATGACGGATGTAATGATGCTGGTGCCTAGCGCTGCTATCGCCAGCACGGCCACCACCGTGAGGACCTTGTACATTCTGGCCGCCCAATTCGTCTGCAGTCGCGCTCCCCGGAGGCAGCTGTCCGGTTAAGAAAGAGACCGTCCCATTAGTATTCGGCCGTCACGCCGCGGCCGTTACGTCTCCGTTTGATCCAGTCAGTTTCCGCGGGCCAGCACGTCGCGGCTGCTGGGCCAGGTCCAGTCCATTCGGTTAGCGGGAGCGTCCTAACAGCCCCGGGCGGTTGGCCTGCATTCCGTGCCGCTCTCGCGTAGCCTTCGCCCGGATTCGCGCCCGGCATGAAATAGGCAGCAGGACTGGCTGGGTCGATCTGGAATACGGTCACCAGCCCGCAGTCGGTGCCATTATTGGACTCGGTCCCGAGAAGGCCCTCGAAATGCTGTCCATACGGCCCGGTCTTGGCGGGGTAAAAATCATATGATCGAAGGACCGTTTCCACCATGAGCTGCACGATATGCTCGATCTGCCGAGCTGGTTAGCTGCCATGTCCCACGCGCTGACGGACGTCGGCATCGCATTTCAAGGTTTTTCAGTACACACGCTGAGCCATTCCGGACAGATCCGAGGAGGCCAGTACTGCCCGACGGCGGCGATCGGCCTCGGCCACTGCTGCCAGGCTGGCTAAGGGCGGCCGCCCGGTCGCAAAGTATCTGCTCGGCTTCCATCGGGCCAGCAGCGGTCGTAGGCTGACTGATACCCTCAGGGGGTATAAAGTCACGGCCCTGACTGGCTGGAGGAGACCGCTGGATGCACGCGATCGGGCACGCGCTCGCCCTGGCAGGGTCGATGGCCTGGCAGATCGCCTGGGCATTGATACTGGGATTCGCCCTGTCCGCAGTCGTGCAGGCTCTGGTACCTAAGGCGTCTATAGTGCGCCTGCTTGGCGATGACCGGCCCCGGACCCTGGCGGTCGCGGCGGGCCTTGGCGCCGCATCATCATCGTGCTCGTACGCAGCAGTAGCGCTGGCGCGATCCCTGTTTCGCAAGGGCGCTAACTTCACCGCGGCGATGGCGTTTGAGATTGCCTCGACCAACCTGGTAATTGAGCTCGGCGTGCTGCTGGCGCTGCTGATGGGCTGGCAGTTCACCGCGGCAGAGTTCACCGGCGGCCCAGTCATGATCATCGTCGTGGCGCTGATCTTCCGGCAGGTAATAAGTGCCCGGCTCCTGCGCGGGGCCCGGGACCAGGCCGATCGCGGCCTGAACGGCTCGATGGAGGGGCACGCGGCCATGGACATGTCCGTCCGGCCGGGCCAGCCGCTGCACCGCAGGCTGCTATCCGGCGACGGGCTGACCGCTGTATCACACGTATTCGTGATGGAATGGGCGGCGATCATCCGGGACCTGGTCGGCGGTCTGCTGATAGCCGGGTGCGTCGCCGCCTGGGTACCCGACAGCTTCTGGCGCGGCTTCTTTTTCGCTGCGCACCCCCTCGCGGCGAAGCTGTGGGGACCGATCATCGGTCCGGTGGTCGCGATGCTGAGCTTCGTGTGCTCCATCGGCAACGTGCCGCTCGCCGCGGTGCTCTGGCGGGCGGGCATCAGCTTCGGCGGGGTCGCCGCGTTCATATTCGCGGACTTGCTGATCCTGCCGATCCTGAACATTTACCGGAAGTACTACGGCGCCAGGATGATGCTGGTCATCCTCGGCACCTTCTATGCGGCGATGGTGGCCGCCGGGTACCTGGTGGAGCTCGTCTTCGGCGGCCTTGGCCTGGTGCCTGGCCGTAATTCGGCCGCCGTGCTCGCGACGGGGGTCTCCTGGGACTACACGACCTGGCTTAACCTTGCCTTTTTGCTGCTCGCGGGCATCCTGATAGTGCGGTTCGCGCAAACTGGGGGTGTCAGCATGTTGCGGATGATGGGCGGCCCGGCGGACGCGGGGCACGATCATTCCGCGCATGGCCATGGAGCTGGCACCCTGGAGGGGCAGGATGCCGCCCGTAATGAGTAAAATTGTGCGATCGGCTTGCCCGCCACGATGGCATGCAGGCCGCGGACCCTGGAAGCTGCCGTTAGGGCCCTGACGGCTCCAGGCAGGCAACCCGGAGGAAGAAATGGCGCTTCGAGAGCGCGGGCTGACCGGTCGGGCCGTGGAATTGCCGGAGCCCTGGAGTTCGTCCGCCGTCACGATCGTGCTGCCGACCTACAACGAGGCTGCCAACCTGCCGGTGATCGTCGAGGCGCTATTCGCGCTGCCGCTGACTGGGCTGCGGGTCCTGGTGGCGGATGACAACTCTCCCGACGGCACGGGCGCGATCGCGGCTGAGCTCGCGGACAGATACGGCGCTGAGCGGATGACCGTCGTGCACCGGCCCGGCAAGCAGGGGCTCGGCCGCGCGTACGTAGACGGCATGACGCGGGCCCTGGCGGCGGGTGCAGAGTTCGTGGTGCAGATGGACAGCGACCTGTCCCACGCGCCGGAGTACCTGCCGCAGATGCTCGGCACCCTGCTGGCCACAGACGCGGACGTCGTCATCGGCTCGCGGTACGTCTGCGGCGCGAGCCTGGCCAGCGAGTGGGCCTGGCACCGCAAGGCGCTGTCAAGCTTCGCCAACATGTACGTACGGGTGCTGCTGCACCTGGGCGTCCGGGACGTGACGGCCGGATTCAAGGTGTGGCGGAGCTCGGCCCTGGCCACGATTGACGTCGCTAGCGTCCGCAGCAATGGCTACAGCTTCCAGGTCGAGATGAACTACCGCAGCATCCAGCACGGGCTGAAGATCGTTGAAGTGCCGATTCATTTCGCTGACCGGCGCGAGGGCGAGAGCAAGATGAGCCTGAAGGTGCAGCTCGAATCCGCGATGATGCCGCTGTCCCTGCGCCGCCGCGCCCGGTAACCGGCAGCCAGCTGCAGAACATCAAGGCGCCCCGGTGGTCAGGGACCGACCACCGGGGCGCCGCTTTGGTCGCTGGCGGCGGCGGTCCTAAGCCGCCACCGCTGCGCGAGATCTGGCCGGCTCCAGCGCCAGCCCGAGCACCTCTCGGACGTCGCTGACCGGGTGGATGCTCAGCGCCTCGCGGACGTTCTCCGGCACATCCTCCAGGTCCGGCTCGTTGCGCTTGGGGATCAGTACTGTGGTGATCCCGGCGCGATGCGCGGCCAGCAGCTTCTGCTTGACCCCGCCGATCGGCAGCACCCGCCCAGTCAGCGAGACCTCGCCTGTCATGGCTACGTCGGACCGGACCAGCCGGCCAGACAGCAGTGATGCCAGCGCGGTCGTCATCGTGACGCCCGCGCTCGGGCCGTCCTTCGGCACGGCCCCGGCCGGGACGTGCACGTGCACGCCGCGGTCCTTGAGGTCACCGACCGGCAGCTCCAGTTCGGCACCGTGCGAGCGCAGGTAGGACAGCGCAATCTGGGCCGACTCCTTCATCACGTCGCCGAGCTGGCCAGTGAGGGTGACACCAGTCGAGCCAGTCTCCGGGTCGGCCAGCGATGCCTCGATGAACAGCACGTCGCCGCCGGTGCCGGTGACCGCCAGGCCGGTGGCCACGCCGGGCACCGCTGTCCGCTCGGCCGACTCCGGGGTGTGCCGGGGCTGGCCGAGGTAGCCGATCAGGTCGGCAGCGTCCACCGTGACCGGCATTGTCGCTGCACCTGACTCCGCCTGCGCCGCGATTTTCCGCAGCACTCTGGCGATGGTTCGCTCCAGCGATCGGACACCAGCCTCCCTGGTGTACTCGGCCGCTAGCCGGCGAAGTGCATCGTCGGTAAAGGTCGCCTCGGCGGCCTCCAGGCCGGCCCGGTCAAGCTGACGGGGCAACAGGTGACCACGGGCGATCGTTACCTTCTCGTCCTCGGTGTAGCCGTCCAGCGTGATCAGCTCCATCCGGTCCAGCAGCGGGGCCGGGATGGCGTCGGCCACGTTCGCCGTCGCGATGAACAGGACATCGGACAGGTCGAGCTCCACCTCGAGGTAGTGATCGCGGAACGTGTGGTTCTGCGCTGGGTCGAGCACCTCGAGCAGCGCCGCGGTCGGGTCGCCGCGGTAGTCGGCGCCGAGCTTGTCCACCTCGTCCAGCAGGATCACCGGGTTCATGGATCCTGCCTCGGTAACGGCGCGGACGATGCGGCCGGGCAGCGCGCCGACGTAGGTGCGCCGGTGGCCGCGGATTTCGGCCTCATCACGCACGCCGCCGAGGGCGACCCTGGCGAACTTGCGTCCCATGGCGCGCGCCACTGACTCGCCGAGTGAGGTCTTGCCCACGCCGGGCGGCCCGGCCAGGGCGAGGACGGCGCCGCTCCGGCGGCCGCCCACCAGGGAGAGGCCACGGTCCGAGCGACGCTTGCGCACGGCCAGGTACTCGACGATCCGGTCCTTCACGTCGTCCAGGCCCGAGTGATCAGCATCCAGCACGGCCCGCGCGCCGGTGATGTCGTAGGCCTCCTCGGTCCGGGCGTTCCACGGCACCTCCAGCAGGGTGTCGAGCCAGGTCCGGATCCAGCCGGCCTCCGGTGCCTGGTCGGAGCCCCGCTCGAGTTTGGCGGCTTCCTTCAGCGCTGCCTCGCGCACCTTCTCGGGCAGGTCCGCAGCTTCGATCCTGGCCCGGTAATCCTCCTCTTCGGAGGCGGGCTTGCCGTCCAGCTCAGCCAGTTCCTTGCGGATGGCAGCGAGCTGCTGGCGCAGCAGGAACTCGCGCTGCTGCTTCTCCATGCCTTCCTTGACGTCGTTGCTGATGGTCTCTGCGACGTCAAGTTCGGCGAGGTGCTCGCGGGCCCAGCCGACGAGCAGTTCGAGCCGCGCCTGCGGGTCCGTGGTATCCAGCAGCTGGCGGCGCTGGTCAAGGCTCAGATAGCCGGCGTAGCCGGCACTGTCGGCGAGCGCGGACGGATCGGTGATGCGCTGCACGACGTCGACGAACTGCCAGGCGCCCCGCTTCTGCAGGATGGCGGCTGCCAGGCCGCGGTACTCCCGGGCCAGCTCGGTAGTCTGCTGGCTCGGCTCCGGCTCGTCGATCACCGCGCCCTCGACCCATAGTGCCTGTCCGGGGCCGACAGTTCCGGTGCCGATCCGCACCCTGGCGACACCGCGCACGACTGCCGCGCGCTCGCCGCTGGGGAGCCGGCCGACCTGCTCGATGACGGCCAGCGTGCCGACCGGGGAATAGCTGCCATCCGGCCGCGGTACTAGGAGGATGTTCGCCTTGGCGTCGTCGCCGGCGGCTGCGGCCGCGAGCTGGGCCGCCTCGACCGCCGCCCGCGCGTCAGCCGCGGACAGGTCTAGCGGGACCACCATGGTCGGCAACACGACGTTGTCGTCCAGCGGCAGAACCGGTAGCGAAAGGGTCTCGGCCATGAAAAGGGTCACTTCCCGTAGCGTAGGGACCAGGTTGTTTACCTGATTACAGGCCTACAAGCAGGCTTGGAGCTTATTTGTTCCCCGGCTGGTAGAGCGTTCGCCGGGAGCGGACAGCAGGCGCGATCCTGGACAGTGCGCTATATATCCGCTTTGTTACCATCCCTAAAACGGTCTTTCCGAGCGGCCGATCACGGGTGACGATGGAGGCCAGGGCCCGCCGCGCGTAGATAAGAGGTCTGATGGCCAGCGATGTCCAGCCCCAGAACGCCCGGATCTGGCTGACCTTCCGCGAGTCGTCGTTAGCGACCAAGACCATCCTGGCCGGAGTCTTCGTGAATCGGCTCGGCGGCTTCCTGACCGTGTTCCTGGTGCTCTACATGGTGGCCAAGGGCTACTCCGTTGAGCAGGCGACGACGGGCCTCGGCGTATACGGCGGCGGTGCTGTGATCGGCTTGCTGATCGGATCGATGCTGGCGGACCGGCTTGGCGCGCGGACCGCAACCGTGATCAGCATGGCCGGACTCGGAGTGCTGACGACCGGGCTGCTGTATCTGACCAACTATTACCTGCTGCTCGGTGCCCTGCTCCTGAACGGCCTCGTCGGCCGGATCTACCGGCCGGCCTCGGCGACGTTGCTTTCTGACCTGACCTCGCCGGGTCGCCAGGTGATGATCTTCGCGATGTACAGGTTCGCGCTGAACGTCGGTGCCACCGCTGCCCCGCTGATCGGCTTCGCCCTGTACAGCCTCGGCCATCACCAGTTCACGCTGCTGTTCTGGGCCGACGGGATGACGTCGGCGGCTTATGCCGTGCTGGCTGCCGTCGCCCTGCCACGCCGCGAGCCTCGAGCGGCGGACGAGAAAAAGGTGCAGGTTAAGGCCAGCCGTTTCGTGGTACCGAGGGACGCGCGCTACGGGCTGTACCTGATCGGAACGCTGCTGAGCGTTGCGGTCTACGTGCAGTACCAGTCGACGTTGCCGCTGGATGTGCGTGCCGCCGGAGTGGCGCTCTTCTGGTACACCCTTGTGGTCGCGATCAATGGCGGCATCGTGATCTCTTTCGAGCTGCTGGTGACCAAGTCGTCGCAAAAGTGGCCGATCCGGCTAACGATCGCAAGCTCGCTGCTCTTGATCGGGACCGGCGTCGCTGTTTACGGCCTCCCGCTGGGCCCGGCAATTCTCATCATCGGCACCCTGATCTGGAGCCTGGGCGAGATTCTCGGCGGCCCGGCGACCTTCGCGTACGCGGCGATGGCAGGCCCGGCGCAGCAGAAGAGCCGTTATATCGGCAGCTTCCAGTTCATGTTCGGAGCCGGGACGGCGCTCGGCCCCGTGGCCGGAGGTGTGCTGTTCTCGCACCTCGGTCACCGAGTATGGCCCCTGATCGCGATCGCGGAAGTGGTGGCACTCGCCTTCATGGCGACCGGTATCCGCAGTCCCCGGCCGGTGGCGTCACCAGAGGCAGGCGGAGCGCTCAAGCCAAGCGAGCCAACCGAGGCGTAGCTCAGCCAGAGTCCGGTTACCAGCCCGCTATTTCCAGCGCCCCGCGCTGGCTGGCGGCGAGTACCGTCTTGGCCGAACTGCCGGAGCCGCCGGTGAAGGTCAGCAGCGAACTGCCCGCGCCCGGCACTGAACGCAGGGACAGGATTGGCGGGTCGCAGAAGCAATCGACGGCGCTCGTCGAGGCCTGCACCGCGCCGAGGCGCAGCCGCGGGAAGCATTCGGCGGCCAGCCGGCTCGCCCGCACGTGCACCGAGGGCATGATGGCCGCGCGGCCAGCGGCCGCGCCCCATTCCCTGACCGGGACGCCGAGGGTGATGCCACCGCCTGGCAGCGGCTTCCCGTAGAGCCCGGTTCGCTCGTCGGTGAATGGAGCAGGCCGCCACGAGCCGGTGTCGTAGCTGCTGAACTGAATGGACCTGGTCCGGTAAGCCGGATCCGGGTAGCCGATGCGGTGCAGTAGCTGCGGTGTCCAGGCGCCGGCGGCCAGTACCAGCACGTCGTGCTCCCCGTCGATATCTTCAGCCCGCCAGCGCACGCCGCCCCCCGGGCGGACCGTGGCCTCGGTCAGGTCGGCCAGCTTGACACGGGTGCGCGGCCGGTCGGCGAGGTCAGCGATGAGCGCGTCCCGGAGCGCACCGGGCGACACGAATCCGGCCTGGCGCTCGACGACTGCCGCGCCGTCCGTACCGCCCCAGCACCGGCCGTCTGCCGTGCTGCCGAACGCCTCGGCCGCCGACAGCAGAGTTGCGGATCCCGGCAGCGCCCGCTCGATCTCGCCGACCTGATCCGGCAGGTCTGCGGCGTCGTCCCGCACATATACGAAACCGGCCTGCCGGAAGCCCGCCCAGCGCCGCAGTGCCTGGCTGGCGAGCAGCTCGGCCATGCTCGCGATGGCCAGCTCCCGCTGCGCCGCGAGGGTCTCGTATGCCCGCACCGCACCGCCAGAGGCGCTGGTTGCGTCGCTTGCGCCCTGCCGCCCGGCCAGCAGATCGACGGTGATGCCAGGGACCTGCGCCAGCCGCCATGCTAGGGCGGAGCCGGCCAGCCCGCCGCCGGCCACGCACACCCGCATTAGGCACCGGCCGGGTGGCCCGGCGGACTGCCCGGCGACCCTGGTTCGGCCTCGTGGAAACAGCAGGTAGCTGCCGCACCACTGGTCATATTGAGTACGCCGGCGTCAAGGTCTGGCGTGCCGCGGAGCCGCATCCCGCCGTATCCGCTGGCAGCGAGGTAGGCGCCCCAGATCAGCAGCAACGGCTCCGGACCGTCGTCGGCGGGGAACAGCTCGGGAACCGGCCGGACCCGCCGCTGCAGCACGAACGAGCCGGTCATTGCCGCGGCCAGCTGGCTTTCCCAGTCGTCCGCGTCGGTGAGCCAGCCGGGCACCACCCCGATGCCGCCGTGCATGGCGGTGGGTTTGAGCACCAGTTCGGCCCGGTTGGCGCGGGCGTATTCGGTCAGCTCGACCTGTTCGCCGTTGACGATTACCGGTCCGGGGCGCATGATCCGGGTCCAAGGCAGCAACCGGTCCAGGCTGGCCAGCTCGGCAGGGCTGTACAGATGACGGTTGGCCTCGTCCGACAGCAACGCCAGCGCTCCTTTGGATGCATAGAGCTGGGAGTCCATAGGCGTGAAGATCTGCACGTCGCCCCGTTCGGCGGCGCGCAGCACCGGGTCGATGAGCGCGGGCCCGTCCGGGTCAAGCAGGTCCTCGATGAGGAAGATGCGGTAAATCACGTCGACCGGCCGGCGGCCGAGCCAGACCCGGCGATCGCGCACTGCCAGTTCGCCCAGGTGGCAAGGAATCATCTCGATGCCGAGGCTGGCGTACTCCCGGGCGCTGGTGCGCAGGACCGCCTTCCAGGTATCGATGGTGCCGGGCCAATCGACCGCGGCGATCAGCCTTCCGTCACCTGCGCTGCCGCCGGTTTCGGCGAAGATCGTGCCGGCGGTCTCCGCGAGGCTGTCTGTGTAGGTGAGGCCGTGCGCCGCGACGAACTCCGCGATCGCTGGATGCGCAAGACAGGCCCGGTTCAGGATGGCATTGTCGCCACCGCCTATCGAGCTGCCGATGTTGACCTCCATCACCTTGAAGCCGGTGTCGTCAAGGTAGAGATCGCCGCGCGCCATCTTCGTCGGTGTTGCGCCTTGAGTACGCATGATCGCAGTGACCTGAACGTCGGTCATCCCGACGGCCCTGGCGAAGGCGGCGACGTCGCCGCCGAACATGCGCTCCGGCAGTGCGGTCAGCGCGGCGTGCAAGTTCTGCAAGTCCGCCGCGAGCTGCGTCTTCTCGGCGTAACCGAGGAAGGTCGGCCGGCTCAGGCAGCGGTCGAAGAAGGTGGTCGCGGCGAGGTCCGTTGTGCTGCGGGCTACCTCCAGCAGCTCACCGGCCCGCATGCTCCGCCTGGCCACCTCCTTGAGATACAGCTCCACCAGCTCGTCATGGGTCATGTTGTGATGCCCCTTCGCAGGAGTCTGCCGTGCGAGCGCGGCCGGCAGGCAGCGGACCTCGGCCCGCGGGTCATGTCGCGGCAGCTGCCGCTGCCGCGCTTGGCTCGCCGGCTCCCGGCCCGGAATGCTGCCACGGCATGGCGGTCTTCGTGAGCGGCTGCCCCACGAGCTTGACGTCGATCTCCTCGGCGAATTCCTCCAGCGTCCGCTTCACGGCGCGGAAAGACGGGCCGACCACGATGAGGAAGCCGAGGATGTTGTTGCCGTGCGGCGGCCTCAGGATGATGTCGCCCGGGCTGGCGGTGATCTTCGCCATCAGCGTCAGTTCAGATTCGCTGACCTCACGAGGCACGGAGACGAACTCCAGTTCACCCTCGTCGCAGATCAGGCAGGTGCCCATCATGTGCACGCCAGTTGGCCGGTAGTGGCTGACCCTGGGCCGGACGCCGCGAGCCACATCCATGACGGCCCGAATGGGACAGTAGTCGGCAGTGGCGCGAGCGACCAGGTCAAGTCCGCCGCCGCCCGGCCGGATCGCGATCTCCAGCAGATGCGGCTCACCCTGGTGGTACCGGATCTCCGCATGCAGGACGCTTCGCCTGATGCCCTGCGCGTGCGCTGCGGCCTTGACGATCTGGTGAATCTTGGCCAGCTCACCGGCGCTCAGCGAGGTCGGCGCCTGGTGGACGTCGTCGTCGAAAGTCTCTCCCTCCAGCGTGACTCGGTCGACTGCTGAACCGAGATAGACCTCGTCGTCCCAGGCCAGCGCTTCGAACAGGTACTCCGAGCCCGCCAGGAACGACTCGATCATCAGGCCGCTCGGCCCGATGTCGATGCCCTGCGCCTCGGCCACCAGGGTGGGCATGTGCTGGATACCCTCGATCGCGTCCTGGTACCTGACAGCGAGCATGTCCTCGTCGTCCACCCGGAAGACAAAGCTGCTGGCTGCGCCGAGAGTCGGCTTCAGCACCACTGGGTAGCCGAACTCTCGCGCAGTCGCCGCCGCGTCGGCGAGGCTTGTGACATAGCGGAACCGCGGATGGGCAGCGCCCGCCTGCTGGTGCGCCTGCCGCATGAGTAGCTTGTTGCGGCTCTTCTTGGCAGCTTCCAGCCCGACACCTGGCAACCCCAGTGCGTCCGCGACCACGGCGGCGGCAACGACCGCGGATTCGGCGAAAGTGAAGACGCCGTCGAAATGCTCCTCAGCGTGCCACGCTCTGGCGGCCGCCACGATGTCGTCGATCTGCTGGGATCCGACGACCCGGTATCTCCCCGCCGGCCAGTAGTCCGGCTCGCCGAGGCCATTAAGCACGAACAGCTCGGCGCCAAAGTCCCTGACCTGTTCGTAGCGAGACAGATGCACCTGGCCGCGCTGGCGGGCCTCTATAGCAAGTAACTTCATGACTCCCTCCGCTCCGGTCTGAGGCTCGTGCTCCGCTGGCATCAGCCGCGTCGCTGCGCGTTTGCGGCTGGCGGCGACGGCACAGCCGTCGGGTCAGGACGTGGCGGTACCGTCGGCGGTCGCCGAGTTCTCATGACGGATACCGAACTGGCTGGCCATGTCGGCATCCCACCACACGCTGAAGAACTGGAAGTCGTCGGTGCCCGCGTTGATGAGCTGATGATTGCGGCCCGGCGGGAAGTGCACGATGTCACCTGGCAGGAACGGGGCGCGCTCGCCTTCTGATTCCAGCTCGCCCTCACCGGAGACGGCAAGGAAGATCTCGTATTCGTGGTGCGCGTGCGGGTCGGTCGAGCCGCCGGGCTCGATTACGCAGAACGCTCCCTCGAACGGCGCATTGAGCGCTGCCCACGGCATCAGCCGCTGGACCTGTACTCCGTACTCGGCCGGCATATTCGCGCGGTGAAGCCGGTGAATTTCCATGACATGCTCCGATGGCTAGGCGGTGGCGGCCGTCGCGGCCGCGGCGGCACTGGTTAGGGCCGGACTGGCCGAATGCGACATGGCTAGCGCCGGATCGACCGAGGCGTCGCTGTCGCCGGCGGCGTTGACATTGGCGCCGGCTGGCGCGGTCTCAGTTACGCGATGCGCCAGGATGTCCTCGACTATCTCGCCCGCTCGGACGGCGAGCACGCTGATCAGCGAGTCGGCGACGCCATGCGTATCCTCATTGACTCCTTGCAGATAGCAGCCCGCGCGCACCGATGGCGGTGTGATCATCCGGTATGCGCGGCTGACGTCGATCTGCTCCACGCCGCACGCACTGGCCGCACACCGCGCGAGCGGCGGCATCCGGGCTTCAAACCCAGTGCCCAGCATGACCAGGTCGCAGCGGTGCTCCCGGTCGGTGCCAGTCATCCGGTCGTGCATGCTGAGCACGACTTCGCCGTGCCGGATGATGGCATCGGTAACGTCGACCATGGTGATCATGGACAAGCGCTGCTGGCCGGTGAGCTTCTCCAGGTAAATCTGCCGGAACAGGGTGTCCAGCATCTCCGGGGTGACGCCTGCGTAGTTGGTCTTGCGCATTGCGCGCAGCACCTGGTTACGGGTCTCCGCCGGCGCCGCGAAGAATTTATCTGTATAAGACGGAAAATAGAGCTCATTGGTGAACCTGCTGGTCTGGTAGTAATCCAGGCCCACGGTTCGCATGATCATCGCGCACTGCGATTTCGGCATGCGCTGGTGAGTCTCCCAGAGCATCTCTGCAGCGCTCTCTGCGGCGCCGATCACTACCACGCGCAACGCCGCCTCCGGGTCGATTTCGGCCATCCGCGCCGAGTACTCCGTGCTGTGAATGACGCGATCGGCCGGCAGGCGGCGAAAGGCCTCCGGTACATGCGCTTCGCGGCCAGCCCCGACCACTAATGTCCTTGCGCCGACCGTCGACCCGTCGGCCATCGTGGCCAGCCAGCCAGTCACAGCGTCGCCGGCCGAATTGACCGCCTCAATGCGCGCGCACTTGCGGCCGTACTGGATCTTCACGTTCTCCAGCGACTGCGCAACCCAGCTCAGGTATGCCGATATCTCCAACCGGAACGGCAGGAAGCTGGCCATGTTGACGAAGTCATGCAGGCGGCCTTCAGAGTGAAGATAGTTGACGAACGAGAACCTGCTCAGCGGGTTGCGCATCGTCACGAGATCCTTGAGGAAGGAGACTTGACTCTGCGTCCAGGGAAGCAACATGCCGCGTTGCCAGGCTATGCCGTCGTGCTGCTCGATTATCAGGGTGCGCTTCGCGAGATCGGCAGGCGCCATTTCCTCGATAGCGACGGCAAGTGCCAGGTTAGAAGGGCCGGCTCCGATCGCTAGTATCTCGACTTCCTGGTGATTCAAAACAGTAGCTGCCTCTCGCGTGATGGATTCCAGTTGGCTGGTGAGTAACTGGCGGGACTGCCCCTGGGCCATGGAGCCGAGCGCGCTAACTGGTTGCTTGCCCGACCGCCATCTCATGCGCTTCCTTTCTGCGTGGTGTGCTTCCGGATCGGTCCCGGGCAGGTTCATGACGACCCGCCGAGGTCGGCCGCCGCATGGCCGGCCGCCCGGATTGTCAGGGCCTCGCCCGCCGCGTCGAGCGCATGCAGGCAGTCGGCGGCTGTCTGGCCGACGGCCGTTGCCAGCGCAATCCGCCCGGACATCGTGCCCTTGGGAGGCGGTGACTTCACGTCGCCCGGCTTGGCGAGCACGATTGCCAGGTCCGCGGCCGGCGGCGGCTCGGCGGGCTCGAACCCGATCTCGCCGATTGTGGTGTCATCGCTGGCCACGTAGAAGAAGCGCACCGCGCCGACCAGCTGCCGGTCAGCCTTCAGTACTGGCCGCCGCCCGCACGCGACCGCGGCCGCGGCCAGACCGGGATCCATGCCGGTTGCGCGCATGCCGAGATAGGGGATCAGGTCGCCGCCCAGCCGGGCGTTCACCTCTATGAGCATCGGTCCGTCGGGCGTCAGCTTGAGCTCGGTATGTGTCATGCCGTCGGTAAAGCCCAGGGCCGCATGGGCATCCCGCAGCACCCGCAGCAGATCAGCGCGTGCGAGCAGTGGATCGCCGGCGTCAACGATGTGACCAACTTCCTCGAAGTAGGGCGGATAGCCGATCTCCTTGCGGGCCAGGAACATCGGCAGCACTTCGCCGTGGTAGACGGCGGCGTCCACGCTGACCTCCGGGCCGGTCACGTATCGCTCGATCAGGACGCCCGCGTCATACCGCCAGGACCCAGGTACCGCGTTGTCCCTGGCGAACGGGAACCTTGCTGCCAGGTCCTCCGGCCCGTCAGCGCGCACGACGCCGAGGCTGCCGCCCATCGCCCTGGGCTTGAGCACTACCGGGTAGCCGATCTGATCGGCGGCCGCGAGCGCAGGATCTAGCTCGGCTACCAGGACTGACCTGGGCTGGGGGGTGCCGGCCGCAGCCAGCGCGCGCCGGGTCAGGTGCTTGTCGCGGCACCGCATTACCATGTCGGGGTCGCCGCCAGGCAGGCCGAGCGCGGCCGCAACCTTAGCGCTTTGCAGAATGCGTGCTTCGTCCCAGCT
Source organism: Streptosporangiaceae bacterium (assembly GCA_052143255.1). GTDB lineage: Bacteria > Actinomycetota > Actinomycetes > Streptosporangiales > Streptosporangiaceae > JAJYUU01. Next base: position 100,163 of record JBKQTJ010000257.1, on the reverse strand, counting down.
CAGCACGCCGCTGACGGCCTGCGCCGAGGCGAGCCGCAGCGCTGCCGCACACATCTCGTCGGCGCCGATAGTGTCGGCCATGCCGTCCAGCAGGGTCCAGCCTTCGACGTAGTCGAGTTCCCAGCTCGGCTCAGCGCCGAGGAACAGGTGCACGCGATACTGCGAACTGATTGACCGCAGCAGGTACTCACGGTAGTTCCGGCCCCCGGTAGAGATCACTAGCAGCAGCGGGCGGTTGTCTTTCGCTGCGCTGCCCAGTCGTCGCGCCTGATCCGCCTCGGTCATTGCCGGATCTCCTCGATCCGCGAGACGCCAGTGTCGCCATCGAGTCGGCGCCACTGCTCGACCAGTACCATGCGGCCATCGGGCAGTACCTCTGGCGTGCTCACGCAGCCGCCCGCGATCGTTGCGCCGTTGGCTGTCACCATGCAGTAGGCGGCGTCTATGACGCCATCGGGCCGGCAAGTGCCGACGAGCCGGCCAGCCCGGACCGCCGAGCCGGAGAACTCCGCCCACACCAGGTCGCCTTCCTGGTGGTAGTGGCCGACTGACGTCCAGGTCCCGCCTGGGCCGGCCTGGTCGCCGGCCGGCCGGAACCGGCGCCCGCCGTAGCTGATTGGCGATACGGCCGCGAGCTGGCCGGGCGAATCGGTCACCGCGTCTCCAGATGCGCTGGCGTCGGGTTGCAGATCATCGTTGACCTCCTTCGTCCGCGATAGTGCGTGCCGGTTCACCGCAACGTCCGTCAGGGAATGGCCATCGCGGGATCAGGTTCGCGGCCGGCCAGCGCTGCCAGCGCCGGTGAGTTGGTCCCGGCGCCGGCTGTCAGGGCGCCAAGCAGGCACCGGACAGCGAGCGCTGAGTCGAATCCGGCCAGTTCGAGCGCTCGCTCGGCTCGTTCGAGCTCGGCGGGCACCAGCTCGGCGGGGCGACCCGGTCCGGCCGGCAACTCGCCGCGGAGCAGCGGCCCGACGTACTCGCAGAAGGCCAGGTAGGACTGGCGGGTGAAGTCGCTCTCGTACCGGTCTGGACGGTCGAAAGACAGGTACAGCCGGACGAGTTCCGGGTCCTCGGTGGCCAGGAATTCATCTGCCCACAGCGCGTGATTGCGGCTGGTGGAGAACTTCTGGCCCTCCAGCAGGTACAACTCGTTGACAGTTGCTCCGCGCAGCAGCGGTCGGCTGACACCGGCGGCGGCGAGGATCGCCGGGTACAAGACAGTGAAGTAGAACGCGTTGTCGATGCCGTTGAAATGCCATACGCCGTCGACTTCATCAAAAGCAGCGATCCGGTCAGCCAGCGTCTCGGCTGCCGGCCTCAGCGCCTTCGCCGGACCGTAGATGTAGCTCAGCCCCAGTTCGGTCGGGAAGTCCAGCCGCAGCCCGGCGAGGTCGCCGTCGCATTGGATGCCCCAGTTGGTGGGGTAGGCGACGGGATAATCCGGCAGCGGGTTGTGCAGGTAATGGGCCAGGAACCCGCGGACCCTGGGCGGGAGATCGGCGAGCTGCCACTCGGCGACCAGGTTCGCCCGGTAATCCTCGAGCGGCAGCACCGGCACGCGCACGCTCATCGGCTTCGGGCTGCCGCCGCACCAGGCGCAGCTGGGATCAATCAGAAGCTCAGCTGAGGTAAACCCGCCGCATGGCTCGCAGGACAGGCCGTTGGCGCCGCTGCCGCATATCGGGCACTTGCCCACCACGTAGGCGTGATGCAAGGTGCGACCACAGTCCGCGCAGTTGTGCATCGTGAGCTCTCGGACCGGCAGGGCGCCGCGCCCGACGAGCTCGGTCAGCATGCTGAGCACTGCGTGCTCGAACTGCGGATCCTGCGGGTCGAGGAAGACGTCGTAGCCGATACCGGCGAGGTCGAAGGCTGCTGCTATCTGACTGCGGAACTTGGTGACCATCTCATCGGGGTCGACGCCGAGGAATTCTGCTTTAAGGTGCACAAAGTTCGGATGGACGTCAATGCCTGCCAGGGTGAGCACGCGCTCGCCCCGGACCCGCGCGGCCCGCGCCGCGATATCGGCCGCGAGGTACGGGCCAGACAAATGACCGATATGCAGCGGACCGTTGACGGTGGGCTGCGGAATGACGATTACGGTCACGCCTGTCACAGTGCCTCCTCTCCCGCTGCCAGGATGGCCACCTCGCCTGGTCCCGGCATTGGGCACGCTAGCTGAGCATCCGTTGGCTCTGACTTATCCCAGGCAAATAGAAAAGCAAGCACGGCTGAAACCGGACACCGCGGTCCGGGAAACGGTTACTGCGATTAAACCACTTGAATGTGGATCACATTCGCTCGCTTAGCCAGGCGACCTGGCCGGACGCCTGGCAACACTCATGTGAATGCCAGCGACACCACTCCCTCGCCCAGCGCCCAGCGGACGCTGCGAATAACAAATCAGTGAAGATCGAGTCCGTCTGGGAGTCTACGACGCCATTCGGGTCCTGCCAAGACCCTGATTAGCTGCTAATCTTGACTGGTCGCACTGACATCAACGGAGACATTAGTCTGATCAATTTCCTTGAGCATCCCATTGCATCTTGCGGCAACGTCTGTCACACGAGTTTGCCGACCAGCTCGCCATTGCGGCGAGCAGCGACGCCGGTTAGCCTTCTCGCAGAATGGCTGCGTGGCCAGGCGTCTAGGAGTTAGCAGCAGCCGGGAGCGACGCTGCTGCCCGGAAGGGGTGGTGCAGGCAACCGCCGGAGAACCGGCTGGTCAGAAGGCTCGGAATGGCGTAACGGCGCTGATGCCGTACGCCCTGATGTTTTGCGCTGCCCGAGATTTTAGGCGCTGGACCGCGAGATAAGTTAAGGAGGCCTGGTGAGCCACCCAGATTCAGCCAGAGATGCTGCCGCTATTCCGTTGTGGAACGAGGCATATGATCAATCTCACCTGCAGGAACACCAGAATCTCTGGGGCGATCCGCCGGTTCCATTCGCGCTGACTGCCGCGCAATTGTTCGCGGCAGGCGGAGCTGCGGTCATTATGGACCTGCCATGCGGTGACGGCCGGAATCTGCCACCCCTGGCTGGTGGTGCGCCTGTCGTGCTGGCGGGCGACACGTCGGTCAAGGCGATGATCATTGCCGAGGGAGTGACGGAACGAGCCGGGATCCGGCAAAAGGTGATCTTCATAAAGACTGACGTCTTCGGCACCGGCCTGCTCGACGACTCGGTGGACGGAGTTTTCTGCTGGGACCTGCTTGGTCATCTCACCAATCCCGCTGATGCGCTTCGCGAGCTCTACCGGATCATCAGGCCGGGCGGCTGCATTGTCGCCAACATGTGGACCATGAACGACTGCCAGACGTCCGACCCCAATATCCGGGAGATCGCACCGCGCGAATATGTCGATCATTTCGACTTCTACTGCAGGTTCTATGACCGAGACGACATTGCCGCGCTACTGGCGTCCGTGACGATGACCGCGGAGTCCGTGGCGCTATCCGCCTGGCGCGAGCCAGGTCACGCCGACTACCGGACCTACGAGCATGATCACGAAAGCCTGGTCTTCGTTGTCAGGAAGCCCAGGACCTGACGGCAGGGGACTGGGCAAGGGCGACTGACGCAGGAGAGAGGTCTGACAACGGTGGGCGCGCGCAATCTCCGGCCGGCCGATGGCGACGACGGGTATCGGGAACCACAGTTCGGCGTCGGCATCGGCTACGCCCCGGCGCACCACGGTGAGCTGCTGCAGGGCATGTTCGACGACGGCGCCGGCCAGCTGCGCCGGGCGCTTGTCACGCTGCCGCAACCGGGCCGGGGCAGCCGCGCGGTCTTTCGCCCGAGCGGGAATCACTGGGGCGTCGTCGGAACCCCGGACCTGGTGAAGGTCAGGCGTGCGGCCGTGCTCGCGCTGCGCGAGTTCGCCACGCACCCGGCGCCGGTCAAGGGCGGCCAGATCGAGATCATCAGGGACTTCCCGCTAGGCGTGGGCATGGGCTCGTCAACCAGCGATGTCACCGCGACGATCCGTGCGGTTGCCGATTTCCACGGCGTCATGCTGTCGCGCGAGGAGGTCGGCCGGCTGGCCGTGCTGGCCGAGGTTGCGTCGGACTCGATCATGATCGACGACCGAGTCGTGCTGTTCGCCCACCGCGACGGGCGGGTGTTAGAGACGTTCGGTCACCGGCTGCCGCCTGTAATCGTGGTGGGCTGCGACACCGAGCCGGGATCGGCTGTCGACACGCTTGGTCTTCAGCAGCCGGACTACAGCGACTGGGAGCTAGGAGCGTTTCAGGTGCTCCGGGGTGCCATGCGGCGGGCCATTGCGACGGAGGACGTGGCGCTGCTCGGCCGCCTGGCGACCGCAAGCGCCCGTATAAATCAGCGGTTCCTGCCCAAGCCGGCGCTAGAAACCCTGTTGGAGCTGTGCCTGCGGCTCGGCGGCAGCGGTATTCAGGTAGCGCACAGCGGCACGGTCGCCGGGCTGATCTTCGACTCCAGGTTGCCCCGGATCGAGGCGGCGGTAGAGGGCTGCATCGCCGGTATCGACGACGTCGGCCTGGCTGTTACCGCCGTCATCAGCCCGCAGCCTGCGGTCGGCCGCGATGCAAGCGGACGCGCGATCTCGGCCAAAGCGATGGCGTCAGCGTGATGAGTATCAGAACCAGCTACCCGGAAGCCACTGATGCCTATCAGCTCCCGCGCTTGGTGAGGCTGACCCCCAATCTGTACGCAGCATGCTTCACCCTGATGAAAATGATCCCGGCCCGGTACATCCTGCGCCAGGCTGCCGCCCTGGGCACTCTGGAGCCAGGCGCGGTCATCACCGAGACAACATCGGGCACCTTCGGGCTGGCGCTGGCAATGCAGGCCGTGCATATGGGGCACCGGCTCATTCTGGTGAGCGATCCTGTCATCGACGAACGCCTCTACCGGCGGCTGGCTGACCTCGGGGCGGTCGTGGACCGGGTACCGGCCGCCGCGGGCGCGATGGCGGGCGGATTCCAGGCTGCCCGCCTGCAGCGGCTAGCCGAGGTGCGCGCCGAGAACGAGCTCACCTTCTGCCCCGAGCAGTACTCGAATCCGGATAACCCGCGCTCGTATGCCACGGTCGCGGAGCTGTTCCTGGAGTGCCTGGGTCAGGTTGACTGCGTTGTCGGCCCGGTGGGATCGGGAGGCTCCATGTGCGGGACCGTTACCGCCCTGCGCTCGATCATTCCCGAATGCCGTGCCATCGGCGTGGACACCCACGGCAGCGTGCTGTTCGGGCACACCGACGGCCCGCGCGAACTGCGCGGCATGGGCATGAGCTTGATGCCCGCCAACCTGGATCACCGGGTCTTCGACGGCGTGCACTGGTGCGCGCCCGGGCCGGCCTACCTGGCCACCCGGCAGTTGCATCGCCGGCACGCCTTGTTCATGGGACCGTCCAGCGGTGCCGCTTACCTGGTGGCGCGATGGTGGGCCAGCGCTAATCCCGCTGCCGTCACGGTCGTGATGCTGCCCGATGAGGGGTACCGCTACCAGGACACCGTCTATGACGATGACTGGCTGCGGCCTCGCGGCTACCTTGATCAGCCGCTGCCAGCCGCCCCGGTGACCGTCACCGACCCGACTCGGCCGGAAGGGTCGTGGTCCGAGTACAACTGGGCACGGCGCGCGTATGCCCAGGTGCTGGCATCCCAGGCCGATCCGGCGACCGAAGACGTCGCCGTCAGCGAGCGGGTCGCGGGCCAGGCAGGTGCCCGTTGACGGGCACCGGACGGCTGGTGGGTCAGCTCGGCCCGCGAACCCAGCGCGTGGTCTACGGCGAGCTGAGCCAGGCTGAGATCGATGCTGAACTGCCGCTGATGATCCGGGTCGATCAGGCGCATCTGGTCATGCTCGCCGAGCGCGAGCTGATCCCGCTCGACGCCGCTGCGAAACTGCTGCGGTGCATCGAATCGCTCGCGGCCCAGCAATTCTCGCCATTGCTTGGCCGGCCGGCACCGCGCGGCTTGTATCTGATGTATGAGGGTTACCTGATCGAGCAACTGGGCGCGGACATCGGCGGCGTGCTGCACTCCGGCCGCTCGCGCAACGATCTGAAGGCGACGATGGCCAACCTGCGGCTGCGCGGCTGGCTGCTAGGTTTCGCGGAGCAAGCCGTCCGGCTCGAGGCCGTGCTGCTGTCCCGGGCGAGGGCTTATCAGGCGGTCGTGATGCCTGCCTACACCCACTTCCAGGCGGCGATGCCAGTCACGTACGGGTATTACCTGCTCGGGCTAGCTCTCGCCCTCGGCCGCGAAGTCGACGCGCTGCGCTTTGCCGCCGGTGGCGTGCAGACCTGCCCGCTCGGCGCCGCGGCCGTAGCCGGGACCGATCTGCCGATTGACTGCTGGCGTACCGCACGGCTGCTCGGATTCGCCGCCCCGCAGGGTCACGCGCTGGATGCCGTGGCGAGCAGGGACGTGCCGCTTCGGCTGCTGGCTGCGTCGGCTGGCGCGGCGATCGTGCTGAGCCGCCTGGCGACCGACCTTCAGCTATGGAGCACGTTCGAGTTCGGCCTGATCAGCTTTCCGGACCGGCTGGTAGGCGGCAGCTCGGCCATGCCGCAGAAGCGCAACGCTTTCCTGCTTGAGCATGTCAAGGCCAAGGCGGGCCACGCTCTCGGTGCCTGGGCGAGCGCGGCGGCCATGATGGCGGCGACGCCGTTCACCAACTCGATCGAGGTCGGCACCGAGGCGATGGCAGGGATCTGGCCCGGCCTGCTGGCCGCCGAGCAGAGCGTGCTGCTGTGTCAGGTTCTGGTGAGCGGAGCGCGGCCGGTTGCCGCCCGGATGACCGAGCGCGCCGCGGACGGGTTCACCACGGCGACTTCGCTAGCCAACCGGCTCGTCCGCAGCGGCGTTCCGTTCCGCACGGCGCACCACCTTGTCGGCGACGCGGTACGGCAGGCAGTCGAAGCCGGCTCGACGCGGCTGGCCGACTTCGGCCCGCGAGGCTGGCTCGACCGGATCGGGCCCGCCGAGCTTGACCTGCCATCGGTCGTCCGCGCGCACGCCCATGGCGCCGGACCGGGCGCGTTCGCCGACTCGTTCCGGCACGCTGCACAGGCTTGGCTCGGTCACCGTGACTGGCTGACCGCGTGGCGAGCGCAGGACGCCGCAGCGACCCTGGCGCTGGCCGCTGCGGTCCGCCAACTGTCCGGGCAGCACTCGGCAGCGCAGGGCATGCCCGACCGTGACATCATCCCCGATCAGGAGCGCGCGAGGTGACGACCGGCTGGTTCGTGCTCGTCGAGAGCAACACCACCGGGTCGGGCAGGCTGTTCTGCGACCGTGCTCGCAAGCTGGGGCTGGTGCCCGTCATGCTGGCGCGCGACCCGGGCCGGTATCGGTACGTGCGGCAAGACGCCATTGACTGCCAGGTAGCCGACACCGCCGACCCGGACGCGCTGCTGGCAGCCTGCGCGAGGCTTGGGGGGCCGGTCGCGGGCGTGACAAGCAGCTCGGAGTACTTCATCGGGATAGCGGCGCAGGTCGCTGGCTCGCTCGGGCTGCCGCACCCGGACACGGCAGCGATCGCGTGCTGCCGGGACAAGCACGCGCAGCGAGCCCGGCTTCGGCAGGCCGGCCTGCCGAGCCCGGCGTTCGTGGCTGCCGGCCACGCCCAGGATGCCATCGCCGCGGCGCGCCGGATAGGACTGCCGGTAGTGGTAAAGCCGGTAGCCGGGTCTGGTTCAGTCGGAGTGCGACTGTGCAGAAGCCTGGCCGAGGTGGCGGCAGCTGCCAGTCATGTTCTCGGTTCAGATCCGGCCGTACTAGGTCTCCCGCCCCAGGCGTCGGTGCTGGTGGAAGAACTACTCGACGGCCCGGAGTACTCGGCCGAGGTGCTGGCGACGGAACTGTTCGGCATCACCCGTAAGTGGCTGGGCCCGCTGCCTCACTTTGTCGAGATCGGTCATGACTTCCCGGCTCCGCTGCCGCCCGCGGAGCGGACATCGCTCGGTGAGGCGGCGCTGGCTGGCCTGCGCGCCGTCGGCCTTATCTCCGGCGCTGCTCACGTTGAGCTGCGAAGCACCGCGAACGGCCCGGTCATAGTCGAGATCAACCCGCGGCTGGCCGGAGGCATGATCCCGCGCGCGGTACAGGAAGCCACCGGCATCGACATGATCCAGCACCTGGTGGCGCAGGCGGCGGGCATGGCCGATGCGCCCGCCGCCAGCAGGTCCAGGGCAGCCTCGATCCGGTTCCTGACAGCCCACGCGGCAGGCAGACTCGAGGCGGTCACCGGGCTTGACAAGGCCCGGCGACTGCCGTCGGTCATCGACGTGGGTCTCACCTGCGAGATCGGGCAGCTCGTGCAGGTGCGGCACTCCTTCTCTGACCGGCTCGGATACGTCATCGCCGCGGCAGATGACGGGCCCGCCGCGGCACGCGCAGCCGAAACCGGGCTGGCAGCGCTGGAGGCGCGGATTGCGCCGGCGAATGCCGCCCGTGCGCGGGCCCGGGTCCAGGCGGCGCGACCATGACGGAGCCAACCACAGCCCCCGTCTCCGTGGGCATCGTCGGCCTCGGTTCGCGCGGGCTCAGCGTGCTCGAGCGGATCGTGACGCTCGCCCGGCTGGCCGGGTTAGCGCCGGGGCAAGTCCGGGTCGAGATCATCGATCCAGCCTGTACCGGCGCGGGCGTGCATGACCTCAGCCAGCCCGACTACCTGCTGCTCAACACGACCTGCTCGCAGGCTTCCATGTTTCCTGATTCGTGCACGGTGGGAGCCGACGTCGGCATGACCGGGCCGAGCCTGTATGGCTGGGCTACCGAGCGGGATCTCCGGCTAGCCGCAGACGGCTATACCGTCGGCGAGACCGGCCGCCCGATCAGGCCCACTGACTTCCTGCCGCGCCGCCTGCTCGGCGAATACCTTCGCTGGTTCTTCGGCCAGCTGCGGGCTCAGGCAGCCGGTCACATCCGGCTGAACATGCACGCAGCCACCGCCCTTGACCTCTCGTCCGCGCCCGACGGCAGCTTGCTGGCCAGCTTGTCGGATGGCACCTGTGTTCAGGTGAACCACCTGTTCCTGACGACCGGTTACACCCCGAACAGCGCCGGACCGCATTCGCCCGGCGCGGGGCAGCTCACTGAGCCGTACCCGCTGCCCGAGCGGCTTGCCAGCCTGGCAGCCGGCCAGCAGGTAGCCATCGCCGGGTTCGGCCTGTCCGCGATGGACGTGATGTCGTGCCTGACCGTCGGCCGCGGTGGTCGTTTCGTCAGCCGGGCCGGGCAGCTCCGCTACGTGCCGAGCGGGCGCGAGCCGGCGCTGCTGATGTACTCGCGGTCTGGAGTTCCGTGCCGGGCAAGGCCGAAGGTTGTCGAGTTCGGGCCGAAATATCAGCCGCTGGCTTTCACGGCGGCCGGGATCGACGCGCTGCGGGCGGTGCGAGGCGGCCCCCTCGACTTCGATGCGGACGTGCTGCCGCTGGTGCTGACCGAGATGCGGGCCGCCTATCGCCGGTGCCAGGCGCGCCGCTCGGGCCCCGCTGCTGAAGCAGCTCTTGACCAGGCGCTCGGCCGGGCCAGCCCGGCAGGCCCGGGCCCGGTGGGTCAGGGCCCGGCAGGTCAGGGACACGCCGGCCGTCTTGCCGCGCTGACGGCAGTGCTCGATGTGATGGACGCTCGGCTCGGCCGTTTCGACGCAGCGGCCACGCTCGACGGATCCATTGGGATGGACCTGACCGATGCGGCGGCCTACGAGCGCTGGCTGTCGGCGTACGTCTTGGCCGACCTTGCCGAGGGCCTGCTCGGATTTGCGGGCAGTCCGGTGAAGGCGGCTCTCGACGTGCTCAGGGAACTGCGCGACACCTTCCGGTACGCGATCGACTTCGGCGGGCTGACGCCCGGCTCGCTCGAGGAGTTCACCAGGCGCACGATACCGGCGGTCAACCGAGCCGTCGTCGGACCGCAATACGAGCGGCACCTCGAACTTCTTGCGCTGCTGGAGGCCGGGATTGTCCGCGCGCCGTTCGGGCCGGCCCCCGAGGTCAGCCGGAATAGCGGTGCGAGCCGCTGGACGATCCGCGCCACCGGGCTCCGGGCTGGATACTCCGCCGAGGTCGAGTGGATCGTGGCCGCCCAGGTCCCGCTGCCGGCCGTCGCCACGTCTGCCAGCCCGCTGCTAGCGTCGCTGCACCGCAAAGGCTGGATCCGGCCGTACCGACCGGACAGTAGCCTCGTGCACGGCATCGATATTGGCCGCGACCAGCATCCGGTTGACGCGCGGGGCGTGCCTGACGAGCGGATCTGGGTGCTCGGGCCGCTCTGCGAGGGAGCCACCTTCTACAACAACCTGGTGCCCTCGCCGAACATGCGCTCACGGCCGGTCTTGGACGCGCACCGGTGCGTGGCGGCCATGCTGGCCGGCAGCCAGCGCGTTCCGGGCCGGGTCAGCGATACCGAGGTGCGTCAGCCCATCGGGTAATGCCGCAGGCCGAACCAGCCTGACCGCCAGCAAGCCCCCGGGCGCAGGCTGCGGGCTTGTGCTTCCCCATGCCATGGCGACCAGGTGCGTGACCCCGCTGCGCGAGGGCGGCTCGCTGCCAGCGGTCATGGAAGCCGACGACCTAGGCACCTACGTCGTGAAGTTCCGCATTGCCGGGCAGGGCTCTAAGGCCCTGCTCGCGGAGATCATCAGTGCCGGACTGGCCCGCGCGCTGACCAGCGACCCGGACGCAGAGGCAGAGCGCCTGCTGCGCACGCTAGTCCGCCGGCCAGGCTGACCGCAGCTGGCGCGCGGGCGGCAGCACCCGCGGCAGCGCCCGCGCGCCGCTCGCTAAGCTGGGACGACTTAACGGCCCTGGCAGTCAGCGAGGTCAGCTCACTGGCTGACGGCTTTCCCCCGCCGGGGTGGGCGAGGGGAGCTGGCTGCGATGCAAGACGCGGTGGTACGGGAAACAGGCGTGCACAAACCAGGCGGTCAGGAAACTGGCGCGCGCGAACCCGACGTCCCGGATCTGAGCGTGCCGGGCGTCAGCGTGCGCGGCGGCGATCGCAAGCCGCTGAAGGTGGCGCTGCTCGGGTGCGGTGTCGTCGGGTCACAGGTGTACCGGCTGCTGACCGAGCAGTCCGCCGACCTCAAGGCCAGGGCCGGCGCGCCGCTGGAGATCGCGGGCGTGGCGGTTCGCGATCCCGGCTTGCCGCGCGACGTGCCGGTCGATCCGCAGCTGCTGACCACCAACGGTCACGAACTGGTTACAAGGCCCGACGTCGATATCGTGATCGAGCTGATAGGCGGCATCGAACCTGCCAGGACACTGCTGCTTGCCGCGCTCAGCGCGGGCAAATCGGTGGTCACCGCCAATAAGGCGCTGGTCGCATCCCATCGCGCCGTGCTGCACAAGACGGCCAGTCAGGCAGGCGCCGATCTGTATTACGAGGCCGCGGTGGCAGGCGCTATCCCGCTGCTGCGTCCGCTGCGCGAGTCGCTGGCGGGCGACGAGGTCAAGCGGGTGCTCGGAATCGTCAACGGCACGACGAACTTCATCCTCGACAGGATGGATACCTCCGGCGCTGACTTCAGCGCCGCCCTTGCCGAAGCCCAGGCGCTCGGCTACGCCGAGGCTGACCCGACCGCGGACGTGGCAGGCTTCGACGCAGCATCCAAGGCTGCCATCCTGGCTAGCATCGCCTTCCACACCGAGGTCACCGCCGACGATGTGTACCGGGAAGGCATTCTCTCCGTTACCGCGGCCGACATCGCCAGCGCAAAGGCAATGGGCTACGTGGTCAAGCTGCTGGCCATCTGCGAGCGGGCCAACGGCGGCATCTCGGCGAGGGTGCACCCGGCAATGATCCCGCGCACGCATCCGCTGGCTGCCGTCCACGAGGCCTACAACGCGGTCTTCGTCGAGGCCGAGTCCGCGGGCAGGCTTATGTTCTACGGCGCCGGGGCGGGCGGGCAGCCGACGGCTAGCGCCGTCCTCGGCGACACCGTCGCGATCGCCAGGAACCTGCTGGCCGGGCTGCGCGGCCCCGATTCCTCCACCTACGCACAACTGCCGCTGGTTCCGATCGGCGATGCGCGCACCAGCTACTACGTGCAGCTGGACGTCGCCGACCGGCCTGGCGTGCTGGCGCCGGTCGCGGACGCGTTCGCGCAGCAGGGCGTATCCATCAAGGCGGTCAGGCAGGAGGGCCGAGGTGAGGACGCGAACCTGATCATCATGACGCATTCGGCCAGAGAGGCCGCGCTGGCCAAGACCGTGGCGGTACTCGGCGCCATGGAGGCGGTTCGGAACGTCGACAGCGTGATGCGCGTCGAGGCGCTGGAGGGCGAGTGAACGCCGCGACGGCCAGGCCTAAGCCGTGGCGTGGCGTTATCGCCGAGTACCGGTCCACCCTGCCAGTGCCCGACGGGTTGCCGGTGATCTCGCTTGGCGAGGGCGGCACGCCGTTGCTGCCAGCACCGGTGCTGTCGGAGCTGACCGGTTGCTCGGTCTACCTCAAGGTAGAGGGGGCCAACCCGACCGGCTCGTTCAAGGACCGGGGTATGACGGTCGCGGTGAGCCTGGCCGCCAGCCGCGGCGCGACCACGGTGATCTGCGCGTCGACCGGCAACACCAGCGCCAGCGCCGCCGCATACGCGGCGCGGGGCGGTCTTGGCTGCGCAGTGCTGGTACCCAAGGGCAGCGTTGCGGTCGGCAAGCTAGCCCAGGCGCTGGCGCACGGAGCGCGGCTACTTCAGGTCGACGGCAACTTCGACGACTGCCTCGAGCTGGTGCGTAAGATCGCCGCGGACTACCCGGTAGCGCTGGTGAACTCGGTCAACAGCGAGCGGCTTCAGGGCCAGAAGACTGCGTCGTTCGAAATAGTGGACGCTCTCGGCGATGCTCCGGACGTGCACTGCCTGCCGGTCGGCAACGCGGGCAACATCTCCGCCTACTGGCTCGGCTACCGCGAGTACCTGGCCGCCGGGAAGGCGGCGAAGACACCGCGGATGCTCGGCTTCCAGGCTGCGGGCGCGGCCCCGATCGTAATCGGCAAGCCGGTCGTCGACCCGGTGACGATCGCGACCGCGATCCGCATCGGCAACCCTGCTTCTTGGCACCTCGCCGAGGAAGCCCGCGCCGAGTCAGGCGGGCTGATTGCCTCGGTGACCGATGAACAGATCCTCGCTGCTTACCGGCTGCTCGCGCGGCGTGAGGGCGTATTCGGCGAGCCGGCGTCCGCGGCGGGCGTGGCCGGCTTGCTCCAGGAGCGAGCCGAAGGCGGCATTGCGGCCGGGTCGGTGGTCGTCTGCACGATCACCGGACACGGACTCAAGGATCCGGATACAGCGGTCGCGGGCGCGTCCGCACCGGTGACCGTTCCGGTTGACGTAGCCGCGGCGGCAGCGGCCCTGAACCTGCGATGAGCCCTGACATGCGATGAGCACGGAACCTGCGATGAACAACGAACCGGCAGGAAACACCGCAGGTGCAGCGGCGAGTGGCGGGCTGACCTGGCCGGACGGCCCAGTTACCGTCCGGGTCCCGGCTACCAGCGCGAACCTGGGACCCGGCTTCGATTCGTGTGGCCTCGCGCTGAGCCTGCACGACACGGTGCAAGCTCAGGTGCTGCCAGCGGGGCTTGAGGTCCAGGTATCCGGGGTGGGCGCCGGCGAGCTTGACCGGGGCGAGCGTCATCTGGTCGTCAGGGCCATGCGGGCCGCCTTTGCCGCCATCGGCGCGCGGCCGCCGGGCCTTTCGGTTAGCTGCCGGAACGAGGTCCCGCAGGGCTACGGCCTCGGTTCATCGGCCGCCGCCATAGTGGCCGGCCTGGTGGCGGCCAGAGCGTTGGCGGCCGACGTCGGCGAAGCTGGCACACTGCCGGACCAGGCGCTGTTCGAGCTGGCCAGCGAGCTGGAAGGTCATCCCGACAACGTCGCTGCGTGCCTGTACGGCGGGCTGACGGTGGCGTGGAGTACCGATACCGGGGTCAGGGCCGCCAGGCTGGCGCCGCTGGCCGGGCTGGCCCCCGTGCTCTGCGTCCCGGCAGAACCGCTGCCAACGGTGACTGCCCGCCAGGCGCTGCCGACGCGGATTTCGCATGCCAGCGGGGCCGCCAATTCTGCCAGGGCGGCCCTGCTGATCGCGGCCTTGACGGGCCGGCCGGATCTGCTGCTAGCCGGCACCGAGGACTTCCTGCACCAGCCATACCGGGCAGCGTCGATGCCGGCCAGCGCAGCCCTGATCGCCCGGTTGCGCGCCGCGGGGCTCGCGGCCGCCGTGTCGGGTGCCGGACCCGCCGTGCTGGTGCTCACCATGGCTGGCCAGCGCCCCGGAGCTGCCGAGGTGGCGCAGCTCGCCGCCGAAGTCGGCTCGGCCTGGCAGGTACTGCCGCTGACGGTTGATTCCAGCGGTGCGACAGTGCTGCCTGGCCGGTCTGCTGGCTGACAGCGGCTGCCGGTCTTCGGTTGGCTCCGGCGGATGCGACCATGTTGCCCGTTTCCTGCCGGACAGCTTCTGTCGGTCTTCGGTTGGCTGCGGCGGTGCGACAGTGCTGCCCGGCGTGCCTGCTGGCTGACAGCGGCTGCCGGTCTTCGGTTGGCTCCGGCGGATGCGACCATGTTGCCTGTCTCTTGCCGGACAGCTTCTATCGGCTGACGGCCATTGCGGCACTCTCCCGCGTCCGCGGTCACCGGCAGCCGGGATGATGGCGTCATGTCAGGCAGTGGGCCGCACGCTGCGGACGGCGCCGCCGCGCCGCACGGGCCACCCCCGCGCGTGCCGATCGCGGTTATCGCGCGCGAGTGGGGCCGGATCGGCATCACCGGCTTCGGCGGCCCGCCTGCCCATATCGCCCTGCTGCGAGAGCTTTGCGTGCGGCGCAATCACTGGCTGGCAGAGTCGGAGTTCGAGGACGGGATAGCGGCGACGTCGCTGCTGCCTGGTCCCGCCTCGACCCAGCTGGCGATCTTCTGTGCCTGGCGGCTGGCCGGCACTGCTGGTGCGATCGTCGGTGGCCTGTGCTTCATCGCCCCCGGCCTGATCATCATCCTCGGACTGTCGGTGCTGTTCCTCGCGCACTCGCCGCCGGCCTGGGTGCGCGGAGCAGCGGCCGGTGCAGGTGCGGCGGTTCCCGCCGTCGCTGTCAGCGCGGCGGCGATGCTAATGCCCGCGAGCTGGCGGCGCGCCGGACTGGTCCGGACTTCTCGCGCCCGCTGGGCCAGTTACCTGCTGGCCGGAGCTGTCGCGGCGAACCTGGCAGGCGAGTTCCTGGCCGCCGTGCTGCTGGTCTGCGGCCTGGTGGAGTTGCTGGCGAGCCGCCCATCGCGGCTCGGCAAGGCGGGGGAAGACGGCCGACAGGACGCGGGGCCGACGGGCAAGCCAGATGCGGTACCGGACGCTGGGCGGGGGCTGACAGGCGATGCCACGCCCGACGCGGGGCCGACAGGGTCCGATGCCGTGCCGGACGCGGGGCCGACAGGGTCCGATGCCACGGCAGATGCGGAGACGACGGGCAAGCCGGATAGTCCGGGCGCAGGCCGAGCCGGCGGGCTGGCGCTGCCGCTGGCCGTCGGGGGCGCGGTGACCGCCGGCGTGCTCGGCTCGCTCGCCTGGGTCGCGCTGAAGGTCGGCGCGCTGTCGTTCGGCGGCGGTTTCGTGATCATCCCGCTGATGCAGCACGACGCAGTAGATACCTATCACTGGATGACGACCGCGCAGTTCCTCAGCGCGGTGGCGCTCGGCCAGGTGACGCCCGGCCCGGTGGTGCAGACAGTGGCCGTAGTTGGCTACGCCGCAGCCGGGCTGGCTGGCGGGCTGTTCGCCGCCCTCATCGCGTTCGCGCCTTCGTTCGCGTTCGTGCTGGCCGCCGGGCCGCGCTTCGACCGGTTCCGGCGCAGCGCGGCTGCCCAGGCGTTCCTCGGCGGCGCCGGGCCGGCCGCAATCGGCGCGATTGCCGGCGCCGCCGTTACGCTCGGCCTAGGCCTAACCCAGTTCTGGCAGGTCGCGGTGCTAGCAGCCGTCGCGTGCTGGCTGCTCGCGCTGCGGCGCGGCGTGGTCACCGCCATCCTGGCGGCGGCCGGCATCGGCGTCATCGTCGCGCTGGTCGGCGGCCTCAGGTAGCGGCGAGCACGCCCGATCCGCGCCGTGCAGGCGCCCATCCACCATCGGTATTCCGGGGTTGCGGCGTACCCCGAATCCCACCGAGGCCGTGGAAAGTCGGGAATGATTATGGCTAATACTCGTCGTGGAGGCGCAGCCAGCTCATCGTCGGGTCCTGCGGCCAGCCGTCGGGGGAGTCCTCCCACTGCTCCTGCCGACCGTACGGGGTCAGGTCGAGCAGGTTGAAGTCGAGCCTGAGCCGGTCAACCCCGCGGGCCGTGGTGAAGTAGGTGCGGAACACCTCGTCGCCGTCCCGTAGCAGCACGCTGAGCCCGAAGGCGACGAGGCCCATGTCGTCGTTGAAGCCGGTGCCATAGGAGGAGTACCACGGCACGCGCCAGCCCATGCGCCGGCGAATCGGCTCGATTTGAGGCTGCGGCGCCCGGGCCATCAGGATCAGCCGGGTATTGCGCGCGCTGAGGTGCGGATGCGCCTGGCTGTCCAGGTTATCGGTAAAAGTGCAGCAGCCCCCGCACAGCCAATCCTGGCCGGGCTCCAGCATGAAGTGGTAGATGATCAGCTGCTGGTGGCCATCGAACAAGTCCGTCAGTCCGACCTGGCTGCCGTCTGGCGCGGTGAACCGGTATCTGCCGGGATCTAGTGCCACCATCGGCATCCGGCGCCGTTCCGCGGCGAGCGCGTCCAGTGCTCGGGTGTGCTCCTTCTCCTTCACCAGCAGGGCCGAGCTGGCGGCTTGCCACTCTGCCACCGAGACGACCGGTGGCCTGCTCATGATGCTTGGGTGCTCAGTCATCGTGATCGCTTTCCGTGAGTTCCCTAAGGGAACTCACGCTAGCACGGCTAGTTTCTTTAGGGAACCCCTAAAGCTAAGCTGTCACCATGCAACGGACAGACTTCGGTGAGATGGCCTGCTCCATCGCCCGGACGCTCGACGTGATCGGTGAGCCGTGGTCACCGTTGATCTTGCGGAACGTCTACATCGGGATTACCCGGTTCGACCAGTTGCAGCAGAGCCTGGGCATTTCCCGCAAAGTGCTCGCGGAGCGGCTGAGGTGGCTAGTGCAGCGCGGCGTGCTGGAGCGGCGCGAGTACGCGAGCAAGCCTGCCCGGCATGAATACCTGCTGACGACGATGGGCTCGGAGTTGTGCGACCTGTTGCTCGTGATGGTGCGCTGGGGCGACCGCTGGCTCGCTGGCGAGGCCGGGCCGCCTGTGCTCTACCGGCACCACGCCTGCGGGCAGATCAGCCATGTCGAGCTAAGTTGCTCGGTCTGCGGAACACCCATGCGGGCAACCGACGTGGATGTGCTATCAGGACCCGGCACGGCCGCCTGAGCGATGCCTGACTCCACTTGACGGCTGACGGTCTGGTGTCGCTCCGCAAGCAATGGCTGTGCCGCCGTTGCCGAGCAATTCATGGCCAGTTCATCGTCGCGTGTTTTGCAGTCATCAGGCTGATTCAGTGATTGGCGTGCCCGGCA
Source organism: Streptosporangiaceae bacterium (assembly GCA_052143255.1). Lineage (GTDB taxonomy): Bacteria > Actinomycetota > Actinomycetes > Streptosporangiales > Streptosporangiaceae > JAJYUU01. The sequence continues at coordinate 82,644 of JBKQTJ010000257.1, read as the reverse complement.
TCCCTCGCGAGCGAAGGTCGTGACCTGATGACGATCCAAGTCCTGCCCGCGCCAGCTTCGAGACGCCGCCGCTGGCGCGCGTCGCTGGCGGCATCCGCGGCGCTGCTGGCTGGCATCCTGGCTGCGGTCGGCGCGACGGGCGGCTCAGCCGCCCACGCCGATGACCACCCCTGGTTCCTGCCCGGCAACCTGGTGCTGAGCCGGTCGGTCTACGTCGGCACGGCCGACCTGATCCAGCCGGGCGTGACGCAGCTGCCAGCCGGCTGCACCGGCAGCGCGTGCACGCCCGCCGTGGCCGACGGCTCCTACCCTGGCGTCTGGAACAACGACTCGGCGGACGGCAGCTTCGGCATCACGTCCCCGATCTTCCTCGACCAGATCACGCCCGACGGGCACCTGATCAACACGCTAAGCGTGCCCGACGGCACCAGCCAGTTCGGCAACAACCAGGGGCGCGGCAGCGAGTACGCGGTCACCAGCTTCTCCTCCAAGTCTGAGCTGGCCCTGAACCTGTCGACCAGCGGCCGCGACCTGACTTTTATGGGCTACTACGCCAAGCCCAACACACTCGACGTGTCCAACGCGAACACGCCGGGCGACATTGACCCGACGAACCCGGTCACTGGCGCCACCTACCGGCTCGTCGCCACGGTGACCGCGCGAGGCCAGATCCGCTACACGTTGACGAACGCCTACAGCGGCAACAACGGCCGCGCCGCCATTCTCAATGACACCGCCCGGCATCCGGTTATCTACACCGCTGGCAACGCGGGTAATGGCAACAACCCGCAGCCTGACGGGATCATCATCGGGGCAGGCGCGCAGATTATGAGCCCGCAGCAGCGGCTGCAGCGGCTGCAGAACCCGGGCCAGCCCACGCCGGTCGGCAGCTTCAATGTCACCCAGCTCGGCTACAAAGCCGACAAGATCGGCAAGGACACCAACGTCCGCGGCCTGACGATCCATCACAACGTCGTGTACTTCACCAAGGGCAGCGGCGGCAACGGCATCAACACCGTGTACTTCATCGACACGACCGGGGACGCGTGCCCGAACGGCGCCGGCCTGCCGCAGCCCGGCGCGCCGCTGCCTACCTCGCCGATCGCGTATAACCCCGCGCTACTGCAGACCGAGGGCGTGACGCCGTACAACATGTGCGTCCTGCAGGGGTTCCCGACCACGCTGGCGAAGACGTCCACAGCATTCCCGTTCGGTATCTGGTTCGCGAACGCGGACACGCTGTACGTCGCCGATGAAGGTAGTGGTGACAACACCTACTCGACCGCCACCGGCACCTACACGGCCGCCGCCGCGCAGACCACCGCCGGCTTGCAAAAGTGGGTCTTCAACGGCACCAGCTGGAACCTCGCCTACACCCTCACCGCCGGGCTGAACCTCGGCGTTCCCTATACGGTGCCGGGCTACCCGGCCGGTGATAACGCCGCCACCGGGCTGCCCTGGGCGCCCGCCACCGATGGCCTGCGAAACATCACCGGCCGGGTCAACCGGGATGGATCGGTGACGATCTGGGCGATCACCTCGACCGTCAGCGGGAACGGTGACCAGGGCGCGGACCCGAACAACCTGGTGGCCATCACCGACAGCCCGTCGGCGAGTGCGCCCGCAGCCGGGGAGCAGTTCTGGACCGTACGGTCGGCTGGCTATGGCGAAGTGCTGCGTGGTGTCTCGTTCACGCCTGGCACGTCGTGAAAGCGATGACCGAGCGCTAGCTGAGAACGAGCGAGCCGATCCAGGTCGATGCGGCCCGGACCGGCTCGCACGTCCTGTCCCGCGGCCTGCGGTCAGGAGCTGAGCAGGACCACGCCACTGAGCGCCGCGACCACGCCGATGCTCTGAACTGGACGCAGCCGCTCGGCCAGGATCCCCCTGGCCAGCAGCGCGGTGACGACCGGATACAGCGATGCGAGCACGGCGGCGATGGACAGGTTCCCGCGACTGGCGGCCAGCGCGTAGGACCCGTTCGCGATAATGTCGCAGCCGCCAATGGCGGCGAGCGCGGCGATCCGCCGGGCGGTCAGCCGAAGGCTCGTCAGGACGCCGGACCGCAGCACGATCGGCGCTAGCACGATGAGGCCGCCGATCCGCTGCAGCAGCAGCGTGCCGTAAACGCCCGAGCTCGCCGCCAGCGCCAGCAGCGTATAGGCGAGGCCGAAGCCAACCGCGGCGGCAATGGCGAAGCCGAGTGCCTGGCGGCGCACACGCACGCCGGAGCGGAACTCGGGCCCGCACGCTAGCACGATGCCGAAGAGGGTCACGAGGATCCCGGCGAGCTGGAACGCGCTCAGGTGCTCGCCGCGGACCAGGCCGACCAGCACGGGTATCCCGGTCCCGCCAGCGGTGATCGGTGCCACCAGGGACATCGGCGCGGTCGCCATGGCCCGGTAGAACGCGGCGAGCGAAAGCGTGGCAATGACCCCGGCGGCGGCCGCCACCAGCATGTACGGGCCGGCCGGAACGGCTAGGAACGGCAGCAGCGCCACCAGGCCCGCCAGCGCCAGGGCCTGGGAGATCAGCACCGCGGCGGACGGGTCGAGGCGGCGCGAGATCAGGCCGCCACCGAAGTCGGAGGTTCCCCACAGGGCCGACGCGGCCAGCGCGAGCAGCGCGGTCATGGACGAGCCGGGCCGGGCGGTGCGGGCGGTGCGGGCCGATCATCGGCGACGGCGGCTTCGGCAGTGACTGCACCGCCGGTGGCCGGAGCTGCAGGTGTCGCGTCGGCCGGATTGGCGATCTGGGCACCCGGGGCCGCGGCGGCTTTCCCGCGGCCTGCCTGCACGCCGATCAACGTGGCAAGGACGTACTCGCCCAGGGACTCCAGGTCGTAGCCGCCTTCCTGGATCACGGCGACCGGGCCGAGCGCCCCGATCAGCTCTCCGGCGGCCCGGTAGCCGTCAGCGCTCACCTGCAGCGGGCTCTCCGGGTCGGCTGCTGCCGCGTCCACCCCGAGCGAGAGTACGATCGCATCCGCGCCGTAAGCCCCGACGCCTGCGCACAGCTGGCCGACCGCGTCCAGCCAGGCATCATCGCCGCTGCCGGGTGGCAGCGGGACGTTTCGGTTGGCCCCAGCGCCGTCGCCGTTCCCTCGCTCAGCAGCGAAGCCCAGGTAGTGCGGGAACCAGCCAGCACCCGGGTCGACATGCACGCTCGCGTAGAAGACGTCGGCCCGCTCGTAGAAGATCGCCTGGGTGCCGTTGCCGTGGTGAGCGTCGATGTCGACAACCGCCACCGGCCCAATGCCCTTGTCGCGCAGGGCCTGGGCAGCGACGGCGGCGTTGTTCAGGTAACAGGAGCCGCCATAACCGCCCCGGGAGGCATGGTGGCCGGGGGGACGGCAGAGCGCGTACGCGGCCTGCTCGCCAGCAGCGACAAGCCGCCCGGCCGTCCTGGCGGCGTCGGCGGCGGCGCGGATCGCGGCCCAGCTGCCGGGTCCGACCAGCGTCATGGTGTCGTAGCAGAATATGCCGACCTGGGCATGCGTGGCCGCCGGACGGCGCAGCGGCAGCCCGGCCAGCATTGCGGCGGTAGGGAAAACGTAGGGGACCACGCGGTCCCGGCCGTGGTCGGCGGGGTAACGGCCGGCTTCCCAGTCCGCCCAGATGGTGGCCAGATGATCAATCAACGCGCGGTCATGGACGGCTAGCAGTGCCGCCGGATCGTGTGGCTCGGGCGGCACCACCGCCGCACCCGCTACCACCAGGGCGCGGAGGATCACGGCGGCGCGCTCGGGCAGTTCGGTGCCAGCTTCGCGCAGCCCGAGCCAGACTTCACCGCCCGGCTCGTGCAGCAGGCAGTCCTCGTGCCACACCACGGGCATCGTCAGCAGGGCACCCTCGATCGTCATCACGGACACCCTTTCGTGGCATGCTCGCCGGGTGAGGCTAGCCAATGGCGGGACTGCGCGGGCCCGCGACCTGGGCATCAGGATAGGGGTGCGGCCGGCCGGCCGGACCGCCTCGATCGCGGACGTGCCCGGCGTGGGCGTCGGTCACGTGACGGTCTGGCGGGACGAGCCAGCGCCGCCGGCCGGCCGCGGCGTGGCCAGGACCGGCGTGACGGTCATCGATCCCGGCGGCAACTTGTTCCGCGAGCCGGTGCCGGCCGGCGTCGCGGTGCTGAACGGGGCCGGGGAGTGCACCGGATTCGTCGCCGTCAGCGAGTGGGGCCTGGCCGAGACTCCGGTATTCCTGACCTCGACCATGCAGGTAGGCAGGGTTTACGACGCTGCCTGCGAGCTGCTGATGGCCGAGGACCCCGGCATTGGCACGGTCGACGTGATCATCCCCATCGTGGCTGAATGTGATGATAGCTTCCTGTCCGATGCGCGCCGGATGCACGTCACTGCGTCTGATGTCGTGATCGCGCGCGAAGCGGCCAGGGCGGCAGCCGGGGCGCAGGTCCGCGAGGCGCCAGCCGAAGGCGCCGTCGGGGCTGGCACGGGCATGAGTTGCCTTGGCTTCAAGGGCGGTATCGGCACGTCCTCGCGGCTCGTGCCGTCCGGACACACCGTTGGCGTGCTGGTCCTGTCAAACTTCGGCGACCGCGAGCGGCTGACGGTGGACGGCGTGCCGGTCGGGCGGTTGCTGCCGCGAGACGAGGCGACCGGCGCCGGCCCGGCCTCGCGGCCTCCGGCCGGCTCGTGCATCACCGTCGTGGTCACCGACGGGCCGCTGGACTCCGCCGCCTGTTCCCGGCTGGCCAGGCGGGCTGGCCTCGGCCTGGCCAGGACCGGGTCGACCGCGCACCACGGCAGCGGCGAGATCTTCCTGGCCCTGGCGACGGGCCTGCGGGCGCGGAGGGGTCAGCGAGCGCCGTCAAGCGCTGGGCACATGACCGGGGCTGCGCTGGATCCGTTCTTCGACGCCGTGGTGGAGGCGACCGAGGAAGCCGTCCTCAATAGCATGCTGGCGGCTCCGAGCGTCACCGGTCGGGATGGCAACACCTCGCCCGGGTTGCCAGCAGGCAGGGTGGCGCAACTGCTGATCGCCGCCGGCCGGATCCCGGACGGCTCAGCGCCGCGGCCGGAGCCCCGTCCGCCGACAGCGTCGGCTCCTCACTCTGACCTAGCTGGCTCTTGATCATGGGGGAGTTGCAGGGGCCATAGCGCCAGTAACTCCGCCATGATCATGTCCTGCTTCCAGCGCCGTGGCTCCGGCACGTGCCGCCGTGCGCAAAATTGTGTCCGTTTCGTGTCCTGATCAGCCTTGTTGACATGTTTGCGCCTCTAGCGTTCTGTGTTAGCATCGCGCAACTTGAACTATGACTCAGGCGGAAAACGCCGATCAAGACCATGTTGTACTGATCGGCGGACCCGTGCGTTTCGGCTCACAATGATGTGAGTTCCGGCGACGCCCTCCGCCGCCGCCCCGACCCGCAGGACCCCCGCCCCGCTGGCCCTGGCGAGAGACCTCCCAGCCAGCCGACGCGCCGGCATGTGCACGTGCCGCCGTCGTCCGAGAACGAAGGTGACGCAGCGTGAGACTCCGTCCGAGTATGCAAGCAGACACGAGGCGGCGCATGCGGCGTGCCTCAGGAGTCGTTGCGGTCGCAGCCGCGGTAGCCCTGTCCGCCGCGGGCTGTGGCAACGGCACGGCCGGGTCGGTAAAGGACGGCGGAGTGTTCCGGCTGGGCAGCAACTCGAGCATCGACTCGCTGAACCCGTTCGTGGCCTTCCAAGGTGACGCCTACACCGCGTTCGAGTACATCTATCCATCGCTAGTCCAGTACAACCCGAAGCTTCAGATCGTGCCGAACTTCGCCACCAACTGGCGGATGTCGGATGGCGGCAAGGTCTGGACCTTCGACACCACGCCGGGCGCGAAGTGGTCCGACGGTAAGCCGCTCACGGCGCAAGACGCCGCCTGGACGTTCAGCACGATCATCAAGTTCCAGAACAGCGCGACCGCGAACTCGGCCGGGTACGTGGCGCACATGGTCAGCGCCAAGGCGCCGAACGCGACGACCCTGGTGCTCACCTATAAGCAGCCGGTTGCCAACGTGCTGTCGCAGGTTCAGCAGGTGGCGATCCTGCCCGAGCACGTCTGGGCCAAGTACGCCACTGGCAAGGGCAAGGGCCTGACCACGTTCGCCAACAATGCGCCCGTCGTGTCCGGTGGCCCGTTCATTCTCACCAGCTATACGGCAAAGCAGGACGCGCTGTTCAAGCGGAACCCGGATTACTTCGGCCACAAGCCGCACATCCAAGGCATCGCTTTGGAGTTCTTCGACAACGACGACGCGATGGTGACCGCGCTCAAGAGCGGCCAGCTCGATGGCTTGGAAATCGTGCCGACGACCTCAGTCGCCGATCTCAAGGCGGCTCACTTCGTGGTGAGCGAGACGCCCGGCGACGCGTTCGACGATTTCATCATCAACGACAACCCAGCCCAGAACGCAAGTCACCGCGAGCTGCTGAACCCGCTGCTACGGGAGGCGTTCAACTACGCGATCGACCGGCAGCAGATCGTGAACACCTCCCTGCTCGGCTACGGCGCGCCGGGCTCGACGATCATCCCCCCGGTTACCGGCAAATGGTCCGACCCGGCGATCAAGCCTGCGTCGTTCGACCTTGCCAAGGCCAACGAGCTACTCGACCAGGCCGGCTACAAGATGGGCGGGAACGGCATCCGGATCGCCAACGGTCACCCGATGTCCTACACGGTGATCCTGCCGTCTGACATTTCCAACACCTACGGCGGCCGGTCCTTCAAGATCGTCCAGGCTGATTTCAAGCAGATCGGCGTCCAGCTGACGCCGGAGGACCTGGACAACTCGGCCGCCTACAGCGCGATCACGGCCAGCAACTACAAGACCTTCGAGCTGTCGATGTGGGACTGGTACCCCGAGACGGACCCGGACTTCATGCTCTCGGTACTGACCTGCGGCTCGTGGAGCGTCTGGAACGACACCGGCTACTGCAGCAAGGCCTATGACAGCCTCTACAGCCAGCAGAGCGCGGCCATGGTCCCGGCGAAGCGGCAGCAGATCGTCTACCAGATGGAGCAGATGATCGCCAAGGCGGCGCCGTACCTGGTCCTGGACTATCCGGACTCGATCGAGGCGCACAGCACCAGGTGGACCGACCTGCCGCTGGTCGAGGGCGCGTCCTGGACACCTCAGTCGGTCATCCCGTTCGAGTCGGTGCACCTGGCCGGCTGACTGACCCCGAGCGGAACACGGAAGGCGACCCGCGGTGCGACGCGCTGACTATGTGATCAAGCGCGCGTTCTTCGCGCTGATCACGATCTTCGTGGCGATCACGCTGAACTTCTTCTTGTTCCGCGTGCTGCCCGGTAGCGCGGTGACGAATCTGGCGCGGGTGCCGCATGCCGGCGCGCAACTGCGCCACGCGCTGACCGTCGAGTTCGGCCTGGACAAGCCGAAGTGGGAGCAATTCCTCATCTACCTGAAGGAGCTGGCGCACGGGAATATGGGCATCTCGTTCGTCACCCAGCAGCCCGTCAGCCACCTGTTGCTCGCCGACCTGAAGAACACGATCCCGATGGTCACGGTGGGCACGGTGATCTCCATCATCGTCGGGGTCTTCACCGGAGTGCTGGCCGCGTGGCGCCGCGGCTCGGTAGCCGACCACATCAGCACGAACGTCGCGGTCTTCGCCTATGCGTTCCCCACCCAGTGGCTCGGGCTGATGTTGCTGATCCTGCTCGCCAAGTACCTGCCGAGCAACGGAATGACCTGGGAGTTCCTGTTCACGCCCGAGCCGTTCTGGCAGCACCTCGGCGATGTGGCGCAGCACATGATCTTGCCTGCCCTGACCCTGGTGCTGACCGCCTACGGCAGCTACACCCTGGTGGTCAGGACCTCGGTGCTGGAGACGCTCGGCGAGGATTACGTGCTCACGGCCAGAGCCAAGGGATTGCCGGTTCGCCGTATTGTCTGGCGGCATGCCGTCCGCAACGCGCTGCTGCCGATGGTGACGCTGATCGCACTGGATTTCGGCTACATCGTCGGCGGCGCTTTGCTGATCGAGGTGATCTTCAGCTGGCCTGGCATCGGCCTCGCCATGTACAACGCTGTGGTGCAGCGCGACTACCCGATGCTGGAGGGCGGGTTCCTCATCCTGACGGTGTCGGTGATCATCCTGAACTTCGCCTCCGACCTGGTCTACTTCCGCCTCGACCCGAGGATCACCGAATGAGCGTCATCATCGCGGAGCCGCCGGCCTCCGGCATCGAGCCCGTCGCCGCAACCCGGCGGCGCGGCGGCTTCTTCATCAGCCTGCTGAAGGAGCGCAAGGCGGCGGCCGTCGGCCTCGCCCTCATTCTGTTCTTCGTCGTACTGGCAATCGTCGCCCCGCTGATCTCGCCGTACAGCCCCACCGCGCAGAGCTGCGGAACGGGTCCGTCTGCGGTATTCGCGCCGATCTCCGGGCGGCACTGGCTGGGCTGTGACGACGGCGGCGTCGACATGCTCAGCGAGCTGATGCAGGGCGGCCGGATCTCGCTGATCGTCGGCTTCGCGGCGACCTTGGTCGCGATGGTTATCGGCGGCGGCGTGGGCATCATCTCCGGCTACTTTGGCGGCGCGATCGACATCACGCTGATGCGGATCACCGACTACCTGCTGGTCATCCCCGACCTGGTGTTCGCGATGGTGATCGCCGACATCTGGGGACCCAGCCTGTTCCACGTGATCCTCGTGATCGGGATTCTGGAGTGGACCGGCACCGCTCGCGTCATCCGGGCTCAGGTGATGACCGTGAAGCAACGCGTATACGTCAAGCGGGCCAGGGCGCTGGGGGCCGGGCACGCCCGGATCATCTGGAAGCACGTCCTGCCCCAGGTCGGGCCGCTGCTGATCGCCAACACCGTGCTGACGGTCGCAATCGCCATCTACCTGGAGACCGCGCTGGCCTTCCTGAACCTGGAGGACCCCACGGTCACCACCTGGGGCACGATCCTGGAGAACGCGTTCAACCGCAGCGCCGTGAGCGCGGGTGCCTGGTGGGCGATCGTGCCGGACGGCATCTGCATCGCGCTGGTGATCGTCGGCTGCTTCCTGTTCGGACAAGCGATCGAGGACGCCCTGAACCCCCGGCTCAAGATCGCGCACCTGTCGCTCACCCGGTGGAAGATCCGCACGCTTGCCGGACGCGGGGCGGACGCGATATGAGCCTGCTGGAAGTGGAGGACCTGCACGTCTGGTTTCAGCCGCCGAACAGCCAGCCCGTGCACGCGGTCCAGGGCGTGAGCTTCGAGCTGGAGCCCGGCGAGCGGTTCGGCCTGGTGGGAGAGTCCGGCTGCGGCAAGACCACCACCGTGCTGGCGCTCATGGGGCTACTGCCACCCAACGCCTCGCTGGCCGGCCAGGTGCGGATCAACGGCACCAGCATCCTGGCCGATGGTGAGGACTCGGTCCGCAAGTACCGCTGGAAGGACATCGCGATGGTGTTCCAGGGCGCGATGAACGCCCTGAACCCGGTCAAGAAGGTCGGCTGGCAGATTGCCGAGCCGATGGCCTTCCACGGCGTCGCCGAGGGCAGGGCGGCGCTGACCCGAGCGGGCGAGCTGCTCGAGCTGGTCGGTATTCCGGCCAGGGCGGCGGAGCGGTACCCGCACGAGTTCTCCGGCGGCATGCGCCAGCGCGCCTCCATCGCGATGGCGCTGGCCTGCGAGCCGAAGATCTTGCTCGCTGACGAGCCGACCACCGCGCTCGACGTGATGGTGCAGGCACAGATCCTGGAGCTGCTCATCAGGCTGTCCGGCGAACTGGGCCTGGCTGTCGTGCTGGTGACCCATGACCTGCCAGTGGTTGCCCAGGTGTGCGACCGTGCGGCGGTCATGTACGCCGGCCAGATCGCCGAGACCGGCCCGATGGAGACGCTGTTTCACGCGCCGCAGCACCCCTACACCCGGCTGTTGTTCGCCGCGACGCCCGATCTGTACGGGGCGGAAGCAGTGACGTCAATCCCCGGTTCGCCGCCGCGGCTGGACCGCGAGAGCCCGGGATGCTCGTTCCGGCCGCGATGCGATGTCCCGCTGGAGCGCTGCGCGACCGACCATCCGGAGCTGCGCCAGCTCGGCGCCAGTCATCTTGCCGCGTGCCACCGGGCGGTCGCGCCCAGCCAGCAGCTTGCGGAGGCGAAGTGAGCGAGACCCAGGCGTTCGTTCCCCCGGTGCCAGCGCAGGCGGGTCCGGCCGCCGCGGACTCGTCGGCGCAAGCGCACGCGGGCCAGGCCGCCGACGGGGACACCGGTGCCGGGGCGCCATTGCTGGACGTCAGTGAGCTGGTCACGCATTACCCGGTCCGGCGGGCCATGACCGCGGCCATGACGGGCAAGCAGCGCCGCTGGGTGCATGCTGTGGACGGAGTCAGCTTCAGCCTGCGCCGCGGCGAGATGATGGCGCTGGTGGGCGAGTCGGGCTGCGGCAAGACCAGCACGGTGCAAACGATCATGGGCATGGTCAAGCCGACGAGCGGCGCGGTCCGGCTGAACGGCATCAACCTGGCGGGCCTGTCGGACCGGCAGCTGCGGCCGATGCGGCGCAAGCTCCAGATGATCTACCAGGATCCCTATGAGTCGCTCGACCCGCGGTTCCGGGTCAGGCAGACGGTGGAAGAGCCGATGCTGGTACATGGCATCGGCAAGTCGGCCAGCGAGCGGCGGGAACTGGCCATCAATGCGCTGGAACAAGCCGGCCTCACCCCGGCCGACGCCTATCTGGAGCGGTACCCGCATGAACTGTCCGGCGGCCAGCGGCAGCGGGTCGCCATCGCGGCCGCGCTCGTGCTCGGGCCGGATTTGCTGCTCGCCGACGAGCCGGTCTCGATGCTGGATGTCTCGGTTCGGGCCGGCGTGCTAACCCTGCTAGATGGCCTGCGCAAGAACGCCGACATGGGCATCCTGATGATCACGCACGACCTGTCCACGGCCGCGCATTTCGCCGACAAGATCGCTGTCATGTACCTCGGCCGGATCGTCGAGGAGGGCAGCGCGAGCCAGGTCGTCCGCAATCCGCAGCACCCCTACACCAAGGCGCTGCTGTCGGTCGTACCCAAGCGCGACCCGCGAGACCGGGCAGCACCGCAGATCCTGGCTGGCGAGACGCCCGACCCGGTGGATGTGCCATCGGGTTGCCGCTTCCATCCGCGCTGTCCGATCGCGGTCGAACGGTGCAAGTCGCAAGACCCGAGCCTGCGCGTGCCCGCTGGCAGCACAGCCGCGCACCTGACTGCGTGCGACCTTGCCTAGCGGCGCGACCTGCATGCCAGACCAGGACCCCGGCGACCAGCACCCCGGCGACCGGCGCACCGCGATGGCCGATGCCGGGGTGCAGGCGGCCGCGCCGATGGCCCCGCGGATCCCGTCCCGCCGGGTCAGGCACGGCCATACCGACACCGACAACTACGCATGGATGCGGGCTCCAGCCGCGCCCGCGCTACGTGATTACCTAACTGCCGAGCGGGCTTACTACGACGCGCAGACGCAGCATCTCGGCGCGCTCACCGATGCCCTGTTCGGCGAGGCAGTCGCTCGCACGGCGACCACGGCAGACTCGGTCAGCTGGACACTGCGTGACTTCCGGTACTGGTACCGGACGCCGCCGGGGGCGGAAGGGCGCCAGCTGATGCGCGCGCCCCGAACTGCGGCCACGCCGGACGTCCCAGTCGGCAGGACCGGTCCGGCGGTGGCTGCGCGACCAGACGGCGAGGCGGGCCAGCAAGTCGAGCAGGTCCTGCTGGATGAGAACGAGCTGTCAGCAGGCACCGGCTTCGTGGATATCGGGATCAGCGAGATAAGTCCGGACGACCGGCTGCTGGCCTGGTCGGCCGATATGTCGGGGGCGGAGATCTACCGGCTCAGGTTCACCGACCTGCAGACCGGCCAGCTACTGCCGGACGTGATCGAGCGCAGTTATCCCGGCGGCGCCTGGGCCAGCGACTGTGAGCATTTCTTTTACCTGGTGCCGGACGAGCTGAACCGGCCGCACCAGGTCTGGCGGCACCGCATCGGCAGCGGGCCGGCCGACGATGTCATGGCCTACCAGGAGACCGATGCGCGATACGAGCTGACGCTGCGGGCTTCTCGCAGCGGCGAGCTGATCCTCATCACCTCAGCGTGCCGGGATACCACCGAAGTTCGCGTCCTCCCGGCCAGCCAGCCGCTAACGGCGCCAATGCTGGTGGAGCCGCGCCGCCGCGGCGTGGAATACCGCGTCGACCATGCAACCGGCCCTATGGGCGGCGCCGGTGACCTGTTCATCGTCACCGACGACGGTGCGGCCGAGTTCACCTTGATGCGCGCCCCGGCATCAGCTCCCGGCCGCCCGAACTGGGTGCCTGTCGACTGCGCGGCGGTTGGCCCAGCACAGGACGGCACTCGGCTCCTGACCTGCGATGTGTTCGCAGATTACCTGCTGCTCACGGTGCGCCGGGCTGGCTCGCCGATGCTGATAAGCACCGACCGTAGCGGCCACCAGGTCCAGGAGATCAGCCCCGTGCTGGTCGCGGGCTCGATCGCGGTGCAGCATGCCGAGGATTACCACACAGCCACCGTGATCATCGCCGAGGAATCACTTATCGAGCCGCCGCGCTGGTCCGAGCTCGACCTGGCCACCGGCGAGCGCACCGAGGTCAAGCGGGCTGAGGTACCCGGATACGACGCCGGCCATTACTGCACCAAGCGCGTTCACGCACGGGCGGCCGACGGTGTCGAGGTCCCCGTTACCCTTGCTTATCGGTCTTCCACGCCGCTTGATGGCAGCGCCGCGTGCCTGCTGTACGGGTACGGCGCGTACGAGGCCTGCCTGGATCCCGAATTCGACCGCAGCCTGCCGTCCGTGCTGGACCGCGGCGTGGTCTACGCGGTCGCGCACGTCCGCGGTGGTGGCGAGTGCGGCCGTGGCTGGTGGCAGCAGGGCCGCTTGCGGAGCAAGCCACGGACGTTCAGTGACTTCGTGGACGTCGCGGACTGGCTCGCCGGATCGGCCGATGGCGCGCCCGCGCTGATCGACGGGAACCGGATCGTGTCGCGCGGCTTGTCGGCCGGCGGGCTGCTGCAGGGCGCGGTGTACTCTCGGGCACCCGGCCGGTGGCGGGCCGTGGTTGCCGAGGTACCGTTCGTGGATTGCGTGACCACGATGCTGGACCCGTCGATTCCGCTGACCATCAACGAGTGGGACGAGTGGGGTGACCCGCGCGACCCGGCCGACTTCGCCTGCCTGCGGTCCTATTCGCCGTACGACAATCCGCCGCCTGGCGTAAGGCCCGACCTGCTCGTGACCGGGGCAGTTCATGACCCCCGGGTGCTGGTGCACGAGCCGGCCAAGTGGGTCGCCAGGCTGCGGGAGACCGACACGCACGGCAGCCGGATCCTGTTCCGGGTAGAGCTAGGCGCTGGCGCGCACACCGGGCCGTCTGGCCGGTTCGATCACCTGCGCTACGAGGCCGAGGTCTATGCGTTCGTGCTGGACGCCGTGGGCCTTGGCGATCAGGCCATGGCCATGTAGCAGCCATCCCAGTAGGCCTCGACCCTCGGGTTGCGGCGGCCCTGCATGCCGATCTCCAGAACGTCCGGACTCAGGCCGCCGAGTGAGCGGAAATATATCCGGATGCCTGCTAGCGCCGCGGCGGCTGAGGTTGCTGCCGTCCCGTCGCTGAGCGCTGCGTCACCGGCTAGCGCGTCGGCGACAACCTCGAGCGGCACGAACCCGGTCCGGCCCTCGGGACGGCGCAAAGCGGTGTGCATCCAGGCCGGCGTGCCAGCACAGCACATGCGCGGCCGCGCGGCCCATATCCACAACTCGCCGCCGTTTGCCCGTACGAACGCCGCAGCCGCCGGGCTGATCTGCACCTGCATGGTTCCACGATAAGTCGCCGCCGGGCCGCTGTGCTCGGAGAAAACAGTCACGTATGCTTGCTTCTGCCGACAGCCGGGTCAACCTGACCGGTTCTCAGCGCTTTCCGGGGACAATCCACCACGTCGAGCGACGGGGGAGCGATCAGATGCCGCCTGGTGAGGCCAAGCCGATCCGGATCGGCAACATGTCCGGCTTCTACGGGGACCGGTTCTCCGCCATGCGAGAGATGCTGACCGGCGGTGACCTCGACGTGCTCACCGGCGATTACCTGGCCGAGCTGACGATGCTCATCCTGGGCCGGGACCGGCTGAAGGACCCGTCCCTCGGCTACGCGCGGACGTTCCTGCGTCAGCTGGAGGACTGCCTCGGCCTGGCGCTCGATAAGGGCGTCGCGATCGTCGCGAACGCCGGCGGGCTGAACCCGGCCGGGCTGGCCGCGGCCCTGCACGAGCAAGCCGCCCGCCTTGGCCTGCAGCCGAAGATCGGCTACGTGCACGGCGACGACCTGCTGCCGCGCGCCGCCGAGCTTGGCTTCGGAGAGCCGATCGCGGCCAACGCCTACCTGGGCGCGTGGGGCATCGCCGAGTGCCTGCGGTCCGGGGCGAATGTGGTGGTCACCGGGCGGGTTACCGACGCTTCGCTCGCGGTCGGGCCGGCCGCTGCGCACTTCGGCTGGCAGCGAGACGATCTTGACGCGCTGGCCGGCGCGGTCGCGGCCGGGCACGTGATCGAGTGCGGGGCGCAGGCTACCGGCGGGAATTACTCGTTCTTCACGGAGCTCGCTGACCTGCGCCGGCCTGGCTTCCCCATCGCGGAGATCTTCGCGGACGGTACCAGCGTGGTCACCAAGCATCCCGGCACCGGCGGCGCCGTCACCCTCGGCACGGTGACCGCCCAGCTGCTGTACGAAGTCGCCGGGGTGCGCTACCCCAACCCGGACGTCACGCTCCGGCTGGACACGGTGCAGCTCAGCCAGGACGGGCCGGATCGCGTCCGGATCACCGGCGCGGTGGGCGAGCCGCCGCCGCCGACGCTCAAGGTGTCACTGAACACCCTCGGCGGATACCGGAACCAGGTCGAATTCGTGCTGACCGGGCTGGATATCGAGGCCAAGGCCGACCTGGTGAGAGCACAGCTGGCGGGCACGATCCCAGACAGCGCGGAGTGGACGCTGGCCCGCACGGATCAGCCCGACGCCGCGACGCAGGAGCAGGCCAGCGCCACGCTGCGGTGCGTCGTCCGCGGCCCGGACGCCAAGGCGATAGGCCGGGCGTTCTCCGGCGCCGCTGTCGAGCTCGCGCTGGCCAGTTACCCGGGCTTCCACCTGACCGCGCCGCCCGGCGACGCGCAGCCATACGGCGTGTTCACCGCCGCCTACCTGGACCGGGCCTTGGTCCAGCAAGTTGCCGTGCTACCGGACGGCCGGCCGGTTGCGGTAGCGGAGCCAGCCGTCTTCCGCGCCGTGGACCCGGCCGAGCCGGCGGCTATGCCATGGTGGCCTGACGGTGGACCGGTGCGCCGTGTCCCGCTTGGGCTGGTGGCCGGCGCGCGCAGCGGCGACAAGGGCGGCGATGCCAATGTCGGCGTCTGGGCCCGCGCCCCCGCGGCCTGGCCCTGGCTGGCCGCCACGCTGACCGTGGACCGGCTCCGGGAACTGCTGCCGGAGGCGGCCGGCCTGCCGGTGACCAGGCATCTGCTGCCCAACCTGCATGCGGTCAACTTCGTCATCGAGGGCCTGCTCGGCGCGGGAGTCGCGGCTGCGGCCCGGTTCGATCCGCAAGCCAAGGCGCTGGGTGAGTGGCTGCGCGCTCGTTACCTCGACGTGCCGGCGGAGTTTCTATGAGGGGAACGGGTATGTGCACGTGGCCAGGCAGTCTGGCTGCGCGCGGCCGGGCCGGGGAATCGCGATGACGGTGCTCCGCTCGGTCCTGGACGACCGGTCCGCCGACTACGTCGCGAACGCCGCGGCCATGCGCGCCAAGCTCAGCGAGATCGCGGCCGAGCACGCCAAGGCGATCGCAGGAGGCGGCCCGAAATATACCGACCGGCATCGCAGCCGCGGCAAGATGGCCGTTCGCGAGCGGATCGAGCTGCTGCTTGATCCCGACACCCCGTTCCTCGAGCTGTCGCCGCTGGCGGCGTGGGGCACCGAGTTCGCGGTCGGCGGCAGCATGGTGACCGGAGTCGGGGTAGTGGCGGGCACCGAGTGCCTGATCTCGGCCAGCGACCCCACAGTCCGCGGCGGCACCAGCAACCCCTGGACGGTGCGCAAGAGCTTTCGCGCACACGACATCGCGCTGGCTAACAGGCTGCCGGTCATCTCGCTGGTCGAATCCGGTGGCGCCGACCTGCCGACGCAGAAGGAGATCTTCATTCCCGGCGGCCGGACGTTCCGCGACCTGACCAGGCTGTCAGCGGCCGGCATTCCGACAATCGCCATCGTCTTCGGTAACTCCACGGCGGGCGGTGCGTACTTGCCCGGCATGTCTGACCACGTTGTCATGATCTCCGAGCGATCCAAGGTGTTCCTTGGCGGACCGCCGCTGGTGAAGATGGCAACGGGCGAGGAGTCTGATGATGAGTCCCTGGGCGGGGCGGAGATGCACGCCCGGACCTCCGGCCTGGCCGACTACCTCGCCGCCGACGAGCAGGACGCGATCAGGATCGGCCGCCGAATCGTGGCCAGGCTGAACTGGCGCAAGCAGGGCCCGGTGCCGGCTGCAGCAGCGTGCCCGCCGGTGTTCGACGAGGAGCAGCTGCTTGGCATCGTTCCCCCTGACCTGCGGATCCCGTTTGATCCGCGCGAGGTGATCGCCAGGGTCGTGGACGGCTCGGACTTCGATGAGTTCAAGCCCGCGTACGGCCCCAGCCTGATTACCGGCTGGGCGAACGTGCACGGCTACCCGGTCGGCATCCTGGCCAACGCGCAAGGCGTGCTGTTCAGCGCCGAGTCGCAGAAAGCGGCCCAGTTCATCCAGCTGGCCAACCAGGTGGACACGCCGCTGATCTTCCTGCATAACACCACCGGCTATATGGTCGGCGCTCAGTACGAGCAGGCCGGGATTATCAAGCACGGCGCGATGATGATTAATGCGGTGTCCAATTCGGCCGTGCCGCACATCTCGATCCTGATGGGCGCCTCTTACGGCGCCGGGCACTACGGCATGTGCGGCCGGGCCTACGACCCGCGGTTCCTGTTCTCCTGGCCGAGCGCCAAGTCTGCGGTGATGGGCCCGGCGCAGCTCGCCGGCGTGCTGTCGATCGTGTCCAGGGCCGCCGCGCAAGCGGCTGGGCGGACGTTTGATGAGGACGCGGACGCGGCGATGAAGGCGATGGTGGAAAGCCAGATCGAGGCCGAGTCGTTGCCGATGTTCCTGTCCGGGCGGATCTATGACGACGGGATCATTGACCCTCGTGACACCCGCACGGTTCTCGGCCTGTGCCTGTCGGTCATTCACGGTGCGCCGGTCCGCGGCGCCACCGGCTACGGCGTCTTCCGGATGTGACAATGCAGATGATACCGATATTTCCGACTCATGGATGCGGAGTTGCTCTTGCGATGATGGCCAGTGCAAGCTCACATCCATGTCGGCGGCTCCCGGCATGCTGAGCACGGTACTGGTCGCAAACCGGGGCGAAATTGCCCGGCGAGTGTTCCGGACCTGCACGCGCCTGGGGCTGTCGACCGTCGCCGTCTACTCGGACGCCGATGCGGGCTCACCGCACGTAGCCGAGGCTGACGCCGCCGTCCGGCTGCCCGGTGCGGCCGCTGCCGACACCTACCTGCGTGCTGACCTGCTCATCGACGCGGCGCTGCGGGCGGGTGCCGACGCGGTGCATCCCGGCTACGGGTTCCTGTCGGAGAACGCAGCCTTCGCCCGCGCCGTGCGGAATGCCGGCCTGACCTGGATCGGCCCGCCACCGGGCGCGATCGAGGCGATGGGCAGCAAGATCGAGTCGAAGCGGCTGATGGCGGCAGCCGGTGTGCCGGTGCTGGGTGAGCTCGATCCGGACGCACTGACCGGAGCCGACTTGCCGGTGCTGATCAAGGCGTCGGCTGGCGGCGGCGGCCGCGGTATGCGCATCGTCCGGTCCCTGGCGCAGCTGCCCGCCGAACTCGAAGCGGCCCGGTCGGAGGCCGCATCCGCGTTCGGCGACCCGACGGTGTTCTGCGAGCCGTACCTGCCGGCTGGCCGCCACATCGAGGTGCAGATTCTCGCGGACAGCGCGGGCACAGTCTGGACGGTCGGCGAGCGGGAATGCTCGATCCAGCGCCGGCACCAGAAGATCATCGAGGAAGCACCGTCGCCACTGGTGCAGCGGCTGCCCGGCATGCGGGAGCGGTTGTACGAGGCGGCCCGGGCAGCGGCCGCGGCGGTCAGCTACGTCAATGCGGGCACTGTCGAGTTCCTTGCTGATGAGTCCGGACGGTTCTACTTCCTTGAGATGAACACCAGGCTCCAGGTCGAGCACCCCGTCACCGAATGCGTCACGGGCACCGACCTGGTTGCTCTGCAGCTGCAGATCGCCGACGGTGGCTTGCTGCCCGCACGTCAGCCGGAGCAGACCGGGCACGCGATCGAGGCCCGCCTGTACGCCGAGGATCCGGCGGCCGGCTGGCGGCCGCAAAGCGGCACGCTGCACAGGTTCGCGTTGCCCGGATCGCCCGCCGAGTTCGAGGTGCCGCAGCACGGCGGGCTGCGGCTGGATTCGGGCGTGGTCGATGGCAGCCAGGTCAGCGTCTTCTACGACCCGATGCTGGCCAAGATCATCGCCTGGTCGACTGATCGCGGGCAGGCGGCGACCGCGCTCGCGGCGGCGCTAGCCCGGGCGCGGATTCACGGTCTGGTCACCAACCGGGACTTGCTGGTGCGGGTGCTACGCCATCCTGGGTTCCTGGCGGGCCAGACCGACACGGGGTTCCTCGACAAGCACGGCCTTCACGAGCTGGCCGCGCCGCTGGCAGGCCCGGACGCCGTGCAGGTGTCCGCGCTGGCGGCCGCGCTGGCCGATGCCGCCGCCCGCCAGGCCAACGCCAAGGTGCTTGGCGGCCTGCCGAGCGGCTGGCGCAACGTTCCGTCACAGTTCCAGCGCAAGCACTACGAAGAGCTGGACGTCGGCTACCGGGTTGACCGCGGCGCGCTGATTGTCGATAGCGACGTTCTCGACGGTGGCGGCCTCGGTGCGCCTGGCGGCATCACCCTGCTGTCGATGGCCCCTGATGCAGTCGAGGTGCTGATCGCCGGTGTCCGGCGCCGGTTCGAGGTGGCCAGCTACCCCGGTCTGGTCTGCGTTGATTCCAGCCTCGGTCCGGTCGTGCTGCGACCAGTCACCAGGTTCACCGATCCGGGCGCTTCGGCACGGTCGGGCTCGCTGCTGGCGCCCATGCCGGGCACGGTGGTCAGGCTCGGCGCAGCCGTGGGCGACCAGGTCTCCGCTGGTCAGCCGCTGCTCTGGCTGGAGGCCATGAAGATGGAGCATGTGATCTCCGCCCCGGCCGCCGGGATCATCGCCGAGCTGCCGGTGGCAGCCGGTCAGCAGGTGCAGGTGGGCAGCGTGCTCGCCGTCGTCAAGCCCGAGGAGGACCCCCAGTGAACTTCACCGAGAGCGACGAGCAGCGCGCGCTACGGGCCGCCGTAGCCGACCTTGGCAACCGGTACGGCTACGCCTACTTCACCAAGCAGGCCCGCAGCGGTGGCAGGCTCACCGAGCTGTGGCAGGAGGCGGGCAAGCTCGGGTTCATCGGAGTGAACCTGCCCGAGCAATACGGTGGCGGCGGCGCGGGCCTGTACGAGCTGGCCATCGTGCTAGAGGAACTAGCTGCGGCCGGCTGCGGCCTGCTGATGATGGTGGTGTCGCCGGCCATCTGCGGCACGATCATCGCCCGGTTCGGCACGAGCGAGCAAAAGCAGCACTGGCTGCCGAAGATCGCCGCCGGTTCGTCCATCATGGCCTTCGGCATCACCGAGCCGGACGCGGGCTCGAACTCGCACAAGCTGACCACTGTCGCCACTCGTGACGGTGACACCTGGGTGCTGAACGGGAGGAAGATCTACATCTCCGGTGTGGACGAGGCCGAGGCTGTACTGATCGTCGGGCGCACCGCGGACGCGAAGACCGGCAAGCTGCGCCCTGCCCTGTTCGTAGTGCCGACCGATACGCCCGGCTTCAGCTACCAGCCCATCGAGATGGACATCGTCATGCCGGAGAAGCAGTATCTGCTGTTCCTTGACGACGTCAAGCTGCCAGCTACCGCACTGATCGGGGATCACTCGGCGGCGTTGCTCCAGCTGTTCGCCGGCCTCAACCCGGAACGGGTAATGGCCGCTGCGATGGCGGTCGGATCGGCTCGGTACGCGCTGGGCAAGGCCATCGGCTACGCGAAGGAGCGGACGGTCTGGAGCGTGCCGATCGGTGCGCACCAGGGACTGGCGCACCCGCTCGCCCAGGTCAAGATCGAGCTGGAGCTGGCCAGGCTGATGATGCAGAAGGCCGCCACGCTCTATGACGCCGGCGACGACATGGGCGCCGGCGAGGCCGCGAACATGGCTAAGTACGCTGCAGCCGAAGCCAGCATCAGGACTGTAGACCAGGCGATCCAAGCCCTCGGCGGTAGCTCGATGACAGCGGAGTTCGGGCTGGCGGCCATGCTCGCGAACGTCCGGACGACCCGGATCGCCCCGGTCAGCCGCGAGATGATTCTCAACTTCGTGGCCCAGTACTCACTCGGCCTGCCGAAGTCCTACTGAGCTGGCGAACTCTGATTCCGCGGGGGCAAGACCACCGTGATCCCGGATCGGCAACGCATAGCGGTAAGTCGTGGTGGACGTCCCAAAGCTAACGCCAGGAGGGCAAGCCCTCCGTGAACCCCAAACTAACGGCCAGGAGGTGGGCATGCCGGAACAGCTTGTGCAGTATTCAGTGGATCGGGGGATTGCCAGGATCGCGCTGGATTCGCCGCGTAACCGCAACGCCCTGTCGGCAGCGCTTGTCGGCCAGCTGACCCAGGCCTTGACGGACGCGGCAGCCGACCCTGACGTGCGGGCGGCGGAGCTGACCCATACCGGCTCGACCTTCTGCGCCGGGGCTGACCTCAGCGAGGCGAGTCAAGGCGCCATGACGGCCGGCGCCGCCGGTGTCACAGCGCTGCTAAAGCTCATCGTGACGATGCCCAAGCCGGTGGTCGGCAGCATTGACGGCCATGTCCGGGCCGGCGGCCTGGGCCTGGTCGGCGCCTGTGACATCGTGCTCGCCGGGCCCGCGTCCACATTCGCGTTCTCGGAAGTGAAGCTCGGCCTGGCGCCAGCGATGATCTCGCTGACCACGCTGCCGCGAATGGATCCCCGGGCCGCCAGCCGTTACTACCTGACCGGGGAAAAGTTCGATGCCGTTACCGCCGCACGGATCGGCCTGATCACTGCGGCCGTTGATGACATCGACGCAGGCACGATCGTCGTGCTCGATGCGCTGCGCGCTGCGTCGCCGCAGGGCCTGCGGGAGACCAAACCGCTGCTTACCGGGAGCGTGCTCGACGCATTTGAGGCGAAGGCGGACGCTCTCGCCGAGCTGTCGGCACGGCTATTTGCCTCGGCGGAGGCAGCCGAGGGAATGGCCGCGTTCCTGCAGAAGAGAAGTCCGTCCTGGGCAACTGACAAGCCGTGACCCAGACAGCGAGCCGGATCGCGTTGCGCGAGCCACGGCAGGACCGGAGCCGGGCCACCAGGGCTCGGCTGCTGGAGTCGGCAATCGGCTGCCTGGCCGAGCTTGGCTGGCGCGGCGCGACGGTGGCTGTGATCGCTGAACGCGCCGGGGTTTCCCGCGGCGCGACCCAGCATTACTTCCCGACCAGGGAGGATTTGTTCACCGCGGCCCTCGAGCACATGGCTGAGGTGCGGCTGGCCGAGATCAAGCGGGAGGCGGGACGGTTGGCGGCCGGGAGCCCGCATCGCACCAAGGACGTCGTCGGGCTGCTCGTGCGGCTCTATACCGGGCCGTTGTTCCGCGCGGCGCTGCAGATCTGGGCCGCTGCGTCGGCGAGCGAGTTCCTCCGCGCTCTGGTGCTGCCGCTGGAAGCACGCCTCGGCCGGGAGGCGCATAAGGCGGCGATCGAGCTGCTCGACGCTGACGAGTCGGTACCCGGAGTACATGAGGCAGTCCAGGCGACCCTCGACCTGGCCCGCGGCCTTGGGCTCGCCGACACTCTCGCCGACGACTCCCGCCGCCGCGATCGGGTGATCGCGCAGTGGGCAGCCATGCTCGACGCCGTCGTGGTACCAGGCCGCTGACCGCTTCTGGGCGCCCTTGACAGTAGCCGGGCGAAAGTAGAGCATCGTACGCTATGCCCGTATCACTCCTTTCATGCCGAGTCCTGGCTATCGCCGCCAGCATGACGGTCATTGGTGCCGCGGTCGGCAGCGCCGCGTCGGCCGCTGCTGCGGGCACGGTCCGGCCCGGCCAGCAGCGAATCGGCACCCTGGTCAGCAGCGGCCCGCGACAGTCGCGGTCTTCGGCCGCGCACCGGCAGCCGATCCGCGTCGGCTCGGTCACGATGCCGCCGTGTAAGTCATCGCGGCTTGCCTGGTGCACGACGATCAACGTGCCGTACGACTACGGGCACCCGGCGGCCGGCACCATCAAGCTCGGTTTCGAGTGGTACCCGGCGACGGCGCCCGCGTACGGCAGGGCAGCTGGCACGATACTGGCCATCCAAGGCGGTCCGGGGTACGCGACCACCGATTACGCGCCCGCCTACCGGGCCACCTTCCTGCCGCTGCTGAAGACCCGGAACCTGCTGCTGGTCAACCTGCGCGGGACGGGCAACTCATCGTCTTTCACCTGCAAGGCGCTGCAGAACTGGGCGCTCGCCGATGGCACCGCCGCCTATGCAACCGACACCGGTCGATGCGGCTGGCAGCTGAATCACACCCGCAAGCTCAAGGGCAGCAGCCGCTACGTCCAGGGCAGTGACCTGTACACCACCGCGATCGCGGCACGAGATGTCGCGCTGCTGCTCGGCCGGCTGAGGACCGGCAAAGCCGATCTCTACGGCGATTCCTATGGCACGTTCTTCAGTCAGGTATTCACCTCACGCTTCGCCTCGATGCTGCGCTCGGTGACGCTCGACGCCGCGTACCCAGTCAGCCAGACAGACCCGTGGTACCCCGAAACCATTCGCACCGCCAGGAGCGCGTTCAGCCTGGCTTGCCGGCGGAGCGTCGCGTGCGCAGCCGCCGCACCGGGGTCGTCCTGGGGCCGGATCGTCAAGTTCGCCAGCTACCTGCGTGCCCATCCGGTGACCGGCAAGACGCTGGACCCATACGGAGACGTGCTGACCGAGACAGTCGGGGTTGACCAGCTCATCGAGCTGATCAACGTCGCGGGCACGGACCAGGGCGTGTACCGGGAGCTTGACCCGGCGATCCGGGCGGTCCTCGACGACCATGACAACGTCCCCCTGCTGCGGCTGGCCGCGATGGAGATCTACACCGGTAACTCGGGGCCGGCCAGCCAGTTCAACGACGGTTCCTACCAGGCAACTACCTGCCTGGACTACCCGCAGCCGTTCAGCTACGCAGCCAGCCCGGCGCAGCGCCTAGCCGAGTACAACACTGCGGTGGCGGCCCTGCCGAAGAACCTGTTCGCGCCGTTCACAGCGCACGAGTGGGTCAGCGAACCCGAGGAGGAGTTCGACGCCTGCCTGGACTGGCCGGCCCCGCCGAAGTGGCTGCGTCCGATCGACAAGACACCGACGCCCTACGCGCCCAGAACGCTGCCAGTGCTCGTGCTCTCGGGGGACCTGGATTCCCTGACGACGCCGTACGAGGGGCGCGCGACGGCGCGCGCTATGGGCCCGTCAGCGCGCTGGATTCTGATCCGCAATGATGTGCACATCAATGCCCTGGACGACACCTTCGGCTGCGCCGAAGGCCTGGTACGGACATTCATCGCGGACCCGGCCAGCCTGAAGACCATGAACGCCTCGTGCGCCAGGCACACGCCTGAAGTGCGGGTGCTCGGCTCCTTCCCGGTGAAGCTCGGGCAGGTGACGGCGGCTCGCCCGGCCCCCGGCAACAGCGCGGTCGCTCTGGGCAGGCGCTTGGCCGCAGACGGCACGGCCGCCGTCGGCGATGCGATCTGGAACTGGTACTACGGCGACGGAGCCGAGGGCTTCGGGCTCCGCGGCGGCCACCAGACATTCAGCGGGCCGGCGACCGACACAGTGATTAAGCTCTACGGCGTGCGCTGGACCAGGGATACCAGCGTCCACGGGCACGCACTGTGGAATCAGGTGACCGGCTTTGTCCGAGCGTGGCTGACCATCGACGGGCCCGGCGGCAGCAAGGCGGCAATCCGGCTGAGCTACCACGACTACGTGTGGCACTCCGTGGCGACCATCACCGGCACCTTCGATGGCATTATCATCGCGGCCAGGATGCCAGCGCCCTGACCTCGCTGACTGCTATCGCGACCGCGTCGCTTGCCAGCATTCCCAGCCCCCGGTAAGTCGGCAGCAGGATTACCGGCATACCGCGGGCTGCCGGCGGCGGCTGACCAGGAGTGCTGGCCTCGTTAACCGCCACCGAGATGCCCGGGCTCTGCACTTGGAGGTCGGTCTTACTACCCGCATAGACCGCGTAGATGATCGCGACGAATTTCCCGCTGCCGCCGACAGCTGTCTCGCTGAAGTATCCGCCGACGCTGGTCTCAACGGGCTTGCCGAGCTGGCTCCAGTAGTGCGTGCCCTTTTCGTTGTAGATGATGTTCACCTTGCGCCCGCCATACGGCTGCCAGGACTTGCCGTGCCACCACAACCGCCCGGTGATCTTTACCTTATCGCCGGTCGAAATGGCACGCGGGCTCACCTTGTAACCCGTGATCCTGGTCTGGTATCGCCAGGAGTGGATGACTGAGCTCTCGGTCGGCTGGAAGCTGTAGTTGCCAGGGAAGTCAGCGCGGTAGTAAGCATTCGCCAACTTGGCGCGGATGCTGCCGCCGAAATACGACTCGTTGGCGTCACGGCACAACGCCGGTGCCCCAGCGACGTTGTAAAGCTGAAGCTTGCCGAGGGTCTTCCACGGGCCGCGCGCTCGGGCGGCATACTGGATGAAGACCTTTGACTCAGGCCCGTAGTGGACGGGAATCGTCACCTGAAGGCACCCGGACGTCTTGACGCTGCCGAGCACGTCGAGCTTGGCAGTGAAGGACTTGACTCTCATCGGCACGGAGATGCTCAGGTTCCCGATCGCGGAAGCCTGCTGCAGCAAGTTCTCTGCGTTGACGGTGGCACGCCAGGCGGAGCCATGCGTGGTCGCCAGTGAAGCCGTGAACGTACCGTCTTTCCCGGTGCTGACCCTGCCAACGCTGGTTTTGCCCTCGAAGAGGTGCACGGTAGCCGCGGCCAGGGGCGTCCAGGTCGTTCCGTACCGGTACTCGACGATGCCGCTCAGCGTCGCCTTCTGGCCGTACTTGAGGTGTGCTGGCGTGACCTTGACGCCAGCAAACCTGCTCGCCGCCGGAATAACGCCGATGGCCACGTCGTCCGTGGCGGCGGTGTAGGTCGGCGTCGAGCCAACGCTGAAGTCGAACTGCCCGGCGCTGCTGATGGCGTGCGGCGGCTGGTAAATGAACTGGCCCTTTGCGTCTGTCGTCGCTACCGGATTGGTCGTAGCGCCGGCGAGATCGACCGGTACGCCGCCAATCGGCTGCGAAGTAGTGCTCCCCGGCGGGATACCGGTGACGGTGCCGGCGAAGGTGACGGTCTGCGATCCCTCCGTCACGCTCGTCTGGTCCGGCGTGACCGCAAGGTTCGTGGTCAGCTGAGCCAGGTTGACGGAAACGTCGTAGGTGCCGGCGGTGTAAAGAGTCCCGGCGTTCACGCTGAAATCGAACGTGGACGTCTGCGTGACACCGGTGGCGGTGTAACTGAAGTCGCCGTTGGAATCGGTCATCGCAACCGGGGTGGTGCCGCCGTTGAGATAAACCGGGACACCGCTCGTGATGGGGACAGCCGTGCTGGCGCCGGCCGGCGTCACGGTCACCGCGCCGCTGAAGTTGACGGTTGACGATCCCAGATGAACAAACGACGGATTCGCCGTCACCGCGACATTGGTCTGCCCGTCAATCGCATTCACTGTCACCGGATCCGAGTAGCCGGTGTAGAGGTTCGTCTGGTCGATGCTGAAGGTGTATGTCGTGCTGGCTGAGCTAGCGGCAGGCGAATAGCTGAATTTGCCATTGGAATCTGTCGGACCAACCGAGGTTGAGCCGCCGTTGACGTACACCTGAGCACCTGGAACGGGGACAGTGGTGCCGCCGGGCGGCAGGGCGGTGACGGTGCCGTTGAAGGACACGTTCTGCGAGCCGTACGTCACGAACGCAGGGTTCGGCGTAGCCGCGATAGTAGTCTGTGCCTGATTAGCCTGGATTGTCACCGGAGTGGAAAAGGTGGCCGAGTAGAGGTTTGTCGACGCGACGCTGAAGGTGTACGTCGTGGTCGCCGAGATGGCCGGAGCCGGGTAGCTGAAGTCGCCGTTGGCATCAGTGGTGTTGGCGGCGAAGGTCGGCGTGCCGCCGTTCACGCTGACGTTCACTTGAATGCCGCTGCCGATCCCGGCGGCAGTCGACGAGCCCTGCGGGGTAACGGTCACGTCACCGGTGAAGGTCACGCCTGGTGATCCTTCGGACACGCTCGTCGGGTTCGCCGTGACCTGGATAGCAGTCGTTGCTTGCTGGGCGGGCACGGTGACGCTGGCATTCGCGGCTGAGTAGGTACCGCCAGGGTCGGCGTTGATGCTGAAGTTGTAAGTGGCCGTCTGTGTGATGCCGGTGAGCGGGTAGCTGAAGTTTCCGCTGGAATTTGTTGTGGCGACCGCGGTTGTGCCGCCATCGAGGTAGACGTGGGCGTATGCGATGCCGACCGGCGTCCCGCCGGTGGCGACGCCGGTTACGGTGCCGTTGAAGGTGACGTTCTGCGAGCCCTGGGTGACGCTCGGCGGGTTCGCCGCGACCGTCATCGTGCTCGTGTAGGAGAAAGACAACGGCGCCGGTGCCGCGACTCCGATATCGCTTTCTTGAGCGTCATACATGTCGACGGTCATCGTGTAGGTCCCGGCCGGAAGGTCAGCCTGCGGGATCTGGCCTGTCTCCGTCCAGACCTGGTCGTTTGCCATGCCAGATAGGTAGGCCATGGCCGTCACGTCATAGACATCAACGTGGCTTGAGTTGAAGATGTGTACCGTCATGGGGGGCGTAGTGCCCCCGTCGGGGCTGGTCAGTTGCAGGCCGTTCGCGTCGTCGGCGACGACTGTCAGCTGATACGGATTCCCGCTCGTGGGTCCGGCCGACGTGACGGTGATGTTGGTCCCTGGCGGTGGCAGCGCGAAGGCGGGAGCGGAACCGCACACCATGGCAACGAACGTGGCCACGGCGGCCAGCACCACGCCCAGGGTCAGACGAAGACGCGGCACTGCATCCCTCCGCGGCTTAAGGGACCGAACACAACGTAGGGGACCCTAGCGCAATGGAATGCCGTAAGAGGTACCATTCGGCCTTCCGGTACGTAATCGTTTCCGCCTCTGGCCCCAGGCGGAAGCACCTCAGCCCGCCGCATGAAAGTTTGCCTGATTCATGGCCGGGCTGGGGCTGAATCCGGCTGTTAGCGGCGTGCCTGATAGGCGCGGAGTTGGGTCTCGCGAATACTGGATCGGACAAATACCCCAGTCATGCGGAGGAAGCCCCGTGCCCGGAAGGCAGTACGGCGACAGGCGCTATGGCGACGACGTGCTGGCGCCCCCGGCTCGGCGACCAGCACCACCGCCCGCGGTTGCGGCCGAGAGCGGGCTCGTAGTCGAGGACGGGGCCGGCGAGTTCTGCGGCGCGGTGGTCGGATGTGAGAAGGACGCGGTAACGCTGGAGGATAGGTGCGGCAGGCGCCGGGTTTTCCCGCTAACCGGCACATTCTTGCTGGAGGGCAACCGGGTAACCCTGGTCAGGCCGGTTCCCGCTCAGCGCCGCGCGCCAGTCCGGACCGCATCCGGATCTATCGCGGCACCCGCAGCGAGAGCGAAGGTCGCCCGGCACAGCCGGATCTACGTCGAGGGCAAGCACGACGCGGAGTTGGTAGAGAAGGTCTGGGGCGATGACCTTCGCGATGCGGGAGTGGTCGTGGAGTTCCTGAACGGCATCGACGACCTGCCCGCGATTGTTACCCGGTTCGCCGCTGGCCCGCGCCGACGGCTCGGCGTGCTGGTCGACCACCTGGTCGCCGGGTCGAAGGAGAGCAGGATCGCGGCAGAGGTCGGCTCGGATCACGTCCTGGTCGTCGGCCACCCGTTCGTCGACATATGGGCAGCGGTGAAGCCGGCCGTGCTCGGTATCGGTCGCTGGCCTGACGTTCCGCGCGGTATGCCGTGGAAAGAGGGCGTCCTGACGGCGATCGGCTGGCCCCCTGACCCGGCCGCCGGCTGGCGGCGCATCCTCGGCCGCGTACAGTCCTACGCGGACCTGGAGCCAGAGTTCCTCGGCCGGGTGGAGGAACTGATCGACTTCGTGACCGAGACGGCCGGATGAGCGAGCAAGCTGTGACTGAGCAAGCTGCGACTGAGCAAGCTGCGACTGAGCAAGCTGATGACTGAGCAAGCTGTGACCGAGCAAGAGGAACTAACGGCGCGGCGGGACCGCTGCACGCGGTTCCTTGCCGGGCACGGCCCGGTTTCCGCGGCCGCCATGCTCGCGACTATCCCGCCG
The DNA here is from genome assembly GCA_052143255.1 of Streptosporangiaceae bacterium. Lineage (GTDB taxonomy): Bacteria > Actinomycetota > Actinomycetes > Streptosporangiales > Streptosporangiaceae > JAJYUU01. Next base: position 54,061 of record JBKQTJ010000257.1, on the reverse strand, counting down.
GACACTCAGCCAGACAACTACGGCCAGGGCGGCGTGGTAGCAGACCTTGAGGCCGAGGTGTCCGCGCTGCTGGCGAAGCCCGCGGCGGTGTTTCTTCCGACCGGCGTGATGGCACAGCAAGCCGTGCTGAGGGTGCACGCAGACGACCGAAATCGCCGAACGGTGATCTTCCATCCGATGTGCCATCTGCAGCAGCATGAGGAACAGGCCTATCAACGACTGCATGGGCTGATCGGCCGTCCGGCTGGCCGCCCGGACCGGCTCATCACCATGGATGACCTGGCCGCTATTGCCGAGCCCCCGGCGGTGCTGCTGCTCGAACTGCCGCAGCGTGACATCGGCGGTCAGCAGCCAGCCTTCGAAGATCTCATTGCGCAGGTCGGCTGGGCGCGTGAGCGCGGCGCTGCGGTGCACTTGGACGGCGCCCGGCTGTGGGAGTCAGCGGCGGGCTACGGGCGGGCCCCGGCTGAGATTGCCGACTTGTTCGACACCGCCTACGTGTCGTTTTACAAGGGCATAGGCGCCTTGCCAGGCTGCTGCGTGGCCGGCCCCCAGCAGGTAGTCGCGCAGGTACGGGAGTGGCGGCGACGCATGGGCGGGACCATGTTCGGGCTGTGGCCCAACGCCGCATCCGCGCTCAGCTGCCTGGGCAATAGGCTGCCGAGATTCCCCGGCTATCTCGGCCACGCACGCGCGATCGCCGCCGCAGTCGGCGAGGTTCCCGGCGTCACGGTACTACCGGATCCGCCGCAAGTGCCGATGATGCACCTGCTGATGCGGGTGGGCAAGGACGACTACATCAAGGCAGCCCGGCAGCTCGCGGACGAGCGAGCCATCTGGATCTCCGAGGTGACCATGCCGACCGCAGATCCGCACGTCCAGCGCATCGAGCTGTCAGTAGGCGACGCCACGCTGGAGTTCGAGCCGGCTGAGGTAGCGGAGATCTTCGCGCGCCTCACCGGGACCTGAGGACCCGAGACTTCTCGAGGGCTGCCACCGGGCGGCGTCGCGCCACGAGTACTGACAGCACTACGACCAGCGGCCACAGCGACTGGTCGGCTGTCACAGCCCGCTCGGCCAGGCCAAGCTCGCTGCCGCTGAACAACTCGGCGGTGAACCAGAGCAGCAGGCCGAACGCAACGAAGCCCGCGGCCAAGGCCGCCGCCGGCCGCAGCGCGAATGGCGCGTCCGGATCCGCGCGCATGGCCGCTACCGGCCAGAGCGTCATGAGCACGACGCCGACGGACGAGAAAGCCACGTGCGCCACCGATCCCCCCTGACTGGGCTCCGGGTTGGCGGCGATGAGCATGCCGCTGACCCCGCCGGACATCAGCATGATCCGGCCCGCAGTCGCAGCGGGTCGCAGCGCTAGCCCGGTCGTCAGGTGGCAGGCGCCCACACCGAGCAGGGCGAATGTCGCCACCCAGCGATACGGCATGCCCTGAGCAGCCAGCGAGCTTATCGTCCTGGATATCGGGTCAAATGGGACCGGCTGGAGGTCGGCAGCCGCTGTCCAGCCGCCTATCAGGAGCACGGGCGCGAGCACTGAAGACGCCACGCCCCACCATGGCATCCGCATAATTCCACCGTAATGGTTCGCCAATCGGAGATTGGAGGGACCCTCCGGATGCGTGCCGGCGTGGGCGGCGCGAGGTGGCGCGGGCCGCGGGGCGCCGGGCTGGCATGATGCGGCTCATGACCGTTGTGAAGATCAATGCGATAACGGTGCCGCCCGATAGCGGCGACGAGTTGGCTCGCCGGTTCGCTGCCCGCGCGGGCGCAGTGGATGACCAGGACGGCTTCGAGGGCTTCGAGCTGCTACGGCCTACGGACGGGCGGCCTACCTGGCTGGTGGTGACGCGCTGGCGCGACGACGATTCGTTCGAGGCATGGCGGACCTCGGCCGCGTTCGGCCACGGCCACCGCCAGTCGGCTCAGGCTGGCGAATCGCCCCATGGCGCGCCGGGTACCGGTCAGACGGGCGCGGGCCAGGCGACAGGCGAGGCGCAGCGGCCGGTTGCGGTCAGCAGCGAGTTGTGGTCATTCGAGGTCTCCGGTGGCTCGGCTGGCTGATCTGCGAGTCCGGGCGGTCGTTCGGGGGTTCCGCTAGCTCGCTGGCTGACCGGGACTCCGCAGCGCGTCTACCAGGAGGCAGCCGCACCCGAACTGGCCGAGAAGTTCTTGCCAGCCGCTAGGCCGGCCTGCTGGCCAGGAACACCGGGATCTTGCGCGCCGTCTTCTCCTGGTACTCGGCATACGACGGGAACGTCGCGACGGCCCGTTCCCACCAAAGCGCCCGCTCATCGCCGTCCAGCTCGCGGACTTCGACCGCGAACGGCTCCGGGCCGTCCTGGATCATGACTGCCGCCGGGTCGGCTTTCAAGTTGTAGTACCAGACCGGGTGCGCAGGGGCCCCGCCCTTGGACGCGACCAGCAGGTACTCGCTGTCGTGCTCGACCCGCATGAGCGGCGTCTTGCGGATGCTGCCGCTCTTGTTGCCCCTGGTGGTCACGATGATGACCGGAAGCCCGGTGTCACGCAGCGTGTTGCCCCGCTGCCCGCCCGACGCCTCGTACAACTCGACCTGGTCACGGACCCACCGCGCGGGGCTCGGCGCGTATTCGCCAGCAAGGCTCATGTGCTGACCCTATGTCCGCTCGAATTGGGCCGCCAACGCGGCACCGAGCGAAGGCACTGCGCCATGCCGACGGCGAATGATGTCCGCGATAAGGCCGGTCCAGCCGGTCTGGTGCGACGCGCCCAAGCCGGCCCCGTTGTCCCCGTTGAAGTACTCACTGAAGACCAGGTTGTCCCGCCAGCGAGGGTCGTCGGCGAGCAACGGCGCGCTACCGAAGCAAGGCCGGCGCCCGCCGGGCCCTGGCGTGAAGATCGAGATCAGCCGGTCCTGCAGGTCTTCGGCTATGGCCGCAAGCCGCACCTGCTGGCCGGAGCCCGAGGGGTATTCGATCGTCAGGTCATCGCCGAAGAACCGCTCGTATCGTTCGAGCACGCTGATTACCAGGTAGTTCACCGGGAACCAGACCGGGCCGCGCCAGTTGGAATTGCCCCCGAATAGAGGTGTGGTCGACTCGGCGGGCTCATAGTCGATGCTGGCCTGGTAGCCCTCCACGTCAACGGTGTAGGGATGGTCGCGGTGCCGGGCCGACAGCGCGCGCAGGCCGTGCGGGGACAGGAACTCCGCCTCGTCCAGCAGCACACCCAGCAGCAGGCGCAGCCGGTCCGGGCTGGCCAGGCTCAGCAGCAGCCGCTGGTGTCCTGGCTCGCCGCGCAGCAGCCCGCCGTCGGACAGCTGGCCCGGCCCGGCCCGCCCGTCTCTGGTAACGCCGCGCTCGGCCAGCAGGCTGGCGAAGCGCTTGCCCACCGCCATGGCCAGGTCGATGGTCTCGGCGCCGACAACGCTCATGGCAAGCACCGGCAAGATGGCGACGAAGGACCTGACCTTGACCGGTACCACGTCGCCGCTGGGCGTGATCAGCCGGTCGTAGTACATGCCGTCGGTTTCGTCCCACAGGCCGCGGTCGTCAAGCGCCTGCTTGATCGCGGCGAAGTGCTCCAGGAACTTAAGCACCAGGTCGGTTGCCGGCCGCATGCCCGTTCGCTGCAAGATCTCGGCGATCGTCGCCATCGCCATGGCGTAGAACGCCATCCAGCCGGTCGCGTCCGCCTGTTCGAGGATGCCGCCTACCGGCAGATGCGACCTGTCGATCGGGCCGATGTTGTCCAGGCCGAGGAAGCCGCCTTCGAAGAGGTTGTTGCCTTCGGCGTCTTCCCGGTTCACCCACCAGGTGAAGTTCACCAGCAGCTTGTCGAAGACACGGCTCAGGAAATCAATATCCCGGCCGCCATCTACGGCGAAGACCTCGAGCGCCGCCCAGGCCTGCACCGGCGGATTGACGTCGCCGAAGTCCCACTCGTAGGCGGGCAGCGCGCCGCCCGGGTGCTGGAACCACTCGCGGCACAGCAAGATCAACTGATACTTGGCGAACGCCGGATCGATATGCGCGAGCGCGACGCAATGGAATGCCAGGTCCCAGGATGCGAACCAGGGATACTCCCACTTGTCCGGCATCGACATGATGTCGAACGCATCGAAGCTACGCCACCGGGAATTCCGGCCGGTGAGCCGCTCGGCAGGCGGGGTTGGCTGGCCAGGATCGCCGTCGAGCCAGCGACCGACGTCGTAGTAGTACAGCTGCTTGCACCACAGCATCCCCGCGAAGGCCTGGCGCATCACCATCGCCTCGTCGGCGCTAGCCCCCGCCGGGGTCAGGTCAGCGTAAAACTCGTCGGCCTCGGCCCGCCGCTGCCTCGCAACTGCCGCAAATTCGGCACCTAGCGGGTCGGCTGCAGCGTCGCCGGCAGCAATAACGGAGGACAGACGCAGCCTGACGCGCAGCTCGGCTGACGCACCGCCGGCCAGCGTGAGCTTGTACCAGAACGCGCACTTCGTGCCTTGCTTGGCTGGGTTCACCGTCGCTGCGCCGCTGACCACGTGGTCGTTGATGCCGTCCTTGGGCCACGGGGTGATCGGCGGCGTTCCGAACAACCTGGCCACGTTGGTCTCGTTGTCGCAGAACAGCAGTTCCGGCGTTGCGCCGTCGGGAGCGCGTGCGGCGAGCAGTTCCATCGGACCGCAGATCGGGTGCTCCATGGTGACGCGTGCGTCTCCCGCCGCCGCGAGGGCCGGCTTGCCGGAGTCCGGCGACCAGGACCAGGTGTTGCGGAACCACGCAGTCGGCAGCACGTGCAGGTCGGCCTGGTCCGGCGCTGCGTTGGTGACCGCGATGGTCATCAGGATGTCGTCCGGCCCGGCCTTGGCGTAGTGCACCTCGACAAGCCAGTACCGGTCGTCGTCAAACGCCCCGGTGTCGATCAGCTCGTACTCGGGCTGCTGGCGATTGCGGGCCGCGTTCCCCTCGATGAGGTCTTCGTACGGGAACTGCGCCTGCGGGTAGTGGTATCGCCACCGGTTCCAGGCGTGACTCGGTATCGCATCCAGGTACCACCAGTAATCCTTGACGTCCTCGCCGTGGTTGCCTTGCGCGCCGGTCAGGCCGAACGCACGCTCCTTCAGGATCGGGTCGTTGCCGTTCCACAGCGCGAGGCCGAGGCACAGCCGCTGCTCGATGTCGCAGAATCCGGCTAGCCCGTCCTCGCCCCAGCGGTAAGCGCGTGACCTGGCATGATCGTGCGGCAAGTAGTCCCAGGCTTCGCCGCCGGCGCTGTAGTCCTCGCGGACAGTGCCCCACTGGCGTTCGCTGACGTACGGTCCCCACCGGTACCAGTCGCCAGCTTGCCGTAGTCCCTCCTCGAGCCGGCCGAAGCTGGCTACCCTGTCGCTCTCCGCACTCATCGCGTTCGCACCGTGGTCACGCCGGGCCTGCCGGCATCGGGGAGATGAGTCACCCGAGGCATGTTACGGAACGGGCCAGAGGTCGGCGCGGCTGCCTACCGCAGATGCGCCGGCCTGGCCAGCGCGCCTGCGCCGCCCGTAGGCGGACTTCCGTGCCGGATCAGTTGCGCCAGTACGGCCGCGCACCAGCCTGGGCCGGATCGGATGCGCGGCTGTCCGGCGGCAGCCCACTGCAAGCAAGTGCCCTGATGGCGGTTGACAGGTGACAGGTAATGCGACTCGCGGCACCGGCGGGCGGGTCGCCGGCGCGCGGGGCGGGACCCTGCGGCCGCCGAGGCGACCGCAGGTAGCGCCACGCTGCTTACCAATACCACTGCCGCGGCTACCCTGGTGGCGAACCTGACTGCGCGCATCGATCCCCCAGGCGGTCTGCCGACGAGCGGTCAGGGATTGGCTCTTAAGCAAAGCGCTGGCAATATCCCGGCCTAGGAAAGGATAGCTAATCCAGGGGCTTTGTCTAGAGAGCAGGAGAGCTGTAATGACCTGAACGCATTTATTACGGCCATTACCCGAGCTGATGTCTGAACGGCGATGACAGAGATAATCACCAGCGCGGCTAACCCAGTCGTGAAGCGCGTGCGACTGCTGGCGGACCGCAAGCACAGGCGGCGAGAGTCGGCGTTCGTAGTGCAGGGCCTCCAGCCCGTCTGGCAGGCGGTTGAGGCGGGCGCCGATATCGAGGTGCTGATAGCCGCGCCTGACCTGCTGCGCCACCCCGGCGCGGCCGCGATGGTGGCCGGCCAGGAGGCGGCCGGCATCAGGGTAGCCAGGCTCACCGCGGAGCTGTTCGGCCGCATCGCTGACCGCGACGGGCCATCCGGGCTGGCGGCGATCGTGCGGGCGGCGCCGCTGTCGTTGGCAGCGGTGACCGTCAGCCCTGAGTCGGTGTTCATCACGCTGCACGAGCCAGCCAATCCTGGCAACATCGGCACGATCGTCCGAACGGCAAGCGCGGTCGGGGCCGCCGGCGTCATCTTGCTCGGCCAGTCTGCTGACCCGCACGATCCGGCGGCCGTAAAGGCGAGCATGGGCGCGCTGTTCACCGTGCCGGTGGTGGCTGGCGTCTCGCCCGCGGAGTTTCTCGCCTGGGCTGGCGGCTGCGCCGTGACCGTCGTGGCAACCTCGGCCAGGGCGAGCCTGTCGTGCTGGCAGGCAGCCATGGTGCCGCCGCTGGCGCTGCTGCTCGGCAGCGAGGGCGGCGGTTTGCCCCCCGAGTTGCTGGCGGCGGCCGCCGAACAGGTAGCGATCCCCATGACCGGAACGGCCGAGTCGCTGAACCTGGCGGTGGCAGCAGGCATCCTGCTGTACGAGGTGCGACGGCGCACCGGTCTGCCCGCGCTAGTGCCAGGGCCCGGGCTAGTGCCGGAGCCCGGGCCGGGGCCGGGCTAGACCGAACCGGGTTCGACTTGGCAGGATCAGGGGCACACGCAACCCGGGCCCGGCGACAGGGCTGACTGGAGGCTGGACAAGATGGGCGGACTGCAGATCGAAGTGGACCCGGCCGAGGTCGGATTCGACCGGGCACGGCTGGACCGGATCGACAAGCATTTCGCGCGTTACGTCGACAAGCGGAAGCTGGCCGGCTGGCTGATTACCGTCGCCCGCCATGGCAAGCTCGCGCACGTATCAAGCTACGGGCAGCGCGACATTGAGGCCGGCCTGCCGGTGGAGCCAGACAGCCTGTGGCGGATCTACTCGATGACCAAGCCGATCACCTCGGTCGCGGCGATGATCCTCTACGAGGAGGGCGGCTTCGAGCTGACCGACCCGGCCTATAAGTACATCCCGTCCTTCCGCGACCTGCAGGTGTTCGCCGGCGGCAGCGATGTCAGCTATAAGACGGTGCCCGCGACCGAGCCGGTCCGTATCTGGCACCTGCTCAGCCACACCTCGGGGCTTACCTACGGCTTCATGCGCAACCATCCCGTCGACGCGATCTACCGGGCCCGCGGGTTTGAATGGGGCTCGCCGCGCGGAGCCGACCTGGCCGCGTGCTGCGACGAGTTCGCCTCGATGCCGTTGCTGTTCCAGCCGGGCAGTGAGTGGAGCTACTCGGTGGCGACCGACGTGCTCGGCCGGGTCGTCGAGGTGATCTCGGGCCAGCGCCTCGATGAGTTTTTCGCCAGCCGGATCTTCGCGCCGCTGGGCATGACCGACACCGCGTTCTTCGCTGGCCCGGCGGAGGCGGGCCGGCTGGCCGCGCTTTACACCCGCAGCCCGGAGGACGGCAAGGCCACCCGGATGGATGCGATGGGGAACGCGGCGCTGCATGAGCCGGTCTACCTGAGCGGCGGCGGCGGCCTGATCGGCACGGCCGGCGATTACAACCGGTTCACGCAGATGCTGCTGCACCGCCCGGATAGCCCGGCAGGCGAGCTGGACGGGGTCCGGCTGCTGAGCCCGCGCACGGTTGCCTACATGACCAGAAATCACCTGCCCGGGAACGCCGACCTGGAGACGTTCGGCCGGCCCCTGTACGCGGAGACTGTGTTCGCCGGAGTCGGCTTCGGCCTGGGCTTCGCGGTGGTAGTCGACCCGCTCGCGACCAAGTCTCTCGGCTCGGCTGGCGAGTTCAACTGGGGCGGCGCGGCTTCGACGACCTTCTGGGTAGACCCGGCAGAGCAGGTCACGGCCACCTTCTTCACTCAGCTGCTGCCCTCGAGCGCCTACCCGATCAGGCCGCAGCTCCGCCAGATGGTCTACCAGGCCCTGGTCGACTGAGGAGGATGTTCGGAGCCTCCTGCGACACACTGGCCGGACTACCGCGCCGGGAGCAACTGATCGCCGGCGGATCCGCCAACTGTCAGGTGAAGCTGGGGTCGACCAGCCAGGCGGCGGTGTCAGGCGGCAACAGGTCGCCCTCAAGCGGGCCGCTGGCCAGTAGCAGCTCGTGGCCTGCTGGCAGCGGCACGGGTGCCCCGGACAGGTTGGTCACGCAGCCGAAGCCTCCGGGCCGGGTGAAGGCGAGCACGTCATGGCCGGCTTGCTGCCAGATCAGGCCGTCATCGCAGAGCCGGGCACGCGCCTTTCGGATACGTAGCGCGGACCGGTACAGCTCGAGCATCGAGCCCGGGTCGCCGGCCTGCGCGTCGGCAGCGAGTTGCCGCCACGCCTCCGGCTGAGGCAGCCAGGGCCTTGCGCCGTCAGCCGGGCCGAAACCGAAGCCTGGCGCGGCCGCCTGCCACGGCAGCGGGACCCGGCAGCCATCCCGGCCGCGGATGAAATGGTTAGTGAGCGCATAGATCGGGTCAGCAATCAGCTCATCCGGGATGTCTTCGACCTCCCACAGCCCGAGCTCCTCGCCCTGATACAGGTAGGCACTCCCGGGCAGGGCGAGCATCAGCAGGATCGCAGCCCTCGCCCGGCGCGCGCCTAGCGCCAGGTCGGGCTGGCCGGGATCGTCCTGCCACTGGTTGCCGGTGTTGACTCGGCCGTACCTGGTCAGGTGCCGGATCACGTCGTGGTTGGACAGGACCCATGGCGCTGACGCGCCGATGCTCGCGAGTGTGGTGTCGATGACGGCGAGCAGCCGCCGGGCGTCCCACGGCGCGCCCAGATAGTCGAAGTTGAAGGCTGTATGCAGCTGATCGCCGGACAGGTACGGCCCCAGCCTGGTCAGCGGCTTGAGCCAGATCTCGCCAACGAACACCCGGTCACCGGGGTAGGACTCAATGATCTGGCGCCAGGACCGGTAGATCTCGTGCAGCCCGTCCTGGTCTTCCCAGGGTTTGCCTCTTGCCGGCGGGAGGCCCGCGATGTCCGGCAGTGAGGTGTCTTTGACCAGAACATCAGCCACGTCGATCCGGAAGCCATCGATGCCTCGATCGAGCCAGAATCGAAGTATGTCCGCGAACTCGGCCGTGACCTCTGGGTTCTCCCAGTTAAAGTCGGGCTGCTCGGGCGCGTAGAGGTGCAGGTACCACTCGCCTGGGCTGCCGTCCGGCTCAGTGACGCGAGTCCAGGCCGCGCCGCCGAAACTAGACGGCCAGTCGTTAGGCGGCAGGTTGCCGTCGGCACCGCGGCCAGGACGAAACCAGAATCTTGCCCGCTCGGCGGAGCCGGGGCCGGCCGCGAGCGCCGCGGCGAACCACCGGTGCTTGTCCGAGCAATGGTTGGGCACGATATCGATGATGATCTTGAGCTGCTGCTCGTGCGCCGCGGCGATCAATGCCTCGGCTTCGGCCAGGCTGCCGAACAGCGGATCGATGTCCCGGTAGTCGGCTACGTCGTAGCCGCCATCGGCCATCGGCGATACGTACCAGGGAGTGAGCCAGATCGCGTCCGCGCCGAGTCCGCGCAGATAGGGCAGACGGGCCCGGAGGCCCGCCAGGTCGCCGACGCCGTCACCATTACCGTCGGCGAAACTGCGCAGGTAAACCTGGTAGACGACAGCGGTGTGGTGCCAGGCCGGCTCGTCAGCCACCCTTGCTGTCCGACCGAGCGCGGTGCCGTGGCCCCGACGCTGGCGGCTTGCCGTCCGCCCGCCCGCCGGCGGCAGCGTCGGCCCGGCGTTCCTTCCTCAGCTCGTACGCCTTGTGCACGATGAGGGCGGCCAGCGCGAGCACCACCAGCACCGCCAGAGCGTCGCTGGCATGCGAGAAGTTCTTCGACACCCGGCTCCAGTCGCTGCCGAACTGGTAGCCAAGCACGGACAGGGCCGTTGCCCAGACGAGTGTGCCGATCAGGTTGAAGATCTCGAATGGCAGCGCCGGAACTTCCATGAAACCCGCCACCAGGCCGGTGAAGGCACGGACGAGCGGGATCACCCTGGCGACCGCGACCGACCAGGCGCCGCGGCCGGCGAAGAACCGCTCGGCCCGCTCGACGTCCTTCCTGGTCATCAGCAGGTACCTGCGGTACCGGTCGATGGTGTGCCGGCCGCCCAGCCTGCCCAGGCCGTATGCGGTGGTGGAGCCGGCCAGTTCCCCTATCGTGCCGATGACGATCACGAGCACCAGGCTGAGATGACCCTCGTAGGCGAGCACGCCAGCGAATCCGAAAGTTATCTCGGACGAGATCGGAATGCAGCATGCCTGGACGAAGGCAAAAACCAGGAGAGCCCAGTACCCGTAGTGGATCAGGAAACTCGTCATGGCCCATGTTCTACCAGGTGGGGCGACATGTGTTGGACAACATTGCGTCGGCATTGCCGCAGGTGTGCGCGAGCCGGAGCGGCGTTTTGGCGGGCTTGGGCCCGATGACGTGCGGCAGCGCGCCAACCATGACGGCAAGATGAAGAAAAAATAGTGCTGCAGAAGTGCGCCGTGGCTTTGTCTGAGCTGCTGGGCAACAGAATGTGCCCCGCCCCCTCGGGGAGGGGCGGGGCACATGCGGCCTGCCTGGCCGGGCGGGGGGATGCCCGGCGGCTGGCGGATCCGGTTCGGCCCGCTGGGGGGAGAAGGCCGGCACCGGACGCTACTGAGTCACCGATCCCACGTGGGTCGCGATCTGCTTGACGAGCGAGGCAGCCTGGGCTTCCCACTTGGCGTAGGCGTAGGGAAACGCTGACTTCTGCACGCCCTGCGCGGCCTGCCACAGTGGCTGCGCCGCCCAGCTAGGGTTGCTGGCCTGGTACTGCCGCAACGCCGTCAGGAACGCGTTCGCTGCAAAGCGGGGATTCATGATCTGGGCCGCCGTGCCCCAGCCCATGTTCCACTGCTGCTGGAACAGGCCAAGCGAGTTACCGGTGCCATAGTTAACGTTGACCAAGCCGGACTCCTGCATGGCCGTGGCCACCGCGATCACCGCCGAGCGGACGCCCATCTTGTTGACGAGGGCCTGCTTGACGATGGTGCTGGCGTTAGCCACCTGGGCCTGGTTCAGCGGCATCCAGGTCTGCGGGCCAGTGGTGCCGACGGGCATGAGCTGGTCCGCGGGCGGCATCTGGTGGTGCGCGGCGGCCACCGGGTTGGTCTCCCGGTTCAGCTTGCTGCTCACCCGCTGCCAGGTCACGGCAGGCCGGTCTGTGCCGTGCCGGTGCGTGCCCGCCCTACGGGCGACGACGCGCGGTGCGGCGTGGCTAGCCGCGGGGTGGCTCGGCACGGCCTGCGGCGCAGCGTCGTGCCGGACCGCGGCCTTGGGGGTGGCGTCGTGCCGGGCCTTGGGGGTGGCGTCGTGCCGGACCGCAGTGTGCTTGGGATCGCGGTGGGCGGGCGCGACAGGCCGGTGCGCGGCGACCCCGTGCCTTGCAGCGTGCTGCGCGGCCGCGGCGGCCGGCGCGGTGGCGTGCAGGACGCCTGCCTCCGCCCCGGCGGCACTGGCCGGAGCAGACGCAGATTCCGCCACGGTGGCAGCGGTAGCGGTACCGGCCCCAGCGAGGGCCAGGGCTGCGCCGGCATACAGGAGGGACTTCTTCCGGCCTCGGACGGCGCTGGTCAGGCGGTCAGTTCCGGCGTTGATCAGGGTCTTGCCCTGATCACGGGCGGCGCTGGTCAGCCGATCAGTGCTAGGCATCAGGTTCCTTTCCCTGGAGGCTCCTCGCCGCCCGCCTGGCCGGGGCCAGGATGAGTCCGCCAGGCGGGGGCGCCAGCGTTCTCAGGCGCGCGGGGGGTGCGCGCCTTGCGGGTTCAGGCGGGCCGCGCCGGTCACGCAATCGGGCCGGCAGCGGCGTGTCGCTCGGGAGCCAGTAATCAGGACTGCTCGGCTCCTCAGCGAGGATCAGGAGGTATAACGCCAGGCCAGCCGGCGAGCCATCCCGATATGAGCCTTGTCACTACCGCTGAGTAACAGGAATAAAGCGCTCAGTAACCGGCATCCCTCGCAGGCCAGGATTCTGCAGGCAGGCTTAGGGCGGCGATAAGCGGCTATCTGCCAGGATGCCCGGCTTGTTCTCACTCGATGCCGACCGGCGCTTTCGGCGAGCCGACCACAGGCCTGCCATGCCAGCGAGAGCGGCGAGAGCGGCGATGGCGACCGCCGTCCAGGGCACGTAATCCCCGAACCGGTCGTAGATGGTCTTGTCGCCAGCTGGAGGCAGTGCCACATGCACGATGATGACGCCGCGGAAGTTGGTTCCGGCCCGGGCTAGCTCCCGGCCGCGACCGTCGAAGGCCGCGGAGTCGCCTGTCAGTGCGGCCTGGACGACCGGCCGGCCGGTCTCGGCTGCCCGCAGCGCCCCGAGCGCGGCATGCTGAGCAGGCGCCCAGCTGTCCTGGAAGGTCGAGTCCGAGGTCTGATAGACGATGACCTGGGCGCCGTGGTCGGCGTCCACCCTGGACATATCGGGGAACGCGGATTCAAAGCAGATCAGCGGGCCGATGATGACCGGCCGGGCACCGGGCGCCGTTACCACCAGAACGCGCGCGCCCGTGCCGGGTACAACGTTCTGGGGTGCCGCGCGACTGATCTTGCTAAGCCAGCCGAGCACCGAGCGGAACGGAATGTACTCGCCAAAGGGCACCAGCCGGGTCTTGACGTAGCTGCCGACTATCCCGTCCGGGCCGATCAGGGTAGCTTGCTTGGACTTGGCGCCTGACTTGCTGACGGCGTCCTGGCCTACCAGGATGTCCGCTCTGGCTGCGTGCGACAGCCGCCTGAGCCCTGCCAGCAAGGCTGGCTGCGAGGCGAGGTCAAACCCTACGCTGCTCTCGCCCCAAACGAACAGCCCGGCCCGGCCGGCTTGCGCGGCCGTCAGCTGCTCATCCCTGGTCAGCCTGACGGCCGACCCCGATACGATGCCCGGCTGCACGAGCGCGATCGCCAGCGGACGAGTGACCGGCATCGGTGCGGTCAGCGCGAACGCCACGGGACCGGCTGCGATAGCCAGGCTCGCGGCAGCCACGCCCGCCAGCCGCAGCACCCTGGTCCTGGCCACCAGGGCGAGCAGAAGTCCGGTGTTCGCGGCGACCAGGACGAAGCTGACCAGCCAGACCCCGCCGACCGCGGCGAGCGCAAGCACTGCCGGATGCTGCCACTGGCTAGTGCCGAGCACAGCCCACGGTCCGCCAAGTCCCTGCCAGGACCTGATCCACTCGGTGACCAGCCATGAGCTTGGCACGACGACGAGTGCAGCGACCGCTCGTCCCGGCCGCACCGGCGCCCGGAGCAGCGACCACACAGCGACCCCGACCAGGCTCCACAACGCGCCGATCACGATGGCCACCAGCAGTAGACCCGGGCCGAGGTTGGGGGCAAGCCAGTACATCGCGGCGAGCAGATAACCAGCGCCGAACCACCAGCCCCTGATGGCCGCCTCGCGCCTGGTGGCGGCGTTACGGATCAGCGCGAATCCGGGCACTAGCGCGGCCCAGGCCAGCAATTCCAGGTTGGCGGCCGGGAATGCGAGCACAGGGACGGCCCCGGACAGCAAGGCCGCAAAGTGAGCGGGCCGCCAGAAACTGCGCCAGAGTCGCACGTTCCTATTCTGCTGCTTTAGAGTCTGGCTTGTGATCAGGCGCGGCTACGGCGCTGGGCCGCGGATCCCGTCGTCGACGTCGGCGGACCGCTTGTGCGCCTGCCCATGCCAGCGACACTAGCGCCGCGAACGTCAGGATCCCCTCCGGCCACCCGCCGAGGCGCTCGGCGAGGGTGGACGTACCGAGCAACGGCACTTTCGCCTCGATCTCTGCCTGCTGCCAGATGTGCGTTTTCGCCAGCAGGGAGCCGTCCGGCGCGATGATCGCGCTGACACCGGTCGTGGACGCCACTACGACCGCGCGGTCATATTCGACTGCCCGGATGCGGGCCATGGCCAGCTGCTGCAGTGTCTCGCCGGTCTGTCCGTCCAGCTCGAAGTCCGCATCGTTAGTCTGCATGGTCAGCAAGTTGGCGCCGGCCGTCACCTCCGAGGACACCAGGCCGTCGAAACCAATCTCGTAGCAGATCACGTCCCCGAGCCGGATCTTGCCGATATGAAACACGACCGCCCGGTGGCCGGGCGTGAAGTTCACTGGCTGCAGTGACGGCAGCGACGTCACCAAGTCCAGCAGCCCGCGCAACGGGATGACCTCACCGAAGGGCACGAGTTTGCGCTTGACGTAGGTAGCCACCGGACCCCGGCCGGGCAGCCACAGCTGGCCGGCGTTGCGCACTGGGCGCTGCAGCACGGCACCGACCAGCACCGGGCGGTCGATGGTGTTAACAGCCGTCGAAATGATGTCATAAACGTACGGATTGAATTTCGGATCCTGGTCCGTCGAATTCTCTGGCCAGATGACGAGGTCAGGAGCGGGAAGGGCGCCGCTGCGGACCCGCGCGGCCAGACGCAGCGTGGCAGCCGCGTGGTTCTGCGTGACAGTCGTTTCCCTTAGCAGGCTTGGCAGCGACCTGCTGTGCGGGACGTCCCCTTGGATTGCGGCGACGACAGCGGTCTGCTGGCCGGCCTGAGCCTGGCCGGGCGAGCCCCGGCCGGCCGGAAGGAACGCTCCGGACACGGCTGCCGCGATGACGGCAGCAACGGCAGCCGGCCGCCACAGCCAGCTGGCGCGAGCCCGGTCAGGCTCCGTCGCGGTTAGGCCGCCGCGGCTGCCGAGCGTCAGCCAGGCGAGGCAGGTGCCGCATAGCGCCAGCAGGAACGTCAGGAACGCGGGGCCACCGATCGCCACCCAGCGCACGGTCGGGGCGCTGGCCTGACTCATGGCGAGCCGTCCCCACGGGAAACCCCACGGCCAGCGAGATCGCACGGCCTCGGCCGCAACCCACCAGGCGGCCACCGCAAGCGGCCAGGCGCGCAGCCGCAGCAGCAACCATTGCCCGGCCGTCAGCGCCGCGAATACCACTGCCTCGGCGATGGCCAGCGCGGCCCAGGCATACCACGCGACGTTCAGCACCCAGGAGAACAGCGGGCAGAAAAAGGCCAGGGCGAACAAGGCCCCGGCGGCAATGGCAGTACGAAGCCGCTGCCGCCACAGCGCAAGCACGAGCAGGGCGGGGCCGCAGGCCGCCAGCGGCCAGATGCCCAGCGGCGGGAACGCTGCGCTGAGCGCTAGCCCGCCGGTCAGCGCCACTAGCAGGGCGAGCCAGGCGGGCGGCACGCGCCCGGCAGCCGGGCGCCCTTGCGCGCCGGCCGTGGGCACGGCCGCGCCTGGGCTGGTCAACCGCCCGGTACCTCTCAACTGCCCAGCGCCTCTCAGCTGGCGGGGTGCCTCTCAGTTGCGCGGTGCAGTGAACCGCCGGTGCTGAGGCGGACACGGCCCGTGCGCAGACCGGGCACCCGGTTTCATCCGGTCTTGTGAGAGTAACCGGGCCTGACCGCCACTCAAACGGGACTGCAGGCCCGCGATCAGCTAGGGACCGGCCGATCCGGCACCATGGCGCGGCTAGGCTCGGCCGCAATTGCGTTCAAGACGTCGGTGGGCAGCCTTTCAGATCATGGCTATGGACCGATTCGACGAAGGAGCCAGGGTGAGCCGCCGCGGCTGGTGGTTGTTCGGAGCAATGAGCCTGATCTGGGGCATCCCTTATCTGCTCATCAAAGTGGCAGTCGGTGGCGTCGCACCGCCTGTGCTGGTACTGGCCAGGGTCGGAATCGGCGCCGCACTGCTGCTGCCGATTGCTGTCCGCAGGCGCGAACTCGGTGCGCTGCGCCCCTATTGGCGCTGGCTGGCGCTCTTCGCGACAGTCGAGATCATGGTGCCCTGGTTGCTGCTGTCCGAGGCAGAGATCCGGTTGTCCAGCTCCATGAGCGGGCTGCTGATCGCGTCGGTGCCGATCCTGGTAGCGGTTTTGTCGCGGTTCACCGGCAGCCGCGACAAGCTCACCGCCGCCCGGTGGACCGGGCTGCTCATCGGGCTCGGGGGCGTAGCCCTGCTCATCGGCGGCGGCGCCGGCGGCGCTGCGAGTTCCGTCGCTGAGGTTCTGACGGTCGCGCTCTGCTACGCCACGGGCCCGCTGATCGCGGCCCGCAAGCTCAGCGGGGTGCCCCCGCTCGGGATGACGGCAGCCTGCCTGGCGTTCGCGGCAGTGGTGTACGCGCCGTTCGCAGCAATAACCTGGCCGTCCGCGATGCCCGCCGGCAAGGTACTGGCTGCTCTGTTCGGGCTGGCGGTCATCTGCACCGCCGTGGCTTTCGTGCTGTTCTTCGCGCTCATTGCCGAGGCTGGTCCGGCGCGGGCGACGGTGATCACCTACGTCAATCCTGCTGTTGCCGTGGCCCTTGGCGTGCTTGTGCTCGGCGAGCAGCTAACCGCGTCGATGGCTGCCGCATTTGTCCTGATCCTGGCTGGCTCGGTACTCGCGACCAGGGCAGGCGGCGGTGCCGCGGGCGGCCAGGACGAGCATGCAGAGCCGGAGCGAACCGCCGCAGGTGGCTATCTCAGCGCGTCGCCCGGCACGCCCGACTAGACTCGCGCGGGTGATCGACCTCAAGGCTGCCCGACAGGATCCCGAAGGCTATCGCGCTGCCCTCGGCAGGCGCGGCTCGGCCGCCGACTTCGACGCGCTCATGACCGTGGACGCGAGCTGGCGATCGCTGACCGAGCGCGCCGAGGCGCTTCGTGCCGCGCAGAAGGGGTCGTCCAAGGGCAAGCCGACACCAGCGGAGATCGAGCAGTTGCGTGGCCTCCGCGACGAGCTGGCGCAGGCCCAAGCCGAGCTGGCGGAGGCCGCCGAGCAACGTGACGCACTCCTGGCCAAGATCCCGAACCTGCCTGACCCCACCGCTGCCGACGGCATGGACGAAGAAGATGCCGAGGTGGTGCGGACGTGGGGCGAGCAGCCCAAGTTCGGCTTCGAGCTACGTGACACGACCGAGATCGCCTCAGCGCGCGGCTGGATAGACATGGCCCGCGGCGCGCGGCTGTCCGGCTCACGGTTCGCCTACCGCATCGGCGATGTCGCGCTTGCCGAGATGGCTCTGTACCGGTACGTGATCGACAAGCTCACTCGCCGTGGCTTCCTTCTCGTGCTGCCGCCGATCCTGGCGGGCGAGCGCGCCATGTACGGCACCGGCTTCCTGCCCACCGAGGAATCGAACCTCTATCACCTTGAGCACGACGACCTCTACCTGACCGGCACTTCCGAAGTGGCGCTGGCCGGCATCCATACCGACGAACGGCTGGAGGAGGATCAGCTGCCAGCCAGGTACGCGGCGTTCACCACGAACTTCCGGCGCGAGGCTGGAGCGGCCGGCAAGGACACCAAGGGAATGTTCCGCGTGCATCAGTTCGACAAGGTCGAGATGTTCGTGTACTGCGCGCCGGAGCAGTCCTGGGACATTCATGACCAGCTGCTGGCCTACGAGGAAGAGATCGCCCAGGAACTCGGCCTGCCGTACCGCGTGATGAACATCGCTGTCGGTGACCTGGGCGCGCCCGCGGCCAAGAAGTACGACATCGAGGCGTGGTTCCCGGTGCAGGAGCGCTACCGGGAGATCACCTCATGCTCCAACACGACCGACTACCAGGCGCGGCGGCTGAACATCCGCTTCCGCCGCGACGGCAAGCTGGAATACGTGCACACGCTCAACGGCACCGGCGCCACTGCGCGGGCGCTGCTCTCGATCATGGAAAACTTCCAGGACGAGCGCGGCACGGTCGCCGTACCCGAGGTGCTGCAGCGGTTCGGCGCGCCCGCAACCATAGGCACGCCGCCGGCAGGCTGACCACCGCTGACCGGTTGCGGCTGGCTAGCCGGTGCCGGCACCAAGCCGCTGCAACAGCGCGGTGCCGTCGGCTACGCCGAGGCCGCTACAGGCATCCCAGCCCGGTCCAGCGTAGTAGGCGCCGTTGTTCCCGACGGTGATGTCGCGCAGGGCGGGTACAGGTACGCCAGGCGTCACGCCCGCATACAGCTGCTGCTGCACTAGGCCGAGCGAGTGCCCGAGTGCCTGCACAAGACGGGCTGTCAGCGCGGCCCACAGCGGAGCCACCGCGCTCGTTCCCCCGATCACTGTTTGCTGGCCGTCGATCAGCACCTGGTAGCCGGAGTCGGGATCGGCATTACCCGCCACGTCAGGCACGCCGCGGCCGGGGTTGCCCGCCGGGTTGGCTGGCACGCCGGCGCTGGCCTGCCAGGTCGGCAGCGAGAACGTCTCGCTGATGCCGCCGCCTGTGGCGCCGCCGCCTAGTCCGTCATTCCAGACGGTCTCGCTGCTAATAGTCCCTGTGGCGGGGTTCCCCTGCAGGGTGGTGCCGCCGCAGGCCAGCGCGTGCGGGCTGGAGGCGGGGAAGTCCACGTGCGGCTGCCCGTCGTTTACGCCGTCGCTGCTGCCGTTGTCGCCAGCCGCCACGCAGACCGTGCTGCCGAGGGCGGCACCATCGGCGATCGCCGCGTCAAGCGCGGCCATTGCCTGGCCGGTCCAGCCGGCCTCGGCCTGGCCCCAGCTGATGCTGACGGCAGCGGGCGTCGGCGTGGCGTGCACTGCTTCAGTAACAGCGTCGACGAAGCCCTGATCGGTATTGGGCGCGAAGTAAACAAGCTGCGCCGCACCTGGAGCAACCGACCCCACGACCTCTATATCCAGCAGGACTTCGCCATCTGCTCCCTGCGGATCCTGGCCGGGCACGTTCGTCGCGCCGTCGACGCCGACAGCGGTGACGGACGGCGCGGGCGTGATGCCCAGACCGGAGAAGTACGCGTCGAGGTCAGCGTTGGAGAAGCCGCCGCCTAGCTCGATCACGGCGACGACCTGGCCGCTGCCGTTCGTGCCCGCCGGGAACTGATACAGCTCCGCTACCTGCGGCGGCGTGTATGAGACCGGCAGTGCCGCCGCCTTAGCGGCGAACCTGAAATGCGGAACGGCCTGAGGCCTGTTGTCGAGGCCGAGCACGGCGATGATCATGCCGTCGAGTTCAGCCGGGATGTGCAGGAGCCCAGTGCGGGACCGGTGAGTGACCGGCCTGCCGTCCGGTCCAGGGCTTGTTACCAAGCTGAGCGAGGTGCCAAAGGCGGCGGCGAGAACCCCGGCCGGTCCGGCGATCGTCATCCGACGCGCGCCTGGATCGTCACCGGTGACCTCGATGGCCGGGTCCAGCCCGGTCACAACGCGCGCGATCAGCTCATGGTCGGCAGTCTGGCCGCCGTGGCGCAGCCGTAGTTCCTCGCGGGACAGCCGGCCCAGGAATCCCTCGTGCGTGCGCGGCAGGTTGGCTGCGCGGCGCGTAATCAGCGTGACCTCTATGCGCTCATTCGGATCCATCGCTCCGGCCGGCTGAACGCCTTCCGCCGGCCCTCGCGCGCTACCCGCTAGCGGGACTAACGACGCACCTGTCATGACATGCCTTTCCGCGCGATACGTGCTGCCTGGACTGACTAATGATGCCGGGACCCACCGCTCGAATGTGCTGCTACCGGTAAAGCGCGCGGCATCGGGTGCATTAATTCCTCAGTCGGACCGCTATCTGAAGGGCTGCGCCCCAGTGCCGGCGCAGCCGCCCATCCGGCCTGCTAGCAAGCCTGCGGCGGATCTCGCCGTAGAGGCGGTCACGCTGCCACTCAGCCATGTCGATGTGGCTGGAGAAGGTGCCGAGCAGGCTTACGTATTGGTCGGCGTTATATTCGACGCCCCAGTCAAACTGCCGGACAGCCACAACGGAGAACAGGCCGCTGGCGGCCATGTCCGCGCATTCGTCGGGCACTTCACCTGGCGCCGGGAACCTGGCTCCGGCAGGTAGTCCTTCGCCTATCTCGTCGTAGACCTCCTGAATCTCGGCGAAGAACGGATCACCTTCCGCCGGGACGACGTGAGTGGCGGTCCAGATGGCCAGGTGGCCGGCCGGGCGGAGCGCTTCCCAGGCGCGCCGGTACCGGACGGCGGGGTCCACCCAGTGCCAGGCTGTGGCGGCGAAGACAAGGTCGGACCGAGTCTGGTCATCCGGGCGCCAGTCCTCGAACGAGGACTGCACAACCCGGACCGCCGGGTGGCCAGCCAGGTTGCGCCGGGCTTGCTCGGCCAGTAGCGCACCAGGTTCCAGACAGGTAATGGCGAATCCCATCCGGGCCAGCGGGAGCGTCGCTTTGCCGGTGCCGCAGCCGACCTCCAGCAGGGTGTCGCCAGGGCTCAGACCTGCCGTTGCGAGCAGGCAGTCATAAAGCTCCGCCGGGTACTCAGGGCGCGCGTGGTGATACGAGCTGGCCACTTGCTCGAACGTGGCACGCAGCCGTTCCCGCCTGGCGCGTTCCTGGCCGGTCAAGATGGAATGCCTGTCGCCGTCTCGGCCGTGCGCTGCGCTGCCCCGCGTTGCACTGCCAAGCTGCCCGGAAACACCGCTTCAGCCTACCGACGGAGCCCGGGCCATCGTCAGCCGAGCTCGGCGCCCTCTCGGGCCGCAGGCTGCCGGAGGGACGCGCCCCAGCGCTCCTCGATCCGCCCGTATCGCCAGACCAGCAGCGCGGCAATCCAGGTGACTGCGAACAACCCGACGATCGCGAATCCGGCGACGTTCAGATTGAAGTTGCGCATGAAACCCCAGAAGCCGCCGGCCTTGCGGAGCCCGGCGACCTCCGAGGAGACCAGGCCGAGTGTTTCAATGCCGCCGACAAGGAAGCAGATGCCGACCGACAGCCCGGTAATCGCCAGGTTGTAGTAGACCTTGCGGACCGGATTGAGGAAGGCCCAGCCGTATGCGAGGTTCATGAAGACACAGTCGGTCGTGTCCATGAGCGTCATGCCGGCGGTGAACAGGACCGGCAGGCAGATGATCGCGTACCACGGGATGTGCTGCAACGCCAGGAACGCCGTCGTGCCCAGGAAAAGCACCTCGGTGGTGGTGTCGAAACCAAGTCCGAACAAGACGCCGACCGGGTATAGCTGCCATTCCTTGCTGATCAGGCGCATCCACTTGCCAAAGAACCGGAAGAAGAACCCGCGGTTGTCCAGTTGCCGCTCGAGCTCGGCCTCGTCGAACTCGCCCCGCCGCATGCTCCGGAACACCCTGGCAATGCCGGCCAGGATCACCAGGTTCAGCGCACCGATCAGGAACAAGAAGGTCGCCGACACGACCGTCCCGAACAGCCCGCCGAATTTCTCCAGGCCTGAGCCGCTGTTCATGAACTGCCGGAAGACCACCTTCTCGGCGAGGATGATCGCCACACCGACACCGACCACGACAGTCGAGTGGCCGAGCGAGAAGAAGTACCCGAACGAAAGCGGCCGCGGTTTGCCGGTCCCCTGGCGGTCATTCATGACCTTGCGGGTGCAATTGTCGATCGCAGCCAGGTGATCGGCGTCGAACGCGTGCCGCAGCCCGAGGGTGTAGGTCAGCACGCTGATGCCGATGCCGAGGCCCTTGTAATGGGCCGGGATCACGAACGCGATGAATATGGCGAAGCCGAGCAGGTGCAGGCCGAGGATGGAACCGTACATCAGCGAAACCCGGCGGCGCTCGGTCGGAGTCATGGCCGCGAACGACTGCCGGATCATCCGGCCGAGCCGGGGCTGGCGAGGCGCGAGCGATTCTGACATTATCTGCACGCTAATCTAGTTGCACATCACTTGCAAGTACGTCAATAGCGCACAACGCCATGCTGGCCCGGGCCTAGTCTGGTGGGAGCAGGTGCCAGAGGCGGGAGAGACAGCGATGACGACCCACCAGGCGGCTGAGGCGGCCCATCATGCGGACGGCTCGCCTGCACAAGGCGCCGTTACGGTCGGCGCCGGCCCTCTTGCGGCAGGCGACGTCGTCGCCGTCGCCCGCCTTGGCGCGACGGTTGAGCTTGCCGCCGGCGCCCTGGCCTCGATCCGGCGCGGCAGGGAGATCATCGATGCCCTCGCGCACGACGCCGAGCCGCATTACGGGGTGTCAACCGGCTTCGGCGCGCTCGCGACCCGCCACATCCCGGTGTCGCTGCGCGTCCAGCTTCAGGTCAGCCTGGTCCGCAGCCACGCGGCCGGCTCCGGCCCTGAGGTGGAGCGGGAGGTGGTCAGGGCGCTGATGTTGCTGCGGCTGGCGACGCTTGCGACCGGGCGCACGGGGGCCCGCGAGGAGACCGTGAGGGCATACGCGGCGCTGCTCAACGCCGGGATCACTCCGGTGGTGCATGAGTACGGCAGCCTCGGCTGCTCCGGTGATCTGGCGCCGCTGGCGCACTGCGCGCTCGCCGTCATGGGTGAGGGCGTCGTCCGGGACGCGGCCGGCCGGGAGCGGCCGACCGCTGACGCACTGGCGGAAGCGGGAATCACGCCCGTGCAGCTACGCGAGAAGGAAGGCCTCGCGCTTATCAACGGGACCGACGGCATGCTAGGAATGCTGGTCCTGGCCATCGCCGATCTGCGCGAGCTGCTGAAGGTCGCCGACATAACCGCGGCGATGAGCGTCGAGGGGCTGCTTGGCTCGGATGCGCCCTTCGCCGCCGATCTGCAGGACCTGCGCCCCCATCCGGGCCAGGCGGTGGCCGCGGCCAACATGACGGCGCTGCTAGCGGGTAGCCAGATCATGGCTAGTCACCGGGGCCCGGAATGCACCAGGGTGCAAGACGCTTACTCGCTGCGGTGCGCGCCGCAAGTCGCCGGCGCTGCCAGGGACACTGCCGACCACGCCGCCCTGGTGGCATCCAGGGAACTGGCCGCCGCGATTGACAACCCCGTCATCACCCCTGACGGCCGGGTGGAGTCGAACGGCAACTTTCATGGCGCGCCGCTGGGATACGTGCTGGATTTCCTGGCGATCGCGGCTGCTGACGTGGCGAGCATGTCCGAGCGCCGGACTGACCGGTTCCTTGACGTTGCGCGGAGTCAGGGCCTGGCGCCGTTCCTCGCCGACGATCCTGGCGTCGACTCCGGGCACATGATCGCGCAGTACACCCAGGCCGCCATCGTGTCCGAGCTCAAGCGGCTGGCCGTGCCCGCGAGCGTCGACTCGATTCCCAGCTCGGCGATGCAAGAGGACCACGTCTCGATGGGGTGGTCGGCGGCACGCAAGCTGCGGCGTTCCCTTGATGGCCTGACTAGAGTGCTGGCGATCGAGTTGCTGACCGCCGCGCGCGGCATTGACCTGCGCGCGCCGCTGGCTCCGGCCGCTGCGACCGCCGCCGTCGTCGCGGGCCTGCGGGCTAGCACGCAGGGGCCGGGTGCCGACCGGTTCCTGGCGCCCGAGATCGAGGCCGCCGTCAGGTACGTCGCGGCCGGCGGCGCGCTGCGCGCCGCCGAGACGGTTACCGGCCCGCTCGGCTAGGCCGCGGGGACCGTGCCTGGCCCGCCAGGCGGGCAGGCCGCCGCTGGCGGTATCGCCGCGCAGCAGGATCGTGTCCGGCTGGGCTGGTCTGTAACGCAGGTGGCGAACCCAGGGCGGGGCTGCTGACTGCCCGGGGTATCAGCTGGTAGTAAGCGCGGCTGCTATCGCGGTGCCGAGCGCCCTGGCCACGGGCGGCGGGAACGCGTTCCCGACCTGGCGGTAAGCCGCCGTCTTGCTGCCGCTGAACACCCAGCTGTCCGGGAAGCCTTGCAGCCTGGCCACCATGCGCACGGTCAGCTTCGGCGGCTGGCTGACCGGGAAACCCGGTCCCGGCGGGCCCGCGGCGATGCCGAGCCCGTCGACACCAAGCTCGCGCCAGGCCGCACGCGCCCTAGTCGGGCCGAGGTCGGGGCCGCCGTGCTTCTTGCTGCCGCCGACGATGGTGGGCGCGACCCGGCAGGCCCTGGCCGCCCAGGCGGCCGCCCCCGGCCAGCCGCCGGCGGCCATCAGATCAGCCAGCGTCCCGCCGACCGTGGGCGCGGGACCGGGCAGCGGGTCCGGCCAGCGGAAGCGTCCGGCCCAGCGCCGCCCGACGGCGACCAGCACGAACCGCGGCCGTAGCTGCGGGACGCCGTGCTCGCTGGCATTGACCAGCTGCCACCAGGCGCCGTAGCCGAGTTCTTCGAGCTGCCGGAGCACATCGGCCCGGTAGCTATTGAACCTGGTCATGCCGAGACCGCGGACGTTCTCCAGCAGGACGGCGCGCGGGCGGATCTCGGCGATCAGCCGCATCGCCGCGGGGAAAAGGTCGCGCTCGTCATCGCGGCCTAGCTGCTTTCCGGCCAGGGAGAATGGCGGGCACGGCACGCCGCCAGCGAACAGGTCGATGCCGCTGAAGGCGCGCCCGTCCAGGTAGGCCACGTCGTCTTCGATGATCTTCCAGTCGGAGCCGCGGTTGCGCCGGAGCGTCTCGCAGGCGTCGTGATCGAGTTCGACGGCCGCGGCGTGCGCGTAACCAGCCTGCTCGAGGCCGAGCGCCTGGCCGCCCGCACCCGCGCAGATCTCGACGACGGACAGCTCGCGCACGCATCCTCCAGGCCTGGGCATCCCCGGCTGATTCTGCTAAACCGCGGTGCGGCGCGGGGTTTCCCACGCCGCGGGAAGCGCGGCCAGGCACCGCCAGCCCTGCTCGTCGCGCACCGCCCGCGGATGGCAGGCAACGGCGGGGTCAGCCGGGAACGGCGGCGTCGGCTTGACACCCAGTGTCAGCGGAGCGCCAAGGCGGCGGTGGTGATCGTCTGTGCGGCATGCACGGCATGGGCAATCGCCTCTTCGGGAGGTAGCCCGCACAGATCGGTCAGCGTGAAGAAGGCCTCTGCGCTCACCACGATCGCGAGTTCCCGCTTGAGCGACTCGAAGGCAGCCGGATTCTGTTGCCCGAAGCTGCTCTCAACAGGCGCCAGGGCCTGGTCGATGAGGGCGAATCGCTGCCCCGGCCGGACGGATGCCGGGCCCGGCCTGGTGATGTCAGCGGCGATCGTTGCCCTGACCGCGCCTTGGTAGGCGTGCACGTGATGCAGCAGGTAACTGGTCGCGTATCCCACCCGCTCGACCGGGTCGTCGCTGTGCCCGACCTGGTGCAGCGCATCGTCCGAGCTCAGCCAGACTCCGGCGAGGGCCTCGCGCAGCAGCGATGGCAGGTCCGGAAAGTAACGGTAGGCGGTGGCCTCGGACACCAGCGCCGCCGTTGCGACGGCGGGCATGGTGATCTCCGCGCCGCTCTTCGCCAGGCCGCGGGCCGCCTCGATGATCGCCGACCGGGTGCGCAGCTTCTGATTTGCGCGGCCGTCGTGTACCTGCGCTGTCATCTGCCCATTCTCAGCCGTGGCACGCAGTTAAGTCAAGTGCACTCTCTTTATGAGAGCTAACTTGCATAACGCGTGCCGAACCTCTAGTGTGTCAGTCGTGAGAGTTAACTCTCACCAGATACCGAACGACTCGAAGGAGTGCGCACATGACCACGCCAATGCAGTCCACGCACGTTGTCACGACCGAGGGCCTCGGTCCGGTGCCCGTTACCCTCATCGAGCGCGGCAGCGGCCAGCCAGTGCTGCTGTTGCACGGTGGCGCGGGGTCGTTCTCGGT
Organism: Streptosporangiaceae bacterium; assembly: GCA_052143255.1. Taxonomy (GTDB): domain Bacteria; phylum Actinomycetota; class Actinomycetes; order Streptosporangiales; family Streptosporangiaceae; genus JAJYUU01. The sequence continues at coordinate 28,435 of JBKQTJ010000257.1, read as the reverse complement.
GGCGGGCTTCGCAGAGCTGCTGGCGTCCGCGGACGCAAGAGTACTGACGCCGGTTCATCCCGGCTTTGACGGCACGCCCCGTCCCGAGCGGCTAGACAGCATCAAAGCGCTGGCTGGCGTGTACGTGCAGCTGCTCAGCGATCTCGACGTGAGCGACGTGTGCGTGATCGGCAACTCGATTGGCGGCTGGATCGCGGCGGAGATCGCGCTGGCCGAAAGCGCCAGGCCGAGCGGCCGGGTGAGCAGCGTTGTGCTCGTCGACGCCGCCGGGCTCAAGCTGGATGCCGCGCCGGTGCCTGATTTCTTTCAGCTTTCCCTGGACGAGGTCTTCGCGCTGAGCTACTTCGATCCAGACAAGTACCGGATCGACCCGGCGAGCCTGACCGACCAGCAGAAGCTCGTGCGAGCCGCTAACACCGCGGCGCTGCTGACCTATGCGGGCGCGGCGATGTCAGACGGCAGCCTGCTCGGCAGGCTGCCGGGCGTCACGATTCCGACCCTGGTCGTCTGGGGCGCGGCCGACCGGATGATTCCGGCTGAGCATGGCCATGCTTATGCTGACGCGATTCCCGGTGCCGAGTTCCGCCTCATCGCAACGGCTGGCCACCTGCCACAGCTAGAGACGTCAGCGGAGCTGCTCTTGCTGGCGGGGGAGTTTGCGCGCAGCCACGCGAGCCCGGTGGCCGGCTGACCATGCGCAGCGTGCGGCAGAAAGGACTAGCGATGACTAACGTGTCGATCGTCGGGCCAGCCGAGGGTGACCTCACGCTCACCGGTCCGGTGCAGATGCGGATCCTCGAGGACGGCAGTACTACCTCGCACCGTCTGGGCCTTGGCGAGATAACGATCGCCCCGCATACGCAGGGCCCGCCACAGCACCGTCATGCGCAGCACGACGAGGGCTTCTACGTCGTATCGGGGACCGCGCAGTTCACGGTGGGGCAGACGACTTACGAGGCGGCCCGCGGCACGCTGGTCATGATCCCGCCGGGCGTGCCGCACACGTTCGCGAATGCGGGCGACGAGCCGGTCGTGCTGCTGAACACGTTCACCCCTGACTTGTACGTGCAGTACTTCCGCGACCTGCGGGACATGATCCGGGCCGGGCAGCCGCTATCCGCCGAGACGATAGTCGGCGTGATGGCACGCTACGGCACCCAGCCAGCTACGGCATTCGCCGATGCCGGGTCCTGACTGCCACGCGGCCGGCGATACGGCAGCGGGCCGGCCAGCCAGCGGGACTGCTGGCAGGCCGGCCCGTCTGAGCGACCTCCGCGAGCCGGGTTAGAAGCCCGGGGTCGCGGTCGTGATGTCGTAGCTTGACCCCCAGTACCACTGGGTGGCAGCCGCGCCCGGCACCATGTGCGGGTAGCCGGTGGGGTCAGCGATCCAGTACCGGACGTGCGACCGCATGTGCGCGGGCAAGGACGCCACGGCGGCCTGGACCGCAGGCCATTCCGACCGCATGGTGTACAGGCAGGCCAGCCCGTGCGGGTGAGCGCTCAGCTTTTCCCGCGCCCAGTTAGCAGCCATCACGGGCGTGGCGTCGCCCGGCTCGATGTCGAGGGCCGCAGCGTGCGGGTCGGACCCGTTGGTGTCAATCCACAGCACCCGTCGTCCGGCTACCTGGGCTGCCGGGACGGCATAACCGCCGGTGGCATAGGTGGCGACGACGTGGTGGGCAGGGATCGCGCCAGGCGTGACCGAGTCATAGATGAGGTACGGCCTGGTGTTCCTGGCCCGTGCCGCATGCCGCAGCCGGGCGGCCGCTGGCCGGGCGGCAGCCCGGTGCGCGGCGCTGGCGTGCCGTGGCCCCGTCACGTGTCGTGCGGCCGCATGCGGGGTAGCCGCGCGCGGCGCGCCCTCGTGCTTGGCGGCCGCGGCGTGCGAGGTCGCCGAGTGCGAGGTCACGGTATGCCGTGGGGGATGCGCCGCGACGTACGGCGCTGTCAACGCTCCCGGCGATGCGGGGCGAGCCGCAGCCGCCGAAAGCGGCGACGAGTGTGGGGCGCTGCCGGCGCTCGCGGACGCGCTGATGGGCGCGGCCGCAAGTGGTGTCGCCGCGGAGCCGGCCACGGTCGCGGCGCTGGCGGTGCCGGCCCCGGCGAGGGCCAGGGCTGCGCCTACGTACAACAGGGACTTCTTGTGGCTCCGGACGACACTTGTAAGGCGGTCAGTTCCGGCGTTGATCAGGGCCTTGCCGTGATCACGGGCGGTGCTGGTCAGCCGAACAGAGGGGGGCATCAGGTTCCTTTCCCAGGGTGTCCTCGCCGCCCGTCCGGCCGAAACCGGGTACGGGGATGAGAACGCCTGGCGGGGGGCGCTGGCGCTCTCGGGCACGCGGGGGCGCGTGCCTCGCGGGTTCAGGGCGGGCCGAGCCGGTTCGCTATCGCGGTCCGGCAGTGGCCTAAACTCAGGGGCCGGCCTCTGGTGGGCTAGCCCCCCGGTGAGGATCTGCACGTATAACGCCACGCTGAGTAGCGGCGCATCCCGATATGACGCTTGTCACTACCACTGAGTAACGGGAATAAAGCGCACAGTAACCGGCATTGCGCGGGCGGATGGCGCGTCAGATGGCAGGTTATGACGCTGATAAGCGGCTATAGGCTCGATTGCAGGGGGCGACTCGAGCGCCGGCATGGTGCCTGTGCCGACGTGCCCGGGCCGGCGTCATCGGCGCCGTTCGGGTCAGGCGGGGCTGGTAAGCGTCGCTGTCGTCACCATCGCGGTAAAGCGCATCGTGAAGCTGCCTCCCGCCGCGTCGATGACCGCGCCGATACCCGTGAGCACCTCCGCGAGCTTGGCCGGCGGGAGCTGGGTGTGGCCGCCGGTAGTGGGCAACTGGTCTAGCCACTCGTCCCGGGTGTAGGCCCGCTGCCAGTCGAATCGCCATAGTTCCGGCTCGCCGAAGGTGCCCACCTCCCGGATGCCGTCGGCTGCCCTGGCACACATCGCCGAGTACGCGTCCGCTGCGCGCACCGTCGATCCCCGGGCGGCAAGCGAGTCGGGCATCACCCGGCGGTACACCTCGGAGAAGGACTCGGCCAGTTCGGGCGGCGGTTGGGCCGCGTTCCAGAACACCGCCAGCCGGCCACTGGGCCGCAGAGCCCCGGACGCCTTCGCCGCTCCTGCGACCGGGTCCACCCAGTGCCAGGCCTGCCCGGACACGACAGCGTCGAATGTCCGGCCGGCCGGGTCCCAGGATTCGAATGCCGCCACCTCGACCTCGTGCCCGCGCTGTCGCGCCCACTCGGCCATCCGCGCGTCGACCTCGACTCCGAGCACCCTGCAGCCGACTGCCTGGAACTGGCGGGCCGCGATGCCGGTGCCGATTCCGACGTCGAGAAAGCCCGGACCGGGGCTTGCGGCGACTATCCGCGCCACCATCGCTTCGGGGTAACGAGGCCTGGCCCGGTCGTAGCGCTCAGGATCCGAACCGAACGACTCGGCTACCTGTCGCTCCCTGTGGGGCTCGAGCCTGGCGAGAGGTGCTTGCTCCGGCGATATGGTCATCGCTTCCTCCGTCCCCGCGACCTTGGCGCTAGCGCAGCCTCGACCCCGCCGTGGTCAGCAGGCCGACGCATCGTGATTGCGCGGCCTGCTGCATCGGGCACCGGCAACATTGCGTGTTGCGCAGCGAGCGCGCTGACAGTCGCCATTTGCTCGGGGGGAATGGGTGTCACCCGCTCGGTGGCCAGGTCGACGTGCAGGAACATGAGCTCGTTGGTCGCGGCTTCGGCGCCCGAGGCCAGCAGGATCTGGTGGAAGATGTGCAACCGCCTGGAGTCGCAGCCGAGCAGCTGCGAGGTGTAGCGCAGCTGTTCTCCGACCCGGACGCTGGCGCGGAAGCGGATGTGGCTCTCGACCGTGTAGATGCCACTGCCAGTCTGGGCCCGATAACCGGCCCCCAGGCCGACGTGATCCAGCAGCGCTTCGGTCGCCTCGGTGAACGCCACCGAATAGTAGGCATCCATCATGTGACCGTTGTAGTCGATCCAGTCGGCGGGCACGGTACGCCCGCCTGTCTGCAGGGCAGCTCCGGCGCTCACCGGCCGCGCCAGACCGGTTTCCGGCGCTCGGCGAACGCCTGAGCACCCTCGCGCGCGTCAGCCGATCCGAGCATCGCCTGGTAACCGGGCAGGTCACCGGATCGCAGGATGTCAAAGCCGCCGCGGACATCGCTCGCTTCGGTCGCGCGCAGGATCTCTAGCACGGCGGCGACCGCCAGCGGCGCGGCCGCGCAGATCGCCTCGGCCAGCTCGCCGGCGGCCGACAGCAGACCGGCCGCAGGTACCACCCGGTTGACGAGGCCCCATCTGGCCGCCTCGGCCGCAGTCAGCCGGCGCCCGGTCAGTAGGTACTCCACCGCGATGGGGCGCGGCAGCCGGGCGGGCAGTCGCAGCACACCGCCAGCGTCGGCGACCAGGCCGAGCGTGACCTCGGTGAGTGCGAACTCGGCGTGATCGGCGGTCACGACAAGGTCCGCAGCGAGCATCAGCTCGAAACCGCCGCCGAGCGCCAGTCCGTTGACGGCTGCGATCACTGGCTTCCCGATCTCCGCGAACTCGGTCAGCCCAGCGAACCCACCGGGACCGTGATCGGCCTCGATGCTTTCCCCTGCGGCGGCCGCCTTCAGGTCCCAGCCGGCGCAGAAGAAGCGCTCTCCCGCCGCGGTCAGCACGCCGACCCGCAGGTCCGGATCGTGCCGCAGCCTGTCGAACGCGGCGTAAAGCGCACGGCTGGTGGCCACGTCTATGGCATTGGCCGGCGGCCGGTCAATGGTGATCAAGAGCGTCTGCCCGGACACCTCGGTGCGGACCGGTACTGAGCCGGTGGCGCTGACGGACCGCACGTCAGCCTCCGCGGGGTCGCAATAGCGACCGTGCGATGATATGCCGCTGTATCTCGCTGGTGCCATCCCAGATTCGCTCCACTCGCGCGTCCCGCCACCACCGTTCCAATGGCAGCTCACTCATCAGGCCCATGCCGCCGAAAATCTGCACGGCCGTGTCCGTTACCCGGCCGAGCATTTCCGAGGCGAACACCTTCGCCATGGCAGCGTCCGCGTCGGTCATCAGACCGGACTCCAAGCGGGCGGCCGCCCGCAATGTCAGCAGCTCCGCAGCGGCGAGCTCGGTGGCCATGTCAGCAAGCTGGAACCCGACGCCCTGGAACCTGCCGATCGGCTGGCCGAACTGGCGTCGCCGGGCGGCCCAGTCGGCAGCCGCCTCCAGCACCCGCTCCGCCCGGCCCGTACTGGTGGCTGCAACCGTCAGCCGGCTTGCGCCGAGCCACTGGCTCATCAGCTCCAGGCCGCGGCCCTCCTCTCCGAGCCGGGCGGAGGCAGGTACCCGGCAGTCGGTGAAGCTAAGTTCGCACTGGTGGTAGCCGCGGTTCGAGACGCAGGCCGGCCCGCGCCTGATGCTCAGTCCCGGTGCATCGCAGTCCACCAGCAGCGCGGTGATGAGGCTGCGTGCTCCTGCGGTGGCCTGTTCGACTCCGGTGACCGCGAACAGGATGACGAAATCGGCTACGTCGGCGTGGCTGATGAAGTGCTTAGTCCCGTTGATGACGTAGTCCCCGCCGTCCCTCTTGGCTGCCGTCGTCATCGACCGCACGTCGGACCCAGCCGCTGGCTCGGTCATCGCCACGCAGTCATGGCGTTCACCGCGAATGGCCGGAAGCAAGTAGCGCTCCCGCTGCTCGCCGGTGCATGCCCGCAGGATATTGCTCGGCCGCTCGACCAGCATCTGCAGCGCATAGCTTGCCCGGCCGAGTTCCCGCTCGACCAGCACCACCGAGACAGCGTCGAGCCCGCCGCCGCCAAGCTCAGCCGGCATGTTCGCCGCATACAGGCCAGCCGTGATCGCCTTCGCCCGGATGGCCCGGGCGAGGTCGGAGGGCACCTCGTCCAGCCGCTCGACCTCGGCCTCGTGCGGATACAGCTCACGGATCACGAAATCGCGGACTGTCGCCACGATGAGACGCTGCTCAGCGCTCAGCTCGAAGTCCACGGGCTCAGCGCTCCGGAATGCGCATGCATCGGCCGGCGTAGTCCGGCACGCCCAACCGGGCATGCGCGGCCGCGATCTGCCGCAGCCTGTCCGCGACCTTCGCGCCGAACGGGGCGACCCGCCCGGCGGCAGCGTCAACGTGCAGTAGTAGCTGCTCAGCGGTTGCCACCGAGCCGGTGCCGTCCGCGCGCATCTCGTGCAGCACATGGAGTCGCTTGGCATCATGGCCAAGGACAGTCAGGGTGAGAGCGAGCCGCTGGCCGACTTTGACCTCGCGCAGATGGCGCAGGTGAGTCTCGGCTGTGTACAGCGATCGTCCGGTAGCGCGGTACGCCTCGTCTATGCCGATGAAGCGGAAAAGGGCATCCGCGTTATCGCCGAAGACCAAGAGGTAGGCCCACTCGCTCAGATGGTCGTTGTAGTCGACCCACTCCGGGCGGACGGTGACCGCATGGAACTGCAGGGGAACCGGGATTGACCTGCCCGGAACCCAGACCGCCTCGCTAGCGCCAGTGCCGATATCCCCGGCCATCAGCCGTCGCCGACCGTGCTGTGCGCGCCTCCGACTGGCGGGAAGCGGGCCATCTCCTCGAGATCGGCCAGGTCCATATGGTTGCGGATGTAGCGATGCGACGCGTCGTAGGTCGGGGCGAAGTCCCATGGCGTCTGGACGCCAGTGCCCAGCGCCCTGCTGACGGTGCGCCGCCGCTGCTGGCTCTGGCGAACCTCGCGGTCCAGCGCCGCCAGGTCCCAGCGTGCGGCGACCTCCCGCCGGAATCCCTCGACTAGTCCGGCCGACAGCGGATCGTTAACCAGGTTGGCTTGCTCGTGCGGATCGGACGCGAGGTCGAAGAGCTGGTCAGGGTCGGCTGGTGAGTGGATGAACTTATAACGTCCCGTCCGGATCATCACGATCGGCGCGATCGCGCCCTCGGCCAGGTATTCCGCCACGACCTCATCGTGGTCAGGGTTACCCGATAGGTGCGGCGTCAGGCTCCGGCCGTCAAGCGGGCCGACGATGCCTGACACGTCGCCCACGTTGGCCAGGTCGACCAGGGTTGGCAGCAGGTCCATTGTCGACACCGCGGTCGCCACCCTCCCCGGCGGAAAGAGCGCGGGTGCACGAACGATGAGCGGCACTCTTGCCGCGCCCTCGTAGAAGCTCATCTTGTACCAGGCTCCGCGCTCACCGAGCATCTCTCCGTGATCGCTGGTGACGATCACGACCGTATTGTCGAGCCGGCCAGTCTCGCGCAGCAGGCCGGTGAGAGCGGACACATGGTCGTCGACGTAGGAGATCGCGCCGTAGTATGCCCGCCGCGCCGCGCGCACGTGATCCTCGGTGATCTTCACGCTATTCATCGCGCAGACCTCACGGAGCCGGCGCTCGTGCGGATGGAGCAAGGCCTCCTGGTACCCGATGTGAGGCATCGGGACATCCTCGTCACGGTAGAGGTCCCACCACTTCCGCGGGATGGCGAACGGGTCGTGCGGGTGGCTGAATGAAACCACGTAGCAGAACGGCCGCTTGTCTCCTGAGCGGATGTGCCCGAATAGCGACCGTTCGGCGGCGAATGCGACCTCGTCGTCAAAATCCAACTGGTTGGAGCGCACGCAGGGTCCGGCCTGGACGACTGACGCCATGTCGTGGTACCAGGCGGGGCGCTCATGCGGGCGGTCCCAGTCGGGCGTCCAGCCGTAGTCCGCCGGATAGATATCGGTGGTGAGCCGCTCCTCGAACCCGTGCAGCTGATCCGGCCCGCAGAAGTGCATCTTGCCAGCCAGGACGGTGCGGTACCCGACGCTGCGCAGGTAGTGGGCGAAGGTGGGAATCTCGGAGCTGAACTCCGCCGCGTTGTCGTAGCTGCGCGTCTGCGACGGCAGCAGGCCGGTCATGAACGAGGCCCGGGCTGGCGCGCACAACGGACTGGCGGTGTAGGCAGCGTCGAACACCACGCCGGATTCGGCGAGCCACGACATCGCCGGAGCCTGCGTCACCGGGTTGCCGTAGCACGGTAGCGCCGACGGCACCATCTGGTCGGCCATGATGATCAGCACGTCCGGGCGGCGGCCCGCAGGCACCTTGATTACCTCCCGGAAGCGTCGGCCGTCGGCTCGTCCCGCTCTACATCGGCGATGGCCACCTCCAGCGACGGGGTGTCGGACAGCAGCTGGCGGGTGTACGGCTCGACCGGGTCGGCCAGCACATGTGCCACCTCGCCCAGTTCGACGATGGCGCCCTGCCTCATCACCGCAACCCGCTGAGCGATGGACCGCACCAGCGGCAGGTTATGCGTGATGAACAGCATCGAGAGGCCGAGGTCACGCTGCAGGTTGCCGAGCAGCTCGACGATGGCCGCCTGGACGCTGACGTCCAGGGCCGAAGTCACCTCGTCGCAGACCAGCACGGTGGGATCGCAGACCAGCGCCCTGGCGATCGCCACCCGCTGCCGTTCGCCGCCCGAAAGCTGGTCAGGGAAGCTGCGGGCATACGCAGCCGGCAGCGATACCCGCTCGAGCATCTCCGCGACCCGCCTGTCGGCGTCACGGCCGCTCGCCGTGCCAAAGACCTGGAGCGGCTGCCCGATGATCTGCCCGATCGTGCGGCGCGGGTTCAGCGAGCCATACGGGTTCTGGAAGATGTACTGGATCTGCCGGCGGGCCTCGCTGCTGCGCCGCCGCGCCGATGTCTGCAGCTCGGAGCCCGCGAGTGAGATCGTGCCGGTCCAGCTGTGGTGCAGGCCGGCAATCGCGCGGGCGATGGTTGTCTTGCCCGAGCCAGACTCCCCGACCAGCGCCAGGCACTCACGCGCCGCCAGGCTGAGGCTGACCGAATGGACGACCTCGTTCCCTCCGTAAGAGGCGACAACGTTCGCGAGCCGGAGCGCAGGTACCTCAGCTTCGTCCTCCGCCGGCATTTCGATCGGGTCTCCGACCTGGCCTCGCTGCTGGGTCAGCACCAGCTCGGCGCGGATGCACCGAGCCGAATGGGCCGGGCTGATCAGCCGCAGCTCCGGCACCGCCTCCGTGCACTGGTCGATGCGCAACGCGCAGCGCGGCGCGAAGTCGCAGCCGCCCGGACGGTTACCGGGCGACAACGCGCGACCGGGGATGCCGACGAGTGTCCGGCCGCCGGTCAGACGCGGGATCGCACCGATGAGGCGCTGGGTGTAGGGATGGCCGGCGCCCTCGAAGATCTGGTCGGCGGTCGCAAGCTCGACGATACGGCCCGCGTACATGACCGCGACCCGCTGGGCGATCGTCGCGACTACCGCCAGGTCGTGACTCACGTACAGCGCGGCGACGTCGTGCAGCGTGGCGAGCTCGCGCACGGTCGACAGCACGTGAGCCTGGGTCGTGACGTCCAGTCCGGTAGTCGGCTCATCGAGGACGATAAGGCGGGGCCGGTTCGCGAATGCCATCGCCAGTCCAACCCGCTGCTGCTGGCCACCGGACAGCTCATGCGGGTAACGCTTGAGGAAGCCACGGTCGTCGGGCAGCGCGACCTCGCGCATCATCTCCGCCACGCGCTCGGAGGTGTCGCGGCGCCCGCCGCCGCCGTGCGCCTCCAGCACCTCCCGCAGCTGCAGGCCGATGCGCAGCGCCGGGTTCAGCGATGACGCCGGATCCTGGGGAACGTAGGACACGACGGAACCCCGCACTTTGCGGAGCTGCTCCTCGTCGAGGGTGAGCACGTCCCTGTCGCCCAGCAGCACCGAGCCGCCCGCGATGCGCAGCCCGCGCCGGGCGTGGCCGAGCAAGGACAAGCCCACGGTGGTCTTGCCGGACCCGGACTCGCCGACCAGGCCGAGGATTTCCCCGCGCGCGATCCCGAACGACACGTCGCTGACGACCGGCGTGCCGGTCGAGCCGATCTCGATTTGCAGGCCCTGGACGGAGACCGCCGCGGTGATGGGCTCGGCGGGCGGCTCGGCGAGCTCGGTGGTCACGCGTCACCTCGAGATCGGTCGATGCCCGCGGCGGTGCGCGCTATGCCGTCACCGATCAAGCCAGTGCCCATCGTGAGCAGCGCGATGGCGATGATCGGCGCGACGGCGCCCCAGGGCTGCACCGGCAGGGCGATCTGATTCTCGTTGATCATCGTGCCCCAGTTCGCGCCGTTGGGGTTGGGCGCGAGCCCAAGGAACGCCAGCGCGGCGATGACAGCGATGGAATACGTCACCCGCAGGCTGGCCTCCACCATGAGCGGGCCGAGAGTGTTGGGCAGTAGTTCGCTGAACAGGATGCGCCAGCGCGGCACGCCCATTGCCTCGGAACACGCGATGAAGTCGCGCTCCACGACCGGCTGCGCGGCGCCACGTGCCACTCGCGCGATGCGCGGCACGGTAGTGAGGGCAATCGCCACCACGATGACCCAGGTTGCAGGCCCGATGATGGCCACGGCCACCAGCGCCAGCATGATCTGCGGGAACGCCATGATCACGTCCATCCCGCGCATCAGCACGTCATCGAGCGCGTTGCGCGAATACGCCGCCACGAGGCCGATGACCACGCCGGCAATCAGCCCGATAGCGGTGGCGACGACGGCCATCACCAGGATGCTGCGCCCGCCGTAGAGGAGCCGGCTGAGCACATCCTGACCCAGGTAGTCCGTCCCGAGCACCGCCTTGCCGCCCGGAAGTGAGTTGGGCGCTCCCACTGGGACGCTGGGGCCGTAAGGCGCGACATACGGGCCGATGATGGCCAGCAGGACGAGCGCGCCGGCCAGCATGACACCGATGCGCGTCCGCCACAAGCGCATCGCACGGCGCAGCAGGGACGAGGCCCTGACCGCGGTTGGCGGACCCGATCCGCCCGCCGGAGTCGGCCCGCCCGACGGGACGACCTCAGCGCTGCTCAGCGGATTCACAGCCGGGTCCGTAGTCTCGGTGTGACCAGGATCGTGGCGACGTCGGCCATCAAGTTCAGCACCACGTACAGCGCGGCGATGAGCATGGCCAGCGCCTGAACAACCGGAAGGTCATGGTTGATGACCGCCTCCTGCACGGCACCTCCGATGCCGGAGTAGTTGAAGACGTACTCGATGACGATGATGCCGCCCGCCAGGTAGGCGAGATTGAGGGCGATCACCTGGAACACAGGCCCGAGCGCGTTCGGCAGGGCGTGCCGGATAAGGACTGTGCGCTCGGGCAGCCCCTTGAGCCGGGCCATCTCCACGTAGTCACTCTCCAGTACCTCGATCATCGACGCCCGCATGATCCGGCCTACGTACGGCGCGACCGCAATCACCAGCGTGAGGCAGGGCAGCACCAGCGCGGCCGGGTTGTCCCAGGGCCGCGACCCCGGCGGAATCGTGCTGACGGCGGGAAGGACATTTGGGAACACCGTGGTGGCGAGCAGGATCACGAGCACGACAGCGACGACGAACTCCGGCAGCGCCGCCAGCACGAGCAGCAGGTTCGAACTCACTATGTCGAAGAGCTTCTCGCGCTTGAGCGCTGCCCATGAGCCGATCGCGATCGACAGCGGAATCGACACCACGGCCGAGATCAGGACGAGCACGCCGGAGTTCACCAGCTTGGGCCCCAGCAGCGTGGTGACCGGCTCCTGCGCTGCCAGCGACTGGCCGAGGTTGCCGTGCAGCAGGCCGACGATCCAGTTCCAGTACTGACTGAGTACCGGCTGGTCGAGGTGCAGTTGCCGGCGCAACGCGGCCAGGCTCTGCGGGGTCGCCGACCGGCCGAGGATAGCCAGCGCCGGGTCGCCGGGCAGCGCCTGAGTCGCGGCGAACACAACCACGGAGACCAGGAACAGAACCAGCACTCCGAGCAGCACCCGGCGCACGATGAATCCCGACACGCCGCCGGATGCGAGCCTCCTCACGATGGCCGACCTGACCGCGGGCTAGGCGAACCAGATCGTGCGGTAGCCATGGCCGAAGCTATCCAGGTTGAGGGTGCCCTTGCTCGGCTTGAGCCCCTTCAAGTTGGCCGCGTAGCCGTCGATGAGGCCACCGAAGAACGGGATGATGTACCCGCCGACGTTGTACTCGATCGTCTGCATCTCGTGCTCGATCTGGATCCGGGTGTTCGCGTCGGTCGTGGCCAGCGCCTGCCGGTACAGCGCCTCGAAGTTCGAACCGGTGCCGGACTTCGGCGGCCAGTGGGTCTCGTTGTAGGGGGAGTTCGGCAGTGAGCCCTGCTGCACCTGGTTGAGGTACGCGCGGGTACCCCAGAAGTCGACCGAGAAGGCCAGCTTGAGGTACTGGGTCCCGTAGTAGTTCGGGTCGTTGATCACGTTGATCTTGACGCCCCCGGCCGAGGCCTGGTTCGCGAAGACCGTCGCCGTCTCCACCATGCCCGCCGCGCCGTTGGTAGTGTGCAGGTCCACGCTCAGGTTCGCCTGGCCGGCCGCCTTGAGCAGGGCCTTGGCCTCGCTGATGTCCTGGGTTCGCTGCGGCAGCGAGTGGTCGTAGCCGGGGTCGAAGGGCGCGTACAGGTCGTTGCCGATGAACCCGTAGCCGGAGGCGACCTGCTCGAGCATCCCTGCCCGGTCGACGAGCAGGCGCATCGCCTGGCGGACCCGGACGTCGTTGAACGGGGGCAGGTCGATCGCCATGCATATCGGGAGCCAGCCGCCGGTCTTCGAGACTAGCGCCCCCATGCCGCGCGCCTGCACCACCTTCACCTGCGAGGGCGGCAGGTCGGTCATCGCGTCGATCTGGCCGCCGAGCAGCGCATTCACTTGCGCCGTCGAGTCGCTGAAGTCGGTGATCGTCACCGTGTCGAAGTACGGCTCGCCGGTGCGCCAGTAGTTCGGGTTGCGCTCGTGGACGCTCTGCTGACCAGGCGTGAACGACTTGAGCTTGTATGCGCCGGTGCCGATCTGCGGGTGCGGGTAGCCCTGGTACCCGACCGGCACGACGGTGAACGTATAGCTGCCGAGGGTCTGCGGGATGGTCGAGTCCGCGGACAACAGCGGGAGCCCCACGGTGTACTGATCCAGCTTCTTCATGCCCGGGATGTCCATGGTGGCGGTGGCGGCGTACCCCGTGAGGCCGAACTTCTTCGTCCCGATGCGCTGGATGGAGTAAATGACGTCGTCGGCCGTCATCGTCTTGCCGTTCTGGAACTCGATGCCCTTGCGCAGCCTGATGGTGTAGTGCGTCGGGCTGTCCTGGATGACGCTCTCAGCGAGGCCCTTGGTGGTGAGCTGGTAGTTCTCGTCGAAGAGCAGCAGTGTCTCGAAGGCGGTCACCAGCCGTGCCTGGTCGGGCTTGGTGATGATATTTTGGCCGTCCATGATGTCCTTGGAGCCGCCACCGGTGACTCCGAGGCGGAAGTTGCCGCCCCGCTTTGGCGTTCCCGGGGCACCGCCGCCTGTCGAAGTCGTGCCGGGCGATGAGCTGGTTCCGCATGCCGCAGCCAGGCCGCCGACGACCGCCAAACCTGCGGCGCCGCTAAATAGCTGTCTCCGTGAGAGATCCGTCATGTCATGACCCTTCTGTTCGCCGACCTCCCGCGCAGCGCATAGGCCGGTGGGCAGTTATCAATGGAGCTACGGACGATGTCCTCATGGTGCCGGTCAAGCCGAAGTAGGCCCATGAGTCAGAGCACCCGCCATTAGAAGAGGGAACGGGGATGCTATTAGCGCAGCTCAGGAAAGTCCCCTTCGCTGCCGAGGAGGGCGATTTGCGGGTCGGCGCCCGCCCGCTGATGAGGCGGGAAGCTGCCGCGGCCGACGATCCGAGAACTGCAGTCTTCGTGACATCCCTGCGGCTCAGATCCATTTCCGTTCCCGACTAAGCGCGCTCTTGCCAGGTAACGCCGACTTTACGGACCGGGAGGGGGCCCGCCCACAGAATCGCCGTTCACGATATGAACGAAAGGTGCATTATATGCTGTGGTGGAGTGTAGAGATGACGCCAGGCAAGTGTCAATAGATGCGGCCTAGCCCGGCCAATAAGCCGGCAATGGCCGTTCGGCAACGCCCTGTTGATCAGGGGCTTCGCTGTCACCGGCGGACTCCGATGCGCGCGGACGGATCGGGCGAAGCGTGAATCGCTCTAGCAGGGTCAGCAACTCGGCCAGAAAGTCGTCACGGTACCGCTCCAACTCGCTGACTGAACGGCCCGCTGCCTCCCTGTTACAGCCGTCGATCATCCGCTCCCGCAGCTGCGGGGTCAGCGGCGGCGCCGTCAGCCGGGTCCAGGGCTCGAGCAGGGCGGCTCCGAAGTGATCGAGCATGTGGGCCATTCCCTCGGCGCCGCCGGCTAGGTGAAAGGTCAGGCACGGACCCATCAGGGCCCAGCGCAGGCCAGGACCGAAAGCAATGGACTCATCGATTTCTTCGACGGTCGCCTCGCCTGCCGCGACCATGTGCAGTGCCTCCCGCCACATGGCCTCTTGCAGCCGGTTGCCGACGAATCCCGGCAGCTCGCGGGTCAGCCGGAGTGGCCGCTTGCCGACGGCCGCGTAGAAGTCGCTCAACCAGGTCACGGCCGCGGGGCTGGTCAGTTTGCCGCCGACTACCTCTACCAGCGGGATGAGGTAGGGCGGATTGAACGGATGGCCCACCACGCAGCGCTCCGGCCGGGCGCAATCCGACTGCAGCAGTGTCATGCCGAATCCCGAGGTACTCGACGCGATCACGACGTCCGGCCGGGTCAGCCGGTCGATGTCGCTGAGCAGTGCCCGCTTGATGCTGCTGTCCTCAGGCGCGTTCTCCTGCACCATGTCAGCGTCGGATACGGCGCCGGCCAGGTCGGCGTGCAGAACCAGCCGGTCCGGGCTGGCCCCCGGCCGCAGCCCGATCCGCTCCAGTAGCGGCCAGATATCGGCGCGCATTCTCAGCAGGTCGCCCCGGGCAGCGGGCGCGGGATCGTAGACATCGACGTCCAGGCCCATGCGCAGGTAGTGCAGCGCCCACCCGCCGCCAATCACGCCTGCCCCGACGATGCCGACTCTGCGCACCTGGTCCGGGGGAACTGCGGTCACGGTAGTCCTCCTCTAGACGCCTGTCTCGGTGAGCCATCCGGTCACCAGGTCTCGCAACGCGGCTCGATGCCAGGCGAACGCATGGTTCGCCCCGTCGATCTCGACGTAGCGGCGCGGCTGCCCGGCCCGCTCATACAGCAGGCGGCTCGCGCCGGCCGGGATCCATTCGTCGGCGCTGCCGTGAACCAGCAGCAGCGGCCGCGGCGATATCGCCGGGATAACGTCGGCGGCGCTGGGTCGGCTGCTGACCTCGGCTGCCTGTCGGCGCAGTTCGGTCGGCGTCACCGCCAGGAACCTGGTGAACTCCCGGTCCAGGTTGCCGGAGTCGGCCGAGGCCAAGCTGAGCTCGGCCGGAGCCGCGATGGCCACCACGGCGCGCAGCCGCTGGTCTGCTGCCGCCGCCAGGATGGCAGCCCAGCCGCCGAGGCTGTGCCCGGCAACGGCAAGCCGACCGGGATCGACGCCCGGGTACTCCGTCGCCTGCAGGTAGTCGGTGGCCGCACGCACATCCCGCGCGATCGTGCGCAGGTCGTACCGGCCTGCGCTGCCCCAGCAACCGCGGTAATGAAAGACGAGGCAGTTCCAGCCGCTGTCGCGCAGTGCCATGGCAATATCCAGGTTCTGCTCCAGCCCGGGACAGCCGTGCAAAAGCAGGACGGTCGGCTTGGGTGCGTCACCCTGGGCAAGGTACAGCACGCCAATCAGCCGATCGCCGTCGCTGGCGAAGGTTACGCCGGTGATCCCCTCATGCCCGCATGCAGTCATCGGCGCACCAGCCGACCGGTCAGTATCCGACGCTATCCAGGCCCTTGAGGCCAAGGAGCTGGCGCGCTTCGTCCGGACTGGCGATCTCCAGTGACAGCTCCGCCAGGATCCTGCGGATCTTAGCGACCTGATCCGCGTTTGATTCCGCCAGCTGGCCCTTGCCCAGATACAGGCTGTCCTCTAGCCCCACACGCACGTGCGATCCCATGATGGCCGCGGCCGTGACTATCCCCATCTGGTACCGGCCAGCTCCGAGGGTGGACCACTGGTACGCATCGCCGAGAAGCCGGTCGGCTGTCCGCTTCATGTGCACGATGTGATCGACGTCCGGGCCGATCCCGCCCATGGTGCCGAAGATGGTCTGGATGAAGATCGGCGGCTCGACCAGCCCCTTGTCCAGGTAGTAGGCCAGGGTGTAGAGGTGGGAAACGTCGTATGCCTCGGCCTCGAATCGGGTGCCCGTTTGCGGGCCGACCACCTTGAGCATGTGCTCGATATCGGAATAGGTGCTCACGAACGGCTCGGCTCTGGTGCTTTCCAGGTACGGCTCTTCCCAGTCGTAGCGGAAGCTGCCCTTGTACCTGTCGATCATCGGGAAGCTGCCGTAGTTCATGGTTCCCAGGTTCAGCGTGCACAGTTCGGGCTTTAGCTCCAGCACGCCGGCGAGCCTTTCCTGCACCGTCATGCCGGTGCCGCCGCCGGTGGAGATGCTGATGACTACGTCGCAGCGGTCGCTGATGCCCCTGGCATATTTCGCGAAGACAGCGGGATCGGCGGTGGGCCTGCCATCGGTAGGCTCGCGCGCATGCAGGTGCAGCACAGCGGCTCCCGCAGCCGCGGCTGCAACGCCTTGTTCGACGACTTGTTCCACGGTGTAGGGCAAGTGCGGCGACATCGACGGCGTGTGCCCTGAGCCAGTGATCGCGCAGGTAATGATGACCTTCTGGGAGACCGCCATCGTAGCCGCCCTTCTTGCCCGCATGGTGTCTGTTCACGATATGAACGTTATGTTCTTATCGTGATGATGCTATCAGTCCATTTTCGGAATGGTCAAAGGTCACTAACACAGGACGGGCAGACCAATCTGGGGCGACGCGTGCGGGCTAGTGACAGGTTTGTCGCCGGCGGGCTGCCGCGCGGACCTGCGCCACGTTACGCGATCAGAGCACGGATGCTCTCTGCGGTGGCCGCGGCGTGCCGCCCGATCTCATGAAGCCGCCGGGCCGGGTTGCGCGGCGCCGGTCCCCAGACGTTGACGACCGCCATCGGATACTGGTGCGAGTTCAGCACGGCCGCGGACACACCCGACGAGAACTCCTCGTACTCCCGGATGCATAGCGCATAGCCAACGCGGCGAGCCGCATCCAGCTCGCGACCCAGGTCTTCTCGATCGGTGATCGTTCGATCGGTGTAGCGCTGCAGCTCCTTCGGCAGGATCGCGGCCCTCTCATCGGCGCGCAGCCAGGCAAGGAATACCTTGCCGCCGGAGGTTGCGTGCAATGGCAGCGGCTTGTTCAGCCAGCTCGGCACGACGACGCCTGGCGGATCCACTTGTTCGACGTACACAAGGTTGAATCGCTTGGCGACCGCGAGGGTAACCGACTCCCCGAACTGCCTTGCCAGGTCGTCCAACAGCGGCCGGGCCCGGCGTACCAGAGCGTCATCTGTGACCGCGGCGGCAATGGCGATCGCCCCGTATCCCATTGTGTACCGCTGGGTGATCGCGTCGCGGTCAAGCAGGCCGTGGTATTCCAGCGTTCGCAGCAGCCGCCAGGCGGTGCTGCGGTTGATGCCTGTAGCCTGGGCGAGCTCCAGCACGGTCGGCGGCGTGGTGCTGTTGGCTATCGCCTTCAGCAGCACAACTGCCCGGTCTACCGCCTGAATCCGCTGGTAGCCGCTACCCGTGTCGGCGCCCTCCGCGTCGCTGCTCTCGGGCCGGTACGCGAGCGAGTCACCCGCCTCCGGGTTCCCAGCGCCGGTCAACCGCGGCGGCTTAGGGGCGCTCGCTGCGGACCGTTGCACAGCTGCAGCATAACCATTTGTCGTGCTAGCGCCATCCCATCGTCCCGCGGGCGATCAGGCATCCCTGTGCGCCAGGCATGCGTCCGGTCCCGGCCATGTCGCGACCGCCCGGGAACCTGGCTGAGCGCGATCTCCGCGCGCTGTCGGGCGTGTCGTTGCAGGGGTGTAAGGTCGTCGGCGACTACCCGATATCATCGCCGGTCTCACGCAGGTAACGACCGAGCAGCTTCGGAGCAGCCGCCGCCGCAGCGGCTCCCTGGCGTGAAGGTCGTCAACATCAAGACTCGCAGGGGGAGACCTGCATTGAAGGACACGCAGAAGTCGGCCAAGACCGCGGTCGACAAGAAGTTCGAGGGATTCACGGACGAAGAACGGGCCGCGATGAAGGAGCGCGCCCAGGAGCTGAAGGCCGCCGGGCGCCGCAGCCCCCGCGCGGCCAAGGCGGACGAGGAAAGCGCGGTGCTCGCGAAGATCGCCGAGATGCCGGAGCCGGATCGCGTCAAGGCCGAGCGGCTCCACGCGATCATCAAAGCCGCCGCGCCAGCGCTCGTGCCGAGAACCTGGTACGGGATGCCCGCCTATGCCAAGGACGGCAATGTCATCTGCTTCTTCCAGAGCGCGCAGAAGTTCAAGACGAGGTACGCGACGCTCGGTTTCAGCGACAAGGCGAACCTCGACGACGGCACCATGTGGCCGACCTACTTCGCTCTGCCGGAGCTGACAGCCGCCGACGAGGCAAGGATCGGCGCGCTCGTGAAGAGAGCGGTGAGCTGAGGACTGAGCAAGCCACTGGGCCGCGCCCTGCTCCTGTCGCATAAGCGCTTGGGCAGAGCGCGTCAGCGAAGGGCCATAAGCGATGAGGGACATCCCGGCCGCCGCAGACATCCACTGCCCGGCGGAGAAGATCTTCGACCTGATCACAGACTTTCGCGGCCAGCACCGTTGGCTCACGACGTCCTCGTCCTACCACGGCACAACTGAGGTTGCCCAGAATCCGGCCGTGCTTGGCACGACTTACCGCGAGCCTGGGCCGTTTGGCGTCCGCAACGGGCTTGTCACGGAATACGAGCGGCCTACGAAGATCACCTTTCACCAGCCGATGACCATGAAGTGGCACAGCGGGATCGTTGACGTGACCATGCGGTACACGCTCGCTCCGAACGGCCAGACCACTCACGTCGAGCGGCACGTGACTCTCGGTATCCCCGGGCAGCTCAAACCTCTGCGGCCGCTCATCGAGCGCGCGTTCCGGATTGAGAGCAGCCGCACCCTGGTCGCCCTTAAGGCTTACGCCGACGAGCTCGAATAGCAGGGGGGCCCGCGCCGCTCAACCGTACCTGCCAGCAGGTCGCCGCTCTCAATCCGCTCTCACACGCTGTGTCCTCGCCTTTCGGGTGGCAGTCGTCGTGACCTGCCCATGATCGGCCTCCGGGCGTGCTGATGCGGAGGGCAGCGCATGCCGCGGTCGCGGAACTGCTTGTCGGCATTGACGGCGGGCCGCCTGATAGGCGTCCGGGTGGATGGATCCGCTAGCACCGGCGTTACACGGGCTGGATTCTTGCCGGAACCCCGCGGGCTTGCAGTAGCTTGCGAATATCGCCGGGATCGCTGGTCAGGACGAGGTCAGCGGGCGCTGCCATCAGCGCTACGTGTCCGTCGACCACGTCAGCGGAATCCGCCATCGCGAGTAGCTCGCCGATACGCCTGCCGTCGTCCCTGCCAAGTGCCTCGACGCCGACGCCGGCCAGGACCCGGGCGAGATTAGCCTGCCTCGCCCCGTCTCGCCAGACCTGGCCGACAACCGCAGAACTCACCCAGACCGGTGTTCCCTGCTGCTGGAGCACCCGCAACTGGGCGCCGAACAGCCGGTCGCGGCGTTCAACCGCTACAAGCGCGCCTGCGTCCAGGATCGCCCTCACGCCACATCCCCGGGCGGCAGTCTCAGCCGGGACGCCGCTTTATCCAGCTCATCGGCGGTAAACGGGCCGTCCTCCGCCTCCCACTGGTCCAGAGCGGCACCGAGGAGCTCATTGCGCAGCTTGTCGGCCGCTGCCTCGGTGAGCCAAGTCGACACGCTGATGCGCTGCCGGGCGGCCGCCTTCCGGACGCCCTCTCCGAGCTCGGGCGGCATTGTCACGGAGAACCTGTCTACCTGAGCCACGCATACGACGATATCACACATGTGAGTATGCGCCGTCCTCGCGGTATTCGCGTTCACCGTCAGTCCTGGGTTCTACCAAATCGGCTGAAACTAAGCCGGCCAGGCGTGTAGGTCGCGGTCATGGGTCTGGTCACTGCCTGTCCCATGGATCGCGCACCGGATGGCTATTGTCAAACGGCTCAATATTCTCGCCGAAGCAGTCACTGAGAGCCCGCGCCACACCCGCGTGACCGGTGGCGGCGAGCACGGCGGCGGACTCCGCGTCCTGCCGCCGGAGGGTCGCTAATCGCAAGGTCCACCGGGCCGCCGCGATGCCGCATGACAATCATCGTAATAACGCACTACGCCCGGCTATCGCCTCCGAGCGGGCGGCTGGAAGACCAGCTGGGGCCGGACGAGAAGGTAGGAATCGCCGCCTGATTGGCTTCGGAGTTGCTGCAAGGCGTGCACCGCGCCACCCCGGGCACCAGGCCCGCCGTGAGGCCTTCGTCGAGGCGGTCCTGGCCGCGTTTCCACCGCTGCCCTTCGGCTTCCTAGCCATCATGCGCAGGCCCGCATCTGGGCCGAACTCGCCACTGCCGGCCAGGACGTCTGGCCCACGACCGACTCTTCGCGGCGACCGCCATAACCGCCGGATGGCGCGTCGGAACAGCCAATCTCCGACACTTTGACCGTATCGTCGGCCTCGACATCCTGATTATCTCCTTCACCAGCTAAACCAGCGCGCTGGCATCCCGGTGACGTTGCTCTTGGCGGCTGACGGCTGGGGACCGAGCTGTAAACGGCGCGTTAGTTGCTCAATGCACCCATAGACCCACGTGTAGCTGTTGCCCTACAGTCCCCCTAGCACTGCATCTGCTGGAGGTGACTTTGGGTTTCCCGAACGGCGATTACGACGTCGAGCTTCGAGCCGTTACTAAACGCTTCGGCTCGCTCACCGCGGTCGACGCAGTCAATCTCCGCGTGCGCAAGGGCGAGTTCCTCTCACTGCTTGGGCCGTCTGGCTGCGGCAAGACGACGTCACTGCGGCTGATCGCTGGATTCGAGCAGCCGGACGAGGGCGAAATCCTGATTGGCGCCAGGAACGCGGTCGGGACGCCACCGTATAAGCGCGACGTCAACACCGTCTTCCAGCAGTACGCGCTGTTCCCGCACATGTCCGTGCTTGACAACGTCGCTTATGGACTCAAGCAGCGCAGAGTCGGCAAGGAGGAGCGCCGCGCCAAGGCATATCAGGCCCTGGAGCTGGTGCACATGACCGGCAGGGAGGTGCACCGTCCGGCGATGCTCTCCGGCGGCCAGCAGCAGCGCGTGGCGCTCGCCCGGGCCCTGGTGATGAACCCGCGGGTACTGCTGTTGGACGAACCGCTGGGGTGCGCTCGACCTGAAGCTGCGCAAGGAAATGCAGATTGAGCTGAAGCGGATCCAGGGCGAGGTCGGCATCACCTTCATCTACGTCACCCACGACCAGGGCGAGGCGCTGTCCATGTCCGACCGGGTGGCTGTCATGTCGAACGGCTTGATCGAACAGATCGACGAGCCGCGGGCAATCTACGACCGGCCGCTGACGCCGTTCGTGGCTGATTTCATCGGCGATATGAACTTCCTGGTCGGCGATGTAGTCGAGGCCGCCGACGGCGGGTTCGCCATTGACACCCGAGCGGGCGTTATCGTGCGCGGCCGGGGCCAGGTCGACAAGGGCGCGCGCGTCCGCGTTGGCATCCGGCCAGAACGCATCGTCGCGGTGGCCGGCCCTTCGGACCGTACCGCCAACTCGGCCACCGCCCAGGTCATCACGAAGATGTACCTCGGCGACCAAATCCAAAATCGTGGCCGAACTCGCGGGGCTTGGCAGCGTCACGGTGCGTGAGCAGCGTGCCATCGCCGATCCCGCACTCGACACCATTAACCCGGGCGACCGGATAGCACTCAGCTGGGATGAAGCCGCACCGCTTGTCCTAGGTGAAGCAGACCCCGGTTCCAGCGGCGGCCAACAGGAGCAAGCATGAAAGACGATCGGGACGAACTCAACATCCTCGCGCCGCGCGAGATAAAGCCCAAGCTCGACTACCTGCACCGCGAGGTGCAGCGCGCCGTCGGCCAGCGCATCAACCGGCGGCAGGCGCTCGGCCTCGGCGGGATGGCGATCTTCGCGGCCGCCGCAGCTGGCTGCGGTACGACAACGAACACCGGCACCTCGAGCAGCTCGACCAAGAACTCGCTGACCAGCAAACCGCTCGAGAATCACCTCGAGATCTACAACTGGTCGGAGTACGACGACCCGTCGACCTTCACGAAGTTCATGGCGCTACCACCGGAGAAGAACGTCGGGATGACCGTCCACGAGACCTTCTACTCAAGTAACGACGAGCTGCTGGCCAAGCTGCATGCGGGTGGCACCAGCTACGACATCATCGTGCCGAGCCAGAATGCTGTCGCTGAGCTGATCGAGGAGAAGGGCCTCTTGGCGCTGGATAAGGCGCTGCTACCGAATCTCAAGTACCTGGATCCGTCATTCCTGAAGCCGTCCTATGACCCGACCGGCGACTATCACGTCATCAAGGACTTCGGCATCACGATGTTCTTCTACAACAACAAGATCGTGACCGAGCAACCGAAGACGATGCTCGACTTCTACCACGCCCTGCCTAAGTACGTGAGCAAGGGTCGGACGAACCTGCTCGACGGGGCGGAGGAGGTCGTCCCGCTCGCGCTGATGGCGATCGGCCTGGATCCCAACACCGACAGCCAGTCAGACTTTAACCAGGTGAAGTCGTTCCTGCTGTCGATCCGCCGCGGCGTCACCACCATCGACTCGTCTAGCTACATCAACGATGCTATCGCCGGCAAGATCATCCTTAGCCAGGGCTGGAACGGCGACGTGCGCCGTATCGTGCAGGGACGCAAGAAGCAGGGCGACATCACGCCAGTCATCCCGCTGGCAGCGTCAGAGATCTGGGCGGACAACTGGTGCATCCCGGTAACCGCGCCACATCCAGTGGCCGCGCACGCCTGGATCAACTGGCTCCTCACGCCCAGCACTGCCGTCACGGAGATGAATTACCACAACTACAAGATCCCGATGGCGAGCGCACTGGCCCAGCTGCCCAATTCCCTTCGCGATGATCCGCTGTTCAACGTGCCCAAGTCGTACACAGACAACTATCACTACATCCTGAACGTCAGCCCGCAGGTTGTGGAGGCCCGCACGACGATCTACTCGGGGTTCAAGGCGGCCTGATGGCGGTCGCCGAGAAGACACCGGAAGCGGCAGTCGTCCCGGCGACCGCCCCTCGGCGGAAGCGCTCCTTCAAGCCGCACTACCCACTGTGGCTGACGGCGCCGTCGTTGCTGTACTACACCGTCTTCTTCCTAGGGCCAATGGCCATCCTGGTGGCCTTCTCCCTCGCGGTCCAGCAGGGTTTCGGCAGCCTCAGGTACGGGTTCAACACCTCCCAGTACCACCAGATCGCCAGTTCGCTGTACCTCACGATCTTCGAGCGCACGCTCATCATGGCCTCGGTTGGCACACTGCTGACGATCGCCGTCGGCTATCCGCTCGCCTACTGGATGGCCCGCTTCCTGACGACGTACAAGATGCTGGCGCTGCTGCTTATCGTGGTGCCGTTCTGGACGTCATTCCTCATCCGCACCTACGCGCTGAAGATCATCCTTGATCCCAATGGGTATCTCGCCAGGGACCTTGGCATCAACATCCTGTACACCAAGTACGCCGTTGCGGTGGGGCTGGTGTACAACTACCTGCCGCTGTTCATCCTGCCGGTGTTCGCCTCGCTGGAGCGGATGGACTGGACGCTGATCGAGGCCGCCACCGACCTGGGCGCGCACCCGTTCACGGCGTTCCGCCAGATCACGCTCCGGCTCACGCTGCCTGGATTCGTGACCGGAGCCCTGCTGGTATTCATTCCCATGACCGGCGAGTACATCATTCCCAACATCCTGAGCGGCGGGAACTACGAGTTCGTAGGCAACGTGATCGGCGATCAGTTCAACCAGGCACAGAATCAGCCGTTCGGCTCAGCGCTCTCGATCGGGCTGATGGCGGCGCTGTCGGTGTTCGTCGTCGTGTACATCCTGGTCGCTACCAAGGAGGAGCGGTTCGGTGCGTAGGCGAGCGTGGGCAAAGTGGGGATTCACCGCGTGGGCGATGCTGGTGCTCGCTGTCCTTTACCTGCCCATCCTGGTGATGGCGATCTTCGCCTTCAACAAGCCGGCAGCTACCTCTCTGGCCTCGTTCCACGGCTCCAACATCTGCAACATCCCGCCTACCCAGATCGGCAACATCACTGTCTGGAACGGCTTCACGACCTGCTGGTTTAGCGCTGGCCTGCACGACCCGACCTATATCCCCGCCATCGTGGTCAGCCTCCAGATAGCCGCGGAGGCGGCGATCATCTCCACCGTCCTGGGCCTGTGCGCCGCGCTGGCGCTAGGGCGGATGAAGCCGCGATTCCGGGCGCCGTTTGATGCGCTCGTATACCTGACGCTGGTAGTGCCCGAGATCGTCATCGCGGTCGCCTCGCTCATCTTCTTCGTGCAGGCGCATAACTACATTCACGGCTTCCCGACGCTGGGCCGGGCAACCATCCTGTTCGGCCAGGTCGTGTTCAACTCCTCGCTCGCGATGCTCATCATCAGGGCCAGATTCGTGGGTATGGGTGACACGCTCGAGGAGGCTGCCTACGACCTCGGTTCCGGGCCGCTGGCCACGTTCCGCCAAATCACTCTGCCCCGGCTGATGCCCGCCATTGTGGCCGCCACCTTGCTGTCGTTCACGTTCTCGTTCGACGACTACGTGCTGCCCGCTTTCACCAACGGCACGACGAATACCTGGCCAATCGTGCTCTACTCGGCCGTACGCTTCGGCCTCACCCCGTCCGTCAACGCCCTTGCCACGATCATGCTGGCCGTCACCGTGCTGGCCGTGATCGTCACGGCCTTCGTCCTGCGGCGTAGCCGCGCGACGGCCGGCCGGGAACGCCAGACCGTTCCGGGGCTCGGCGCCGCCCTCGGCATCCGCTGACGGTGCTGGCCGGAGTCGACTATGAGCGAGCGGCCGCTGACCATCTTGTTCATGCCGGAAAGCGCGTACGGGCCGACCAACAACTGCATCGGGATCGGCGATGTGCTGCGCCGCCGTGGTCATCGGGTCGTATTCGCAGCCGAGGCGTCATGGCGGGGGCGCCTGGAGCCACGCGGCTTCGAGGAGGACCTAGTCGACCTGGCGCCACCTGCGGCTGACGACACGGCCGGTCAGGACGCCGGGCAGTTCTGGAAGGACTTCATCCGTGACACGGCGCCAGAGTTCCGCAAGCCAACGATCGAGCAGCTAGACACCTTTATCCGGCCAGTATGGGATGAGCTGACGGGCGGCGCCCGATATTGCCAGGAACAGCTCACCGAGATCGTCGCACGAGTCCGGCCCGACGTGATCGCGGAGGACAACGTGGTCGGCTTCCCCGCCCTGATGACCGCGGGAGTGCCGTTCGTGCGGATCGTGTCCTGTAATCCGCTGGAGGCGAAGGATCCCGACCTCCCGCCCCCGTTCTCCGGCTACCCTGCGGCAGATCGCGCTGGCTGGCAGGCTTTCCGGAACGAGTACGACCGCGTCCACCGGCCTGTCTGGGCAGAGTTCAACGCCTGGGTCATCGAACAGGGCGCCCCGCCATTGCCTGACCTGGAGTTCATCCACGAAGGCGCGCTGAACATGTATGTCTACCCTGAACTGGCCGATTACCAGCGCGCCCGGCCGCTTGGCCCATCCTGGCACCGGCTGGACTCCTCGGTGCGGCAGACAGATGAGACCTTCGCGCCGCCGGATGCGATCGCGGGCAACGGGGCGCTCATTTACTTTTCGCTGGGGTCGCTCGGATCGGCCGACGTGGCGCTGATGCGGCGAGTGATCAGGTGCTTGTCCGCCACCGCGCACCGCTACATCGTCTCCATGGGACCGCTATTTGACCAGATCGAACTCGGCCCCAACATGACGGGCGCTGAGTTCCTGCCGCAGGCATCGATCCTTCCGGTCTGCGACGCCGTAATCACCCATGGCGGCAACAACACCATTACCGAGTGCCTGCATTTCGGCAAGCCGACGATCATCCTGCCGCTGTTCTGGGATCAGTACGACAATGCGCAGCGCATGCAAGAACTCGGCCTGGGCATTCGACTTGATACTTACCGGTTCACCGACGCCCAGCTGCACGGGGCGCTGAACCGGCTACTGGGCGACGGCCGGTTGCGCGGCAGCCTCGCCGCAGCGGCGGCCAGGGTCCAGCGCCGCGATGGCGTCCGCAAGGCTGCCGACCTCATCGAGAAGGCGGCAAGGTAGTGCCTGATGCGCTCGGCGGGGTGGCAATGCGGCCGCAGGGCACCGAACGAAGGTCAGCACGCCAGGGTCGGCTCCCATCGCCCCCAGAATCGGACACAACGGAAGGCCATGTCGTCGAATTTAGCTGCCAATTATTGCCTTGACATGGTAAAACCCAGTGGAGCTGAGGGGATTTGAACCCCTGACCCCCTCGATGCGAATCAAGCGCCCAAGCCGACGAAGCCCCTGATGAATGACGTTCCTGCAGGTCAAAAGAGTGATACAGGCAACGGTCACCGCGTCTGACTGCACCTGCCAGCAGGTCGCCGCTCCGAAACCGCTCCCAGAATCTGTCCTCGCCTGTCGGGTGGCAGCCGTCGCGATCTGCCCGTGATCGCCCTCCGGGCGCTCGACGGCGCTCGCTACCTAGCGTGAGAACGGAAGTAGTCCCGTCAGCCCTTCGCGCCGGCAGATCGCCGAATCCGTACTCGACGGGTCCCGCGCCCACGGCTGCCCAGTCGTGCACCGAACATCAGGTTATGTGCGGGCGGGTACACGATTCGGCCGCTTGCCGTGGCCTGGCTTCTTTCCAGCGCCTGGGCGGCAGACAGCCGGCCGCCCGGTGGCGCATGTCGCCGCTATCCGACCGGGGAGAGCTCAGCGCCAGCCAGTTCCGCGTAAACCAGCAAGCCGAACGGATCCGACATCTGGCGCTGCTCCATCAGCCGGATCAGAACCTCTTGCCGGAGCTCAGCTAGCTCGCTGCTGCCGGGGTGCCGGAGCAGGCCCGGGCCGAGGATTTCCAGCGCCAAGGCCAGGTCGCCCTGGTCGGCAAGGGTGGCCGCGGCGGTGACGAATGCGTCCGCCTTGCCTCCGGCCAGCAGGTCGAGAGCGGCCGCTCTTTCTTCCGGGCTCCGCGGGTCGAGCCCTTGCCCGTCTGGCTGCCAGTATCCGGTGCGCTGGTGATAGAGCCTGGCGATGAAGTGATCGCGGCAGACCAGGTACGGCACGACCGCGGCGGGGTAATCCCGCAGCAAGGCTGGCAGATAAACAAGGTCCAGGATGTGCGGTAGCGTCATGTTCTCGCCGATCCTGGCCACCGCGAACTCGTGCAGCTCGGTGAGAGCCGGCTCCAGGCCGGCCAGGGCCTCGATGGTGAAGTTCGCTGTCAGCGTGGTGTGACCCTGGATGAGCTGCCGGGGGGCTAGCTCGCGGATGTAGCGCAGGGACCCCAGCATCCCCTCCGGCGAGCCCTCGGCGGTGAACGGGGCGCCCAGGTAGGGCATCATCACGTCCCCGGTGAACAGCAGCCCGCTGGCGGGCAGGTGCACCATTAGCGCGTCGGGCGTTTCGCCGCCCCTGACCGGAATGAGAACGAACTCGGTACCGCCGACAACAAGAGACGTCTGCTCGCTGATGAGCCGGTCCGGCTTCACGTCGGACGCCGGGGTGGCGCCGGCGCCGGTGAAGTTGCGGAACGGGATCCTCCGGTGGCGCTGCCGCTCCGCCTCGGCAGGGAATCCTGCGGAGGCGATGACCTGGGTGTCCGGGCCGCGCAGGGCCTCGGTCCCGCCGATGTGGTCGAAGTGAGCGTGGGTGAGGATGAGGTGACTGACTGGCGCATCGCCGGGCAGGCCAAGATCGGCCATTGCGGCCTGCACCCGGTCCGGGCTGGTGCCGGCGTCGATGGCGACGATGCCCGCGCTTGTCTGGATTGCTTCACCGGGCACCGGCTGCCGGGGTTTCCGCCACGGCAGTACGCGGCGTCGCGTCGGCAAAGGGCGGGCCGGTGATCGGCAGCGGCGTTCGCGGGGCTCTGGCCAGCGCGGATACGGAGGTGATGTGCAGGACGAGCAGCAGCGGCACGCCGACTGTCACGATCAGCGCGAGCGGGAGCTCGAAAATCGGTGCGGCGGACGGCGTGACGTTGATCAGCTGGTATCCGGTGAGGGCGCCGAGGGTCAGAGCCACGACCAGATCGGTCATGCCGAACGCGTTGTGCCACAGGGCGGCCCGGCGGCCTGTGCCCCGCGCGAGCCTATACGCGACCAGCGGCGCGGCGATGCCGGCAGCGATGTCGCCCAGGCCCGCGGGCAAGGCGAACAGCGCGGGCAGATGACCGAGGGCCATCATGATCAGGAAGACCACCCCTTCCACCCGGAACAAGTGCGGGTACTCCAGGCGG
>JBKQTJ010000256.1:0-4981 GCA_052143255.1 Streptosporangiaceae bacterium | reverse complement strand
TTCAGCCCGCAGATCAATTTCGGCTGCAACCTTGAGGATCAGGACACCGAGCAGCATGTGCTGAACGAGGTCGGCAGCTACGGCTACCAGCTAAGCCGCATCATTGATGTGCTGAACGCACTAGTCGCTCGCGTTCCCGCCGGGGAACTCACCCCGCAGGAGCAGCAGGACATCGCGGGCTTTTACGTCATGGCGCACCGCATCGATGCCGCGGTGGAAGAAAAGCAAGGCCCCGCCAACCGCGGCGTCACCGCGGGCGACATCGCGAATCTCACCAGCGGCCTGCAAGCCCTCTCCCACACCGATCCCGCGCAATACCGCGCCCTGCTCGATCAACTCCACGCCGCCCTGCCCGACTTTCCGGAAACCAAAAGTGAGCGCAAAAAACCCGCCGTTGCAGCGGACACGTAAGGCGTCCAATTCCAGAGCCTCACCGACGCCATCGACACCGGCACCTCATCAGGGAGGGGAAAAGGGACATCACTGACATCGACCGTTTGAGAGGGGGATGAGTCTCGGGGACATGCACGTAAACGCTTGATGCAAGCGGCTTAGTGGTTAAGGAAGCGCTATTCAGTGATGACCCATTTCCCATCCCAGGTCGAGGGCGTGGACCTCGCTGCCCTGTTCAACCGGCTCCCCAAGACCCGCGCCGCCACCGGCGACGACGCCCTCCGCCAGGTGCTCGAGCTGGCCCGCCAGCAACCGCCGCCCGAACCATCTCCGGTTTGAGCGCAGCCCGTCGATTTCCCATCGACAGGCTCACCCTTGTTTCTCTCGGCTGATGCGCCGTATAGTGATGGCTCGATTTGATCGGTCCGCGGTCGGATCAGTCCATTCTCAAGCGGTCGTCGCCACGACCGGGAGCTCCTCATGCCGCCCCTCGTGCTGGTCGCCGACGAGGTCAAGGACCCCTGGCACAGGTTCTGGCGGTTGAAGGATGACCGGGGCACCCTGCTCGCCCACCATGAGGTCGCACTCGACCCGGCCGACTGGCAGGCCCAGGCGTTCACCGACCTGTACCGCTATCTCAGGCAGAATTCCGACCCGGGCCGCTGGACCCAGTCGACGACCGAGCTGCTCGGGAAGATCGGGGCGTGGGCCGGGGAGCACGTGCTGGGGAAGGTCGGGCCGGCGATCGTCAAGCGGGGCACCCCGGTCACCGTCCGGGTCGAGCTGCCGGCCGACCAGAAACTGGCCGAGGGTCTCCAGTATCTGCCGCTGGAGCTGGCCCACGTGGACGGCAAGCCCCTGGCGCTGCAGGACGTGAGCCTCGTCGTCGAGGTCCGCCCGGCCGGGGCTACGACGCGCGACAAGGACCCCACGGTCAAACGGTTGCGGATGCTGGCCGTCTTCAGCCTGCCCACCGGTGCGCGGGCCCTGAACCTGCGGCAGGAGCGGTACACGCTCAAGGAGACGATTCGCTCGATCGCCCGCACCGCGGGACGGGCAATCGACCTGCGCGTACTCCAGTATGGCGTGACGCGCGAGGCCCTCAAGACGATCCTCAAGGAGGGTGAGGGATGGGACCTGGTCCACTTCTCGGGCCACGGCCTGGCGTCGCAGCTCGTGCTGGAGAAGGCCGACGGGTCCCAGGACACGGTCGATGTGCCCGCCTTGATCGAGCTCCTGAAGCCCGCGCGGCAGCGGTTGAAGTGGGTCACGCTGTCGGCCTGCTGGTCGGGCGCCGCCACGGTGGCCGAGACCTTGCGCTGGCTGGGCCTGGAGCCCCACCGCGACGGCCGCGACCTTGGCGTTGAGGAACCGCCCCCCGGGAAGAAGCCGGCCGCCGATCAGGACGAGGAAAACGAGGGCAAAGACAGGCCCAAGCTCACGTCCGTCGCCTCGGCCCTGGTGCGCGAGCTCGACTGTGCCGTGCTGGCCATGCGCTACCCGGTCGGCGACGAGTTCGCCATCGCGCTAGCCTCGACGCTGTACCGGGGCGTGCTCGAACAGGGCCAGGGTTTGACCCGGGCCCTGCAACTGGCCCTGCCCGAGACGATCCCGGGCCAGTCGCCGCTCTGCGTGGCCACGCCGGTCCTGTTCGGACGTCGGGCGGCCGACCTGACGCTCGACGTGCCCGAAACCCCCTGGGACAAGCTCGGCGTGCCGACCGTCGGTGGGTTGACCGGGTTCCCGCCGCAACACCCGCACTTCGTCGGCCGGGTCGGCGTGATGGCGAAGGCCGGCGCGGCCCTGGCGCCCCGGAGCGGCCGGACCGGCGTGCTCTTCCACGGCATGTCGGGCGCGGGCAAGTCGGCTTGCGCGATCGAGCTGTCCTACCAGTACGAGGACCTCAAGCGGTTCACCGGCTTCGTCTGGTACCAGGCCCCGCCCGAGGGCTCCGAGGTCGCCGGCTCGCTGGCCGCCTTCGCCACGGCGTTCGAGACCCAGCTCAGCGACGAGAGCTTCGAGGCGCCGTTCCCGCTGG
The DNA here is from genome assembly GCA_052143255.1 of Streptosporangiaceae bacterium. GTDB lineage: Bacteria > Actinomycetota > Actinomycetes > Streptosporangiales > Streptosporangiaceae > JAJYUU01. The sequence continues at coordinate 2,550 of JBKQTJ010000256.1, read as the reverse complement.
TGGCGCTGATCGCGGCCAAGGACGCCAGGTTCAACGCCTTCCTGCCCCGGCTCCGCGATTTCCTGACGAGGCGGAGCGTGCTGCTGGTCCTCGACAACCTGGAGACCCTGCTCCGCCCCGACGGCGGCTGGATCGACCCGCGGTGGGGGAAAGTCGTCGCGACGTTGCTGGCCCACGGGGGCTATAGCGACGTGGTGCTGACCTCGCGGGTGGTGCCGGCCCTCGCGCCGCCCCCTGGCCCGCCGGTCGCCGGCGACTTCGCGGCCCGGCTGTTGAAGCTGCCGATCCACGCCCTGGGGCTCGACGAAGCGGCCCTGCTGGCGCGGCAGTTGCCGAACCTGGGCACCTTGCTAAAGGGGCGTGGCGGCGCCGACGACGACACCCGCGAGATCGACCGGCAGCTCGTGGTGCGCACCCTGAACCTCGTGCAGGGCCACCCCAAGCTGATCGAGCTGGCCGAGGCGCAGGCCGCCGACACCAAGGGTCTTGCCGGCCACCTGGAGCGTGCCGAGGGCGCCTGGGCGGCGGAGGGCGTGGGGACCGGTGAGCTGGCGTCGTTCTTCGCCGCGGGCGAATCCCACGTCGGGGCCGACCAGTTCCTGCGTGCCCTGGCCGGCTGGACCGACTCGGTCGCCGCCACGCTGCCGGCGGCCGCTCGCACGCTGTTCCAGGTCCTGTGCTGCTGCGAGGACGAGGATCGGGAGAGCCAGGTCATCGAGCCGACCTGGCCGAACATCTGGAAGCGCCTGGCCCTGCCGGGCGGCCCGCCCGACCTGGCCGCGACCCTCGCGCCCCTGGTGCAGGTGGGCCTGGCGGACGAGCGGTTAACGGCTCCCGCCGGCGACGCCACCGAGGCGCCGCCGGTCCCGTCACTTCGCGATCCATCCGGGCGTGGCCGAGGCGGGCCGCGCCGCGGCCGGTGAGGGCATCCAGGCGGCGGTGGATGTCGAGCTGGCGATGTTCTGGAGAACGCTGTTTCAGGCAGGGCTCGAGCGGGAATCCGAGGGGGGTGGCGGTCTGGTCACGCTGGCCGGCCGCCGCGCGGCTCCCTACCTGATGCGGCGGCAGGAGTGGGGGCTCGCAAGCACGTTGCTGGAGCAGGTCCTCCAGCGCGACGAATCGCCCGCGACGGTCGGGGCCGTGCTGCCCATGCTCGGCCGGATCGCGGAGGCGACGAAGGGCACGGACCGGGAACTGGTCGATGCAGGGGTGCTGGCCAGGGCATTCCTGGCCGCCGGCCGCCGGGACGAGGCCGAAGCCCGGATGCGAGAGGGCCTGGCGCGGGCCGCGGAATGCGGGAATCACCGACTGGCTTCGGGCATGGCCGGGGACCTGATCAGCCTGCTTCGAGACACAGGCCGGGTCAAGGAGGCGCTCGGCCTCGTCGAAACGAAGAAAGTGGCCACGCGCCAGGCGGGGCTCGGGCTCTGGACGCAGCTCTTCGATGAAGTGAGGAGGCTCCAGCTTCTGGCCGACCTCGGCCGGTATGACGAGGTGCTGGCCGAGGTCGAGGCCCTGCGGCCCCGGATGGACGCACTGCCGTTGACCAGCACCCAGGATGAGGCTGTTCTTCCCTGGAGTGTCCGTGAGGCACTACTGGACATCGGCGGTGCGGCTGCCATGCAACTGAAGCGCTGGGAGCAGGTTCTGAGCCTCAATGCCGAGGTCGCTGCTTCCCAAAAGGGCCGCGGCGCATCGGCCCTGGAGGTGGCCCGGACTCGATTCAACGACTACAAACCCCTGATCGGCCTTTGTCGTTACGGCGAGGCTCACGCCCTGCTGATGGAGTGTCGCGAGGTCTTCGAGGCCGAGGGCGATCTTCGAGGGCTGGGCTTAGTCTTCAGCGCCCTGGCCGACCTCGAAGACAGGCTTGGCCACCGCGATCCTGCGATCCGCCACGAGCAGACTGCCCTGCGTTATAGCTACGCGGTTGGAGAGCCCGATGGTTGTGCCATCGGCCATTTCAACCTGGCGAATTACCTCATGGGCCGCGGCGGCCCTCCCACCGAATCTCTGGCCCATCGCCTGGCCAGCATGGTGATCTGGTATCAGACAGCGAGTGGGCATTTCTCAACTTACTTTCAGGCCCTCTCTCTCTACCTCGCTTCCTTCGCCCCCGGCGCGCCGCCGCTGCCCGCGGACTTCGCCGCGCTCTGCGCGACCGTGGACCAGGTCGAGGGCGTGGACCTCGCCGCCCTGTTCCACCGGCTCCCCAAGACCCGCGCCGCCACCGGCGACGACGCGCTGCGCCAGGTTCTCGATCTGGCCCGCCAGCAACCGCCGCCCAAACCATCTCCGGTTTGAACGCAGCCCGTCGATTTCCCATCGACAGGCTCACCTTGTTTCCCACGGCGGACGCGCCGTATACTCATGGCTCGATTTGATCGGTCCGCGGCCGGATCAGTCCATTCTCAAGCGGTCGTCGCCATGACCGGGAGCCCCCATGCCGCCCCTCGTGCTCGTCGCCGACGAGGTCAAGGACCCCTGGCACTGGTTCTGGCGGCTGAAGGATGACCGGGGCACCCTGCTCGCACACCACGAGGTCGCCCT
>JBKQTJ010000255.1:0-54513 GCA_052143255.1 Streptosporangiaceae bacterium | reverse complement strand
GCCGACGGCTCATCGGTAGTGAAAGTCATGCGGCTAGCGTCACCGCCCGCCGTGAACCGGGAATTACGCGGCAATGGCCAGCCGGGCTTATCGGCGTGAAACCCCAGCATCACTCGGCGAGCACCAGCCCCCGGTCGTCAGGACGGCCGCCACCGACGATCGTCTGGCGGAGATTGGGTCACAGAAGGAATTATCTTGCGCTGCTGCTGGCTAGTGGTGTTACGGTCGAGGCTGTGCAGTCTGCGCGACGCAGCGCGGTCAGCTCGCCGACCCCGAGCCATCGCAGCCCGTCAGCGCAAGCGCCAAGCCCCTGGAGGCCGTAGTGACCCGCCCGACCGCCAGCCGCCATTCGCAGCTGGTCTGCTTGGGCCGCGCCGACCTGCGACTGGTTTGCCGCCGTCACATCGACCTGCTGCGCGTTTCCAGCGCCATCTGTCGTCCTTCCTGCTGACCAGGTACTCAGCGACCAGCCCGCCCGGCCAGCCGGGCCCGAGCTGAAATCCCGCCAGAGTGCCCAGTACCGCCAGCGTTCCGGCACCGCTTGCGCCTGGTGCCCGCCAGCTATCGCAGCCCGCACGCCAGCAGAAGGACCACGTCATGCCATCGCAGCCGCTTCGCGGCCAGGGCCAATGGGCCCTCGGCCACCATGAGCCGCTCAACCCCGCGGAGAGATTCAAGAAGGATGACGACGGGCTGCACGTCCGCGACCGCATCCTGAACCGCTACGCCCAGCTCGGCTTCGACTCGATCGACCCGACCGACCTGCGCGGCAGGTTCCGCTGGTGGGGCCTGTATACCCAGCGCAAGCCCGGTATCAGCGGCGGGCGCACCGGCGCGCTTGAGGACGCCGAGATCGAGGACCCGTACTTCATGATGCGCGTCCGGATACCGGGCGGGCAGCTGACCGCCGATCAGCTGCGCACGGTCGCCGGCGTCGCCAAGGAATACGGCCGCGACCTCGCCGACATCACCGACCGGCAGAACGTGCAGTTCCACTGGATCAGGATCGAGGACATCCCGGCCATCTGGGCACGCTTGGAGGAAGCTGGCCTGTCCAGCCAGCAGGCCTGCGGGGACGTCCCGCGCAACATCCTGGGTTGCCCGGTGGCCGGCCTGGACGCGGCCGAGGTGCTGGACGCGAGCGCCGCGCTGCGGGCTACCGAGGAGGTCGCCACCAACAGCGCCGATCTCACGAACCTGCCGCGCAAGTTCAAGACCGCGATCTCCGGCTGCGCGAACCAGTGCACCGCGCACGAGGTGAACGACATTTCCTTCGTGGGCGTGCGCGGACCCGACGGCCGTCCAGGATTCGACCTGTGGGTTGGCGGCGGCCTATCGACAAACCCGATGCTGGCCCAGCGCCTCGGCGCGTTCGTCCCGCCTGACCAAGTGCCCGCGGTGTGGGCAGCCGTGGCCAGGCTGTTCCGCGATTACGGCTACCGCCGGCTGCGCAGCCGGGCCCGGCTGAAGTTCCTGGTCGCCGACTGGGGGGTGGAGCGGTTCCGCGAGGTGCTGGAAAGCGAGTACCTCGGCGGCGTCGGCGCGCTGGCTGACGGCCCAGCGCCGCCGCCGCCTGGGCCAGGCTCGCGTGACCACATCGGCGTGCATCGCCAGCGCGACGGCCTCTACTACATCGGTGTGGCCCCGCACACCGGCCGCACGTCCGGCACCCAGCTGTGGCAGCTGGCCGACCTGGCCGAGGCCTATGGCTCTGGCCGGGTCCGCACGACGATCGAGCAGAAACTGCTGCTGCTGGACATTCCGGAACGGGCTGTGCCAGAGCTCGCGGCCGAGCTCGAGTCGGTCGACCTGGCCGCCAGTCCGAGCGTGTTCCGGCGCGGGACGATGGCCTGCACCGGCATCGAGTTCTGCAAACTGGCGATCGTCGAGACCAAGGGCCGCGCCCGCGACCTGTACACCGAGCTTGACCGGCGGCTGCCGGGGTTCGACACGCCGATCACGATCAACGTGAACGGCTGCCCGAATTCCTGCGCCCGCTTCCAGCTGGCCGACATCGGGCTGAAGGGCTCGATCGTCGACGGCGAGGAGGGCTTCCAGGTGCACCTGGGCGGATCACTCGGCTCCGATCCGGGCTTCGGCCGCAAGCTTCGCGGCCTCAAGGTGACCGCTGACGCGCTGCCTGATTACGTGGAGCGACTGCTGCGCAATTACCAGGCAGACCGGGCAGCCGGGGAGCAGTTCGCCAGCTGGGTCCGGCGCGCCGACGCGGAGTTGCTGACATGACCGGGGAACGACAGGTGCCGTTCTACTGCCCCTACTGCGGCGAGGAGAACCTGCGGCCGTCGGGCGCCGAGGCCGGCCAGTGGGAGTGCCTGGCCTGTGCGCGTGGATTCAGCCTGAAGTTCGTGGCGGTGATCCGGCCGCGGCCGCACGAACCGGCCGCCGGGAGGACGTCATGACCAGTTATCCGCCCGGCGCGGCTGCCGCCAGCCGGCAGGGAGCCGGAACCGGGCTCTGGCCAGAAGACGGCGCGGCGGCAGCTGACCGCCAGCCGACACAGAACCCCGTTCCCTCCTATCCCATGATGCTGTCCATGGCCGGACGGCGCGCGGTCGTCGTCGGCGGCGGGCAGGTCGCGCTCCGGCGGACGGTCAGCCTGCTCGAATCCGGCGCCAGTGTGGTCGTCATAGCCCCCGATGTTTGCCCGGCGCTCGCGGCGCTGCCGGTCACCGTGCTGCATCGCCGCTACCGCGACGGCGATCTCGCTGCGGCCTGGCTGGCGCATGCGGCTACTGATGATCCGGGCGTGAACGAGCGGGTGGCCGCTGCGGCCGAACGCAGTCGCATCTGGTGCGTGCGCGCTGACGACAGCGCGGCCTCAGCTGCCTGGACCCCGGCAGTGGCCAGGCACAGTGACGTCCAGGTCGCAGTCACGGCCGGCCGGGACCCGCGCCGCGCCCAGCGGCTACGGGCCGCGATCGCGCTGGCGCTCTCGGACGGGAGTTTGCCGGTGCGGCACCAGCGCGGTGCCCGAACCGGCCATGTGGCGCTGATCGGCGGCGGACCTGGTGACCCCGGGCTGCTCACGGTGCTCGGCCGGCGACTACTCGCAGAGGCCGACGTGGTCGTGACCGACAAGCTGGCACCGCGGCGGCTGCTCGCCGACCTTGACCCGGATGTCGAGATCATCGACGCCGGTAAGCAGCCGCACGCGCACAATCTCAGTCAGGCTGAGATCAACGAGCTGATCGTGGCGCAGGCCCTGGCCGGGCGGCGGGTGGTTCGGCTGAAAGGCGGCGATCCATTCGTTTTCGGGCGGGGCGGCGAGGAGGCGATTGCGTGCGTGCGGGCAGGGGTACCGTTCACGATCGTGCCAGGGGTGACAAGCGCTATCGCGGTACCCGCATATGCTGGCATTCCAGTCACTCATAGGGGGATAACCCAGGACTTCGCGGTCGTATCCGCGCACCTGGATCCGTCCCATCCCGGTGCCACCGTCGACTGGGAGTCGCTGGCTCGCGGCCCGGGCACGCTTGTGCTGATGATGGCGGTCGCGCACCTGGACCAGGTCGCGGCCGAGTTGATCAAGCACGGCCGGGACGGAGCAACCCCGGTCGCGATCATCAGCGATGGCACCATGCCCGGCCAGCAGGTGCTGACGTCGACGCTGCGTGAGGTCGCGGCCGACGCAGCGGCGGCAGCTGTCCGCCCGCCCGCCGTGGTCGTCGTGGGTGAAGTCGTCCGGCTGCGCGAGCTGCTGGCCGGGTCAGTCCCGGCAGCGACTGTCCCTGCGGCGCCTGCGGAGCTGGCGAGTGCAGGGCGGGCGGTGATGGCATGAGTCAGCCAGCCTTGCTCGCCGTCGCTCACGGCAGCCGCAATCCAGCGGCCGCGGAAGTCGTGCGGTCGCTTGCCCGGCAGATCCGGCGGCTTGCGCCGGTGCTGGACGTGCACGTCGCTTTCCTCGGCCACGCAGCACCGTCGCTCCCGGAGGAACTCGGCTCGGCCGGCGCGGGCGCGGTCATCGTGCCGTTGCTGTTGTCGACCGGGTATCACCTGAGGCAGGACATTGCCGGCGCTGCGAGCTCGGCCGGGGCTCGGGTGGCAGACCCGCTCGGACCCGACGAGCTGCTACTGACCGCGCTCACGGCCCGCCTCGCTGAAGCCGGGGTACCGGACGGCGTGCCGGTCGTGCTCGCTGCGGCCGGATCGGCTGATCCGACCGCCGCGTCCGACGTGGAGCAGCAGGCCGAACTGCTCGCCGGGCTGCGCGGCGCACCCGTGATGGCAGCGTTCGCCGCCGCGCCGCCGCCGACGGTGGCACAGGCAGTGGCCGAGCTTCGCGAGTGCACAGGGCTGCCGGTCGCGGTGGCCAGTTACCTGCTCGCGCCGGGCAGCTTCCAGGATCAGCTGGCTTGCAGCGGTGCCGACTGGGTGACCGCGCCCCTCGGCGAGCACCCGGCCCTGGCCGGCCTTGTTATCGACCGGTACCGGACCGCGGTCAAGGCCAACGCTGCCGCGCGACCGGGCGGTTAACCGACTCGCGCCGGACGCCAACGCCGTCACGACGTAACCAAGGCGTCGCCGGCGACGCCTTGTTTACGTGCTCATGAGGTTGCTGTGCCAGACGTCCGGTAACATCTCCGGCGCGCGACCGACCCGAGGAGGTGAGACCCATTACCGCTGAATCCGGCTGGGTTCTCCCCCTGCCGCGGTCGTCCTCGCCTCGGTGAGGTAGGAGGCCGTTGGGGGTGCCCGCACACGCATCCCGAAAGGCAACGACCTATGCGCTTCACCTCAGAAACGACCGCCGACGGTGTCTTCGAACGGCTCTTCCGGCTCGGCGACATCAGCGGCGTGCTGTGGACGCCGGCTGGCTCCGCGAGCGGCCGGCCGATGGTCCTGCTGGGCCACGGCGGCGGCCAGCACAAGCAGGCACCTGGCATAGTGGCCCGCGCTCGCCGTTATGTGACAGGCTGCGGCTTCGCCGCAGCCGCCATCGACGCACCCGGCCACGGCGACCGGGCCAGGACCGCGGCCGACGAGCGGCACGCGACAACGATCAGGCAGCTGATCGCGGCCGGCGAGCCGATCGGCCCGCAGATCGCGCGGGACGCCACCGCACGTACGGCGCAGGCAGTTCCAGAGTGGCGAGCGACCCTGGACGCGCTGCAAGAGGCCGGTCACGTCAGCGGGCCGGTGGGCTACTGGGGCGTCTCGATGGGCAGCACGATGGGAATACCCCTGGTGGCCGCTGAACCGCGGATCGTCGCCGCGGTCTTCGGCCTCGCCGGTCATGAGGTGCTGGCCGAGGTGGCCGCCCAGGTCACCGTGCCGGTCGAGTTCCTGCTGCAGTGGGACGACCAATTGGTCCCCCGTGCGTCAGGCCTGGCCCTGTTCAGCGCCTTCGGCTCACGGGAGAAGACGCTGCACGCCAACTCCGGCGGTCACGTCGAGGTACCCCGGTTCGAAGTGGACAGCTCCGAGCGCTTCTTCGGCCGGCATCTCGGTCCGAGGTAGCCGCCGCGGCGCGAACGGCATCAGCGGCCGGGCAGCCGTGCGGCGACGGACCGGATTGTCGGCAGCAGCAGGCAAGATGGTGACATGGCCGACGGTACTCAGGGTCCTCCGCTCGCTGACTTCAGCGCGCCCACGAGGGCCTGGTTCACCGCGGCCTTCGCCGAGCCCACGCCGGCGCAGGCCGAGGCCTGGAGCGTGATCGGCCAGGGCAAGCACACCCTCGTGATCGCGCCGACCGGGTCGGGCAAGACCCTCGCCGCGTTCTTGTGGGCAATCGACAAACTGGCCAGCGAACCGGCCCCGGCCGACCCGAAGCACCGCTGCCGGGTGCTGTACATCTCGCCCCTGAAGGCGCTAGCCGTTGACGTCGAGCGCAACCTGCGCTCACCGCTGACCGGGGTGAGCCAGGAGGCCCGCCGTCTCGGCCTGCCCGAGCCAGACATCAGAGTCGGTGTCCGGACCGGCGACACCGCCGCAGACGAGCGGCGCAAGCTGGCGGGCAAGCCGCCGGACATCCTGATCACTACGCCTGAGTCGCTGTTCCTGATGCTGACATCCCAGGCCAGGGAGAGCCTGCGGAGCGTGCAGACGGTCATCGTCGACGAAGTCCACGCGCTCGCGGGCGGCAAACGCGGCGCGCACCTGGCACTGTCGCTGGAACGGCTGGACGCGCTTCGCGCGGACATCGGCCCGGCCCAGCGGATCGGCCTGTCCGCAACCGTGCGACCGCCTGAGGAAGTAGCCAGGTTCCTCGGCGGTGCGTTGCCAGTGACGATCGTCGCCCCGCCCAGCCAGAAGCGACTCGACCTCAAGATCGTCGTTCCGGTCGAGGACATGGCGGACCTGCAGGGCTCGGACGATGCCAGCCTGGCCCCGGTCGCGCACGGGCCGGACGGGCGGCCGCTGCCCGGCGGCGACCCGACGCGGCAGCACTCGATCTGGCCGCACGTCGAGGAGAGCGTGCTCGACCTGATCCAGAGCCATCGCTCGACGATCGTGTTCGCCAACTCGCGCAGGCTCGCCGAGCGGCTCTGCGCGCGGCTCAACGACCTGGCTGCCGAGCGCGCTGCCGACGACGGCGACGCCGGTTACGGCGACGCTGGTGACGGCGACGCCGGCCAAGCCAATGCCAACGGTTCAGCCGGGCCGCCCGCTCAGCTCATGGGGCAGGCCGGCGCTGGCGGGGGCGCCCCCGGCATAGTGGCCAGGGCACACCACGGCTCGGTTTCGAGGCGGGAACGTAGCCAGATCGAGGAAGCGCTCAAGGCCGGCACGCTGCCTGCGGTGGTAGCGACCTCCAGCCTGGAACTCGGCATTGACATGGGCGCTGTCGACTTGGTCATCCAGGTCGAGTCGCCGCCATCGGTGGCCAGCGGGCTGCAGCGCACCGGACGCGCCGGGCACAACGTCGGTGATGAGTCGCGCGGCATTTTCTTCCCGAAGTACCAGGGTGACCTGGTCCAGTCCGCGGTCGTGACCCAGCGCATGCGCGCGGGCCAGATCGAGGAACTGCGCATGCCCCGTAACCCGCTCGACGTGCTCGCCCAGCAGATCGTGTCGATGACGGCGATGGACGACTGGGACATCACAGAACTGGAGCAAACTGTCCGCCGGGCTGCCCCGTTCAGCGGGCTCACCCGGCCAGTGCTGGACGCCGTCCTCGACATGCTTGCAGGCCGGTACCCGAGCGAGGATTTCGCCGGGCTGCGACCGCGGCTGGTATGGGACCGCACCACCGGGAAGCTCAGCGGCCGCCCCGGAAGCCAGCGGCTGGCCGTCAGCAACGGCGGCACAATCCCGGATCGGGGCCTGTTCGGCGTCTTCCTGGCGGGCGGCCAAACCGAGCAATCCTCCCGGCATTCTCGCCGGGTGGGCGAGCTGGACGAGGAGATGGTCTACGAGTCGCGGGTCGGCGACGTCTTCGTGCTGGGCGCGACCTCGTGGCGGATCGAGGACATAACCGCGGATCAGGTGCTCGTCTCCCCGGCCGTCGGCCAGCCCGGCAGGCTGCCGTTCTGGAAGGGCGACGCGCCAGGCCGCCCGGCAGAGCTTGGCGCTGCGCTCGGCGCTTTCTGCCGCGAGCTCGGCGCCACCTCGCCGGAGCAGGCCACCGCAAGACTCCAGGCCGACGGACTGGATGCGCTCGCCGCAGCGAATCTGGTTTCCTATCTGAGCCAGCAGCGGGAAGCTACCGGTTACCTGCCTGACGACCGCACGCTGGTCCTGGAGCGGTTCCGCGACGAGCTTGGCGACTGGCGGCTCGTGCTGCACAGTCCCTACGGCTCGCAGCTGCACGCGCCGTGGGCGCTGGCGATAGCCGCCCGGCTACGCGACCGGTACGGCGGCATGGACGTGCAGGCCTTGCACACCGACGATGGCATCGTGATCAGGGTCCCGGACGCCGACGACCCGCCGCCCGCCGGTGTCGCCATGCTCGATCCGGACGAGGTCGAGCAGCTGGTAACCGCCGAGCTCGGCGCCTCAGCCCTGTTCGCGTCCCGGTTCCGCGAGTGCGCATCCCGCGCCCTGCTGTTGCCCCGGCGGCAGCCTGGCCGACGGACCCCGCTGTGGCAGCAGCGCCAGCGATCAGCCCAGCTGCTGGCGGTCGCTCGCCAGTACGGCACGTTCCCGATCGTGCTGGAGACCATGCGGGAGTGCCTGCAGGACGTGTTCGACGTGCCGGGGCTGACAGCGCTGATGCGCGACATCGCCGCCCGCCAAGTCCGGCTGGTGGAGGTCGAAACAGCGGCGCCGTCGCCGTTCAGCAAGTCGCTGCTGTTCCGCTATATCGGCGCGTTCATGTACGAAGGCGACGCGCCGCTGGCAGAGCGCCGGGCCCAGGCGCTGGCCCTGGATTCAGCGCTGCTGGCCGAGCTACTCGGTCAGGCCGAGCTGCGCGAACTGCTCGACCCGCTGGTGGTGGAGGAGGCTGAGCGAGAGCTCCAGCGGCTTGCGCCCGGTCGGGCCTGCAAGGACGCCGAGGCCGTCGCCGACATGCTGCGGATGCTCGGCCCGCTGACCACCGACGAGGTAACGCAGCGCTCGGCCGACCCAGCGCACGCAGCCGACTGGCTAGCCGGGCTCGCCGCCCAGCGGCGCGTGCTGAGGCTGCGCATCGCGGGAGAGGAGCGCTGGAGCGCAGTCGAGGACTCCGGCAGGCTACGCGACGCGCTCGGCGTCGCGCTGCCGCCTGGCGTACCGGAGGCATTCACCGAGCCGGCCCCCGATCCGCTGCGGGATCTGGTGCTCCGCTACGCGCGCACGCACGGGCCGTTCAGCGCCGCAGCCGTCGCGGGACGTTACGGTCTCGGCGTGGCCATTGTGTCGGGCGCTCTGCACCGGCTCGCCGCCGATGGCGTCCTGGCTGAGGGTGATTTCCATCCCGCCGGGGGCACTCAGTGGTGCGAAGTTGGCGTGCTGCGCATGCTGCGCCGCCGCTGCCTCGCCAAGCTCCGCAAGGAAGTCGAGCCCGCCCCGCCAGCGGCGTTCGCCGCGTTCCTGCCGGCCTGGCAGCGCGCCGAGCGCGCCTGGCAGCAGACCACCTCCCGCCGGGAAGGGAACGGCGACAGCCGGCCCAGGCTCGCTCGGCCCGCCCACGCTGATGCGGTCTACGACGTGGTCGAGCAGCTCGCGGGCGCGGCAATCCCGGCCTCCGCGCTGGAAACCCTGGTGCTGCCCGGCCGGCTCCCGGGCTACTCGCCCGCCCTGCTGGATGAGCTGACTGCCGCGGGCGAGGTGGTATGGGCCGGCGCCGGCGCTCTGCCGGGCGGCGACGGCTGGCTCATCCTCGCTCCCGCTGCCTCGGCGCCGCTGGTGTTGCCCGAGCCGGGCGAGATCACCATGACCGGAGTGCATGAGGCGGTGCTCGCCGCGCTCGATGGTGGTGGCGCGTTGTTCTTCCGGGCCATCGCGGACCGGGTCGCGGCGGGACTGGCCGACCAGAGCGCTAAGGCACTGGCTGCGACAGACCGCGATGTCGCCAGCGCGATCTGGGACCTAGTGTGGGCGGGCCGGCTGACAAATGACACGCTGGCGCCGTTGCGGACGGTGCTCGGCGCCGGGCGTCCGGTAGCCGCAGACGGCGGCAGCGGACAGCGCGCGCCGTTCCGGCCAGGATCAGCGATCTCCCGCCGCCCCGGCTACGGACGGGCAGCGCTGCCAACCCGGACCGGGCCGCCTACCGTCAGCGGCAGGTGGTCGGCACTGCCCCCGCTCGAGGTCGATCCGACCAGGCGCCGGCATGCGCAGGCACTGGCGCTGCTAGAGCGGCACGGCATCCTGATCCGCGGTGCCGCGGCCTCGGAACACGTAGCTGGCGGGTTCGGCGGGCTGTATCCGGTGCTCCGGGCGCTAGAGGAGGCCGGCCAGTGCCGCCGGGGCTACTTCGTCGAGGGCCTGGGCGCAGCGCAGTTCGCACTTCCCGGTGCGGTGGACCGGATGCGCGCGATGGCCGAAGCGGCGCGTGCCGTCCCGCAGCCCGACCCATGGGATACCGGAAGCGGCGCGGCCCGCGGGTCAGATCGGCGGATCGTGGTGCTAGCCGCGGCTGATCCGGCAAACGCCTACGGGGCCGCGCTGCCCTGGCCGGACCGGCCGGACGAGACGGCAACCGGGCACCGGCCCGGACGCAAGGCCGGCGCGCTGGTCGTGATCGCCGACGGCGAGCTGGTGCTCTACGTGGAGCGCGGCGGCAGGACACTGCTGTCCTGGACCAGCGATCCTGACCTGCTGGAGCCCGCAGCCGCCGCGCTGGCGGCGGCGGTCCGGGCGGGCGCGCTCGGCAAGCTCACCGTCGAGCGCGCCGATGGCGGCGGGGTCTATGACTCGCCACTGGCCAGAGCGCTGGAATCGTCTGGTTTCCGACCGACCCCACGCGGTCTCCGGCTACGCGGCTAGTCACGCGCCCGCTACCACGGGCGCCCTTGTCGCCAGTCACAGACCAGCTCGCCCGACAGAGAGCCGCCGACACCGGCAGGACGTAAATGCGGCCGTCCAGGTCGTCGGTACGCCGAATGCCGTCCGTAGTCAGCGCGCTGGACGGCCCGCCACAGTTGCCAGCCGCGGGCAGCGTAGAGGTGCACGCCGTCGTCGCTGGCCCCGAGCGCGCCAAGCTGATAGCCGGCCCGTACCAAACGCGCCGTCGAGCAATCGGCGAACCGCTTCCCTGGTCTCATCGTCGACATCGGCTGTGTGGGCGGTTCGCAGCTCGAGCATCGGCGATCTTCACCAGCCGCGCAGGTCGACCGGCCAGACGTCGTGCACTTCGTTATCGGAGTAGACATACAGCCGCTCGTGGTAGGCCATCGTCGGGTCGACGTGCCCGGGAACGAGCATGACCCGGTCGCCTATCGCCGCCGGCGGCGAGAAGGTGGTGTGCTCATCGGAGCAGAACCAGACTGTCGCCCCGTCGATAACCGGGTTGCCGTGGTCCATGCCCATCGTCTTGAGCCCGGCATCAGCCACGGACCACTCCGGGCTGCTCGACACCACCGTGGCGGATATGTAGACCGCCTGCTCGAACGGCAGGCCCAGGCGGCCGTAGGCCACGTCCATCAGCGCGTAGGAGCCGGCCTGAATCTCTGATGCCCACGTGTTCAGGGCATAGGTGCCGGTGCCGCCGGCTGACACCAGTTCGCCGCCAACATCGGAGTGCGCGGCCAGCAGCAGCGCCATGGATTCCCGGCACTGGCGCTCCCGCTCGGTGGCGTCCTCCAGCCCGACGACGTGGCCCTCATAGCCCATTACACCGCGGACATCCAGGCCGCGGGCTCTGGCCCGGTCAGCCAGCCGGCCTGCGTCCTCGGGCGCGCACCCGCACCGCGGCAAGCCCACGTTGACGTCGATGATGACCTCACGCACGCCCCCGGCGACGGCGGCCTCGACAGTCTGCGGCGAGTCCACAGCAAGGGTGACCCGAGCGCCAGTGTTAACAAGATCGCCGATGCGGCGGGCGTCGAGAACCTCGTTCGCCAGCAGCAGGTCCGTGCCCATGCCAGCGGCCGCCATGCCCTCGCATTCGCGGATCGTGGCACAGGTAAAGCCCAGGTGACCGGCTACCGCCTGGCGGCGGGCCAGGCTGGTGCACTTGTGCGCCTTGACATGGGGGCGCAGCCGCGCCCCGGGGAGCGCGGCAGCCATCGTGGCGATGTTGCGCTTAAGCGCGTCGCTATCGACGACGAGCGCCGGCGTGGGAATCTGGTCTAGGCGCACGGACAGTCAGCCTAGACGATGCTCCCGCCGAGTATGCCGCCCTGGTGGCGCCGCTCGTCATGGATGGCCTCGATGGCCAGCACGAGCGCCAGCAGGAACGCCTGGTTCTCGTTGTCGGCGACATCGACGGCGAACGTCTCCCGGAGTGAGAACTCGCGCACCATGCTAGCCACCGGGGTACCGTCCCGGCTCACCATGTAACTGCCGCCGCCGAAAGAGCCGCGCGCGGTCAGCATGCCGAAGCCGGTCTCGATGTCGTACCGGTCACCGAAGATGCCCGCGTGCCGGACCTGGGCCATCTGCTGACCGTTCAGGTACACCTCGTGGGTGTCGGTGAAGACGTGCTTGCGGATGTCCGCGACTTCCCGCCCGCTGTCGTCGTGCAGAGTGATCTGGGACCCCAGATGTCCCCTCGCCTCGAACTGCGGCGCGCCTGAGGCATCGGTGATCTCGAAACGTTCCATCAGCGACCAGCGACTCGACACCACGTATTCCATGGTCTGGACTCTCGCCTACCGCGCCGGCCAAGTGCAATCGGTATGACTGAACCGATAACCGCGCTAACGGTGCGTCAGGGCCTCGATAACCGCCCGAGTGGGCAGCGCGCCCCGTGCTCCCGCTCCCGTGCAAGCGACAGCTCCTGCCGCTACCGCCACGCGCACGCTCTCCGGCAGCGCCTCGCCATCGGATAGAGCGGCAGCCAGCGCGCCGTTGAACGCATCACCGGCTCCTACGGTGTCGACGACGGCGACCTGAGGCGCCGGCAGATGGAAGCCCGGCTGGTCCGCCTCGTAGAGCGATGCGCCGCTGGCACCGCGGGTGACCACGACAGCTCGTGCGCCGGCGCCGAGCACGGCCGCGATCGCCTGCTCCTCAGACTGGGAGGACGGTGCCACCATGCGGATCTCGCCCTCGTTCGGGGTCAGGATGGTGCCTGGCAGCAGATCCGGCGGAAGCGGCATGCCGGGAGCGGGATTAATGATCATGGTCGCGCCGGCCTTCCTGGCTGCGCCGACCGCGGCCGTCACCGCCTCAAGTGGCACTTCCAGGCTCGCCAGCAGCACGCTGCGGCTATAGATGCGACCGGTCAGGCGCGTGGTCACTGCCTGGGCCGAGAGTTGGCCGTTCGCGCCGGGCGCCACCGCGATCATGTTCTCGCCTTCATCGTCGACGAGGATCACCGCAACGCCGCTCGGTCCGTCGCACTGCATCAGGCCGCTCACGTCAACGCCCGAGCGCCTCAGTGCGGCGCGCTCGTCGGCGCCCGGACCATCGGCCCCGACTGCCCCGATCATGACAACCGTCGCGCCGAGCCCGGCAGCCGCGTGCGCCTGGTTCGCTCCCTTGCCGCCAGGCCGGACAACGAGGACGCCGCCGGCGACGGTCTCTCCTGGCTGCGGGAGGTGACCGATCCGCAGAACGTAGTCGGCGTTGATCGAGCCGACGACGACCACTTCGGGAGCCGTGCCGTAGCTGCCGCTCAACGCGCGTCCTCTCAGACTGTGATCAGGAAGCCCCGAAGAAGATTAGAACAGAGTTTCTGTCGCGTGCTTCGAAGGGCTACCCTTGAGGTATGGACACGGCGCGAGGTGCTACGAGCCGACGGTACGAGGCCCGCCCAGGGCGGGCTGCTGTGGTGGCAGCTGACCTGGCTGACCTGCGCGGACCTACCTGCGGGACCGTCGAACTGCCAATCTGGCTGTTCTGGTCCAGCCCCGATCACACGTTCGATCTGACTAAGCCGTCCATGCTACGGTCCATGTACGAGATCGTGCTCAATGAGGCAAGTCGGCCAGAGGACCTCGCCGCCTACCTGCATGCTGACACGCTCACCGCGGTATGGCCCGACCTGTACCTGCCCAAGGGGATCCGTCGGGCTTGGGAGGATCGGCATCCGGTTCTCCTTTCAGCCTCGGCCGCGTTATGCCCGTCGTCGCGTTTCACCGCCGCGTCGCCGAAATAGGCCTGCGCGCGACCGCTGAGCATGGGTTCGCACTTGGCGGTGGCAACGCGCTGATTGTGCACGGAATCATCGACCGGTATACCGAGGACGTCGACCTCTTCACCGACCATGAGTCCGGCGTTGAGGTCGCGTCCGACATGGCGGAAGCGGCATTACTAGGCGCCGGGCTAGAGCCTGAGCGCCGGGACAAGACCGCTGGGTTAGCGGACATCTTCCGCGGCATGGGTGCCGGTTTGGCCGAGTGGATTGTGAGAGGGCCGGACGGCCAGCGGATGATGCTGCAGATGGCCTATTTCGACCGTTGCCGTCGTCCGGTGATCATGGACATCGGCCGGTCCTGCACATCGAGGACGCGGTTGGCGGCAAGGTCTGCGCATTGGCCAGCAGAGCCTACGAACGAGATTACCTGGACACTGCTGCCGCACTGAACCGCTACAGCGTGGACGAGGTTATCGGATTCGCAAGGCGGCTCGACCCGGGCCTGACTCAGCGTGACTTCGCTGAAGCGGGACGGCGGCTCGACAACTTGGACGATGAGACTTTCACTCGCTACGGCCCGAGCCCACAGGATGTGCCCAACCTGCGGAGGCGCCTCGCGGGCTGGCCGCGCGACGGCACCTGAGCGGGGTTGCAGGCCCGTCCGGAGGTCACGGGGGCGCGTTAGGTGCGGCAACGTCCCACGCAGGGAGGCGTTAGCTCGGGTCTGCCGCAGGCCTGGCCGCTCGGCGCGCCGATGTCCAGCCAGTAGCGTCAGGCAACCTTTCGCGCCGCTATCTCGTCCTTGGCTGACGACCGAAGGAGGCAGCGTGGCCGGTGAACCCGAGCTGACCAGGCAGAGCCGCGACGTCGAGCAATTGCTCGCGGAGCGCGGCGACCAGCTGATCCGCGCTGCCATTGCGCTCGCGGGCAGCCGCGCGGAAGGCGAGGACCTGCTGCAGGCCGCGATCGAACGAACGCTGCGGCGCCCGCGCAGGATCGAGTCCGACTTGGAGGGCTACCTTCGCCGGACCCTGTACAACCTCGCCGCAGACGGCTGGCGACGGCGCACGAACTGGCAGCGCAAGCTGCCATTGCTCCGCACTCATCAGGCCGCGCAACTGGCCAGCGACGACATCGCGAACGTCGACCTGCGTGATGCGATGGTGCGGTTGCTCCATCAGCTTCCGCCCCGGCAACGGACCGTGATCGTGCTGCGGTACTGGGAGCAGCGGTCCGAGGCCGAGGCAGCGGCCCTTCTCGGCTGCTCGAGGGGCTCGGTCAAATCGGCCGCGTCACGCGGCCTGCACCGGCTACGCGATCTTGCCGCGCCATGGCTAGCCGAAGACCAACCGCGACCACATGCCGCGACCAGTCCCGCTAAGGAGCAATCATGAACGAGGATGTCAGCCAGCTCATCCGCGAAGGGCTGGACCGGCTGACCGCCGGCGCGACTTCGCCCCCGGGGCTTGCCGCAGCCGCGCTCCTACGGCAGCGCCGGTACCGGCGAATGAAGGCTGCGGTGATGGCAGTCGCGGCCACCGCTGCCATTGCCACCTCGGCAGCAGTCGCCCTGGTCGCCGCGTCCGGTACGCCTCAGGTGAGCACCAAGAACTCGGTGAACCTGACCGCGTTCGTCATCAGCCAGACCCGGCGGGCGCTCGCCCGGCCTCGTTCGGACGCCGTCGTGCGCGCAGCCGTCAGCCAGCCCGGCGTCAGCGTCGTCAGCTGGTCGGACCAAGTCGGCAGCAGAACAGAGCTGACCGCCAGCACGACGGGCACCCGCCAGGCCGGCGGCTACGTAGTGCGTGACGGCAGCGTTACCGTCGTGATCGTTAATTACGCCGACAGAACCTGGCGAGCCAAGCGCATCTCCGCGAGCCGCCGGAACGGCAATCCGTTGCCGGCGTTGCTGTTCCCGATGCAGACTATCCTGCGGATGCAGGTCCGGGACGTGGTCTCTGGCTGCCACGGTGGTGCGACATCTTCGCCTTTCAGCCTGAGCTGGGGACTGTTTATTCGCCGGATGCTCAGCTGCGGCACCTTTACGGTGGCCGGTCGGGGCCGCGTTGCCGGTCTGCCCGCCATCAGGCTGGTATCGGCGGCCTCCGGACGGGACGGCGTCGCTCGGGCCGTGCTGTGGGTTAGCAGCGGCAGCTACCTGCCGCTGCGGCTCATCATCAGCGTTGCGGGGTCTGCGGCTCCGGGTACCTCCTATGAGGTCAACCTGCAGTGGCTGCCCGCTACCGCGGCAAACCGCGCCAAGGCCAGGATCTTGCCGGCCCCGATCGGGTTCAGGCAGCTGCCCTGGCCGCACGGATAGCCCCTCGCAGCGCACCTTCGCTCGACGTCCCTAACATGATCCACTCACGAGGGCAGGCCGGCCTGCGGCAGCTTCAGCGCGAGTCCGGGCAGCAGGTCCTGCGCGGCGGCGAGGTCCCCGTCCAGCCGCCGGTCAGCCATCGAGTCCGGCAGCGCTGCGGCGGCGAGGTCGAGGGCCGACGACAGATCAGGGCCGGCCGGCCGGATTCCGAGTTGGCGCAGCCCCCGGACGGCTGCGATCAGCTCGCAGGCCAGCGCCACACGGTAGGCGCGCACGACCGCGGTGGTCGCCCGCGCAGCCTGGGTCCCAAAGCCGGCGTGTTCTTCCGCGCCGAGCGAAACAACCGCGCTACCCAGCGCCGCCGGCGTCGCCAGCAGCCGGATCTCGGCGAGAGCCGATTGCGCCACGTATTCGGTGATCATTAGCCCGGAGCTCGGCACCGGTTCGGCGGCCAGGAACCCGGTCAGCCCGGTGATGCTCGGATCCATCAGCGCGCCCAGCCGCGCCGCCGATAGCGCCGCCGCCTGGAACGCCGCGGCGCGCACGCCATCGAGTGCCAGCGCCAGGTAGGCGGTGTGAAAGTTGCCGTTGTGCCAGAACCGCGTGCCGACGGTATCGACCAGCGGGTTCTCCGCCGACGCGTTGAGCTCGCAGGTCACTACCTGCTCGGCGGCGGCGAGCGCGTCCACCGCTGCGCCGTGGACCTGGGGCAGCGCCCGGAAGCCGTAGGGATGCTGGTTGCGGCCCGTCCTGGCCGGCTCGTCGGCCAGCAGGCTGCGAAGTGCCGCCGCCACCCGCTGCTGCCCCGGATGCGGCCGGGCTAGCTGCACAGCCTCGGCGTACGGCTCGCCCGACGCTCCGGCAGCCAGATGGCTGAGCGCCGCGACGACCTGGCTAGCCTCCAGCAGGACGTACAGATCGTGGCAGCCGATGGCCGCCTCGGCGAGGGTGGCCGCATTACTCGAAATGAAGGCCAGGGCGTCGGTCGCGGGAAGGGCGAACCGCGGCGGGCTGGCGACCGGCGGTGGTCCGGCAGGATCAGAACGCCCAGCAGGATCGGGCAGCCAGTCCCGTTCGCCCAGCAGACACAGCGCGGTTACCGCAAGCGCGGCCAGGTCGCCAGTGCCGATGGCGCCATAGACCCGGGCCGGTGGCCGCAGCCCGCGATTGACGCAGTCGGCGAGTACGTCGAGCACGCCCGGATCGACGCCCGAGCCGCCAGCCGCGATCTGGTTGGCGCGAACGGCAAGCAAGGCCAGGCCCAGTTCAGGCTCAAGCAACGGCCCTGCGCCGCCCGCATGGCTGCGCAGCAGGCGCAGGCCGTGCGCCTGAGCGTCCACATCCTCAACGCGGAATGCGCGGTTGGCGCCCACCCCGCTGCTGCGGCCATAGACATCGCGACCCTCCGAAGCGGCCCTGGAGACCTGCGCGGCCAGGCTGGCCTTTTCACGTCCGCTCGCTGCGATTTCCACGCTGGCCGCGCGCTTGCCGATGGCCGCCACCTCGGCGCAGGTCAGCGACGTCCCGTCTAGCACAACCATGGGCACATCCTCCCGGCCGCCATCGCTGGTCCGCCAGTCCTGCGCTGACGCTCTGCCTGACTGGACCAGGCAGCCGGCCGGCTCTGAGTGCACCAATCAAGCCAACTCTGCAGCTGTCAGGAGGCTTGAAACACGCCTTCGTGAGCGCCTCTGGCTGGGGTCGCGACGGAAGCCAGCAGCTCGGCCCGGGCCTGGTCGACGGCGGCCAGGATCGCTCCGCGCAGGAGCTCAGCACCGCCACGCCAGCCGGGAACCTGGCCGCAGCGGTGCACGGGCTGCTGGCCGACGCCACCGGAAGGTCCCTGATCATCGTGGTCCGCGACGCGCACCGCCACCCGGTCGCCGCCCAGGTTGCCGGACTGCTGCTAGCCGCCAGGCCGGACGCGATACTGCTGGAAATGGGCCTCCCGGCATGGCAGCCGGAGGCAATCACCTACGTTGCGAGTTTCGGCGCGGCGCGCAGCAACGCCATGGCCGCCGAGGTCCTCGGCCTGATCCGCCGTTAACGCCCAAATCGGTGTGACGAATTGTCATCTGAATATCGCTGAGGACCCCCGGCCTAGGCGACAGAGCCCCGCAGCCGCCGGTCCCACCGCCTGCTTAACCGGAGCGGCATGCCCGCTGGGCATTCGTTACCTGCATAATGCTGCATATGCGTCTCTCAGCGCGCTCCGACTATGCCTTGCGCGCCGTCATCGAACTGGCGGCGTCGGACGGCGGGCACGTGACGGCTGACCAGCTCGCGCGGACGCAGGCGATCCCGAATAAGTTCCTGGAAGCAATCCTCACCCAGCTACGCCGGGCAGGCGTGGTGCGCAGCCAGCGCGGGCCGGACGGCGGATTCTGGCTCGCCCGCCCGGCCAGCCAGATCTCGCTGGCCGACATCATCAGGGCGATCGACGGGCCCCTGCTCGGAGTCAGGGGCGAGCGACCGGAGAACCTGGGCTATATCGGCGCGGCCGAGCCATTGCAGGCCGTCTGGATCGCATTGCGCGCCAACGAGCGCGCCATCCTGGAGGAAGTCACGCTCGAGCACATCGTCTCTGGCAACCTGCCGCCAAGTGTGCGGAAGCTCGCGGACAATCCGGCCGCCTGGACCTCGTCCTCGACCGTCTGACCGGCCCAGGCCCCTTACCCTCTGGCGGACTGAGCTCCGAGTCCGGCGCCTTGGTTCCGGCGCCTTGGTTCCGGCGTCGGCTAGACCGGCACCATGTTCGTGATATCGCGCGCCAGCTTGTCGAACTTCTGCTCGTCCGCTGGCAACGAAACCTGCTCAATCAGCGGCTCACCCTGCGAGACCAACCGCTGGCTCGTGCGCACGGTCAACTTGCGCTGCGGCATAACCAGCCGCTGGCTGGCGGCAGTCTGCGGCAGCTTGACGCCGGGCCGGTGCGCGGCGGCAGGACCGGCAGCGACTGGCTCGGCACCGCCGCCAGATTCGGCCGGGCGCGCCAGCGCGGGCTCGAGCGGAACGCTGAAAACGGGCTCGTTCTGCAGTTCGGCCAAGGCGAAGCCATCGGACACTTCCCGCAGAACTTGCGATAGTGGCGCACCAAGGGCATCGCAGATGGAGGCGAGCAGCTCCGAGGACGCTTCCTTCTGACCACGTTCTACTTCGGACAGGTAACCAAGGGACACCCTGGCGCTCGCCGAAACCTCACGTAGGGTGCGACCCTGGCGAAGACGCAGTCGCCGTAGCGCGTCACCGAGCAAGTGACGAAGCAGGACCATCGTCGCTCTCCCTCCCTGAGGTCGATCTACTGACCCCTCTACCGTACCTGTCCTTACTGACCGTGCGGGAGAGGGCATAGCTGCGTGTTCACACGTTCGTAACACTGTAATCAGGGCTGATCTTCCCGCAACGTCCTGACCAGCAACGACAGGATCCCGCCGACCGAGCCATCGCGGACCTCCGGCCGGTCGCCAGCTATGTTCAGCTGACAGCCGACAGGCCCGGAGGGCCCCAGCACCGCTATGAAAACCGTTCCGGCGGGCTTGCCGTCGGCCGGGCCCGGCCCGGCAACTCCCGTCGTCGCCAGGCCGTAATCCGCGCCCAGCCGGTCGCGGACTCCCGCCGCCATCGCGGCTGCCACGTCGGCGTGGACCGGGCCGCGCCGGGCGAGCAGCTCGGCCGGGACGCCCAGCAGCGCGGTCTTGAGCTCCGTGGCGTATGCGACGATCGCGCCGCGGAATACCGCGGACGAGCCCGGCACGCTCGTTAGCGCGCCTGCTACCAAGCCGCCGGTGAGGGACTCCGCCACCGCGACGGTCTGACCCGCGGATATCAGCAGCCCAACGGCCTGGCGGGCCAGTCCGGCTACCGACGCGGCGGCTCCATCCGGCGTCACTGCACGGCCCGCCGCAGCCTGACTGCCCGGAATGTGTAGTCTGCACCGGTCGCCAGCGTGACCACGACTGCCGCGGCCATGATGAGCTCCTGCAGCAACGCAATATGCCACGGCAGCACGTACAGGCTGATGGCGATTACCTGGAGCATCGTCTTGATCTTGCCGCCGCGGCTGGCGGCAATGACGCCGTGCCGGATGACCCAGAAGCGCAGTCCGGTCACGGCCAGTTCCCTGGAAACGATCACGGCGGTGACCCACCAGGGCAGCTCGCCAAGATAGGAGAGGGTGATAAGCGCGGAACCGGTCAGTGCCTTATCCGCGATGGGATCCGCGATCTTGCCGAAGTCGGTGATTAGGCTGCGGCGCCTGGCCAGTTCCCCGTCCAGCAGGTCGGTGATCGAGGCAACCGCGAAGGCCACGAAAGCCAGGACTCGCGCACCCGTGCCGCCATCGAGCAGGAACCAGACGAAGACCGGGACGATCACCAGTCGCAGCACTGTGAGGGCGTTGGCGACGTTCACCACGCCAGGGGCCGGCACGCCGACCGGGCCTCGCACCGCCTCGCTAGCCTGCCCAGACGTCATCGGGCTGTTGCCGGTCACCGTCGCGCCAGTTGTCGCCGCTCCGGCGGCGGCTGAGGCAGCGGCAGCTGCCCGACCATCCGCGGTCGCGCCAGCACCCGCGGCTGAACCAGCATCGGCCGCCGCGCCGGCACCGCTATGGCCAGCCGGGCCGTCAGCTGGCCGGCTCAACGCGAGTCCGCGGCCCAGGGAATCGCGCCTTCGTCAGCATCAGCCGTCAGGTCGACTCCGTCACTATCCACGAACACTGCGCTGACCAGGTCCCCCGGTGACAGCGGCCGCTCACTTCGGACCTCGGTGGCCCCGTCGACTTCCGGCGCCTGATGGGCGGCACGGCCGAGGTAACGGCCCTCGCCGAGTACCTCGTCGATAAGGATCTCGGCACGCTCGCCAATCCGCTCGGCCGCGCGCTCGGCCATCAGCTCATCAGCCAGGCTGGCCAGGTCCTCCAGCCGGCTGCTGATCTCGTCGGCGGGCAGCTGGCCGTCCAGGCCCGCAGCTTCCGTGCCGTCCTCGTCTGAGTAGCCGAACACGCCGATGGCGTCCAGCCTGGCTTCGGACAGGAAGTTCTGCAACTCAGCCACGTCTTCTTCGGTCTCGCCTGGGAAACCGACGATGAAGTTGGACCGGATTCCGGCCTGCGGAGCCAGTCTCCTGATCTGGTCGACCAGCGCGCCGAATCGGGCCCGGTCGCCGAACCTGCGCATGGACCGCAGCACGGTGGCGCTGGCGTGCTGGAAGGACAGGTCGAAGTACGGAGCAACGCCGTCGGTGCCGGCCAGCACCTCGATCAGGCCGGGCCGCAGTTCGGCAGGCTGAAGGTAGCTCACCCGGACCCTGTAGATGCCGGAGACGGCAGCTAGCTGCGGCAGCAACTTCTCCAGGAGCCGCAGGTCGCCCAGGTCCTTGCCGTACGACGTCGAATTCTCGCTCACCAGCAGCAGCTCGCGGGCACCGTGGTCGGCAAGCCATGCTGCCTCGGCTACCAGGTCCTCCGGCCGCCGGGACACGAACGCGCCACGGAAGGCGGGGATGGCACAGAACGTGCAGCGCCGATCACAGCCCGAGGCGATCTTCAGCGGAGCGACCACGCCGCCGCCAAGCCGCCTGCGCAGCACCCGGGGTCCCGAGGCAGGCGCGACCCCGGCCGGCAGGTCGGCGATGCCGCCGCCGTGCCCGGGCGTATGCACGGACCTGGCTTCTGACCGGGCGGCAGGCGACAAGGGCAGCAGCCTGCGGCGGTCCCGCGGCTCGTGCGCCTCCCAGCGCTCCCCGGCCGCAACCGAGTCGAGCCGGGCGGCTATGTCGGCGTAGTCATCAAAGCTCAGGATCTGCGCTTCGGGCATCGCCTCGGCCAGGCCCGACCCGTAGCGCTCCGCCAGGCAGCCCGCGGCCACGACCTTCGCGCCGCCGGCGGCAGCGTCCAGGAGCTCGTCAATGGATTCCTGCTTGGCCGCCTGAATGAAGCCGCACGTGTTCACCAGCACAACGTCGGCCTCACTGACCTCATCGGCGAACTGCCAGCCACCGTCCTCGAGCCGCGCGGCGAGTTCTTCCGAATCAACCTCATTCCGGGCGCAGCCCAGCGTCACCATACGGACGATTCGCCTGGTAGCACTGGGATTTTGCACGCTGGATGACACACCGGCAGACTACGGTAACCCGGCGGGTGCGCAGGCACAGCAGGCCCGCCAGGACCTCAGTCAGCCTTTCTGGCACCCGCCGATGTCGCAAGTCAAGCGCAGCACAGTCGTACCGAGATGAGAATGCGTCCGGCCGTTTACGGTCATTGTTAGCGCGGCTGGATTGCCGATCACGACCAGGACCTTCTGCCTCTCGGTCCACGTCTTCGGCGTGTTGGGATACACGTAGCCCTGGAAGATCAGCTGGCCAGCCGTGCTCGACAGCTGCACCCAGCTGTACTGGCCGGGATAAGCCCTCATCGTCAGCACCAGCCGGTTATAAACAACCGGTACCACCTTGTGCGTAGCCTTCGGCTTAGGTGTGTGCCTCGTCCCGGCCGACGCCGGCGGGCTGGAATGGTGCGAGGACCCGAAATACCGGAAGCCGGCGATCCCCAGCACAACCAGCAGGCCGATCACCAGCAGCACTGTCCAGTTCGGCCGGCGTCGGCGCTCCTTAAGCCTGACCGGAGTGAACGGCTGGAACACATCGGCCGCGGTTATCGGCTGCGGTGGCGCTTGCGTCGCGTCGTACTCCCTGATCAGCTCGTCCGGGTCCAGCCCCACAGTGCGGGCGATGCTGCGGATGTGCCCCCGCGCATAAAAATCACCGCCGCACGCCGAGTAGTCCCCCCGCTCGATACCCCGTACGATCGTCTCCCTGATGCAGGTCCGCTGACTGACCTGCGTAGTGGTGAGACCGGCCTGGCGGCGAGCCCCCGCCAAGGCGTCACCGATGCTCACGCGGTGCCTCCATTACCATGCTGCAACCGCTCGTCATGCTGCATCCGCCCCGAGCCCGTGCGGGCCCTCATACCTATGTTGGATTCCCCCGGATCCCCAGAGGGGCCGGTCACCCAGTGTAGACATCCGGTTACCGTCCGGCGAGAACCGCATGGCATTCGGAGTGGCTGACACAGTCTCTCGCTACCTGCCTGGCGCTGCCAACCGGCCCCGGGGCAATGCGCGCGACGATCTGGCCAGGCTCCCTAGTCCTCGCCGCGCAGCGAGGCCAGCAGCCCGGCAAGGTCGTCGGGCCGGATGAGCACGTCCCTCGCCTTCGAACCCTCGCTGGGGCCAACCACGCCGCGGCTCTCCAGCAGGTCCATCAGCCGGCCCGCCTTCGCAAAGCCGACCCTGAGCTTGCGCTGGAGCATCGAGGTCGAGCCGAACTGCGTGCTGACGATCAGCTCGGCTGCCTGCACCAGCAAGTCGAGGTCGTCGCCGATGTCGGCATCAATCTCCCGCCGCCGCCCGGCCGGCGCGACCACGTCGTCCCGGTAAGCCGGCTGCGCTTGCTTCTTGCAGTGTGCGACAACCTCCCGGATTTCCTTCTCGGTGACGAACGCGTTCTGCAGCCTGATGGGCTTGCTCGTGCCCATCGGCAGGAAAAGCGCGTCGCCCTGTCCCACCAGCTTTTCTGCGCCCGGCTGGTCCAGGATGACGCGGCTGTCGGTGAGGCTGGAGGTCGCAAACGCCAGCCGGGAGGGAACGTTGGCTTTGATCAACCCGGTCACGACATCGACGCTGGGCCGCTGAGTAGCGAGCACGAGGTGGATGCCCGCGGCCCTGGCGAGCTGGGTGATCCGCACAACGGCGTCTTCCACGTCCCTAGGCGCGACCATCATCAGGTCAGCTAGCTCGTCGACGATCACCAGCAGGTATGGGTAGGGGGCGTAGACCCGCTCCGAGCCGGGCGGCGCTGTCACCCGGCCCGCCCGGACGGCCTTGTTGAAGTCGTCCATGTGCCGGAACCCGGATGCGGCGAGATCGTCGTAGCGCCGGTCCATCTCGCCCACCACCCACTGCAAGGCGTCCGAGGCCTTCTTCGGGCTGGTGATGATCTGGGTAATCAGGTGCGGCACCCCCGAGTAGGCGGCCAGCTCGACCCGCTTGGGATCGATCAGTACCATGCGCACTTCGTCTGGTGTCGCCCGAAGTAGGATTGATGTGATCAATCCGTTGATACATGTAGATTTACCCGCTCCGGTAGCCCCGGCTATCAACATATGGGGCATCTTGGCGAGGTTGGCGATGACGGTCCGTCCCTCGACATCCTTGCCAAGCCCCACGACCATCGCATGCTGGTCTGACGTGGCGACCGGAGACCTGAGCACGTCACCGAGGCTGACGATGTCCCGGTCGGTGTTCGGTATCTCCACGCCGATCGCCGACTTGCCGGGGATCGGCGAGAGGATCCGGACGTCCGCGCTCTTCACCGCGTACGCGATGTTCCTGGACAGCTGCGTGACGCGCTCGACCTTGACCGCCGGCGCGAGCTCGATCTCGTACCTGGTCACGGTCGGGCCCCTGGTGAAGCCGGTGACCTGAGCATCCACCTCGAACTGGTCAAGCACGGCGGACAGCGCCTCGACCATCCCGTCGTTAGCCCTGGTCCGTGCCCTGGCCACGGTGCCCGGCTTCAGCAGCGCGACCGGCGGCAGCGTGTAGCTGCCATCGGTCACCGCCGCCAGCGTGAGCTGCTCCGGCTTGGCCGGGTGGCCGCCTGCCGCTCCGGCCGCGGCGCTGGGCCCGGGCACGGCCGCATCCGCGCCACCGCCCGGCCCCCAGGGATCGTGCCAGCCGGCAACGCCGACGCCATGCCCGTCAGGCCCGGCCGCCGAGAACGCGAGGGCGCCCGACGCGGCCGCGGCATCAGCCGCGCTTGCGCCGGCCCCGTCGTCACCCGCCGGAACGTCTTTCAGACCGCCGCCTTGGCCGCGTCCGAGGAATCCGCCAATGAGCGGGGTGTCGTAGGCGCGATCGCGAGCGCCAACCTCAAGCGCCTCCGGGCGGCGCTTGCCGAGCCGGGCCAGCTGACGGGGCTCTCCGCTCGCCGCATCCCGGCCGTCGCCTTCTCCATCGGTGCCCGGGTGCTTGCGCCGGCCGAATCCGTGCATTTCAGCTAGCCGATCGGGCACGCGGTGCAACGGCGTGCCGGTGATGACCAGTAGCCCGAAGAAGGCCACGAGCGCCAGCACGGGCGACGTCCCCCAGATAGTGATGACGTGGACCAACGGCACCGAGACTGTGTAGCCGATCAGTCCGCCCGCCGATCTGATCGGGCCGAGCCCGCGCGACAGCCCCGGCGTACCCGAGGCCACGTGCACCAAGCCGAGGCATCCGGCCAGCAGTGCAGTCCAGCCGATCACCATCCGCGCAGTAGCCGCGTTGTTGTCGGGGTGGCGCAGGAGCCGCCAGGCGAGCAGGCCAAGCAGGATCGGCACGGACCAGGAGCCGGAACCAAGCAGGGTCACCAGCACAGTGGAGAGCGGCTTGATCGGCCCGGCGGCGTGCCACCAGGTTGCTACCGCGGCCACGATCGCGGCAATGACCGCGACGAGCCCGAGCCCGTCCCGGCGATGCAGCGGATCGAGGTCGCGGGCGCTCCGGCCAAGCGCCCGGCACACCGCGCCGACCGTGTGCGCTAGCGCCATCCAGGTCGCGTAAATGAGGCTGACCAGCCATCCGGCCAGGATTACGAACGGATTGGCCGGCGGCGGCTTGGAGTAGCGACGGCCACCGGACCTGCCCCACCCCGCCGACCTGGATCTCGTGGAGCCATAGCCGCGACGGCTGCGTGCTGAACCGGCCCGGCCGCGGCGAGAACCAGCCGTCTGCCGCCTCCGGCTGGTCGTGCCGCCACGAGGGCGCGCTGCGCCTTTGGGCGCACGAGTCGCCATGATGCTCACCGTAACGAGCATTCCGCCTGCAACTCCAGACCCGCTCCGGCGTGTCGGCCGCTGATTGGCTGGATGTTGACACTAGCAGGCTAGCGATCTAATGTGCTATTTGCCTAGATAAAGCGTCCTTGGACCTGGAGGCAGAGTGATCGAGTTCCACCTGGACACCCGGTCTGGGGTGGCGCCGTACCTGCAGCTGATCCAGCAGGTCCGGCAGGCGCTCCGGCTCGGCCTGCTCCGGGCGGGCGACCAGCTGCCCACCGTGAAGGACGTCTCGGGCACGCTGGCAATCAACCCGAACACCGTGCTCAAGGCGTACCGCGAACTTGAGTACGAGGGCCTAGCAGCGCCCAGGTCGGGCGTCGGCACCTTTATCACCAAGACGCTGAGCGACGAGTCGATCGCCGTCCATCGGGAGCTAAGCCTGGCGCTCATGCCCTGGCTCGACGAGGCCCGCCGGGCAGGCCTCGACGACGAGAGCATCGGCGCCCTATTCCAGCGGGCCCTCAGGTCCCCCGCCGTTGAGGAGGAAGTTCTATGACCGCCGCTGTCGAAGCGCGCAAGCTGGGCAGGCGGTACGGGCGACGATGGGCCCTGTCGGAATGCACGCTAAGCATCCCGGCCGGGCATGTCGCTGGTCTCGTTGGCCCGAACGGGGCTGGCAAGACCACGCTCCTCAACCTGGCCACCGGCATGCTGGCGCCGACCGCCGGCACCATCGAGGTGCTCGGCGGCAAGCCGGCCAGCGGGCCAGACCAGCTTGCCAGGGTCGGCTACGTGGCCCAGGACACTCCTACCTATGCGAACCTGAGCGTCGAGGACCACTTGCGCTTCGGCGCGCACCTGAACCCCGGCTGGGATAGTGAGCTGGCCAACAAGCGCATCCAGCAGCTTGGCCTCGACCCCCGGCAGAAGGCAGGCAAGCTCTCTGGCGGGCAGCGCGCGCAGCTCGCGCTGACCCTCGCCATCGCCAAGAGGCCCGAACTGCTAATCCTTGACGAGCCCATCGCCAGCCTCGACCCGCTGGCCCGGCGGGAGTTCCTGCAGATCCTGATGGAGTCGACGGCCGAGCAGGAGCTCAGCGTCGTAATGTCCTCGCACCTGGTGGCGGACCTGGAAAGGGTCTGCGACTACCTGATCGTGCTGGTCGCGTCCCGGGTGCAGGTGGCCGGCGAGGTGGACGACCTGCTGAGATCCCACCAGCTGCTGACCGGGCCACGCAGCGAGGACCGCTCGCTGCCGGCCGGCCAGGTGATCACGCAGAGCCACACCGACCGGCAGAGCACGCTGCTTGTCCGCAGCAGCGAGCCGGTCCGCGATCCGGCCTGGTCGGCCGCCGGGATCGACCTAGAGGATCTGGTGCTGGCCTATATGGGCAGCGCGAAAGCGTCTCCGGCGATGGCCGGAGGCCGTCGATGATCTGGATGAGTTACCGGCAGTTCCGCAGCCAGGCCATCACCACGACTGCCATCCTGCTTGCCCTTGCGACTGCCCTTGTGGCCACTGGACCGCACCTGGTCTCCCTGTACGAGGCCGCGGGCCTGAACTCATGCCGAGCGAACTGTGCGTCGCTGGCTGGCAACTTCATCAGCAACCTCAGCAGCGGCATCTACGCAGCTGTCTTCTACACCGGCATCGTGGCGATGTACCTGACACCCGCGCTAGCGGGGATCTTCTGGGGTGCGCCCCTGGTCACCCGCGAATTCGAGGCGGGCACCCTCCCGCTGGCCTGGAAGCAGAGCATCACCAGGACGCGCTGGATTGTCACCAAGCTCGGTCTTGGCGGGCTGGCCGCGATAGCGGCATCCGGACTGCTCAGCCTCATGATCAGCTGGTGGGCTAGCCCCGTTGATCACGCCCTCGCCATCGGGAACCAGGCCTCGCACCTGAGCTTCAACCGGCTGAGCCCGCTTATGTTCGGTGCCCGCGGGATCGCGCCGCTCGGCTACGCTGCGCTCGCTTTCACCCTCGGAGTCACGGTCGGCGTGCTGGTGCGCCGGATGCTGCCCGCCATGGCGATCACCCTTGTGATCTTTGCCGCCGTGCAGGTCGCAATGCCGAGCCTGGTCCGGCCGCATCTCATTCCGCCGGTCCGCGCCGCGGCGTCGCTCAACGTCACCACCGCCGGGTTGCTGATTCGGTCGGTTCAGGGCAGTCCCACGACCGGCCAGATGACGGTGATCGGCAACTTCGCAAAGCCAGGTGCCTGGATCCTGTCGGACCAGACCATCACGCCGTCTGGCGCGGTGTTTACCGGACCGGCCACCGAAGCATGCCTCGGAAACTCCGCCCAGGCGTGCAGTGGCTGGCTAGCTGGCAAGCACCTGCGGCAGCTGGTCACCTATCAGCCAGCCAGCCGGTTCTGGCCCCTGCAATGGATTGAGACCGCGATTTACCTGGTGCTCGCTACCGGGCTCAGCTGGCTCTGCATCTGGCAGATCCGAAGGAGGCAGTCATGATCTGGCTAACCTGGCGGCAGTTCCGGGCCCAGGCTATCGCGGCAGGCGCCGCGCTGGCAGCGACGGCGATCGCCCTGATCGTCACCGGCCCGCACCTGGCCGACCTGTACGCCAGTAGCGGCCTGCCGGGCTGCCAGGCGGGCTGCGGTACCGAGGCGGCGAACTTCATCAACCAGGTGAAGGGCAGCGGCGCGGAGATCGTGTTCTATGGCGGCATCTTCTTGCTCTACGCAGCACCCGCCGTCATCGGCATGTTCTGGGGTGCGCCGCTGCTGACACGCGAACTCGAGGCCGGCACTTTCCGGCTGGCCTGGAACCAGAGCGTCACGCGGTCGCGCTGGATCGCCGTCAAGCTCGGGCTGATCGGCCTGGCAGCCATGGCCACGACCGGCTTGCTCAGCCTGATGACAAGCTGGTGGGCCGCACCGCTGTACCGGGCCGCGCACCAGGCAGGGCCGAACTCGCTGAGCATCAGCAAGTTTGAGCCGACCCTGTTCGGCGCGACCGGCGTCGCACCTATCGGCTACGCGGCGTTTGCCTTCGCCCTCGGCGTCACGGTTGGCGTGCTTGCCCGTCGCACCTTGCCCGCCATGGCGCTCACGCTCGCGCTGTTCGCCGCGGTTCAGATCCTCACCCCTGCCTTCGTACGCCCACACCTCATCGCTCCGGCGCACACCGTCGAGCCGCTTGGCAAGGTTGCGTTCAACGGAATCGGAGACTCCAACAACGGCGTCCTGCTGATGCAGGTCACCAGCATCAACGGCGAGCTGGGCGCCTGGATCACGAGCAGTCAGGCCGTTAATGTGGCCGACCAGACCGTGACCGCACCCCGGGCCTGTGCGCAGACAAACACATTCGTCCAGTGCCTTGCTAGCCACGGTGTCCGAGTGGCGGTCACTTACCAGCCGGCCAGCCGCTACTGGGCCCTCCAGTGGTATGAAGCCGGGATCTACCTCGTGCTCGCGATCGGGCTGGGCGGGATCTGCTACTGGCGGATCCGCCGGGTGAGTTGATCCACCGCTCAAACGCCGCCCCCGGACTTGGCCCTCGGAGTCGGCGGCGGCTGCCCAGCCGAACTGTCGGCACCGGGTGCCAGGGTGGCAGCCATGACGTTAGGGAGGCACCATGGTGGCTATGACCGCCCCGGATCTCTGGCACGACCCGGACCGGCTGCTGACCGTCGACGACCTGGAAGATCTCTTCCCCGACGACGATCGGCGGTTCGAGCTGGATGACGGGGTGCTTATCGTGTCCCCGGCACCGGCGAATATGCATCAGCTAGTGTTACGCGGCTGACGCTAACGCTGGCCGCTGCCTGCCCGAACGATCTAGCCGTGTTGGCTGGAGTGGGCATCAACGTCACGAGGTACCAGCATCGCGTTCCCGATGTGGCGGTTGTGCCGATCGATTCCTTGAGCACCAAATTCCAGGAGCGCCCGCCGCTGCTGGCCGTGGAAGTCTCATCGAGAAGTACTCGGCTGTATGACCGGAACCGCAAGAAGCAGGTGTACGAGGGTTTCGGGATCCCGGCCTACTGGATCGTCGAGCCGGAGCCCGAAAATCCGCGGCTGATCGCGTTCGAGCTTCGCGACGGCAAGTACAAGACGGTGGCCGAAGTGGCCGGCGACGAGCAGTTCCGCGCCGAGCTGCCCTTCCCGGTCACCATCAGGCCAGCCATCCCGGTCCGGACGGGTCCGCTGGACTAGCCTGTCGCGTTGCGTTGACCGTCGTCGTAGATCCAGCATAGCCTCGGCCTCAGGAGCGGTCCGCCGGCGCGGCAGCCTCGCCGACGCAGCTCATCACAGTTAGCGAGTGGTCCGGACCGGCATCAGCCGACCTGCGGCATTGCCCGCAATAATGGGGAGGCACTGTGCGCATCGCGGTGGCGGGAGGCGGGCCGGGCGGGCTGTATTTCGCTGCACTCGCGCGCCAGTTGCTGCCCGACACCGAGATCACCGTCTGGGAGCGCAACGCGCCCGACGACACCTTCGGCTTCGGCGTGGTGTTCTCGGACGAGACGCTGGGCGGGATCGAGAACGCTGACCCGAAGATCTATCAGCAGATGGAGCGGGAGTTCGCCCGCTGGGACGACATCGACGTGCACTACCGCGGCGAGGTGATCACCAGCGGCGGGCACGCCTTCGCGGCGATGGGCCGGCGCCGGTTGCTAGAGATCCTGCAGGATCGATGCGCCGGACTCGGTGTGAGTGTGCACTTCCGCGCCCAAGCACCAGACGCCTCGACGCTCGCCGCGAATTACGACCTGGTTGTCGCCGCCGACGGTGCGAACTCTGTGATCCGCAGCACCAGACCGGACCCGTTCCGCTCTGAATTTGATTTTCGAAACTGCAAGTACATGTGGCTGGGTACCGACCTGGTCTTCGACGCATTCAAGTTCTACATCGAGCCGACCCAGTACGGCGTCATGCAGGTGCACGGCTACCCCTACGACGCTTCCGGCAGCACCTTCATCGTCGAGATGAACGAAGCCGTCTGGCGCGCGGCTGGCTTCGACGTGCTGGCCGCAGCCGCCGGTAACCTCGGGCCCGGTGAGTCCGACCAGGGCTCGATCGAGCGCGTCGCCGAGCTGCTGACCGGCGTGCTCGGCGGGCACGCCTTGCTGGCCAATAACTCCCGCTGGCTCAGCTTCGGCACGCTGCGGTGCGGCAGCTGGCAGGACGGCAACATCGTGCTGCTCGGCGACGCAGCGCACACCGCGCACTTCTCCATCGGCTCGGGCACCAAGCTGGCCATGGAGGATGCGCTCGCGCTCGCGGCATGCCTGCACGAGAACGACAGCGTCCCGGCCGCCCTAGCCGCCTACGAGGCCGAGCGGCGGCCGGTTGTCGCCTCCACCCAGCGCGCCGCGCAGGCCAGCCTCGAATGGTTCGAGAACCTCGGCCAGTACACCGGCCAGGAACCCGAGCAGTTCGCGTTCAACATCATGACCCGCAGCCGCCGGGTCACCCACGCCAACTTGCGGCTGCGCGACCCGGAATTCACCGACGCCATGGACACCTGGTTCGCCGGGTACACCAAGCGCCGCGGGATTGGGCCGGGCGACGTAGTGCCGCCTATGTTCCAGCCGTTCCGGCTACGCGAGCTGGACCTGGTCAACCGGGTCGTCGTCTCGGCCATGGACATGTACTCGGCCGCAGATGGCGTGCCGTCCGATTTCCATCTGGTGCACCTAGGCGGCAAGGCACTCGGCGGGGCTGGCCTGGTGATGACCGAGATGGTCTGCGTGAGCCCGGAGGGCCGGATCACGCCCGGCTGTGCGGGCTTGTACACGGCCGCTCACGAGGATGCTTGGCGGCGGGTCACCTCGTTCGTGCACGAGCAGTCCGCCGCGAAGATCGGGCTCCAGCTAGGGCATTCCGGCCGCAAGGGATCGACCAGGCTGATGTGGGAGGGCATGGACCAGCCCCTTTCGGAGGGAACGTGGCCGGTTTGCGGCCCGTCGCCGCTGGCCTATATGCCCGGCATAAGCCAGGTCCCCCGTGAACTGACGCTTGCGGACATGCAGCAGATCACCGGGCAGTTCGTGGCGGCCGCGCAGGCCGCCGACCGGGCCGGGTTCGACTTGCTTGAGCTGCACTGCGCGCACGGCTACCTGTTGTCGTCGTTCATCTCGCCGGTGACCAACAAGCGCGCGGACGAGTACGCCGGCTCGCTGGCCGGGCGGCTGCGATTCCCGCTGGAGGTCTTCGCGGCCATCCGGGCCGGGTGGCCGGAAGCCAAGCCGATGACGGTTCGGATCTCAGCCTGCGACTGGGTGCCTGGCGGTATCACCGGTGCGGACGCGGTTGAGATAGCCAGCGCCTTCGCAGCCGCGGGCGCGGACGCCATCGACGTGTCGACGGGCCAGGTGTCGCCGCAGGAGAAGCCGGCTTTCGGCCGGTCGTATCAGACGCCGTTCGCCGATGCGATCAGGAACCAGGTCGATATCGCCACCATCGCCGTCGGCGTGATCTCCTCATACGACGACGTCAACTCGCTCATTCTGGCCGGTCGCGCGGACCTGTGCGCGCTCGGCCGGGCGCACTTGTACAACCCGAGCTGGACCCTGCATGCAGCCGCTGAGCAGGGCTATTCCGGACCCGGCGCGCGCTGGCCGGTGCAGTGGCAGCCCGGCAGCCGCCCACCGCAGACCGGGCGGACCGACGGTCCCCGGCCGCGCCTTGAGCTGATCAGGCGGGGGGTCCCAGGTACTCAGCACGCTCGCTGGCGGCCGTGATCCGGGCCGTCGGCCATGATCATGGTGAAGTTACAGGGGCTAGATAGCACCAGCAACTCCGCCATGATCAAGCACCGAATCTGGATCGAGGGCTAATTATGAGTGTTGAGCGAGTCAATCCGCCTGAACTGGCGGCGCCATCCGGCTTCGCGCACGCGGTGATCGCGACGGGTGGCCGGCTGGTGTTCCTGGCCGGGCAGACAGCTTTGGACCGGGACGGCTCGGTCCTCGGCGTTTCCGTAACCGAGCAGTTCGAGATCGCGCTGGCTAACCTGCTGACTGCGCTGGCGGCCGCCGGAGGCCAGCCGACAGACCTGGCCAGCCTGACGATTTACGCGGTCGACCTGGCGGATTACCAGGCGCACGGCCGCGAGATCGGCGCAGTCTGGCGGCGGCTGGCCGGGCGCGATTACCCGGCCATGGCCGCCATCGGGGTGTTGCGGCTATGGGATCCGGCTGCCCTGGTTGAGATCCAGGGCTTCGCCGTCATCTAGCAGGTACCGGCGCACAAGACCGCGCACCACCCGGCGGCTGCGCGGCCGGCTGTCCCCGTTACCTCGGCTGCGAGTTGAAGAAGTCCGACGAATCGCGCTGCCACAGCATCGCGATCGCGCCGGCGCCCACAAGCCAGACAAGCAGGCCGAAGATCCTCGTGATGCTCGCGTTCGGCCGGGCGATCGAGGTGAGCGTAGAGAGCGTATTTATGGCGAAAAGCACGGTCGCGACTACCCGGGCCCAGCTCTTGCCGGCCTGGTTCATCCTGGCCATCCACAGCCAGAGGCCAACCCCGATTAGCCCGGTGAGGATTATGAACGCCACTCCGGCGATCTCGGCGGTGTGCAGCTGGGACGCGGTCAGGTGCTTGTGCGCGTTGACCGCCGCCTGCAGGATGGCGGTCTTGAGGCTGCCGATCGCGGTCAGGCCGACGATGAGCCCGACGACGCTGAGCCCCGCCCCGGCGTACATGAGCCTGACGGCGGTGAGCACGGACTTCGGCGGCGGCGGCCGCTGCGGCAGGTACTCGTTGCCGGTTGTTGGATACGGCTGGTAAGCCATACTGGCTCCTCATTATTTTCATACTCAGTCAGCGCCGGCATGCCCCGGCGCCAGGCCGATTCCGTTACCTCCGGACACCGGCTCTCGGCTAATGCAGATCACCTGGGACCGTAGCGCATCCCGGCCTCACCGTACACGGTGGAAGACCGGCAAATCGCCTGCCAACACAGCCCTAACGCGGTCGGGCAGCGACCGGAAGCCCCGCCACGTCCAGCACGTGACGCCGGGCCGGGCCGGACAGCCTGCCGCGCAACTCGCCGAACAAAGTGGCGGCCCTCGCCCCGTGCCAGTCGCCGGGCAGCAACTCGGCCGGCAGGCCGGGGTCGAGGAAGGGCAGTCGCCGCCAGGCCGTCAGCACCCGCGCGTAGTCGGCGTAGGCCTGGCTGGGATCGCCCGGCCGACCGTCCCAGCCGTCCAGCACCGGCGCTGTCGCGTCGATGAACGCCTGGTAGAGCTGCTCCAGCCGGTTCAGGTCCCACCAGCGGGCGACCTGCTGGCGTACGTCGCCAAAAGCCAGGTACCCGGCGGTGAACAAGGTCACATAGTCCGACAGCCCGTCGGCCGCCAGCACGTCGCGGACCTCGGCCGCCACCTGGGCTGGTGCGATCCACACGCCCGCCGCTACCGTGCCGAATCCCAGCCAGGCGAGCCTGGACCGCAGCGTATGCCGCCGGGCCCGGTGCTGCTCAGGGACGCTGAAGACGGCGAGCACCCAGCCGTCTTCGGCACTGGCGCGAGGCCGCTCGAATATCCGCCGGTCCCCTTCGGCCAGGATCTGGCTGCCGCGGGGCGAAAGGCCGTAACCGGCGGCGCCGGCCTCGCGCCGTGGCTCGAGCAGGCCGCGCCGCTTCAGCCGGGAAATGGCCGACCGGACCGCGGGCTGGTCCACGTCGAGTTCCGCCATCAGCCTGATCAGCGAGGCGATGCTGAACCAGCCGCCGGTTTCCCGGGCGTACAGCCCGTAGGTCGTCACGATGAGCGCGCGGGGCTGAGCTGCAAGCAGCTGACTGCCCGGCGATGGCGGCGGCGTCACCCGACCGAACCTAGCGCCAGGGCGCTTCGGAACGCACGCGCGGCGGCGCGGCCCGAGGCTCGGCCGTTCGCTGCTTCATTGACTATCGTCACGCTAACCGGATACTTGGGACCGTCTCGGCCGTACAGGAGGAAGATCCGGACATGCACCTCTCCCCGTCCGCGCACGCGGACACCTTCTGCCGGGACAACCTGCCGGCTGCCGATCAGTGGCCGGACCTGGATTTCAGCCTGTCCGGGCTGACCTACCCAGACCGGCTCAACGCCGCCGATGAGCTGTTGAACCCAACGCTGGCGGCCGGAGGGGCGAGCCAGCCATGCCTGCTATCGCCGGACCAGACCTGGAGCTACGGCGATGTGGCCACCCGGGCGAGCCAAGTGGCAAGGGTACTGACCGAGGAATTCGGCATAGTGCCCGGCAACCGGGTGCTACTGCGCGGCCCGAACAACCCCTGGCTGGCCGCCTGCTGGCTGGCCGTGCTGAAAGCTGGCGGCGTGGCGGTGGCCACCATGCCAATGCTGCGAGCCGGGGAACTGGCCGCGATCTGCGGCGTCGCCCAGGTCAACCTCGCGCTGTGCGACTACCGGTTCACCGACGAGCTAGTCGCCGCGTCGGTTCCGGGCCTGCGAGTCGTGACGTTCGGCGGCCAGGAACCTGATGACCTGGTGGCACTGGCAGCGGTCAAGCCCGCCCAGTTCGCGTCGGTCCGGACCGCCGGCGACGACGTCGCGATGATCTCGTTCACCTCAGGCACGACGGGACGGCCGAAGGCGTCCATGCACTTCCACCGGGACCTGCTCGCCGTGGCCGACACTTTCTCCGCGCACGTGCTGAAGCCGGTGCCCGGCGACTTGTTCGCCGGCACGCCGCCGCTTGCCTTCACCTTCGGCCTTGGTGCCCTGCTGCTGTTCCCGATGCGGGTGAGCGCTGCCACCCTGTTGCTGGAGAAGGCCACACCCGCTGAGCTAGCCGACTACATCGCAGCGCACCGGGTCACCGTGCTATCCACCGCGCCGACTGCCTACCGGGCCATGCTGGCGGCAGGAAAGGCCGACCAGCTGCGCGGGCTGCGGCGGGCTGTGTCAGCAGGCGAGCACCTGCCGGGCTCGACGTGGCAGGCGTTCTACGATGCCACCGGAGTGAAGATCATCGACGGGATCGGCAGCACTGAGATGCTGCATATCTTCATCGCGGCGGCTGACGACGAGATCAAGCCTGGATCGACAGGCAAGGCGGTGCCCGGATACCAGGCAGCGGTCGTCGACCAAGAGGGCAAGCCAGTGCCGGACGGCGAGCCGGGCAGGCTCGCGGTGAAGGGCCCGACCGGTTGCCGGTATCTCGCCGACGAACGGCAGCGCAGTTACGTCCGCGACGGCTGGAACCTGACCGGAGACACCTACACCAAGGACGCTGACGGGTACTTCTGGTATCAGGCCAGGTCCGACGACATGATCATTTCCGGTGGCTACAACATCGCCGGACCGGAGATCGAGGAAGTGCTCCTGGCCCATCCCGACGTGGCCGAGTGCGGCGTGGTCGGCGTGCCGGACGAGGCGCGCGGCCAGATCGTAAAGGCCTTCGTGATCCTACGTCCCGGCGCAGACCACGGTGAGGCCAAGATCCGCGAGCTGCAGGACCTGGTCAAGCGGCGGATCGCGCCCTACAAGTACCCACGCGCCATCGAGTTCGTCGACTCACTCCCCCGCACCAACACCGGCAAGCTGCAGCGCTTCAAGCTGCGCCAGCAATGACAGCATGAGCGTGGCAGGCGGCGGGCGGCTCGGCCGTTGTCAGCAGCAGGTGGTAGTCGTATTCAGATCACTCTGTCCAGCCAATCAGCGGGGGAGCAGTGCGGGGATTCGCGCGCCGCGAGTTTCAGCTGATGCTGCTGCGCCGGATGGCTGATTTCCGGCCTGACCTCGTCGAGGCCGGCTACGCCGACCTGGGTGCGACGCGCGCGGAATACCTCGCCGCGCACAACCGGTGGCAGTTCATGCTCCACTCCCGAAAGGCGCCGAGTGGTCTTGACCTGTACCTGGCCACGCTTGGCCCGCCGGATGACATCCGGGCGAGGTCCTATGGTGTCGTCGACGTCACTGTATGCGCCTGGCGGGTACCTCATCTGTGGCCCGATCTGTGCTGGGAGGCCACGGTCGGTGATGGCGGCGTGATCCTGCACGGCTGGCTCGTTCGTGCCACTGACTCCCGCCGCCCACCGCGGCACGCCCTGACACCCTGGAAATGCGTAGTCGGCGATGCCGTTGCCGCCTTCCCGGACGCCCGGCAAGTCAACCCTGAGGTGCCGTCCCGGTGGCTCGTTCATGCCGGGGGCCAGCGTCTGGTATTCGTCCACGGCCTGCTCCAGCTAGGGACGGCCGAAGAAGTAGCGGCTAATTAGGACTACAGACAACCTGCGAGCATCAAGGCAGCCCGCGGTCAGGCCTCGATGACTACAGGGATGATCATCGGCCGGCGCCGGTAGTTGTCGCTGACCCACTTGCCGGTGGTCCGCCGGACGATCTGGCGCAGCTGGTGCACCTCGTCAATGCCCTCCTTGGCGGCGTCGGCCAGGGCTTGCTCGATGAGCGGCCGGACCTCGGCGAGCCCGGCATCGTCGATGCCGGAGCCGCGAGCATGAATTTCCGGCCCGGCCACCAGCTTCCCGCTGGTCGAGTCGACGACGACCACGACCGAGATGAAGCCCTCGTCACCGAGGATGAGGCGGTCCTTGAGCGATGACTCGGTGACTTCCCCGACTGACAGGCCATCGACGTACACGTACCCGCACGGCACCTTGCCGGTGACCGAGATCTGCCCGCCGACCAGGTCCACCACGACTCCGTCTTCGGCGATCACGATGTTCCGGTCCGGCACGCCGGTCAGCGCGGCCAGGTCAGCATGAGCCTTCAGGTGCCGCCATTCGCCATGCACCGGAATGAAGTTGCTCGGCCGAACAAGGTTCAGCACGTAAAGCAGCTCGCCCGCCGCGGCGTGCCCGGACACGTGCACGAGCGCGTTTCCCTTGTGCACAACCCGCGCGCCCAGCCTGGTCAGGTCATTGATGATCCGGGAAACGGCGGTCTCGTTACCCGGTACCAGAGAGGAAGCCAGAATGACCGTGTCACCCTCGGCGATCCGGATGGGGTGGTCACGGCCGGCCATCCGGGACAGGGCCGACATCGGCTCGCCCTGCGAGCCGGTGGAGATGAGCACGATCTGGTCGGGCGGCATCTCCTCCGCCTCCTTCAGATCCACCAGCAACCCGCCGTGCACCAACGGCACCTGCAGGTAACCCAGGTCGCGCGCGACGCCCATGTTGCGCACCATCGACCGGCCGACAAGCGCGACCTTCCGGCCGTGCTCGGCGGCCGCGTCCATCACCTGCTGCACCCGGTGCACGTGGCTGGCGAAGCAGGACACGATGATCCGCTGCTCGGCTGCGGCGAACACGTCGGATAGCACCGGCCCGATTTGCCGCTCGGAGGTCACGATGCCCGGAACCTCGGCGTTGGTGGAGTCGGCCAGCAGCAAGTCCACCCCGGCCGAGCCGAGCCGGGCGAACCCGCCGAGATCGGTGAGCCGCCCGTCGAGTGGCAGCTGATCCATCTTGAAGTCGCCGGTATGCAGGACAAGCCCGGCCGGCGTCCTGATCGCCACTGCCAGGGCGTCCGGAATGGAGTGGTTCACCGACAGGAACTCAAGCTCGTAGGGGCCGAACCGCTGAACCCCGCCGGCCGCGACCTCGATCGTCTGCGGGGTGATCCGGTGCTCGGTGAGCTTGCTGGCAACCAGCCCCAGGGTGAGCCGGGACCCGACGATCGGGATGTCGCCACGCTGGCGGAGCAAGTACGGCACGCCCCCGATGTGATCCTCGTGCGCGTGCGTCAGTACCAGTGCCTCGACCTGATCGAGCCGGTCGGTTACCGCCGAGAAGTCCGGCAGGATCAGGTCGACGCCCGGCTGGTCCTGCTCGGGAAAAAGCACGCCGCAGTCCACGATCAGCAGTCGTCCGGCGTGCTCGAACACGGTCATGTTGCGGCCGATCTCGCCCAGCCCGCCGAGCGCGACCAGGCGCAGGCCGTCAGCCGGGAGCGGCGGTGGCGGGCCGAGCTCCGGGTGAGGATGGCTCAAAGCTTCACACCGCCTGCCGTCAGGTCCTCCACCAGCTTCTGCGTTTCAGCGGTGGTGGCGTCGGGCAACGGCAGGCGAACCGACCCGCCGGGCAAGCCGAGTAGGTTGAGTGCCGCCTTCGCCAGGATCACTCCCTGCGTGCGGAACAGGCCGGTGTAAACCGGCAGCAGTTCCCGGTGAATGCGCAGCGCTTCGGCGACCTGCCCGCCGCGGTAGGCGTCGATCATCTCGTGCAGCCGGTCGCCTACCACGTGGCCCGCGACGCTCACGAACCCGGCCGCGCCCAGCGCAAGCCACGGCAGGTTGACCATGTCGTCGCCGCTGTAGAACACCAGGGAGGTCCGGGCCATCACCCACGATCCAGCGCCGAAGTCGCCCTTGGCGTCCTTGACCGCGACGATCCTCGGATGCTCGGCGAGCGCAACCAGCGTCTCGGCCGCGATGGGAGTGCCGGTGCGGCCGGGAATGTCGTAGAGCATGACCGGCAGTCCGGTCGCATCGGCGACCTTGGCGAAATGGGCAGCCAGCCCGTTCTGCGGCGGCTTGTTGTAATAGGGCGTGACGACGAGCAAGCCGTGCGCGCCAGCCTGCTCGGCCGCCCTGGCGAGCTCGCAGCTGTGCGCGGTGTCGTTCGTGCCGACGCCAGCCAGGACGGTCGCGCGATCGCCGACGGCCTCAAGCACGACCGTGAGCAGGCGCGCCTTCTCCTCGTCGGAGGTCGTCGGCGACTCGCCGGTCGTGCCGCTGAGCACCAGGCCGTCATTGCGCATGTCGGTGACGAGATACTCGGCGAGCCGGGCAGCGCCGGCGTAGTCGACGTCCCCGTCGCGGTCCATCGGAGTGACCATCGCGGTCAGCATGCGCCCGAACGGTGCGGGCGCTGGGTGCGCGGGCTGGTTCGCAGTCTCGGTCATATACGAACGCTACCGGGCGGGGACACGCTGGCGCACGGCAGCGCGGCCGGACCGGGCTTGTCAGCGGCCGCGGATGCCAGCGCGGCTAACCCGGCCGGCCCGCTTGCGAGGAGATCAGCCGGCCGGGCGCCCGCTGCAGACGCGCGACGTGAGCTCGGGGGTACCCACGTCACCACCGTCTAACCGGTTATCGGCGCGGCGCGGACAGCGTTACTCATTAATGCAAATCGTGAGGGGAACGAGGTCTTTACACGCCCGCGGCTGTCTGCCCCGCCGGTGCCGCAATGCCTTTCCTGAATCGGCTACTGCGCATTGTTTCGGCGCAGTCCTGCGGCGTGTCGTTGCCGGGCGATCGGGTGCTCAGCCGGGACAATGGTCGCCAAGGCCCCTCCAGGTATGAGATGGAGGGGCCAAAGCG
This sequence comes from Streptosporangiaceae bacterium, assembly GCA_052143255.1. Classification (GTDB taxonomy): domain Bacteria; phylum Actinomycetota; class Actinomycetes; order Streptosporangiales; family Streptosporangiaceae; genus JAJYUU01. The sequence goes on along the minus strand of JBKQTJ010000255.1, from coordinate 14,480 downwards.
TCGCGGCCGGTCTGCGGCGGGCGCCCGGCCAGTTCATGCGGCCAGTCGCGCCCAGTAGCCCGCCGACTGCGATAGGCTTCCGCCGTCCCAGGGTCGTTGGTCCCTGGGACGGCGCTGTGCCCAGCGAAGCCGGTGAGATCCCGGCGCTGTCCCGCAACGGTGATGCCTCGCACGAGGACGAGCCCGGACGCCTGGCCTACGCCAACGACCTGTCCTCGGAGGAAGGGCGGCTCGTTCCGATGCCCCGTCGGCGTCGCAGCGGACGCACTTCGTCCTCCAGCACCGACGGAGGATGATCACATGCGGGCTATTCACCGCAAGCTGCCGGGCGCCGTGGCCGCCGCAGCCGTAGCTGTCGCGTGCGCCGCGTGCGGCACATCGGCAGCCGGACCGGCTGACTCCAGGTCAGCCGCCCACTCGGCCGGGACGCTGGCCACCATGGGCTTCCCGGTCACGGTCAGCACGGCCGCCGGCCAGCTCCGGATCCCGGCCCGGCCAACGGCCATCGTCTCGCTCTCCCCTACCGCTACCGAAATGCTCTACGCGATCGGGGCTGCCCGCCAGGTAAAGGCAGTCGACAGCCTCTCTGATTACCCACCTGGCGCGCCGGTCACCAAGCTGTCGGCCTACCAGCCGAATGCGGAGGCCATCGCTGCCTACAAGCCGGACCTGGTGATCATCTCCGATGACCTTGACGGGATCACCGCCAAGCTGACAGCGCTGTCCATCCCGGTGCTGGACTTGCCGGCCGCCGCCAGCCTGTCCGGCGTGTACGCAGAGTTCACGCAGCTGGGCGAGGCGACCGGCCACGAGACGCAAGCGCAGCAGGAGGACAGCACACTGCGGCTCGCCGTGAGCAAGATCATCGCAGCTGAGCCGAAGCACGCCAAGCCGGTTACCTACTATTACGAGATCGGCACTGACCCGTATTACTCGGTGACTTCCTCGACCTTTATCGGCGGCCTGCTGTCCCTGCTCGGAATGAAGAGCATTGCCGACGCCGCGAAAGGTGCGGCGGCAGCGGGCGGTTATCCGAGCCTGTCGGCCGAGTTCATCCTGAAGGCCAACCCGGATTTCATCATCCTGGCCGATACCGGCCCGACCGGCGGCGGGCAGGATGCTGCAACGGTCTCCGCGCGGCCAGGCTGGTCGGTCCTGTCCGCCGTAAGGGGCAGGCATTTCATCCTGCTCAATGCCGACATTGCCTCGCGGTGGGGGCCCCGGGTCGTGCAACTCCTGCAGACCGTTGCGGCGGACGTCGCGGCCGGGTCACATTGACCGCGACCAGCAGGCAGGATCCCGCCGGGGTCCCGCCGACTACCGAAACAGGCAGGCCGCCGCTGGCAGCAGGCCGGGCCGCACCGACGATGGCTGAGGCCGCCCCGGCGGCGGCCCGGGGCGGTCGGGCCGGGCGGCGGGCCGCGGAACGAGCCGGGACACGGGCCGGACGCGCCATCGCACTGGCCAGCATCGCGCTGATGATCGCGCTGATCGTCGGCGTCGCGGTCGGCCCGGCGGACCTCTCGCTTCAGCAGGTCCTGGCGGCGATCGTCGGCAAGCTACCGTGGCACCCCCATCTCGTCGTGCCGGCTCTCAACTCGGCGATCGTCTGGCAGATCCGGCTGCCTCGGGTCATCCTCGGCGTCCTGGTCGGCTCGATGCTGGCCGGCGGCGGCGCGGCCTACCAAGGCATCTTCCGGAACCCGCTGGCAGATCCCTACCTGCTCGGCGTGGCCGCAGGAGCAGGCCTCGGCGCGACGATCGTCGTGGTTTCCGGCGCCGGCCTGGCGCTCGAGCCGCCCGCAGCGTTCGCGGGCGCGGCCCTCGCTGTCGCGCTGACTTACCTGCTAGGCGCCGGCGCGGGCGCTGGCGGACCTGCCACCGGAGCCACCGGGACGGGCTCGATCCTGCTGGCGGGCATCGCCGTGGCTGCGCTGCTGACTGCCTTCCAGACCTACCTGCAGCAGCAGCACACCCAGACGCTCGCGACCGTGTATGCCTGGATACTCGGCGGCCTGTCAGCGGCAAGCTGGTCGGATGTCTGGTTGATCTTGCCCTACGTTGCCGTGTCCGCGGCGGCGCTGCTGATCCACCGGCGCCTGCTCGACGTGCTCCGGGTCGGCGAGACCGAGGCAGCAAGCCTCGGCGTGAACGTGGCGCGGCTGCGCCTTACGGTAGTGATGGCCGCCACTCTCGGCGTCGCCGCGGCCGTCGCGGTCAGCGGCCTCATCGGCTTCGTCGGCATCATCGTGCCGCACGTCGTGAGGCTCACCGCCGGGCCTAGCTACCGCGTCCTGCTGCCAGTCTCGATGATCGGCGGGGCGGCGTTCCTGGTGCTCGCTGACGTCGCGGCGCGGACAGTCCAGGCGCCGTCGGAGGTGCCTATCGGCGTGATCACGGCGCTGGCCGGTGCCCCGTTTTTCTTGTTCGTGCTCAGGTCCCGGCGAGCCAGGCAGGATCTGTAAATGATCAGCTTTGACAGGCTCTCGGTCCGTTACGGTGACGCCGTTGCGCTCGACGCCCTCACCGGCGCGGTCGACGACGGCGAGTGGCTTGGCGTCATCGGCCCCAACGGGGCTGGCAAGACCACGCTGCTCAACGCCATGGTTCGGCTCGTTCCGTACACCGGCGCGATCACGGTCTGCGGCCGGGCTGCGGACCGGCTCGGCAGGCGCGAGCTGGCGAGGCTGGTGGCCTACGTGCCGCAGCGGCCAGTGCTGCCGCCGGACATGACAGTGGCCGAGTACGTGCTGCTCGGCCGGACGGCGCATATCGGCTACCTGCACTCCGAGACGGCGACCGACCGGCGCGTCTGCCATGGGGTCATCGACCGCCTGGACCTGAGCCAGATGTCCGGGCGGCTGCTACGGGCGATGTCCGGCGGCGAACTGCAACGGGTAGTGCTGGCCCGGGCGCTGGCGCAGGAGGCGCCGGTGCTGCTGCTGGACGAGCCGACCAGCGCACTCGACCTCGGCCGCCGGATGGATGCGCTTGAGCTCATCGACCAGGTGCGCCGGGAGCGCGGCCTGACCGTCCTGTCCGCCATTCACGACCTGACGCTGGCCGGCCAGTTCGCCGACACGCTGCTGTTGCTCGCGAACGGCACGATCGCGGCCGCTGGCCCGGCAACCGGGGTGCTGAGCGACGCCGTGCTGCGGGACCATTTCGGCGATGGCGTAAGGGTGATGACGACGGAGGATGGCGAACTAGCCGTTATCTCACGGCGTATTTCATCGCGTACACGATGAAGTTGGACATCCGCACGAGATCGTCGAACAACGTACTGTTAGTTTGAGTCAGCCGGACGCCCGAAATTGATCCATTTTGCGGTAACGGAACTTACATAGTGTTGAACGCGGGCTCGCCGGATGCCCGAAACCAGGGCTCTGGGGCGGGCGCGGGAAGCGGCTAAGCGGCGGTTGGCTCCAGATAGGCCACCCACTGCGGATCGCCGTCGTCGGCAGCGCCGATGAGCCGCCAGTGCGGCCCGCGCGGCGCGGCCGGCAGCCGCGTCAGCGTCCAGCCGAGTTCCTCGATCAGCCTGTCCGCCTTGCGGTGATTGCACCGGGTGCAGGACGCGACGCAGTTCTCCCAGGCGTGCGGGCCACCTCGGCTTCTGGGTACCACGTGATCTATGGTGTCGGCCTTGGTTCCGCAGTAGGCACACAGGTAGTTATCGCGGCGCATGAGGGCGGCCCTGGTCAGCGGAACGCGGCTGCGGTGCGGGATCCGGACGTAACGGCGCAGCCTGATCACTGAGGGCGCAGCCAACCTGGTGGACGCCGAATGAAGCTGCATACCGTCGGCGTCGGCATGCACGACGTCAGCCTTCTCCCCCAGCACGAGGCAGACAGCACGGTGCAATCCAACCGTCGTCAGCGGCTCATAGGTGATGTTGAGCAGCAACACGCGGCGCACTCGCACCTCCCGTCGTCCTGGTTGAGACCATCGCCGGCGCACGTGCCGCCGGGGCACCCGTGACCAGTGTGACGGCAGGCCGCCCTGTTCGCCAACATCTACTGGGTGAACGGCGCGCGATCCTGACGCCGTTATGACATTAGGGTGTCGTCAGTGACCGGTCTCTCCTACCCACCCGCCGCCCGCCTGGATCTCACCGAAACGCTGCACGGGCAGGCGGTGTCCGACCCCTACCGCTGGCTTGAAGACCCCGGCGACCCGCAGGCTCAGGACTGGCTGCGGGCCCAGGACGAGCTGTACGCCAGCTATCTGGCTGGCCTGCGAGGCCGGGACAGGTTCGCGTCCCGGCTCACCGAACTGCTCGCCGCGGGCGCCGTCGGCACCCCGGCCTGGCGCGGCGCCAGCCAGTTCTACACCCGGCGCGAAGCCGGGCAGGAGCATGCGGTGCTGTACACCGCCACCGCGAGCCGGGACGACCAGGACGGGCAGGGCGTCAGCTGCGACCCGGACACCCGCGCGCCGGCAAGCAACCGGGTGGACGAGTCTGGCGACGGCTCTGACGCGGGCGGCCGCGCGCCGGCAAGCAACCGGGCGGGCGAGCGGGCGCTGATTGACCCCATGGCAGTCGACCCGACTGGCGGCACCACGCTGGACAGCTGGCAGCCCGATCACGAAGGCCGGCTGCTGGCCTACCAGTTGTCCGAGGGCGGCCGGGAGGAGTCCGTGCTGCGGGTCATGGACGTCGTGACCGGCGTCGACGTGGATGGCCCGATCGACCGGTGCCGCTACACCGCGGTTGCCTGGCTCCCCGGCGGCGAGAGGTTCTATTACAGCCGCAGGCTCGCCCCGGACTCTGTCCCGGCCGGTGAGAGCCAGTATCACCGCCGGGTCTACCTGCACAAGCTTGGCACGCCCGCCAGCGATGACACCCTCATCCTCGGCGACGGCCTGGACAAGACGAACCACTACGGCGTCTCGGTCAGCCGGGACGGCCGCTGGTTTGTCATTACGGCGTCGGCGGGCACGGCGCCACGTGACGATGTGTGGGTAGCTGACCTGAGCAGGACCGACCCGGCCGCGCCCGAACTGCTGGTGGTCCAGCAGGGCGTGGACGCCAGGACCTGGCCTGTGCCCGGCCGCGACGGGCGGCTCTACCTGCTGACGGACTCCGGGGCGCCGCGGCGCAAGATCGCCGTCGCCGATCCAGCCCACCCGGCTTTCCCGGCCCAGCAGAGCTGGCAGGAGCTGCTGGCCGAGGACAGCGAGGCGGTGCTGACCGACTTCGCCGTCCTGGATGGCCCCGAGCTGGATCGGCCGCTGCTGCTTGCCGCCCGCTGCCGGCACGCGATTAGCGAGCTCACGGTGCACGACCTCGCTTCCGGCGCGCAGCTCGGCAAGGTCGAGCTGCCGGGTCTTGGCACCATCGGCGGCCTGAGCGAGCGGCCCGAAGGCGGCCACGAAGCGTGGTTCGGCTACACCGACTACGCGACGCCCGGGCTGGTGCTGCGCTACGACGCGACGGCTGGCAACGCTCAGGTCTGGCAGCGGGCGCCCGGCAATGTGGCGATCCCGCCGGTCCTCGCCGAGCAGGTGACATTCACCTCCGCTGACGGGACGACGGTCCGGATGGTGGTCGTGTCCGCACCCGACCGCAGCAGAGCGCGATCGGCCGGGAACGAGGCCAACTCCACGCAGGACGACATCGACCTGCGGGCTGCCGGGGGCGAGGTTGGCGTCGCTTCTTCACCGGCGAGGCCGGCCATCCTCTACGGGTATGGCGGCTTCAACGTCAGCATGACGCCTGCGTTCTCCGCGTCGATCCTGGCCTGGGTCGAGGCGGGCGGCATCTATGCCATCGCCGGCCTGCGGGGCGGCAGCGAGGAGGGCGAGGAGTGGCATCGCTCGGGCATGCGGGCGCATAAGCAGAACGTGTTCGACGACTTTCACGCTGCCGCGGAGCAGCTGATCGCCGACGGCCGTACCACCAGCGAGCAGCTCACCGTGTGGGGCGGGTCCAACGGCGGGCTGCTGGTCGGCGCCGCTATTACCCAGCGGCCCGAGCTGGCCGCGGCTGCCGTGTGCTCGGCACCGCTGCTCGACATGGTGCGGTACGAGCTGTTCGGGCTTGGCGAGTCCTGGAACGACGAGTACGGCACAGCGGCAGACCCGGAGCAGCTCGGCTGGCTGCTCGGCTACTCGCCCTATCACCACGTGCAGGCGGGCGCGCGGTACCCGGCGGTCGTGTTCACCGTCTTCGACGGCGACACCAGGGTCGATCCGCTGCATGCCCGCAAGATGTGCGCGGCCCTGCAGTACGCCACTGCCGCGCCCGCGGACCTGCGGCCGGTGCTGCTGCGCCGGGAGGGCGACGTCGGGCACGGCGCGCGGGCGGTGAGCCGCTCGATCGGGCTATCCGCGGAGACGCTGGCGTTCGCGGCAACGCAGACGGGCCTGCCGGTCGGCTAACGCTGGGCGTCTGCTCATCCCGCCTAGCAGGGCGCCAGCCGCAGCCATCTGAGCCGTGATCTTCGGGTCCGGGCGAGCGGATACCCTGGGACGGTTATGAGCGAGACTCCAGCAGCGAGCCTGTACGAGGCTATCGGCGGCGAGCCAGCTTTCCGCCGATTGGTACACCGCTTCTACGCCGAGGTGGCCGCTGATCCGGAGTTGCGCCCGGTATATCCCAGCCGTGACCTCGGCCCCGCCGAGGAGCATTTGCGCATGTTCCTCATTCAGTACTGGGGCGGCCCGGCAGAGTACCAGGAGCGGCGCGGTCATCCCCGGCTCCGGATGCGGCACGCCCATTTCCGCATCGGCCCGGCCGAGCGCGATGCCTGGCTCCGGCACATGCGCACTGCCCTGGACGAACTGGAACTTGATCCGGCGCTTGACGCGCCGTTGTGGGATTACCTCGTCATGGCCGCGCACAGCCTGGTTAACGAGCCGGGCGAGCCGAGCGCCCGCGATCTCGGCCTGCGTCCTGCCTGACCTGAGCTGACCGCATGGGTCTGGGTATGCTCCGCAGGCCCGATGCAGCCTCAGTTGCGGCCACGGCTTACCCGCCCGGTTTGGATCGGGACCAGGCTGAGCTAGATCTCGGTCTCAGCCCGCGCGAGCCATTTGCGGCCAGCGGGCCGCGCCCAGGATACTAGGATGACCCCTTTTCACCTGGGACGAACTGTGGCGCTGCCAACGCTTGGTCCAGGTCGCCGAGCAGCCCCGGGGCGGGAGGCCAGTAGTGACGCAGGACGTCCGATCCGGGCAAGGTGATCTCGCTCCTGGCGAGCGCATCGCCGGATACGAGGTCCAGGAGCCGATCGGCCGGGGCGGCATGGCCGTGGTGTACCGCGCCCTGGACCTGCGGCTCGGCCGGCTGGTCGCGCTCAAGGTGCTGGCGCCGCACCTGGGCGAGGATGAGGCGTTCCGGCAGCGCTTCATCAGGGAGTCGCGGGCAGCGGCGGGCGTCGACCATCCGCACATCATCCCGGTGTTCGAGGCCGGTGAATCGGGCGATGTGCTGTTCATCGCAATGCGGTATGTCAGCCATGGCGACGTTCGGTCGCTGCTGGACGCCGAAGGCAGCCTGAGCCCGGCCCGAACGCTGGAAATCGCTGGCCAGGTCGCGTCCGCGCTGGACGCCGCGCATGCGTACGGCCTCGTGCACCGAGACGTCAAGCCCGGGAACGTGCTGCTCGGCCAGGGCAGCAGCAGCGATTCTGAGCACGTCTACCTGTCCGACTTCGGGCTGAGCAAGCACTCGCTCAGCTCGTCGACGCTTACCTCTACCGGTCAATTCCTCGGCACTCTTGACTATGTCTCACCCGAGCAGATTCAGGGTCAGCCGGTCGACGGGCGAGCCGATCAGTACGCGCTGGCCTGCACGGTCGCTGAGATGCTCACCGGCACGCCGCCGTTCCGCCGGGACGACAGCATGGCGCTGATGTGGGCCCAGCTGGAGGCCGAGCCGCCGCGCCTGACGCAGCGGCGGCCGGACCTGCCGCCCGCCGTCGACCAGGTCATCGCGAAAGCCATGAGCAAGTCACCGGCCAGCAGGTATCCGACCTGCCGCGACTTCGTCAGCGCGCTCGGCGCGGCGCTGGCAGGCAGCCGTGAGGCCGGGAACGGTGCCGCAGCGCCCGACTCCGCCCGGATGCCGGCGCAGGCAGCAGCGCTGCCTCGGCCGGCCGCGACACCCGGCGCGGAGCCTGCGCCCAGGCATGACCGGCCCGACGATGCACACAGGCGGCCAGCTGGCCCCGTTCCCTCTCCAAATGCGGTGGCGGGTAACGCGGCCCGCGACCAGCCGCACCAGCCACGGCGCGGGGGAACCGAGCACGCGGGCTTCCGTCCAACGCAGCAGACCAGGCCGGACGAGATCATTCCGGTAACGTCACCGGTCCGGGCCGACCGTGCACCGCGGGCGCGCAGCCGGGGAGCCGGCGCCAAGGGCCGCAGGAAGATGCTGGCCGCCGTGATCACTGTCGTCGGACTGGCCGCGGTGGGCGGCATCGGCTACTCGGTGCTGCACCGTCCGCAGCCGACTCCGACGCCGACGGTCGGCAACACCACCAGGGTGCACGCGCTTGGCCCGGCCGCGACGGTGCGCCGGTACTTTGCCGCGATCAACAACCACCAATATCGCGAGGCGTGGGATCTCAGCGACCAGCGCGGGTCGTTCGCGAAGTTCGCTGCCGGGTATGCGGGCACGGCCCACGACACGCTGACCAACTTCACGGTCAGCGGGAACGTGGTCAGCTTGACCCTGCACGCGTTCCAGACCCACGGCCCGGTGAAGATCTACCAGGGGTCCTACACGGTCGTTAACGGCGTGATAACCCATGCCAACGTGAACCCGGTCAGGCCGGCTGCTACCCCTTGATGCGCTTGTTCGCCGGGTCGTAGAACGGCCGTAGTGACACGCGCGCCGGGCAGGTCCGGTCGCCGATCTGGACGGTCCAGTCGCCCGAATCGAGGTAACCCTGATCGATCGGCTTACCGCCGGAGGAGATCATGGCAAGCCCGACAGCACCGCCCAGGGTCCAGCCGTAGGACGCCGCCCGGATGTAGCCGACTTCGATTCCGTCGCGCCGCACGATCTCGGCATGGAACATCAGCGGATCAGGATCGGTGAGCAGCACCTGAACCAAGCGCTTGCCGAGCGGGCCGCTGGCTTTCTGCGCCAGTACCGCGTCCCGGCCGATGAAGCCGCCTGGCTTGTCCAGCGCGACGGCGAAGCCAAGGCCGGCTTCGAGCACGGTGTCGGTGTTATCGATGTCGTGACCGTAGTCCCGGTAGGCCTTCTCCATTCGCAGGCTGCTCAGCGCTTTCAGCCCGGCATGCCGCAGGCCATGCTCCCGTCCTGCTTGCACCAGCCGGTCGTAGACGTGCACGGCCTGCTCGGCCGGGATGTGCAACTCATAGCCCAGCTCACCCAGGTAGGTGATCCGGATGCAGAGCACCCGGGCGAAGCCGATGTCGATGTGCCTGGCCGCGCGGAACCCGAATGCCTCGTCGCTGACGTCGGCCCGGGTCACCGCCGCCAGCAATGCGCGCGAGCGAGGGCCCTGGATGTTGATCTGGGCGTAGGCCGAAGTTACATCGGTCACGAAGGCACGGGCGTCACGCGCGGCGAACTGCCGTCGCAGCCATGTCAGCGCGTGCCGGTGTGCGGTGTCGGAGGCGACGACGTAGAAGTCATCGTCGTCGAGCTTGGTGACAGTGAGGTCAGCCTCAAGCTTTCCGTCGTCATTGAGCCACTGGGTATAGGTGATCATGCCCGGGTCGGCGTTGACGCTGTTCGCCGAAATCCAGTCGAGCTCGCGGCCGGCGTCCCGGCCCTGAACGGCGAACTTTGCCATGAAGGACATGTCCATCAGGATCACGCCGTCGCGGCAGGCATGGTGTTCGGCTTCCCAGTTCGCGTACCAGGTCTGCGGGCCCCAGGACAACTCCCCCGGGTCGGGCGCGCCGCCGTCGGGACTGCTACTCGCAGGCGCGTACCAGTCGGCTCCTTCCCACCCGCTGACGTCGCGGAAGAATGCGCGCTCGGCCACCAGCCGGTGGTGAATCGGGGATTGCCGCGCACCGCGCGCGGTCCGCATGGACCGGCCCGGGTAGTGCGTGGCGTACACCATGCCGAGTGATTCGACGGTGCGAGTAGCCCGGTACTCCGGGTTGGCCTGGTAGGCGTGCAGCCGGTCGATGTTCATCCCGGTGATGTCGGCGTCCGGTCGGCCGTTGACGATCCAGTGCGCCACCAGCCTGCCGATGCCGCCGCCGGTCAGGATGCCGATCGAGTTCAGGCCGGCCGCGACGAAGTAATTCCTGAGCTCAGGCGCCTCGCCGATGACTGGCGCCAGGTCCGGGGTGAAGCTCTCCGGGCCGCAGAAGAACTTGCGGATTCCAACCTGGCTGGAGATCGGGATCCTGGACATCGTCTGCTCCAGGAACGGGCCCATCCGGTCCCAGTCCGGCGGCAGCTCGCCAAACGAGAAATCGGGCGGGATGCCGTCGACCTTCCAGGGGGCACAGACCGGCTCGAACATGCCGAGCATCAGGCCGCCGCCTTCCTCGCGGAAATAGCCGTAATTCGCCGGGTCCTCAAGGACAGGCCAGTCCCGGCTAACCGCCGCGATCGGCTCGGTAAGCAGGTAGTAGTGCTCGGCCGCCTGCAGCGGGATGCTGACGCCGGCCAGCTCGCCAAGCTGGCGGGCCCATATGCCTGCGCAGTTGACCACGTACTCGGCCTCGATGTCACCGTGGGCGGTACGGACGCCCGTGACCGCGCCACCGCGGCTGAGGAACCCGGTGACCGCCACTCCCTCGATGATCCTGGCGCCTTGCTGCCGGGCGCCCTTGGCCAGCGACATTGTGACATCGACCGGGTTCACCCGCCCATCGGCAGGAATGTAGAAACCGGCGAGCACGTCGTCGGTCCGGGCCAGCGGCCATAGCTCCGCGACCTCCGTCGCGGAGATCTCGTGTACCTCGACCCCGCGGTGGCGGTTGAAGTTGGCGACGCGCCGGTATTCCTCCAGCCTGCCCGGCTCGATGGCCAGCTCGATCAGCCCGACCTGGCGCATGCCGGTCGCCAGCCCTGTCTCATCCTCCAGGCGCAGGTACAGCTCACGGGTGTACTTGCGCAGCTCGGTCGATGTCTCCGAGGTGGAGCCGAACGTTGCCATCAGCCCAGCCGCATGCCAGGTGGTACCTGAGGTCAGCCGGTCGCGCTCGAGCAGGACGACGTCCCGCACGCCCAGATGGGCTAGGTGGTAGGTAACGGAGGTGCCGATAATGCCGCCGCCGACGACTACGACGCGGGCGCGATCGGGCAAGCGACCGCTGGTGGCAGATGATTCGCCGGTGGTCATGCGAGTGCTTTCTCCGAATCGGCAGTGTTTGGCCCGGCCTGGGCGGCCGGCCGGACCAGGTGCTTCGCGGTCCGGCCCGCTAGTCCCTCGTGAGCTTGCGGTATGTCACCCGGTGCGGCCGGGCAGCCTCGGCACCAAGCCGCTCGATCTTGTTCTTCTCGTACGACTCGAAGTTGCCCTCGAACCAGAACCAGCTGGCCCCGCCCTCCCACGCCAGGATGTGGGTGGCGATTCGGTCCAGGAACCACCGGTCGTGGCTGGTGATCACGGCGCAGCCGGGGAACTCCAGCAGCGCGTTCTCCAACGACGACAGCGTCTCCACGTCGAGGTCGTTGGTGGGCTCGTCGAGCAGCAGCAAGTTGCCGCCCTGCTTGAGAGTGAGCGCCAGATTGACCCGGTTCCGCTCGCCGCCAGACAGGACGCCGGCCGGCTTCTGCTGGTCGCTGCCCTTGAAACCGAATGCGGCAACGTACGCCCGGCTGGGAATCTCGGTCTTGCCGGCGGTGATGTAGCTCTCACCGTCCGAGATTACTTCCCAGACATTCTTGTCCGCCGCGAGTCGCTCCCGCGACTGGTCGACGTAGGCGATCTGGACCGTCTCGCCGATCTTGATCGATCCCGAGTCGGGCTGCTCCTCCCCAATGATCATCTTGAACAAGGTGGTCTTGCCGACTCCGTTGGGGCCGATGACACCGACAATGCCGCCCTGGGGAAGGCTGAAGCTGAGGTTCTCGATCAGGGTCCGGTCATCGAACCCTTTGGTCAGCTCATTGACCTCGACTACCTGGGTGCCTACACGCGGCCCGGGCGGAATCTGGATCTGCTCGAAGTCCAGCTTCCTGTTGCGGTCAGCCTCGGCCGCCAGCTCCTCGTAACGCTGCAGCCTGGCACGGCTCTTGGCCTGGCGGGCGCGCGGGCTTGAGCGCACCCACTCCAGCTCGTCCTCTAGCAGCTTGCGCTTCTTGGCGTCCTTCTGACCCTCGACCTTGAGCCGGGCAGCCTTGGTCTCCAGATAGGTGGAGTAGTTGCCCTCATACGGGTATGCCCGGCCGCGGTCAAGCTCCAGGATCCAGCCGGCCACGTTGTCCAGGAAGTACCGGTCGTGCGTCACCGCCACCACGGTGCCCGGATACTTCTCCAGGTGCTGCTCGAGCCACTGCACGCTCTCGGCGTCAAGGTGGTTGGTCGGCTCGTCGAGCAGCAGCAGGTCCGGCTGGGACAGCAGCAGCTTGCACAGTGCTACCCGGCGGCGCTCGCCGCCGGACAGGACCGTCACGCCGGCCTCCGGCGGTGGGCAGCGCAGCGCGTCCATCGCCTGCTCGAGCTGGCTTTCCAGGTCCCAGGCATTCTTATGGTCAAGCTGCTCCTGGAGCCTGCCCATCTCTTCGAGCAGCTCATCGGAGTAGTCGGTGGCCATCTGCTCGGCGATCTGGTTGTACCGGTCCAGCAGCGCCTTGGTTTCCGCCACGCCCTCCTCGACGTTGCCAAGAACCGTCTTGGACTCGTCCAGGGCGGGCTCCTGATCCAGCATGCCGACGGTGAAACCCGGCATGAGCCGTGCGTCGCCATTTGACGGCTGTTCCACGCCGGCCATCATCCGCAGCAGCGTCGACTTACCTGTCCCGTTCGGACCGAGCACGCCGATCTTCGCCCCGGGCAGAAACGCGAGCGTGACGTCATCAAGGATGACCTTGTCGCCGTGCGCCTTGCGGACACGGCTCATCTGATAGATGAACTCCGGCATGCCACCAGGGTATGGGCTATCACGCTGGGCTACGAACCGGCCGGGCCCGTCGCCCGCTGGCGCCGTGAGAGCGTGGCGACCCCGGCGCCGGGCCGTGGCGCGGACCAGGCCGACGCTTGCAGCTGGCGGCAGCGTCGGTTCGGCCTGGACGTGGCGCGGACCAGGCCGGCGCCGGGCCGGACGCTAGCAGCTGGCGGCAGCGTGGTGCCTGAGTCGCCGCCCGACGCCGTGCCGGACATGCCGGCCCGGAGCCCATGAGTCAGGTCGTGACGGCCAGTGACTCCGCGCCCTCGAGCACGTCGATCCCCTCGTCCTCGTCGAACAGCTCGTCGTCCGGGGGTTCCAGCCCCGCAGGCCCGGGCCGAGATCCCTCGAGGCCGTTCTGGTCCAGGCCGGCGGCCTCGGAATCCCGCAGTTCCCCGGCGCCGGCCCGGTCGGGATCGCCACCGGGCTCGAATCCCTGGCCCGCGCCCTCCGCTCCAACCTCGCCGTCCGGTCCCGGCAATCCCAAACCGTGCTCGTGCTGGTACTGCTCCAAACCGGTCGGTGAGGCTTGTGCGCGCGACCGAGTGAAATGGGAAATGCCACGAGACAGATCGTGCCCGATCGATTCGGCGAGCACGTCGACCGATACTCGCTTGCTGCCGGCCGCATCCTCGTACTCCCTGGTGCGCAGCGTTCCCTTCACGATGATTGGGTCGCCCTTGCGCAAGCACGTCGCCGCGTGCTCAGCCACTTTGCGGTAACACAACACGGTGGCGAATGAGCTTGGACCGTCCGCCCAGTCCCCGGTCGCCTGGTCCCGCTTGCGCGGCGTCCAGCCGACGCGCATGGACAGTGTGGGGACCTGGTTACGGGTGAAACCGAACCTTGGCTGCGTCGCGACATAGCCCGTCACGCTGAAGTTAGCCTCGTTGACCATCGCTGGCTCCTCGAATCTGGGGCGTGGCGAGTTCTACCTGCGCAGCCGCAGTGCCTCGCCGGTCGCCTAGCGGCGGCGGCCCGCTGCCGCCCGCCTGCGTGTCAACGATGCGCGGCCGGCCGGCACCGATCCAACGGAGATCATCTGCTTGTGCATAACTGCACCGGCGTCGGCGGGCCTGTGGAAAGGGCGGCGCAAGCGTCCCGCCTGCGTGAGATCATTCGCGCTCTGCGGGCCGCAGGCAAAACGCAGCGAAGCAGCACAGTGAATCGCGGACGCGACGCTAGTGCGGCAGCTCGTAACCGGCCGCGAGCCGCAGATCGGCGCGGAAGCGACTGAATTCTGACAGCTCTAGCTCGGCCGGCGCGACGACCAAGTCGTAGGCCACTGTTGAAAGTCGCTGCCTGAGATCCGCCAACAGTGCCCTGGTATCCCGATCAGAGGCCTCTCGGACCGACTTCATGGAGACCCGCGCAGTCAGCCAGCCGGCCAGCAGCGCGGCCGCGGTTGTCAAGGCCGCGAGCGG
>JBKQTJ010000254.1:0-3877 GCA_052143255.1 Streptosporangiaceae bacterium | reverse complement strand
GCGCCCGGACAGGACGATGATCGGCGCGGCGGTCCAGCCTCGCAGGCCATGGATGACGTCAACGCCGTCCAGGTCGGGCAGCCCGAGATCGAGGATCACCAGGTCCGGTGGGTGCCGGGCAGCCAGTTCCAGCGCCTCACTGCCGCTGCCCGCGGTGTGCACGTCATACTGGCGCACGCGCAGGTTGATGCGCAGGGCCCGGAGGATCTGCGGCTCGTCGTCGATGACAAGGACGGTCGTCACGGCTCCACCCTTGCACGAGTGAGCACCGTCGTATTACTAGGTGGCGTCGTCACGGGGCAGGGGCTGGTTCCGGCCGGTCACGTGGTGGCAGCGGCATCGTGCCCGTAGCTCGGCGGAATCGCGCTGGCGGGCCCGGGGACGGCCGGCAGGGAGAGCGTCATCGTAAGGCCGCCGCCCGGTGTCTCGTCTGGTTCCAGCGTGCCGCCCATAGCCTCGGTCAACCCGCGTGACAAGGCCAGGCCTAGGCCGACGCCGGTGGTGTTGTCGGTATCGCCCATTCGCTGGAACGGCACGAACATCTGGTCCCTGCTTGCCTCGGGTATACCAGGTCCGCGGTCTATGACCCTGAGCTCGACCCGGTCCCGCAGCGCGCTCCCGGTCAGCGTCGGCGGCGTGCCCGCGGGGGAGTACCGGAGCGCGTTCGCGATCAGGTTGGCGATGACCCGCTCCAGGATGCCAGGGTCCACCGCCACTTCGGGCAGGTCCTCGGGAATGTTCACGGTCACTGTCCGGGCGGCCGGCCCGAGGTCGTCCAGCGACCTGGCCACGATCTCCGACAGGTCAGCAGGCCGCGGGAACACCGCCAGCGCTCCGGCCTGCAGCCTGCTCATGTCCAGCAGGTTGTCGACCAGGTGCGTAAGCCGGTCGAGCGACTCGTCCGCGGTGGCTAGCAGCTCGTCATGATCCTCGGCGTCCCATTCGATGTCCTGCGAGCGCAGGCTTGTGACGGCGGCCTTGGCCGAGGCCAGCGGAGTTCGCAGATCGTGGCTGACAGCTGCCAGCAGTGCGGTGCGGACCCGGTCGGCCTCCGCTATCGGCCGCGCGGCCTCGGCGGCGGCCGTCAGCCGACCCTGCTCTAGGGCGGCGGCAGCGTAGGCGGCAAATGCCCCCAGCACCCTGCGGTCAGTAGCCGGCAGCGTCCGGCCGCGCAGCGCCAGCACAAGGTCTTCGCCGATCGGCATTTCCACGTCCGCCTCCTCCGGCCTGCAGGCCGCCGGATCACCGGAGCAGCCGACGACCGTCCACTGGCCGGCCTGCCGCGCGGACGCGGTATGCGACGGATTCGCCGCCCCGTCCGCCGCAGCCCGCAGTCTGGCCTGCTGGGTGTTAGAGCCGTGGTCAGACAGCTCGAGCAAGGTGACTGAGTCCATCCCGAAGGCTTCCCGGACCCGGTCGAGCACGGCGGGCAGTGCTTGCTGACCGCGCAGCACGCTGCCGGCTGTCGTTGCCAGCAGCTGCGATTCCGCTCCTGACCTGGCCGCCTGCTTGGTGCGCCGGGCGGCGGTGTCGACGACCTTGCTGACGACCAGGCCTGCGGCGACGAAGATGATAAGCGCCACGACGTTGTTGGCCTGGGCAATGGTCCATTGGTAAATCGGCGGGGTGAAGTAGTAGTTGAGCAGCAGCGATCCGGCGATGGCGGCCAGCAGGGCCGGCAGGAAGCCGCCGACGACCGCCACGGCCATCACGCCAGCGAGGAAGACAAGCACCTCACTGGTGAGGTTGAGAGTGCCACGCAAGTTGGCCAGCACCAGCGTGATCAGCGGCATGAGCGCCACCGCCAGCGCGTAGCCGGCTAGCTGGCGCTGGCGGTTCAGGCCGCCCCGGACCCTGGGCAGCGCCCGGCCGCGGCCGACGTAGGAGTGCGTGACCATGTGCACGTCGATGTCGCCGGACTCGCGCATGGTACGCATGCTCACGCCGGGGCCGGTCAGCAGCGAGGCCAGCCAGCCCCGGCGGCTGACTCCGAGCACCAGCTGGGTGGCGTTCTCGGCCCGCGCGAACGTCAGCAGCGCGTCGGGCACGTTGTCGCCGACGACCTGGTGATAGCTGCCGCCGAGCGACTCGACCAGCCTCCGCTGGGCAGCCAGCGCGGCCGGGTTAGCCCCGCTGAGGCCGTCTGACGTGGTGACGTGCACGGCGAGCAGGTCGCCGCCGGCCGACCTGGCGGCGATCCGGGCTGCTCGCCTGATCAGGGTCTCGCCTTCCGGGCCGCCGGTGAGGGCGACGACGACCCGTTCCCGTGCCTCCCAGGTGGCGTGGATGTCATGAGCTTCCCGGTACCGCTGCAGGCCCTCGTCGACCTTGTCGGCGAGCCAGAGCAGGGCCAGCTCGCGCAGCGCTGCCAGGTTCCCGATGCGGAAATAGTTCGTCAGGGCCGCATCGATCTTCTCGGCCTTGTAGATGTTGCCGTGCGCCATCCGGCGCCGCAGTGCCTCCGGGGTCATATCCACCAGCTCGACCTGGTCGGCCGCCCGCACCACCGCGTCCGGCACCGTCTCCCGCTGCGGCACCCCGGTGATCTTCTCGACCACGTCATTCAGCGACTCGAGGTGCTGGATGTTCATGGACGAGATAACGTCGATGCCCGCGTCGAGCAGCTCAGCGACGTCCTGCCAGCGCTTCTCGTTCCGGGAGCCGGGGACATCGGTGTGGGCGAACTCGTCGACGAGGGCGACTTCCGGATGTCGGGCCAGCACGGCGTCGAGGTCCATCTCCTCGAAGTAGGTGCCCCGGTACGGAATTCTGGCCCTGGGGATGACCTCGAGGTCGCCGATCTGGTCGGCCGTATGCGGCCGGCCGTGCGGCTCGACGTAGGCGACGACCACGTCAGTGCCACGCTGCCGGCGCCGGTTGCCCTCGTTGAGCATGGCAAATGTCTTGCCTACCCCAGCTGCCGAGCCGAGGTAGATCCGGAGCTGCCCCCGGCTGCCTGGCTTCCGGGCCGCCCGAACATCCGCAAGACCCTCGTTACTCATGCATATCCCCTCGTGGACAGCGTCTCACGGTTGATAGCGATAACCCATTCCGGGCTCGGTGAGCAGGTGACGCGGCCGCGGCGGGTCGTCTTCCAGTTTCTGGCGCAGCCGGGCCATGTGAAATCGCAGGTAATGCGTGCTGCCCTCGGTGCCAGGACCCCACAACTCGGCCAGCAGACGGCTGGACGGGACGAGCTGGCCGGCCGACCGCAGCAGCACATCGAGCATCCGCCACTCGGTCTTAGTCAGGTGAACCGGCTCAGGCTCGCTGCCGCCACGCCGGATCACCGTTCTGGCGGCTAGGTCGACCACGCATTGTCCGATGACGTACTCGGGTCCGCCACCCGTCCGGGCGTCCCGGCGCAACGCGGCGCGAAGCCGGGCGACGAGTTCCTCCATGGAGAACGGCTTGGTCACGTAGTCGTCTGCCCCGGCATCCAGGGCACCGATCTTGTCGCCGGAGCCGGCCCGGCCGGAGAGCACGATGACCGGCACGGCTGACCATTCCCGCAGTCCCTTTATGACCTCGGTGCCGTCGAGATCTGGCAGGCCGAGGTCGAGCAGCACGGCGTCGGGGGGCCGCCGCGCTGCCTCGACCAGGGCCTCCTCGCCGGCGGAGGCAGTTGTCACCTCATAGCCGCGGGCGCGGAGGGTTATCTGGAGCGCCCGCAGCAAGGCCGGCTCATCCTCCACGATGAGGACGCGGCCGCCGTCAGACCGGGTATTTCTCATCGAGAGCAATGTTCAGCAGCAGCACGTTCACCGTCGGCTCGCCGAGGAAACCGAGCGTCCGGCCTTGGGTGTACTTGCTGACCAGGGCGCGGACCGCCGCCGGGCTGATATGCCTGGCCGTCGCGATCCGGTCTACTTGAATC
>JBKQTJ010000253.1:0-2597 GCA_052143255.1 Streptosporangiaceae bacterium | reverse complement strand
GCAGCGCTAGCCACCGCGGTCACCCCTTCCCTCGCTGGATGGCAACCCGCCATGCCGACCAGCTCCCGGCTGTTCGAACGTGCGGGCGGACACTGCCACCTCTCCGGGGGCGCCCATGAGCAGCCGTGTCCGCGTCGAGGCTGTCGGTCACGTTCCGTCATGCGAATGACAATCTGCGGGGACGTCGCGTCGGGCTTTATCGGCAAGAAGGTGCCAGGCGTGAAATGGGCATAACTGGACATTATCGTCGGCCGATTGGCGCACAAACGCTGGACGCCGTACTGGCGGGACTTTCGTCCTTTCGATTCACGCTCCCATGGTGTCTAATGTCACAGGATCTAGCATAGATACCGAAGGGACACGCGTGCTGTATGGTGTCCCGCATCCGTTCATTCGGGTGTGTACAGGAAGGTGAAAGGGGTTTTGGTGCTTCTTAGTAATAGAAGTACGGGAGGTCGGCGCTCCCGTTCGCTCCGCCCAGTGGGCTGGTTGAGTCTGGTGGCAGTCGTGAGCCTGGCAGCTGCGGCCTGCGGATCGTCGACACCGTCGACATCGACGACCTCAAGCGGCTCGAACACGATTCCAAAGGGGCTGAGCACCAGCTCCTTTAGCGTTGACATCGCGTCGACGATGTCCGCGCTCAAGCCGCTGACCCAGTACGCGACCAAGGGAGCCAGCACCCTGCAGGTGGGGGTGATCCTGCCCGACACCACGTCGTCGACGCGGTACGTCGACTTCGACCAGCCGTACCTGAACGACGCCTTTGCTGACGCCGGGTATACCCAGGCGCAGTACCGGATCGACAACGCACAGGGAAGCGACGCGACCGAGCTGGACGATGCCACCGCCGACATCAACCTCGGCGCCAAGGTCCTCGTCATGGACCCGCTCGATGGCCCGACTGGGGTGGCGATCGCCAAACTGGCCGAGTCCAAGGGCGTCACCATGATCAGCTACGACCGCGCTACTTTCCAGGGCTCGAAGACCTACTACGTCAGCTTCAACAACGAGCTCGTGGGTCAGCTGATCGGCCAGGGCTTCGAGTCTTGCATTTCGTCCTGGAAGATTGCCAAGCCCCAGGTCTTCGTCCTGAATGGCGGCGAGGACACTGACCCCAACGCCATCTCCTTTGCCACGGGTTACAACAAGGTGGTCTGGGGCCAGGCGGCCAAGACAGTCTCAGCGGGCGCGACCAACAGCCTCGGCTACTCGCTGGTTGGCGAGAACTTTGCCCCTGGGTGGGACAACACGCTGGGCGGCACCATCTTCCAGCAGGAGTACACCGCTCACAAGCAGATCAACGCCACTATCGAGGCCAATGACGGGCTCTCCAATGCGGTGATCACTGACCTCAAGGCGGACGGGGTCAAGCCTTACCATGTCCCGACCACCGGGCAGGACGCCACGGCCCAGGGCATGGCCTGGATCCTCGAGGGCTACCAGTGCGGCTCCGTGTACAAGGCGGTCTACAAGGAGGCCCAGGACGCCGTGGCCCTGGCCACGATCCTGCTGGCCGGCGACAAGCCGCCTGCGGGTCTGCTGAACGGGACGACCACCGACCCAGCCGACCCGAGCATCACCGAGCCGGCGTCCCTGCTGACCCCGGTCTGGGTGGACAAGGGCAACATGGAGACGACAGTGGTCAAGGACGGCTTCGACACTGCCTCGGCCATCTGCACAATCGCGGGTGCGAGCGTCTGCTCCGCAGGTGGGATCTCCTGATCAACTGAACTGGGGAACCTCGACGGAGGTTCTCATCGAACGCTCCTCCCAACCGGGTTGGCGGACCCTCCATCAGGACGGTCCGCCAACCTCGGTCTGGCGAGATATGGTCGTGCCGGAATACCGGAGCGGCGGGAGCCCAACCTAGGCAAGGCTAGTGACGAGTCTTCAAGATGACTGAGATGAACGAGACCCCGGGAGTTGCGAGCCGCGGCGGGGACGGGCCTGGGTCGCCGCCGCCCGGCAGCGATGAGCCTCTGCTGAAACTGCGCGGCATCGACAAGCACTTCGGGCCGGTGCAGGCGCTCTACGGGGTGAACCTGGACTTGCCCGCGGGCCAGGTGACCGGCCTGTGCGGGGACAACGGGGCCGGGAAGTCGGTGCTCACCCGCTGCATTGCCGGCGTGCACCAGCCGGACCATGGTCAGATCTACTTCGAGGGGCGACCGGTACACATTCGGAGCACACGGGACGCCTCCGCGCTGGGGATCGAGACTGTCTACCAGGACCTGGCGCTAGCCGACAACCTGGACACCGTCCAGAACATGTTCCTCGGCCGGGAGCTGCTGCGCCACCGCCTGCTCGACGAGGACTCGATGGAGAAGCAGGCGGCCGAGACTCTGAGCACCCTGCGGGTGACCACGGTGCGCTCGATCCGACAGCCAGTTGCCTCGCTCTCGGGAGGTCAGCGGCAGGCGGTGGCGGTGGCCAAGGCAGTGATGTGGAACTCCAAGCTGGTGCTGCTTGACGAGCCCACCGCCGCCCTCGGGGTCGTGCAGACCCGGTCCGTGCTGGACCTGATCGAACGCCTTCGCCACCGCGGGCTGGCGGTGATGGTGATCTCCCACAACCTGAACGACATCTTCGAGGTCGCG
>JBKQTJ010000252.1:0-10023 GCA_052143255.1 Streptosporangiaceae bacterium | reverse complement strand
GCTGATGGACGGCATGCGGGTGGTGGGCGATCTGTTCGGCCAGGGGAAGATGTTCCTGCCGCAAGTGGTCAAAAGCGCCCGCGTGATGAAGAAGGCCGTGGCCTATCTCCTCCCTTTCATGGAGCAGGAAAAGGCCCGCAGTGCGGCCGCCGCCCAGGGCCGCGGCACGATCGTGATGGCCACCGTCAAGGGCGACGTGCACGACATCGGCAAGAACATCGTCGGCGTCGTGCTCGGCTGTAACAACTACGACGTGATCGACCTCGGCGTGATGGTGCCCGCCGACAAGATCCTGGACACCGCGGTAGCCGAGGGCGCCTTCGCCGTCGGCCTTTCCGGGCTGATCACGCCGTCACTCGACCAGATGGTCAGCGTCGCCGGGGAGATGCAGCGCCGAGGACTCAGCTTCCCGCTGCTGATCGGTGGCGCGACCACGTCCCGGCAGCACACCGCGGTCCGGATCGCTCCCGCGTATGACTACCCGACCGTGCACGTCCTGGACGCGTCCCGGGTGGTCGGCGTGGTTTCCGACCTGCTGGACCCGACGAGATCAGCCGAGCTGGACCGGGCCAATCGCGCGGACCAGGAGCGGCTCCGTGTTGAGCACGCCGAGAAGCAGCGGCGGCCGCTGCTGCCGCTGTGGCAGGCGCAGGCCAACCGGGAGAAGGTCAGCTTCTCCGACCTCGCCGTGCCGTCGTTCACAGGCACCACAATCATCGAGCCGGACTTGCGCCGGCTGCGCGAGCTAATCGACTGGCAGTTCTTCTTCCTGGCCTGGGAGCTGAAGGGCCGGTACCCGGCGATCCTCGAGCAGCCGGCCGCCAGGGACCTGTTCGATGACGCCAACGCGTTGCTGGACGAGATCATCGACCAAGAACGCCTGCGCGCCCGGGGCGTCTTCGGCTTCTGGCCCGCGCACTCCCACGGCGACGACATCGTGATCGAGGGCGGACCCCGGTTCCCGATGCTGCGCCAGCAGATGGCCCGCAGTGACACCCGGCCGAACCGTTGCCTGGCCGACTTCGTCGCGCCCGCTGGCGACCACATGGGCGCCTTCGCCGTGTGCATCGCGGGCGCGGAAGAGCTCGCGCGGCGCTATGAGGCCGAGAATGACGATTACCGGGCGATCACCGTGAAGGCGCTCGCAGACCGGCTGGCCGAAGCGTGCGCTGAGCATGTGCACCTGGAAGCGCGGCGTGCCTGGTATGAGCCCGATAGCGCGCCGACGATCGAGGACCTGCACGCTGAGCGGTTCCGCGGTATCCGGCCGGCCTTCGGCTACCCGGCTTGCCCCGACCACTCCGAGAAGGAGAAGCTGGTCGACCTGCTGGGCGCTGACCAGATCGGTCTCGGCCTGACCGAGTCGTTCGCCATGACGCCAGCTGCCAGTGTCAGCGGCCTGCTGATCGGCCATCGAGAGGCCCGGTACTTCGCCGTCGGCCGGATCGGCCGCGACCAGGTCGAGGACTACGCCAGCCGCAAGGGGATCAGGGTCGCCGAGGCCGAGCAGTGGCTGCGGCCGAACCTCGCATACGATCCCGGCCCGGCCCCCGCCTAGCCGCGGAGGTCGGCAAGCGCCGACCGCGCGGCCCACATCCCACACATGCCGTGCACACCGCCGCCAGGGGGCGTGGAGGCCGAGCACAGGTAAACGCCCGGGAGCGGCGTTCGGTAGGTGTTCCAGCGCGGCACCGGCCGGAAGAGGGTCTGCCAGACCGTGGCTTGCCCGCCGTTGACGTCGCCACCGATGTAATTCGGGTTGTAGCACTCCAGCTGTGCGGCAGTCCGGGTGGACCTGGCCAGGATGAGGTCGCCGAAGCCGGGCGCGAACCGCTCGATCTGCGCCTCGATCCGCGCGGTCATGTCGATCGATGATCCGGCCGGGACGTGACAGTAACCCCACAGGACCTGCCGCCCGGCCGGGGCCCGGGAGGGATCCACCACGCCGGCTTGCGCCACGATGGCGAACGGCCGCTCGGGATGCCGGCCAGCCCACACCTCAGCTTCCGCACTGGCGATCTCCGCCAGCGAACCGCCAAGGTGCACGGTTCCGGCAGACCGGCACGCTGCCGCAGCCCACGGCACCGGTCCGCTGAGCGCCCAGTCGACCTTGAAGATCCCCGGTCCGTACCGGAAACGCGCCAGCGCTCTGGCGTACCTGTCCGGCAGGCGCGGGCCAGCCAGCGCGGTGAACTGCCTCGGAGTGACGTCCAGCAGCGTGACCCTGGCCGCCGGCAGGTCGCGCAAGGATGAGATCCACCGGCCGGTGACGACGGCGCTCCCCAGCGACTCCAGTTCCGCGACCATCGCGTCGGTCAGGCGCGCGCTGCCGCCCTCGACGACGGGCCATCCGACGTGATGCGCGAGCATCATCAGTAGCAGGCCGTATCCGCCGCTGCCAGGCGCGCTCAGCCGCAAGAACGAGTGCGCCGACGCACCTGCCAGCAGCGCCCGAGCCTCCGGCCCGGAAAACCTGCGCGCCAGCACGGACGCGGGCAGCACGGCGTGGCGCAGGAACCTGGCGGCAGCCCGTGGCTGGGCCGGCACCGACCGGAGCGGGGCCAGGAACTCGGCGAGCACCCCGTCGGCAGCAGCGACGAGCGGCCCGAGCAGGCGGCCGTACGACATCGCGTCCGCGCCAAGGCCGGCCGCGGTGCTGGCCACGTCGCCGGTCACGGCGGCGGCCCGCCCGCCGTCGAGCGGATGAGCGAACGCGACTGCCGGCGTCAGCATCGTGATGCCGCCGGCCGGCATGTTAAGCGACCGGAAGAACGGCGACGCTGCCGCGAGCGGGTGCACGGCCGAGCAGACGTCATGCTTCAGCCCGGGCAGGGTGAGTTCCTCGGTACGACAGCCGCCGCCAGGGGTAGCCGTTCCCTCGAAAACGGTGACCCCCAGCCCGGCGCGAGCGAGGGTGATCGCCGCAGCGAGGCCGTTGGGCCCGCTGCCGACCACCACAGCGTCCTGAGTCATTCGCAGAGCTCCGCGAGCGAGCTGATATGCAGCCCGGCCCAGGCCAGCTCGCGGTCACGGGCGAAGTGCGGGTGCCAGTCCGGACCCGCGAGCAGCACCGCGCGCATGCCGACGGCTGTTGCCCCGGTCAGCTCACGGCCGCCGCCATCACCGATGTACAGGCACTGCGCAGGCGAGGCCTCCAGTTCGGCCGCGACCTTGCGGAACAGCCGCGGATCGGGCTTGCGGGTGCCCTCCAGGCACGAGAACACCGGCGCATCGACCAGGTCGGCCACTGGCAGCTTCGGCCACGCGTCCGGCAGCTCGGTGGTGCAGTCGGACACCAGGCCGATCTTGAAACCTGCCCCGCGCAGCTGCCGCAGCACCGGCACTGCCTCCGGCCGGAACGTGAACATCGACTCCTGCACCTCGCGGCGAATCTGTACCGCCAGGTCCAGCTGCTCGTCGCTGAGCGCGACCCCGAGCCGGTCCGCAAGAACTTGCACGGTGCGCCGCACGTCGCCGAGCGCGCCGGAGATCCGCTCGGCGAAACTGTCGTCGAGCGCCTGCACGAGCGCGTCCGCCGGGACGCGCAGCACCGCGGCCACCCGGGCGGCATTCTCCGCCCAGACTTCGGGCGGGCTGGTCGGGGTGAGCGTGCCGAAGAAGTCGAACACCACAGCGGTCATGCCGTCAGTCAGGGCGGTCACGGTACCCATCCTGGCCTAGGTGCGCGACCGCCGCGCATGCCGGGGGGAGCCGCGCGGCTAGCCGTGCAGCATGTCGCCGATGATCCCGCCCATGGCGCCGCCGCCGGCCACCGCCACCGGACGGTCGTTGGTGCCGAGGTACTCCGACAGCGCGTGGGCGAGGACGGCCAGCGGCATCGATTGCAACCAGATCTGGCCCGGTCCGGTGAGCGCGACGAGGTGGAACCCGTCGCCGCCAAAGAACATGTTGGCGATGCCAGGCACCTGGGTGATCTGGAACTGTACCGTGCCCTGGAACATCCCGACGTGCCCGGGATGCACCATCAGCGTCTGGCCCGGTGGCAGCTCGTAGCTGGTCAGCTCGCCCGACAGCTCGATCCAGGCACGGCCCTGACCGCTCAGCTTCTGCAAGATGAAGCCGTCTCCGCCATACAGGCCGCCGCCGAAGGACTGTTGCAGACCGATGCTCGGCATGATTCCCGCTGTGCCGCACAGCCAGCCGTGCCGGTGCACGTAGTAGGCCTGACCGGCATCGATGTCTACCGGCACGATGTGGCCGGGCACCTTCGCTGCGAACGTGATCGCGCCGGGCCCGCGATACCTGGTGAGGAAGAGCCCGCCGCCGCCGACCATGCGCTTCAGACCCTGCATGAGCCCGCCGCCACCGCCGCCACCGGCGCCGCCGGTGCTGGTGGTCTGCGACATCTGGATGCTCGGGGTCATCCAGGCCAGTTCGCCATGAGTGGATACGACTTCCTCGCCCTGCTCCAGCGACACCTGCAAGATGGGCATCGTCGTGCCCTTGACCTCGGCCTGCATGACCACAGCCCTCCCGGTTACGCAATCACGTGCAAATGCCGCGCTGTTCGAGGGTAGCGGGTCAGTGCGCCACGTGCGGGCAGGTCAGTCCCCGAGCTCGGCCCGGCGGCGGCTGACGTAGTCCGCCAGCTCGGCATCGATCGCGTCGTCCAGCGGCGGCTGCTGGTACTCCGCCAGCTTCTTGGCCGCGATCTCTCCTGCTCTGACGGTGGCATCCTTGCCGCCAAGCTTCAGCCAGCGCTCGTAATTGGCGGTGGATGACAGCAACGGGCGGTAGAAGCACTCGCGGAATCGCTCCATCGTGTGCTGCGCGCCGAGGAAATGACCGCCATGGCCGACCTCCTCGTGCGCGCCGAAAGCCAGCGATTCCTCGTCGATCTCCAGCGGCGTGAACTCAACGCGCAGCATCCGCAGCAGCTCAATGTCCACGATGAATTTCTCGTAGCACGACACCAGGCCGCCTTCCAGCCAGCCAGCCGCGTGCATGACCCAGTTGGTGCCGGCCAGGAACGTCGGCAGCAGGGTCATGAGCGATTCGTAGGCCGCCTGCGCATCGCAGGTCTGGCTTGAGTTCAGCCCGCCGCCGGTGCGGAACGGCAGCCCGAAATGGCGGGCAAGCTGGCCAGTGCACAGCAACCCGATGCCTGATTCAGGCGTGCCGAAGCTCGGCGAGCCAGACTGCATGTCGATGTTGGACAGGAACGACCCGAAGATAACCGGACAGCCGGGCCTGATCAGCTGGGCGAGGGCGATCCCGGACAGTGCCTCCGCGAGCTGCTGGACCAGCGCTGCCGGAATCGTCACCGGCGACATCGCTCCCATCAAGAGGAATGGGGTCAGCACGACAGGCTGCCCCGCCGCGCAGTACTCGAACTGGGCGTCGAGCATCCGGTCGTCCCAGCGCAGC
Organism: Streptosporangiaceae bacterium; assembly: GCA_052143255.1. Taxonomy (GTDB): domain Bacteria; phylum Actinomycetota; class Actinomycetes; order Streptosporangiales; family Streptosporangiaceae; genus JAJYUU01. The sequence continues at coordinate 4,635 of JBKQTJ010000252.1, read as the reverse complement.
GGCGAGTTGCAGTTGATGAGCGAGATGGTCGCCGGAACGGCCTCGATAGCGGCCCGTCCGCCGAACAGGATCTCCGTCATCGCGATAGTGTCGGCCGCGTTGGGTCCCGACACCACGTTCCCCATGTAAATCTTGTCGGTCATGGTCTGCAGCGCGTAGATCATGTCAAGGTGCCGCGAGTCCAGCGGCGCGTCGTTCGGCTCGCAGATGACCCCGCCGGCGGAGTCCAGCTCGCTGAACGACTGCGAGAGCATGCACAGCCTGCGGAAGTCATCAAGGGTGGCATCCCTGCGGACCGCGCCGTCGCGCACGAACGGTGGTCCGTACACCGCTCCGAAGGCCATGTCGTTGCCGCCGATGTGCACACTGTTGGCCGGGTTCCTGGCCTGCACGTCGAACTCCCTGGGTGCCTTGGCCACCTGCTCGAGGACGAATTCCGGGTCCAGGTAGACGACCTCACCTTCGGTCCGCTGGCCCGCCTTCCGGAACAGCTCGACCGCGGCGGGCTTGGCGAACTGCACGCCGATCTCACTCACGATCCGCCGCCAGCCCTTATCAAGGACGGCTACCGCGTCCGGTGACAGGATCTCGTACCTCGGCATGGTGTTGCGGAACATAGCCACCTCGAATGGCGCACTTGACCGGCTGGAACGACTGAATTTAGGATCACATCGTAGAACAGAGTTCCGTAACATGGAACTCGCCAACTCCGAAACCAAGGCCAGTAATGACCAGCGCAACCGGAACCCAGGCCGTGGACCGGGCAGCTCAATTGCTGATCCAGGTCGCGCGCTGCCGCGAGCCGGTCACGTTCACGGAGCTGACAGCCAGCACCGGCCTGGCTAAGAGCACCACTTCCCGGCTGCTGATGGCGCTGGAACGGAACGGGCTGATCCGCCGGGATGTGGCCGGCCGGTTCTCTCCCGGTGAGGTGTTCGTGTCCTACGCCTGGCGCGGCGGAGCCGAGGCCGACCTGGTGAGCATCGCGCAGCCGGTCCTTGAACAGCTCGGCGACCAGACTGGCGAGACGGTCAACCTGGGTGTTGCCCGAGACGCCGGGCTGGTAGAGCAGATCGCCCAGGTGGACAGCAAGTACCTGATCGGAGGCACGAACTGGGTGGGCATGGCCGTGCCGCTGCATTGCGCGGCGCTCGGCAAGGTGCTGCTCGCGTTCGGCGCAGCCGAGCTGCCCAAGGGCCGGCTGGACCAGCGCACCGAACGCACCATTACCAGCCGTTCCGCGCTGGCGGCGGAGCTGGCCGCCGTGCGCGAGCGCGGTTACGCGGTGACAATTGAGGAGCTGGAGCCGGGCCTGGTTGCAGTGGCGGCGCCGGTGTTCAGCATAGGCACAGGCGCCGTCAGCGCGCTGTCGGTGTCCGGGCCAGCTAGCCGCCTAACGGGCGGCCGGCTCACCGCCGCGGCAGCGAACTGCATGGCCGCCGCGCGCACCCTGTCAGTGTTGCTCGGTCACGAGCCGCCAAGTATCGAGGAAGAAGGTGCCGAGTGACCCCGGACGAGCTGCTCCGCCAGCTGTACGACTACACCCTGACCGGCAACGCTCCGCAGGTGCTCGACCTGACCAGGCAGGGCCTGGAGCTAGGGCTCGGGCCTGAGACGCTGCTGTATGAGTCGCTGATCCCCTCCCTGGAGGAGGTCGGTGCCCGGTTCGAGCGCGGTGACTTCTTCGTGCCCGAGATGCTGATCGCCGGCAAGGCGATGGCAGGCGCACTGGAGATACTGCGCCCGCTGCTGGCTGAGACCGGCGCGCAGACCATCGGGAAGATCGTGATGGGCACGGTGAAGGGTGACGTGCATGACATCGGCAAGAACCTGGTCAACATCATGTTCGAAGGTGCCGGTTTCGAGGTAATCGACCTCGGCGTGCAGGTCGCGCCGGAGAAGTTCCTCGATGCGATCCGCGAGCACCAGCCCGACATCGTCGGGTTCTCCGCATTCCTGACCACGACCATGCCGATGTTCAAGGCCAACATCAACGCCCTGGAAAAGGCGGGCATGCGTGACCAGGTCATAGTGATGGTCGGCGGCGCGCCCGTCACGCAGGAGTACGCCGACGTGGTAGGCGCGGACGGCTATGCCTCGGACGCCTCCGCAGCCGTCGTGAGGGCCAAGGAACTAATTCAGCGGCGGCGTGCCGTCGTCCCGGCCTGAGGCGAGGCGGCATGGAGACCGTGCTGTCGTCGGCCACCAAGGAAATCAGGATCGGGGACGACAATCCGTTCTGCATTATCGGTGAGCGGATCAATCCGACCGGCCGGAAGATTTTCCAGGAGCAACTGCGGCGCGGCGACCTGTCCAGGATCGAGGTAGACGTCTCCGAACAGATAGCCGGCGGCGCGATGATGCTCGACGTCAACATGGGCGCGCCCCTGTGCGACGAGACTGAGCTGATGACCCGCGCCGTCGGGCTGATCCAGTCGCGGTGCGATCTGCCGCTCTGCCTGGACTCCTCGATCATCGAGGTGCTCGAGGCCGGTCTGGCGGCCTACCAGGGCAAGGCGCTGGTCAACTCGGTTACCGCCGAGGACGAGCGGCTCGACGCGATCCTCCCGCTGGTCAAGCGGCATGGCGCCGCCGTGATCGCGCTGCCCAACGACGAGGAAGAGATCCCGGAGGAGCCAGCGCGGCGGCTTGAGCTGGCTCGCAAGATCGTCGACGTGGCCACCAGCAGGTACGGCATTGCCATCGAGGACCTCGTCTTCGACCCGCTGGCCATGCCGGTCGGAGCCGACACCTCGCTCGTGCAGCGGACGCTAGAGACGATCGCGCTGCTGCGCGCGGAATTCGGCGTGAACATGACGCTCGGCGCGTCCAATGTCTCGTTCGGCATGCCGGAGCGCGCCTCGATCGGTGCCGCATTCCTGCCCATGGCGATCACCACCGGGCTGACGAGCGCGATCATGGACGCCCGGTCACTGCAGCTGGTTCAGTCGGTCAAGGCGGCGGACCTGCTGACCAACCGCGATCCGTGGGGCGCGGCCTGGATCGCCGCGCATCGCGCCCGGCAGGCCCAGTGACCAGGCGATCACCGTGACCCACGTGACCACCGAACACCTTGTGGCCCGGCCGGCCCGGGTCGAGCTGCGTTTCCAGCCGGCCGGGCTGCGGGTGCGGGTGCCACCAGGGGTCACCCTGTTCGACGCCGCGAGCTGGAACGGTATTGCGATCGACTCCACCTGCGGCGGTCACGGCACCTGCAAGAAATGCAAGATCCGGGTTGTGGACGGCATGGTGCCAGCGTCCGCACTGGACGCGCGCGCGTTCAGTCCGGACGAGCTGCGCAACGGCTGGCGGCTCGCATGCCGAGCGCTAGCGGACGCGGACGTCCAGGTCGAGGTGCCGCCGCTGCTGACCCGGCCCAAGGCAGCCACGGTGGGCGTGGGCCGTCAGGTCATTTTGCGGCCGGCCGCGCAGAAGCGCTACCTCGAGCTGTCCGAGCCGTCGCTCGCTGACCAGCAGAGCGACATCGAACGGGTACTAGCCGCGCTCGACGACCTTGAACTCCGGGTCGACCTCGCCGTGCTGCGCGGCCTCGGCCAGCGGTTGCGCGCCTCGGATTTCAAGGTGACCGCCGTGATCGTCGATGACGTGCTCATCGACGTCCAGGCCGGTGACACCAGCGGCCTGCTGCTTGGCATCGCCTTCGACCTGGGTACCACCACGGTCGTCGCGACCCTGCTGGACCTGGCCACCGGCACGCCGGTGGCGGTGGCGTCGATGCTGAACAAGCAGCAGCCGTTCGGCGCGGACGTCATCACCCGGATCAGTGCAACCATGCTGGATCCGGCGGCGCTTAGCACACTCGCGGGGCTCGCGCATGAGACGCTGGCCGAGCTGGCCGCGGAGGTGTGCGCGCAGGCCGGCGCGGATCCGCACGACGTTGCCGAGATCGCCGTGGCGGGTAACGCGACCATGACGCATATCGCGCTCGGTATCGACCCGGAGCCGCTGGGCGTCGCGCCCTTCATCATGTCGGCACGGCAGCTGCCGGAAGTGCTGGCTGGCGAGCTGGCGGTGCCAGCGCATCCGCGCGCCAGAGCGTTCGTATTCCCGGCGTTCGGCGCCACTCAGGATGTTGTCTATCATTTTCGTCAGATCCCGGCCGCTGCCGGTCTCGGTTTGGGGGATAAGAATTTTCACATCCCGTCCGATGATCTCGTCACGGGAGTAGCCGAATAGGGTCTGAGCGTACTCGTTGAAAAAGGTTATCGCGCCCTTGCGATCCATTCTGACAACTACGCTGTTCGCATTCTCTACCAGTTCCCGATACTTCTCCTCGCTCTCCCGCAACTGCTGCTCGTACCTTTTTCGTTCCATGGCATAGATCATAGACCGATAGAGCTGATCGGCATCGAAGCGTGCCTTGACGAGGTAATCCTGGGCGCCCATGGATATGGCCTCTGCTGCGAGTTCCTCATCGTCGGTGACGGTCAGGACAACGATGGGCAATGGCGGGGCTTCGTCCTGGAGGCGCCTGAGGGTTTCAATGCCTTTGCTGTCCGGCAGGGCGAGGTCTAAGAGAACCACCTCGAATGCGCTCTCCCGCAACAGTTTTAATGCCGAGGAGAGGCGGTCCGTTGTTGCGACGACACACTCCGCCTCCTTGCTTTCCACCAT
>JBKQTJ010000251.1:0-9870 GCA_052143255.1 Streptosporangiaceae bacterium | reverse complement strand
CCTGCGCCCCCGCGGTACCTGACCAGCCTCCCGCATCGCCGCCTCGCCAACGCCCTACGACGGTCCGAGTGTCACCTGCTACGAGCCCGGAGGGTCGAACTGAGCCAGCGGGACGCCGATCTGACGCAGCGACTCCACCAGGCGCGCCTGGTCCAGCTGCCCGCAGGCATACCAGCGGTAGCCAGAGTCCAGGTCGACGCGCGCAGGCGGCAGCAGTCCCAGTTCGTCGTACAGGCGCAGCGCCTTCGGTGACAGCCGCGACAGCCGGGCGAACTCCCCGATGCCCATCAGGCCCATGACAGCTCCCTCGATCCGGGCGGGTGCCCGGCCGTCACAACTGTGCAGCTTCCCCCAGGGTCAAGGTCAACAGCGCTGCCGCGCGCCTTGATCGCCGCGAGCCGCCGAAGAGCGTTCCGCGCTCGCGGACACTGAGCCGGCACAGCCGCCCGTCGTGCTGCTGGTCGGCCAGAGCCTGTCAGCAGCACTACTGGCAGCATGCCTTCCTCCGGCCAGTTTCCGGGCAGACTCGAACGTCGACCAATCGTCTCGCCCGCCCATATCGCCCGTTCGGATGCCATACCAGGAAGCCGCGCTCGCACCATGTTGCCGCCCATATCAGGCGGCGATGCGCGCGTCGCGGATGTCGAGGCGAGATCACTGACCGTGACCGCCTCGCAGGGAGGCACAGCGCCGGATCGCCGATAGGCGCGCGCCGCAGGGCTGCATCGTGGCTGGTCGGAAGTTGCGCTGATGAGCCTGTTATGTGCTGGCCCTCGGTGTGGCGGGCGGCTGGCTTCGGAAAGTAAATTCCGAGCAGCGCCGCGTTATCGGCCTGCGTCCGGTGGCACTGCCGCTCTCGCTATTTCGGTGGCATTGCCGGGGCGGCCGGACGAGCAGGTCCGTCGCCGGCACGGGCCGCGCAGAGCTTCACGTACCGGCCGGGCGTCATGCCGAATGCCGCTTTGAACGTCCGGGTGAAGTGGGCCTGGTCGGCGAAGCCGGCCTCGAGCGCCGTTTCTGCCAGCGGCCGCGCGTCGCGCAGCCAGCCCCGGGCCACGTCGAGGCGCCGCATCACCGAATATCGGTACGGGCTGGTCCCGTAGAGGGCATGGAACTGGCGTGCGAACTGGTAGCGATCTATGCCCGTGACCGCCTCCACCTCGCTCGATTGCACCATCGCCAGCCGGCTCCGCAGGAAATCGCGGCCACGCTCGACAGCGGGCAGGTCGACCCGGCACCGCAGGGTGCCGGTCAGACCGGCAGCGCTGGACCGTAGCAGGCCCTCCGCCAGCTGAAGCACCAGAGCGTCAAGCGCCAGCGGCTCGGGCGCACGCGCGAACGCCGTACGCACCACGCGCGCCAGGACCGGGTCGTCGGTCACCGGGGGAGCGAAGGGCAGCGGCGCCGGACGTCCGGTGACGGCCGCCAGCGCGGAGGCGATCCGGTCCGGGTTGACGTAGATCTGGCGGTAGCCGAACAACCCCGGCCCATCTGCCCTGCCGTCGTGCAGCTCGTCGGGATGCAGCACGAAGACCTGTCCCGGGAGGCTGCGCTCAACCGTGCCCCGGTAGTCGAACGCCTGGACCCCCTCCTCGGTGACGCCGATCGCGTAGACATCGTGCCGGTGGCGGCTGAACGGGCGGCCGCGCAGACGAGCGCGGAACAACTCCACCCCATCCACCGGCCCCGTGGCGTGCACCCACTCGTCCGGGTCGCACGAACGTTCAAGACCAGCGCCGCATACATCACCCAGGCTGAGGGCCACAGATCAAATCTACGGAGCGGCGCATGGAAGTCATACATGACCCCGCCCGGCTGATCGCGTTTGTGACGTTCTCAGCGGTCGTCGCCGGAACCCCCGGCCCCAGCAATGCGCTGCTGACCGCCGTCGGCGCACGGGCCGGTGTCCGGCAGGGTCTGGCGAGTCTGCTGGGGCAGGTGACCGGGATGGGCGCGATGCTGTTCGCTATCACCCTGGGACTGGGCAACGTGCTCCTCGCTCATCCTCTGGCCCTCCAGGTCCTGAAGTGGGGCGGGGCGGCGATGCTCGGCTGGATGGCCTGGCGGATCGCCACCGCGGGACGTGCCGAAGGGGCCGCGAACGCGCCCGCTGGGTTCCTCCGGATGGCAGCCTTCCAGTGGGTCAACCCCAAGGGGTGGCTGATCGGCGTCGCTGCCATCGCCGCCTTCCTGGACCGGCGCGCCAGCGGTGCCCTGGCCCAGGCTGTCATCTTCGCGATCCTGTTTACGCTGGTTGCCCTCCCTAGCTGCCTGCCCTGGCTGGCGTTCGGCGCCGCGCTCCAGCGCTTCCTCCGGACACCACGCGCCCGGCACGTTCTCAACGGTGCCATGGCGGCCCTGCTGGCCGCATCCACGATCCCGCTGGTCTGGACCCGCTTTTGACCAGCCCCCAGACCCTGGCCTCGCCAGCTAATGGCCGATCCACGCCACTGGTCCCGGCGTTGCCATGCTCACCGATTATCCAGTTCGGGCGCGGAATCGACGGCCAGCGCAGGGACCGGGATCGGCGTACCGAACGGCGGGTAGGCGCGCGGGCCGGGCGCAGAACTGATCACGGAATGTGACACATGTCAGCCCTGGCAGATCGGGAGCTGATGGGCTGGCGCAGGCTCGTGGCAGATGCTGGTCAGGCTGGCGTGCCGGGGTGTCCGATCACGCCAGCATTCGGGTTCGTGGCAGGCGGCGTGACACAGTGCCTGATCGCGTACCGGCCGCCAGCAGGTGCACCAGCATGGCCACGTGCGCTCCCTCAGCGGATGCTCAGGGTGAACGGAATCGTGCTCGGGGCCGGGAGGTCGATGGCGATGAGCGGCCATGGGAATGTGTCTACAAGCGCTGCGGCTGTGTCGATCCGGTCAGCGGCCGGCAGTTAGGAAGGCGGTGCCCGCGCCTGGCGGGCAGCCGTCACGGGAGCTGGTACGTCGCTCGGGAGCTGCCAGCCGGCCTCGATGGCCGGCGCCGGCGGGTCCGGCGTGGCGGCTACCCGTCGCGGGCGGCCGCTGCGGAGACGCTGGCGGCGCTGCGCAGCCCGCGGCCCGGCGACCCGGCAGGGCAGGTTCTGACGACAGGTGACTGGCTGGCGCAGTGGCTGGCCTCACGTACCTCGCCGGCCACCTCGACCATGCGCGGCTATGCCGCGCACGTGCGCCTGTACCTGGTCCCGTACCTCGGGCAGGTGCTGCTGGCCGAACTGTCGGCCGCGCACGTGCAGGCGATGTTCACCGCCGTCATCCGCCAGCATCAGGCAGCCGGGTCGCCGGTGACGGCTGCGACGCTGCACCGGACCCGCGCGACGCTGCGGGCGGCACTGAACGCCGCGATCCGCCGCGGCCTGATCACCGACAACCCGGCCGGCCGCGCCGAACTGCCCCGGACCCGCCGTCCCCGCGCGGTGGTGTGGACCACGGAGCGGGTTGAGCACTGGCAGCGCACCGGCGAGCATCCGGCCGTGGCGGTGTGGACCGCGGCGCAGACCGCGCACTTCCTGCTCGCCATCGAAGACCACCGGCTGCACGCGGCCTATCACCTGATCGCGCTGCGGGGCCTGCGCCGCGGCGAGGCCGCCGGGCTGCGCTGGCGGGACGTCGACCTGGACGGCCGGGCCGCATTCATCTGCCAGCAGCTGCAGCAATACGACGGCCGCCTGGCGGTGTGCCCGCCCAAGACCCCGCACAGCGTACGGATGATCGCCCTCGACCGCACCACCGTCGCGGCGCTGCGTGCGCACCGCCACCGGCAGCGCGCCGAGGCCGCGCAATATGGGCCTGGCTGGCGGGCTAGCGGGTAGGTGTTCACCGGCCTCAACGGCGAGCCGATGGCCCCGGGCCGGCTCAGCCACACCTTCAAGAAGCTGGCCGCCACAGCCGGGCTGCCGCCTGTCAGGCTGCATGATCTCAGGCACGGCGCGGCCACGCTCGCCCTGGCCGCGGGCGCGGACCTGCGCACCGTGCAAGAGCAGCTGGGCCATTCCAGCATCGTGCTCACCGCCGACACGTACATCAAGGCTGCCAGAAGTCGCCCGCGCTGCCGCGGAGAAAGTCGCCGCGCTGATCCTGCGCGCAGGGCGCCTGGTCCCGGGAACCAGGCGCCGCCGGAAGCGCCCGCACAGGCGGGCGAAATGCCGGCGACATAGCCGGCCGCCAGCACGGCGGCGGTCTCGGGCACACCCAGGGCGGCAGATCGGCCGCCCAAGCCGACGCAGCCGCGCAAGTCCCCGCTAACCCGAACAGCAAAGCACGCTACCTGCGCCAGCAATGGCCCGGCCCGAGCCAGCCGAACGCGGAAGGGAAGCTAACTGAAAGACTGTCACTCCGCAGGCAGCGGTTGCTTCGCGGGGCCTGAATGCTGTTCCCATGCCCGGACCTTGTGGCTGACGGACCGTCACGTCCCTTAGTAGCTGACCTGGACGGCCCCATGATGCCCCCAGTCCGGCCCCACACAAGATCAGCGCCAACGCCCGGTCAAGGCGTCGCCGCAGGTCAGGGCGGGTGCGCCGCCAGGGACTTGAACCCCGAACCCGCGGATTAAGAGCTCGGAATCCGCAATCCACGTGCATCCACTGGCATCCATCGAAGCAGGTCCGCGCTGCCCCTGAACGTCAGTAGACATCCTTAGGCGAGCATGGATTGCAACCAGAACTGCAACCGGCCCAGCGTGGACCTTGTGTCTACTGCGTCCATCGAGTTCGCCGATGCTCCCAGTGGCCGGATGTCGCCTTGCCTGTGATGACCGGATCGCCGAAGGCCGCGACCTGCCGGATCGCCTCGGTGAATTCGGATGGGAGAAGGGCCGCGAGCCCGGCTCGCGTGATCAGGCGCTGCCATTCGCGGTGCCTGTCCCGGCCCAGTGTCACCAGCGTCTCGCCGATGGGGTGCAGCTGGACCCTGCGAAAGGCGGCGGTGGCGGCGATGGCGTCTGACAGGCTGGCGGCGTCGATGTCGTGGTGGCCGGCGAGCAGGAGGACGTCGGCGAAGTCTCGGTCGCGGGTGGTCGTGTCGCCGCGTGCCACGATGGTCACGAGCTTCTCGGCCAGTACGGCTTCGATCGGGTATGCCAGAAGGGGAAATGGCTCGCCGAGCAGCGCTGGGTAGCTCACCACTGTCGGGGCTGGCGTGACCGGATCGCCGACGTTGACGTCGATCCGCAGTGGCTGGCGGGCCCGGTCGATGCGGGGCCGGAACGGCGACTCTGACGGCCGCGTAGATGTCCTGCTCGCGGATCATCCTGGCCGTCATCTGGCTGGTCTCGTAGACGACGCCGTCGTCGGCCTCGACTGCCGCGATCTCGCGGACCAGCGCGGTGACCGCCGCGGGCTCATTGGAAGTGGTGTTGGCGAGCAGGTCGATGTCGCGAGTGGGGCGCCGTTGGCCGAACGCTGACAGGAGCATCCCGCCCTTGAGGACCAGGCGGTCGCGGTGGGCCGAGACTGACAGCCGGTACAGGAAGCGCTCCAGCACGTACAGGGTGAGCAGCTCGTCGGCCGGGCGGCCCTCGCGCCGCGCACGGGCCAGCGGATCCAGGTAGGCGCGGCCGGAAGTGGTCGCTCGGCTGGGGCGGGTCACGACTGCAGTATCCGCAGGGCCGCCGACAGTGCTCCCCACGCGCGCAGCGGGCGGGCCACTTCGGCCAGCCGGGCAAGCCTGGGCTGAGCGTCCAGGTAGCGGCGCAGTGCCGCGAAGGCCAGGTCGTCGCCGATCAGGTGCCGGAGCCGGACAGCGTCCGTCACCGTGCGCTCGCGGTCGCTGACCCAGAACCGCTCGCCAGTATCCGCGGTTACCTCGAGCCGGCCTATGCCGAAGGTGACGGCGTGGAAGACGTGCACCTGGGTTGGCGGGTAGTCGATGACCGGCCGGTGCGACCCGGACGGCACCGCCAGATGCACCTGAGCGGGGATCTCGTCGCTCAGATCCCAGTAGGCCAGCGCCGAGTTCAGGCAGATCATCCCGTGTGGTGCCCGGCCGCAGACCGCGACGAAATCCACGTTGGAGATGCCAGTGGCGTCGGCGAGCTGGTACAGGCCCCGCGACAGCTCGAGGATCTCGGCCCGGTCCCGCAGTGCGTAAAGGTCGCGCCAGGACACCCCTGCCGCGACAGCGTCCTTCGCGCGGAACACCGGGCCGAGCTCCCGGAGCAGGCTGAGGGCGGACGATGCTGCAGGCATGTATGAAATCCTACTACTATCAGGATGACGTATGTAGTTATTCATACGCGTGTCGGCCGCGGCTGGCCTCACCCGGCTGCTTGCCCGGTGCCGCTCGTCGCGCTCGGGGCTGGAGTAAGCCGGCGGGGGTCGGGTAAGCCGAGGCTGGTATAGCCGGGTGCGCGCGGCCTGCCAGGGTGGGGGCGAGCACTCCCGTGCGCCGAAGCTTGACGCCAAAGCGCTTGCCTACGCGGCCGAGCACGGCGGCAGCGAGGCGATCTTCGGGAACACCGCCGGCAACCTGTGCCAGGGGGCAGGCACCAAGACCACCTCATACGAGAAGCAGGCCAGGTCGCGGAGCTCCTCGTTGACTCTGACGGCGATCGGCTTGCTGTCGGGGTCCAGGTCGGCCAGCGCACGCCTGGTTGGCCGGGGTTCGGCGGACGTCGGTTGGCCGGGGTTTGGCGGATTCGGAGGCAGCCAAACAGAAACGGCTGCCTCGGGCCAGCCCGCCTCTGGCGCTGACCGCCGATGGTCGACATCGGGCAAACATGGACCCGAGCGCAATGCAGCAAGATCTCCCGGACAGCGAGAACGCCCAGGTCAGGGGCATAATTTACGGGTGCGCCGCCAGGGACTTGAACCCCGAACCCGCGGATTAAGAGACCGCTGCTCTGTTATCAGATTAGTGCTCTCGATGCCGTTTGGTGCTGCGCTGTGCGCAACTCGCCCGGTTCGCGTGCCGCCCGGTGCCGGGCAGTGCCGGTCGGTACCACGGCATCCGAGCAAACAACGAGCAAACATGCCGACGTGGACGTCGATCTCGGTCAGCACGCCGAAGCCCTGCGCCTTCAGCGCATCCCGGACACGGGCAACAGCCTCGGCAAGCGAAGCCGGGATGCGGACGGTGATGCCGCAGTCCACCTGTCCCCCTTTAACCATCAGCGCGGAGCATTTGCCCCTGCCGGCGCGGCGTTTCTCGCAGGCTGATGTCAGGCGAGGCTGAGGAACAGCTTCTCCATCTGCTCCTCGGTCATCGGGGAGTCACCGTCACCGGTCAGGCACTGCCGCATCCCGCTGGCCACGATCTTGAACCCGGCCCGGTCCAGCGCACGGGACACCGCAGCGAGCTGGGTGACCACCTCCTGGCAGTCCCGCCCGTTCTCGATCATCGCGATCACCCCGGCCAGCTGGCCATGCGCCCGCCGCAGCCGGTTCAGCACAGGCCCGGCCGCGTGCTCGTCCACCTTCATGAAATGTCCTTCCCGTGTCCCCGCCACAATACCCGACGGGGTATCCGAGGCGAGGCGCGGCAGGATCCGCCAGCGTGTACACCCGACGCCGACGATCAGCACGGTGAAGGCCGTGCGCAGATGCTGCGCGCTGGCCCGGGCCGGCCAGGCGCCCGCCGGCCAGCGTTCCGGCTATCGCGGCCGCGGCGAAGATAGCGGTGATCATCCAGTTCAGGGCCAGGCCGCCGCCGGCATGTCGAAGCCAAGGACAAGGACTGACACCAGGGCGGGGACGATGCCGAAGCCACCGCCGACCCCGAAGAACCTGGCGATCAGCCCGACGCCGGTGGCCGCCGTGGCGACGAGCAGACGATGCCGGGCGGCCCGCGGCTGCTGCGCCGCGTGTCGCGTTCGCTGCAGCGTGCCTAATCCCGTGACCGTTGCCAGCTGCGGCGTGCCAGTGCCGGTGCCGGCCTGCAGCACCGGCAGGCCGCTCTCGGCTGTGCCAGCCCGGGGCTTGCAGGCAGTCCCCGGAATGAACTGCCCGCGGCGCACGTTGAGCTAGAATACCCCCATGGGTATCAGGCGAGGCAAGGAGACAGGCCGATGCCGACAGACACCCCCAGTGCGACGGGAACGCGCGAGCGCGCTGGCCTGCGGACCACGTGCGGCCGGGAGGTGCGGGTCGGGCGGCTCGCCCTCGGAGGCGGGGAGCAGCCGGCCGGGCGGGTCAGCCTGGACATAGCGAAGTCGCCGGGCCGGGACGACGGTACCTGGGCAGGGCTGACCCCGGCGGAGGCGCGGTGGCTCGCCGCGGCACTGCTCGGGCAGGCCGCCGCCGCCGACCGCGACGCGCGAACAGGGCCGGCCGGCCCGGAGCAGGAAGCGATCGTGGTCGCGCACGTCGGCGGTGATGCGTATGCGATCACCACGCGCGGCCACGTGATGCTCACCGACCAGCCTGCCAGCGCTGGCGGACAGGACGCGGCGCCCACCCCCACGGAACTGCTCGTCGCCGCGCTCGCCTCCTGCGTCGCCTTCTATGCCGGCCGGTACCTGACCCGGCACGGCCTGGCCCGCGACGGGCTGCGCGTCACCGCCGGGTTCACCATGGCCGCCGACCGTCCCGCCCGGGTCCGGGAAATCCGGCTGCGCATCGTGGTGCCCGGCGGCTTCCCGGCCGAGCGCAGGGCCGCCCTGCTGGCCGTGGCATCGCACTGCACCGTCCACAACACCCTGCGCCAGGAGCCCGGCATCGCCATCGACCTGGCGTGACCGGCCTGACCGGCGGCCCGCCTGGCGGTCGGTGCCCGGCGACGGTGACCTAGGACCCTGCCATCGGTGACCTTCGTCCCTGTCGCCCGCGACCGAGCAGCATGAACCTGAGGACGGATACCCCCCAGGGTATTCATGCGATAGGGAGCGGGTGGCGGTCATGGCGGCCAAGCGGGTGCTGGTAATCGGCGGTAACTTCGCGGGGCTCACCGCGGCTCTGGAGGTCAAGGCCGAACTCGGCGCGGACGTCGATGTCTCCGTGGTGTCGGCGGCTGACCGGTTCCTGTTCAACCCGTCGCTGATCTGGCTGCCGTTCGGCAAGCGCCGGGCCGAGGACATCACGTTCCCGCTGGAGCCCGTTTTCGACGCGCACGGGATCGGCTTCGCGCATGCCGAGGTTACGGCGATCGACCCGGCTGCCCGCACAGTGGCAGCTGCAGGCGCGAGCTATGGATACGACTACCTGGTGGTCGCTACCGGCTACCGGAACAAGTTCGACGTCGTGCCCGGCCTGGGCCCGGGCGGGTACGCGCAGACGATCACGACGCTCGCCGATGCCGAGCGGGCGGGTGCGGCGTGGCGGAAGTTCCTGGACGACCCCGGCCCGGTGGTGGTCGGCGCGACGCAGGGCGCCAGCTGTTTCGGCGCGGCGTATGAGTTCCTGTTCAACACCTCCCACCAGCTGCGCAAGGCCGGGCTGCATAAAAAGGTGCCGCTGACGTTCGTCACCGCCGAGCCGTTCGTCGGGCACTTCGGCATCGGCGGCCTGCCAGGCGGGGAGAGGCTGCTGAAGATGTTCCTGAAGAAGGAGGGCATCACCGCGACCACCGGTGTGGCGTTCGAGGAGGTCACCGGCGACCGCATCAAGCTCACCGACGGCACCGGCGTGCCGTTCCGCTACGCGATGGTGGTGCCGCCATTCGCGGGCCAGAACGTGGTCCGGGATACGCAGGGCCTGTCGGACGAGAAGGGGTACATCCCGGTCGAGGACACCTACCAGTCGAAGGCCTACCCGGAAATCTACGCGGCCGGGATCGCCGCGCAGGTGCCGGTGCCCTGGCAGACAGCGGTGCCGATCGGGATCCCCAAGACCGGTTTCCCCACCGAGTCGATGCCAAGGTAGCCGCCCGCAACATAGCAGCGGCGATCAAGGGAGAGCCGCCCGCCAGCCACAAGGACTTCGGTGACATGGCCGCGGTGTGC
>JBKQTJ010000250.1:0-2999 GCA_052143255.1 Streptosporangiaceae bacterium | reverse complement strand
CGAAGGATGGTGACCGGCATGGCTGCTGCCACTATCGACGCCTCCCCCGCCGCGGACCTGGGCACTCGTGGCCCGGTCCCGGCGCGGACCGCCGGACCGGCCGCCGTGGACCGGTCCGCGGCGGGCGCCCGGCCGGGACGGACCATCCGCTCCTGGCCGCTGCACCGCTGGGAGCTGGAAAACGGGCCTGTCCCGGCGTGAGGAGAGTGCGACGATCAGATCGGCGGCGGGTCGAAGTCGAAATCAAGCCGCACCCCAGCAGCGGCGGCCTCTGTCGTGGGATTGTCGGCGCCGAACGCGCGCTCATAGCCGCTCATCGTCTTGGCTGAAAGCAGTTCGGCTCCTTCACCAGCCCCGTCTGCGCGAAGATCCAGCGTCAGGTTGGCGGCACAGCCGAGGGTAAGGGGGTGGTGCTCGCCGAGCAGACTGGTCAGTCGTAGCAGCGAATCCTCACCCAGAGCGCGAGCCAGCGCGGTATCACCGAGGACCGCAAGGTCACTGGCCAGGTTGAGCGCGACGGTGAGCGAGAAGAGATGGTCGCGAGAAAGCCTGGCGTCCAGCCCAGCCAGGACCGTCTCGTCGAGCCGACGCGCCTCATCGTAATCTCCGGTCAGCCGGCGCAGGACCGCGAGGTTTCCGAGGCAGCCATAGTTGTATGGGTGCTCGGCACCATAAATGGCGGGGTAGTTTTCCACCGTAGCGGCCGCCACGGCAAGCGCCTCACCCATCCGCCCGATTGTCCATTGGATATTTGACAGGCTGATCGCGGCGGCCATCGTGTCGGGATTCTGCTCTCCGCGCCGGCGCTTACACAGTTCGAGTACGTCACTGGCCAGCTCTAGCGCTTCATCGTGGTCAGCCGGGATCCTGCGCATGGCGATCGACAGGTCAGTCGCAGCGCGCAGCGTCAGATGGTGCTCAGGACCGAGTTCGTGCAAACCATAAAGCCGAGCATCCTGACCTAGGTCGCGAGCCTGCGTAAAATTACCGCAGAGCCGAACCGCCCGGGCTAGGCCAGTCCATGAGTTGAGCACCTCAGTCGCTGACACGTTCGTCTTAGCGTCACGTTGCAGAATGTAGACCTGCTTGTGCAGGTCTCTCGCCGCGGCAAAATTGCTGTTAAGCCCGTAATCGAGCGCGAGGTTGTTCATGACGCGCAATGTCTGCTGGTCGGTGGGGCCGAAAACTTCATCATGCAGAGCCCGGGTATTCTCATCCAGGTTGAGGGCGGCGGCAAAATCGCCGCGAGCCCGCAGATCGGCGCCGAAAGAGTTTCTCAGGTGCAATGTAAGGGGATTCTCTGGTTCGAGAGCTCGCTCGGCGCTGCGTAGCGTGTCTTCGATGAGTTTGTAAGCCTCCGACGCATGTCCGAGTTCCCTGAGCGCGTTACCGAGATGACGCTTCGCATCAAGAACGTTGACATCATCGGCGCCGGAGTCCTCGGTCCACTGCGCGATGAATCGTTCAGCAAACGACCGGCAGGACGCGAAATCTCCGGAAACAAAGAGGTACCGAACGACATCCAGGGCGAAAATACGATGCGCGGCCATCTGGCAGTGCGCCAGATCTGTCGCGGGAGAACCCACATGGGCGACCAAATCGGCATACCGTGGCCAGGTGCTCACGTCGGTGGGGTTCCCCGGCGCGCCGACGGCGAGGATCGAATGCGCATCCTGGCGGTACTTACCCTGCTCATCTGGCGTGAGCTCGTCACGGAGCAAAGCCTGAATCAGGCGGTGCACGGAAATATAAGGGCCATCGATCTTCACCAGGGCGAACCGCCCAAGCATGCTGATGGCAGTGGAAAGATCGATAGGGTCTGCGATCAAGTCGCCTACCCCGGTCCTGCTTTCCTGCGAGCCAAGTTTGAACACGTCACGCGGAATCGGCTCCGGACCGAGGAAGGCGAAGCAGCGCAGCAGCTCCAGTGCCTGCGGTGACTGCTGCCGCAGCCTGGCGACCGAGATCTGCCAGGCGGCCGTCATCGACGTGGGATATTCCGGCGAAGCACCCTGCGCCAGAATCCGCGTGACCCGCTCATCGAGCAGGCGTAGATATTCATCGACGGCCATCGCGCCTTCAAAAAGCACGGCCCCCGCCTGTACCAGTGCGAGCGGCAGGTCACCCAGCTTCTCGGCAAGCCGGTCCGCGTCAGCCTCAGTGAGGCCTTTGGGTACCCGCTTGATCAGGAACTGGATGCTCTCCGTCCGCTCGAACACGTCCAGCTGCACCGTCTCGACCACGGACCGCCAGCGATGATTCCGGGACGTGATCAGAACATCACCGGGACCGCTCGGGATGAAGGGGAGGAGTTCCTCCGGCTGGTCGGCATGATCGAAGATCAGCAACCAGCGGCTGTATGGTTCTCCCCGCCGGAGAGCGTTTAGCACGCCAGATGTTGTCAGGTCGATTACGGTCGCCGACGGCTCTAGGCCAAGCGCTGCGGCCAACCCCGCCAGCGAGGACCGGACCAGCGGCAACTGGTCAGCGCGGATCCAGCAGACGAGGTCGTAATCGGCGCGGTACCGCCAGGCGTATTCGATAGCTACCGCGGTCTTCCCCACACCGCCTAGGCCTTGCAGTGCCTGCGGCAGCGACTCCTCCGACGGCAGGACGGCGGTAATTTTGCTCGCCATAAGACGCCTCAATTGCTCGAGGATGTCGACGCGGCCGGTGAAGTTCTTGTTGCGCGGCGGGACACCATCCCAGATACGGGGAGGCGACCATGACCGTTGCGACGAATCCGGAGCTGTCACGGCGTCCATCTTAATACGCGTGTCCGCGGCTTCCGGAAGATGCGTTTTTGATGATCTTCGCTCGCAGTGGCGCCATGATAGCGGCGTAATCAATGTTTCGCATCAGCACAGGACGAGAATCATGGACGAGGATGTCACTGATCACGGGCTGCTCGATCTCAGCGGACTCAGTATGGACGAGCCGCTTGACGAATCTGCCCTGGCGAGAGCGCTGAGCCGGGTTCTTGCGTCAAGCGTGGACGG
>JBKQTJ010000249.1:0-13533 GCA_052143255.1 Streptosporangiaceae bacterium | reverse complement strand
GATGCCGCGGCAATGGCGAACCGCCGAGGTGATAAAGCACGACCGGCAGCCCGATAATGACGGCACCGACCGCCACGATCGCGGCGAGCCCGGCCAGAACGTCCCGCAGCCGAGCCTTCATGGCCCTCCCGTTACGCTTGTTACCAGCAGCGCGGTCGCAGTCCCGGTGCAGCTAAAGGAGCGAACGCCGATCATCGACAAGAACGTTGTCGGCTCGGTGATAGTGACGCTGACGCGAATGGCGCGGCTTCCGTCGGCGGTGATCGAGTAAGTGCTATACCCGGCCCTGGCGAGGTACACCTTTGCGGCCGTCATCGCGCGCTCCTGGTCGACGACAAATGATCCGGTCGCGTACGCACCTGAACTATCAAGGGTCGTGGCGCCAGCCCTGGCGGCCTCCTGGGCAGCCGCGGCGGCGTTTTCGTCCGCGGTGAGCTTGGCGCCGCCATCCACGACGATCCCGGCCAAGGCGACGAGCGCCGCGAAAAGCACCGCGATCATTAACGACAGGGCCCCTCGTTCTTCCCCGGCATTCTGGGCCCAGCCAAGCACAGCGCTCATAGCGCTCCCTTCCGTTACCGTGCACGACGGCGTGCCAGCCGACGGATTAGAGCTCTCGATCGGTAGATGTCGAGCGGGCTGCCGAACCGTGCCCGCATCGTGTGATAGCCCGGAAGGCCAGGCAGGACGAGGCTCGACAGCGCCACCGTGCACGTCACCGTGGCCCAGACCATCGCAGGCAGCCCAGGCGCGGTCCGGAAACCGGCCGTGTCGATGCTCACGGCAGGCCGACAGTTCAGGCCATCCTGGCGTAGCGCAGCCAAGGCGCTTGCCGTACCCGCCGACGCTGCAGCGGCGGGGGTGAGGGCGATAGACGCCTGCCGGGCGGCGTCTCTGGCCGCAGCGTCTACTGATCCTTGCGCTAACGAAGTACGCCCGGCGGCTATAACGAGTCCTAGCAGCCCGAGCAGTACCGTTATCAGGATCACCAGTTCCAGCGCGGCGTTCCCGTCAGGAGGGCGCCAGCCTCGGTGCCACGGCCGGCTCGGCCGGTGCAGGGACATGTGCAAGTGGAGCCGTCGCCAGCTCACGGCTGGAACCCCTCGACTGGCGCCTGCACCGTCTCGCGAACAGCCACTACGAGGCCCGGTACCAAGCTCGCGGCACGTCCGGTGACGGTGATCGACACGGTGGTGGCGCTACTCCCGGCCCCGCTGGCCGCCGGAGAGTTGAGGTATCCGTGACCGAACTGCCGAGCGAACGCAAGAGCTGCTGCCGGTCCTGCTGCTGGCGACGCCCCGAAGGCACGCGCGGCGTCCGCGCCTTGCCGTGCGGCTGCTAGAGCGGCGTCTCTGGCGAGGAACCAGAACGAAGCCTGGATCACGACCATAAGGAACATGAACAGGAACGGCAGAACAGCAATGTAGCTCAGCGTCATTGCGCCACGGTCGTCGCGTCGCGCGCGCGCGGCCGCGCTGCTCACGGGAGTGCGCATTATCGGTCAGGTCTTGATCAGCTGTTCGAGAGCGCCGATCTTGCCGGTCAGGAAGGCGGCGAGGGCAAGTGCCGCAGCTACCAAAACGATGGCGATGGCCACCCACTCCAGGCTCAGCGCGCCGCGATCCAGTTCGCCTGAGCGAACCGCAGTCAGGCGGGTACGAAGCTGGCAACCGAGATACTTGAGGATGTTAACGGCAGGATTCATCGGTGTGTTCCTCTCAGGTCAGCCGAACAGCCGGTAGAAATCCGGAAAGATCAGCAGCACCAGGAATCCGCCTGCCAGCATTGCGATCGGCAGCACCATCGTGGTGCTGCGCGCGCTGGAGCGGGCTCTGGTAGCCGCGAGCGCCTCAGCGCGCATCGACTCGGCCCTGGCGCTGAGGGTGTCGAGGATCCGGGCGCCCTCCTGCCCCGCCACGCCGGCGATGTCCGCCACGTCAGCGAGCTCGTCGATACCGGTGTCTGCAGCGAGCTGCGCAAGGCCGTCCCACGGCGGCCTGCCCGCCCGGCGGGCCTGGTCGAGCGAGGCCGCAATGCGGGCGAAGGCCCAGCCCGTGCCGACGTTGGCCGCTGCCTCGAGCGCCTCGGTCGGCCCGGCACCTGCACCACGCTCCAGCGCGACCAAGTCCAGGTAACTAGTCAGCGCATACCTAAAATCGGTCCGCCTGCGGCGCGCCGTCATCCTGGTGACGATGTCGGGCACGAAGAACATGGCGAGGCCAGCCGCGAGCATCCCGCCAACCGGCGTCGGCCACGCCACCGACCAACCGCTGATGGCGAGCGCCGCTGCGGCCACCGGCACGACGGACGACCCCACGATGCCCCAGATGACCTTTCCGGCAAGCCAGTCGCCCGGGTTCTGGCCAAGGAGCCGGAGGTCTGCGGCCGGAACTGGCAGCCATGGCATGGTCGTCGCGACACGCAAGCCGAGCCGGCCGGCCAGGCCCGTGTGTGGATGCGGAGAGGCAGCAGGTGCGTGGCCGTCCAGCCGGTTCAGTGCTGCAAACAGGCTCGGGGCGGCGGGCCACATCTCGCCGATCGTCAGCGAGCAGCCGAGGCCGGCGAGCAGGCCGGATGCGATGACCCACCGGTTCACCGGAGCCTCGTCACTGTGGCGTCGGCGAGGAACCGGCC
Source organism: Streptosporangiaceae bacterium (assembly GCA_052143255.1). Lineage (GTDB taxonomy): Bacteria > Actinomycetota > Actinomycetes > Streptosporangiales > Streptosporangiaceae > JAJYUU01. The sequence continues at coordinate 10,899 of JBKQTJ010000249.1, read as the reverse complement.
CGGCGCGGGCACTGAGCCAAGCCAGTGCAACCAGCCCAGGCCGCCCGCGTACAGAATGCTTACGAGTGCGAGTACCACCTGCCCGGCCACAGTGCCGTAAGGCTCCGCGTACGACCGGTTCAGCGCCGCGAACGCGGTGAAGGCACCGACGAACGCGATTAGCCATTTGACCGTTGTCCTGTGCTGAGCGCGTTCGGCCTCGATCTCCCTGCGCGCCGCCACGTCCCGGGCCAGGATCGCGGCGAGCGAGCTGAGCACCGCCCGGACGCCGCCGCCCCGCCGCCCGGTAGCGATGATGAGCGCGGCCGCAATCCGATCACCCGCCGGGTCACCGATGTCAGCCGCGAACGCGAGCAATGCCGCCTCGGTGCCGGTCCGTGCCGACAGCCGCCAGCTGAGCCTTTTGACTGCGGGCTCGATCGCCGACGGCGCGGACCGGGCGGATGCCTCCAAGGCGTCCTCGAGCCCTCGGCTGGCGGTCAGCATGTCAGCCACCCGCCTAGTCCACTGCTCTAGACCTTCTAAGACGGCTGCCTGATGCCGCGCCGCCTGGCCCGACGTCATGCTGGGAAGGAAAAGGACTGCCGCGCCTGCGGCTGCGGCCGCCACCGGCCAGCGCGTGACAATCAGCGTGGCGGTGCCTATTGTCATCGCTAGCAATGCACGTCTCCGGACGGCGGGGCGCGCCGTGAAGCGGCCGGGCCGGCGCAGGCCGGCCGCTGGCACTCTCCGGGTCAGCTCCTGCAGCAGCACGATCAACCCGGCTGCCGTTAACCCACCTGCCAGGCCTGCCAGCGCGGTCACCGCAGCCGTCCCGCGGAATGCTGGGCAGAGCGCCAGCTCCTCCCGAGCACGTCGGCATCGAGCCCCGCAGCATCCAGCCGTGCCAACAGGCCGGGTGAGGGCGTGCACGCTGGGGACGCGCGCCCAGTCTGCGGGTCCGGCAGAAAGAGCCTGTTGACGGCTGGCCGGTCCGTGTCCCCGGGCGGCAGGACCTCGATGATCTCCGATACATACCGGACCGTGCGGGATCCGTCATAGCCACGGCGTAAGTGGACGATCAAGTCGACGGCCATGCCGACAAGGATGTGAATGGCGCGCTCAGCCAGCGCCAGGCCGCCGCGCAGGCTCAAGATCAAGATTCGGTCGAATGCCTCAGCAGGCGAGTTGGCGTGCAAGGTGCACATCGAGCCTTCCTGGCCCGAGTTCATCGCCTCCAACATCGGCATGATCTCATTCCTCCGCACCTCGCCGACGAGAATGCGCTGCGGGTTGTGCCGCAGTGCATGGGCGATCAGGTCATGCAGGCTGACGCCGCCGGCGCCCTCGGAATTGGCCTCGCGCGTCTCGAACGCGATGACGTCCGGATGCTTGTGTGTCTCATGCAGGTACAGCTCGTATTCGGACTCCAGGGTTGCGATGCGCTCGCCTGCCGGAATCTCGCTGGCGAGCGCTCTCAGCATCGTTGTCTTGCCCGCATTGACGCCGCCGGTGATGATCACGTTGCAACGGCTCCGTACTGCAGCTGCGAGGAAGTCGGCAAGCGATGGATCAATCGTGCCCAGCGCCACCAGGCTGGCCAGGGTCGCGTCCGGCTGGCCATGACGACGCAGCGAAACGCAGGGCCGCGGTGTGACTGACATGGTCGCTGTCAGCCGCGCCCCGCCGGCGAGTGCGACGTTGACGAGCGGGGACGCTGCCGAGAAATCGCGGGATGTCTGCCCGCCACGGGCTGCCCAACTGCGGATCAGCGTGATCAGTGCGTCGTCGCTCGCGGCTACCGGGGGTCCACCGACCCGCTCACCGGTGGAGTAGGTGATCCAGACCCGGTCGAAGCCGGTGATATCGACGTTCTCCACCTGAGGATCGCGGAGGAAGCGCGTGAGCGGACCCAGGCCGTACCGCTGATCGTGGACTGCGCTGACCAGATCCTCGAGGTACCGGCCGGCCGACGCTGGCAGCAGCCCTGCCCGGACCTTGCGTTCTAACCAGCTCAGCGAAGTGGATCGGATGACCGCGAGCACGTCAGCCGTGTCAGCTCGGTCGTGCAATTCCGCGGCTATCATCTCGGTAATCTCGGTGACGCCGGTCAGGAGCACTGGATCATCAAGCCCGAGCGTGGCTGTTGCGGTCGGCCGCGTTGACTCCACATCCGGTGACGTGTGTGCTGAGCAAAACATCTGTGCTGAGACATGCGATAGCGCTGAGGCATGTGACTGCGGTGAGGCTGGTGCCTCCCGTGCAGCCGGAAAGCAGTCTCCGGCAAGCAAATCGGGCGCAGCGGGCGGCCAGTTGAGCGTCACAGCCGGGCACCTGCCTCGGCCGTATGGGACGCGGCGCCATTTTCGTGCCCGCGCAGCCCCAGGCCGGCCTGGCCGGCTGCCCTGACGAGTCGCCCTGTGATCAGCTTGCCGTACCCAGCTGCTCCATCTGAGAGCGCCGCCGCAGCTCGGCTGTCTGCTGGCAGCCGTCCGGATACCTCAACGCCGAGAGCGGACTGTATCTCGTTGTCGGAGTAAGGGCCCGGCCCCGTCAGCAGCAGAAGCAGACGCTCTGTCCCGCCGAGTAGCCGCGTCAGGATGTCGATCCGGGATCGGACCGCCCATACCTGGCGCAGCGTAGGCCGCAGTACGACCGTGACAATCCGGGCTATCAGCAAAACCGGCAGCGGCTGACCTTCGCCCGAATCCAGTCGCCCGCAGTCGGCAATGACGTCGGCGTGCTGGCCGGCCAACGTCGCGGCGATCGCCGACCACCCTGACCCTAGCCCGGTCGCCTGGCGCGGATCCGTCATTCCGGGCAGCAGCAATTTGCGATGTTCAGTATCGAGCGGGATTAGCTGGCTGGCCAAGATGGAGTCCGTGGTCTCAGGGCCGCGACCGGCTTCGATCGCGTGTTCCGTGAGGCCTTGCCGGGCCGGCACCTGGCCTCCGAGCAAGCCGGCAAGGATGTCGCCGCCGCTCGGGTCGCACTCAGCGAGGATAACCGGTGACGGCCAGCTGAGAGCCAGCGCTAACGCAGCCGTGGTCACCCCCGGCGCTCCGCCGGCCGACACGAGCGCGTAAATATCTGCCATGGTCAGGAACCCCGCTTCGTCACGATGAGTGCGAACTGGCCGGTCGATGCCTGCTGCGCGACGGCCGGCCCACTGGCAGTACCGACGAGCAGGTCAACCACGTCGAAGCCGTCCTGGTCGGCAATTGCATTCACGGCCGCGACAACGGCGGAGACGGGCGCGGCGAGGGTTGGACCGCCGACTGCCGTCCCGGCCGCGCCCTGATCACCGGGTGTCGGGACGAGCAACACGTGATCGCCCGGGGACAGTCCGCTCGCGGGTAGCAAGGCCGGCTTCACTGCGACCGGCACGAGCTCCTGGCCTGGGGCCGGGGGTTGCCGGGTGGTCAGATCTGCTGGCGCCAGCAGTGTTCCTGGCCGTAGGCCCACTGCGGCTATCTCACCCACGACCTGGCCCAGCTGCGTGGCGGGTATGACCTTGATACCTGGAGAGACCGTGACGCTTGCCCGGGATAGGTCGGCGGCCGTAATAGGCGCACCGGCGGGTACGGGTGCGGTTACCAGGACCACGGGCACGCTGTGGTCGGCATGCCTGTACATCGCCACGCTGAGCAAGGCGCCCGTTCCCGCCATGACAACGGCCAGCGCGATCATCGACGGCCTGCGGCGGCGGGGAAGCACCGGGAACCTCGGCTTGGACCTGGAGCGCCCGCTACCTGCTAATCCGTTGGGCGAGATGTCGACGTCTGGGAAGAAGGCGCGGCCGACGTCCGCGTGGGGTTGCTGTGTCATGGGCTGGTCACCAGCGCCTCACCCTGAGCTACACGCAACTCGAAGCTCACTGGCAGCGCCAGCGCAGCGGTCAGCACGCCGCCCTGACCCCCGGAGCCGGTCCAGCTGATGCGCCAGGTGACAGTCACCGATGCCTGATAGGCGCTCCCGGGCTGTCCGGTCGACGGCTGTTGGTAGGTGTAGGAGCAGCCGGTGTGCTGCGACTCAGCCGACCGGCGGGGGTCGTAAGCGGTCCCTGGACCCGTGCAGCTAACCGGAGCCAGGCCGGTGCCCGGGTTGAAGGTCAGGCCCCAGGGAGTTGCCGTCACGACCGCCCAGACCGGACCAGCACGCACCGTAACCGTCCTCGGGTGCCAGTCTCGAGACGGGATCCAGAACCATTCCGGCAAGCCCACCAGGCCGTCCTTGCCGCGTGGCGGCGCCGTCCCAGGCTGCAGGAATGGCACGCGAAGCTCGCCTAACGCCTGCTCGAGCAGCTGCCGCGGGGTGACCTTAGGCGCTCCGGTCGCGTCGCTGACCAGCCCTGCTTGCGGGGCCGAGCGTGAAGTGCCGCCAAAGCAGGCCAGCAGCGCCCAGCTGTAGCCAGCTGGCGGCGGCCAGGCGAGCCCGAAGCTCGTTGCCGGCGCCTTGCCCAGCGGCGTGATCGTGCACGTGCTGGTGACTGAACCGTCGCTCCCGCCTGCGCTCTTGGTGCTGGCGCTGGCAGCCGAGCACGGAACCGGAACCACGTTCCCGTCTATATAAGGACTGCACGTTCCGCTGCTCGCGGTTGCCGGGACTGCAAGTACCGCCAGCAACCCCGCAGTCAGCAAGGCAAGTCCCGCTAGCCTGCTCAGGCCGCGCATGACACGTCCTCGATGAGCTGGAAAACTACAACCCAGTGGCCGCGTACCAGATCGAGCCTGGTGACGATGTTGTCATCAGGGACCCCGGCCGTTCCGGGGACGGCCGCGCCGGTTCTCACGCTTAGCAGGCCCATCGCGCTGGTGTTGTCACAGTCGTGCACGAAGGCGTGCCGCCCGTCGATCCGTACGCTTAGCACGTGCAGGACGGGCGTGCCGTAGAACATCTCGCCCTTCGCCCAGATCGCGCGCTCAGTCTGCACGACGCCCGGAATGCGCGCGACCGCGAGGTACGGGCGCAGGAGCCCGCGAGCCCGCGCGGCGTTGCGCGATAGATCGGCTGCGTGTAGCGCCGCGGTGTAGCCAGCGAGCGCGGCGAGTACCCGCTGCCGCTGTGTCGGCTTAGCGTCCAGAATCGGCGTGGGAGTCGCGACACGGGACTTCGGTGGCAACCGCACCGGCCCGACGGCACCCGAACAGGCCGCCAGCGCGGCCACCACAGCCGTGGACAGACACCAGGTGGCGTCCTTGGCCCGCAGCCACCGATCCCCGTTAGGCCGGCTTCTGGCGCGGCGAAGGTGCGTCATTCCGTCCTCCCTGGGCTATGGCTGTCCCGGGCAGCCCGCGGGCGGGCTTCCGTCTGCGGGCCAGCGATCGGCACGCTACGGTGGCCGCGTGTTCGCGTCGTTAGCTGCGCGTTAGCGCGCAGGTCCGGCGCGGTAGTGACGGCGGGAGCCCAGACTGGAGCCCGTCGCCGGCGTCAGCACATTGGAACTGCGGTCTAATCGGGGTACTGCGCAGGCTGCGCGACCGCATGACAGTCCGCCAGCGGAGCTAGGCGGTACTCACCTGTCTCGGGATTCTCGATGACCAAGCCCGCGTCTGCCAGGGCCTGCGCGACTGCTCGCGCACCCGATGTGGCAGCCAACAACAACGAGTTGGGAAAGTCGCGCTGCCCCTCTCGGGCCAGCGTGCGCATGGCCTGGCGAGACGCCGGATCGAGCGCCTGCCAGGCCACATCGAAGCGACGGCCGACCGACAGGTCACCAACCACGAGCTCGCGCAGCAGCGAGCGGCTGTCAGAAACGGCACCGGCCAGCTCAGTCAGCTTCAGCCCGGGGCTTGCTGCCAGCCTGGCACCGACGATCCGCAGTGCCAGCGGCAGCCCGGCGCAGGCGGCCGTGATGGCCGCTGCCGCTTCGGGCTCGGTCTCGACCCTGCCGGGTCCGGCGATCTTGCCCAGCAACGTCAGCGCCTCCGCTGCGCAGAGCCCGCTGATGGAGACCCGGCCTGCGCCCTCCAGGTCCGGCAGCCGTGCGCTGCTCGTAACCAGGGTCGCCGACCCAGCGGTGCCGGGCAGCAGCGGGCGGACCTGCGCCGCGGTCGCGGCGTCGTCAGCAACCAGCAGCACCTTCCGGCCGGCGAGCACCGAACGGTACAGGGCCGCTCCTTCGGTGACGCTGACCGGCACGCGCGCGGCCGGCACACCGAGCGAGCGCAGCAGCTCGCCCAATGCCTCGCCAGGTTCACGCGGGTGTGCCGCGCTGCCGAGGTGGATGAAGAGCTGGCCATCAGGGAATGCTCCGCTCGCCAGGTGAGCGGCCTTGACGGCCAGGGTGGTCTTTCCGGCGCCGGGCGGGCCGGTTATGACAGTAACGGAATGGTCGCCGGGAGGCATGCAGCGAGCGATTGCCTCGATAGCGCCGAGCCGACCGGTGAAATCCGATGGCGGCGCAGGCAGCTGGCACAGCGGCGTCCAGGCCGGCCGCGGATCTGCGCTGACCGCCAGGACCCGTGGCCGGAATAGCAGGGCCGGGCTCTCGGCCAGGATCTGATCCAACATCATCCTGGCTTCGGGTCCAGGGTCCTGCCCCAGCTCGCGTGCTGTCAGATCACGCAATCGGCCATAAGCCTGGAGCGCGGCCGCCTTTTGCCCGCACCGATACAGCGCGAGCATCAGCTGCACGTGCAGATGCTCGCGCAGCGGATCCACGGCCATCAATCCCCTGATCTGCGGCAGGATCTCGCGGTGCTGGCCAAGCGCCAGGCGCGCCTCGAGCAGCAGCTCGCAGGTGTCCCGGCGTAAGTCTTCGAGTTCGGTTGCGATGGGCCGCATGGGCGCAGTGTCAGGAACGTCGGCGAGCGCCGGATTGCGCCACAGGCTGGCCGCCTGCTCGAGCAGCCGGGCAGCGTCGTCTGGGACGCCGTGATCCAGGGCCGACCGGCCGTGCCCGGCTAGGGCCCGGAAACTGTCCGCGTCAAGCTCCCCTGGGCCAATCCGGATCTGATAACCGGACTGATGGGTCACCAGGCGGTCATGCCCGGCTAACGCGCGGCGCAGGTCGCGCATCCGGACCCGCAATGCGGTTTCAGCATCTGCCGGCGAGCGGTCTCCCCAGATCGCGTCAATCAGCAAGCTTCGGGTCGGTGGCTGGCCAGCGTGCAACAGCAGGACCGCGAGGGTGCTCCGCTGTGACGGTCGGCCCAGCGGCAGCGGCGTGCCGTCGTCCGCCTCGGCTGATAACGGGCCGAGAACGCTGAACCGCATACCGGCGGCTCCCGAATGTTCTTGACAAATGCGATGTCTCCCGCAGGTTGGCAGACACCATACTTCGCCATCGGTTTCTGAAAGCGGCAACTACCGGATTCTGCCGAGAAGCACCCAGCGTCTGGTGCTCAGCCGCTGGCCCGAGCGCGGCGGCCGGTCTTGCCCTCGTGCCGCAGCGTCGAAGCGAACAGGTCGCCTGACTCGGTGACCCGGTCTAGCACGTCCTCGGCGGTGAAGACGAGATCGGTTGCGCGCTTGCAGGCCTCGACCTCGTCCCAGGTGACGGGTGTCGAGACCGTCGGCTGCGACCGGGCCCGCAGCGAGTAGGGGGCGACCGTGGTCTTCGCGGAGTTGTTCTGGCTCCAGTCGATCAGGACCTTGCCGGGCCGCAGGGCCTTGGTCATCCTCGACACGATCAGCTTGTCGTACTCCTGCTCGAGCTGCTCGGCTAGGCCCTTGGCCAGGTCGCTGGTCTGCTCCGAAGTCATGCCGCGAACGGCCGCATACAGCTGGAGCCCCTTGCCCCCAGACGTCTTCGCGACCGGGTCCAGTTTCATCTCCGTCAGCAGCGGGCGCAGCAGCAGCGCGACCTGGCAGCACTCCACGACCGTGGCTGGCGGGCCTGGATCCAGGTCGAACACCAGCAGGTCAGGCTCGCCGATCGATGGGTACCGCCACATCGGGGTGTGCAGTTCCAGCGCGGCGAGATTGGCGGCCCATATCAGGGTCGGCAGGTCCCCGCCGATGATGTACTCGATGGTCTCCCGCGACTTCGTCGAGCCGGGTGACGCGATCTCCGCGGCCGGCACCCAGCCCGGGTGCGCGGGCGCGTTTTTCTGGAAGAAGAACTTGCCGTCCACGCCGTCCGGGCAACGCTTGATCGTCACCGGCCGCCCGTCGATGTGCGGCACCAGCACCGGCGCGATCCGCTGGTAGTAGTCGATCACCTGCGCCTTGGTGAACCCGGCTTCCGGGTACAGCACCTTGTCCAGGTTGGACAGCACCAGCTTGCGGCCCTCGACCTCGACCGTTACCTTGCGGGCGTCAGGGCTCACGGATCACCTCCGATGGCTCCTTGTCCGAGCGCAGGCCCTTATAGGACGGCGCACGCAGCCTTCCGGTCCTGGTCCACTGCGCGAACTCAATGTCGGCCACCAGCTCAGGCTCAACCCATTGAGCGTAACGGGCATCCTCGGCCGGAAGCGGTGTTGCGAATGGCGAGGTCGCCCGGCGCAGCGGCGCCAGGCGCTGCCCGAGCATCCGCAGCGTCTGCTGGCTGAATCCGGTGCCGACGTGCCCGCTGTAGACAAGCTTGCCGTTGTCGTAGACGCCGACCAGCAGCGAGCCGATGTGCCCGGCCCGGCCGCCCTCGCCCGGCTTCCAGCCGCCGATGACCACCTCCTGCCGGTGCACGTTCTTGATCTTGCGCCAGGCGGGTGACCGGCGGCCGGGCTCGTACCGGGACTCGGCCCGCTTGGCTACGATGCCTTCCAGGCCGTGCTGCTTCGACACCGCCTGCAGGTCCGCGCCGGTCTCCGTCGTGAACGACGGTGGCGTCTGCCAGTTCGCGTCGTGCAGCCCGAGGCCGTCCAGTAGCTGCCTGCGGCGCGAATAGGACTGCTCCAGCAGCGGCGTGCCGTCCAGCCAGAGCAGGTCGAACGCCAGGTACGTCACGGGCACCTGGGCGGCGAGAACCCTGGCCTGCGCCGCCGAGCTTATGTTCATCCGCTGCTGCAGCGCCTCGAACTCTGGCCACGCGCCGCCGCCGAACGCCACGATCTCGCCGTCGAGGACTGCCTGTCCGGCGCCGGTCGCGGCGGCAAGGCCCGCCAGTTCGGGGTAGGCGTGGGTGATGTCGCGGCCGGTCCGCGACCTGAAACTGACGATGCCATCCTCGGCGAACGCCAGCGCCCGCAGGCCGTCCCACTTCATCTCGTAGGCCCAGCCAGCGTCGGCGGCCGGCAGCTGGCCCGCGACGGCCAGCATCGGCCGGAGGTCGGCAGGCGGTGCGCGCCGCCCGGTGTCGGTCACGTCCGGTCCCTACCCGTGGCGGCCCGGCCTAGGCGGCCGCGTCAGCCCATTGTCTTGGCGCCGTCCAGCGACTCCCTGATGATGTCAGCGTGCCCGGCGTGCTGCGCTGTCTCAGCGATGAGGTGCAGCAGGACGCGGCGTGCCGACCAGCTTGATCCTGGCTCGTGCCAGGGAGCTTGCGGCAGCGGGTGACTGGCATCCAGGTCGGGCAGGGCCGCGACCAGGTCGTCGGTCTGCCGGGCTACCGCCTCGTACTGCTCGATGAGCCCGGCCAGGGTCTCGCCGGGCAGCATGCGGAAACCGTCCAGGTAGGCCTGGACGCTCGCCGCGTCTTCCCAGCGTCCCATCGCCGCAGCGCCGTCGGTGATGAAGGTGGCCCAGTTCCGCTCCACCGCGGCGACGTGCTTGATGATGCCGCCCAGGCACAGCTCGCTTGCGGTTGTGCGCTGCGCGGCCTGAGCGTCGGTCAAGCCCCGAACGGTTTGCAGCAGCAGTCCCCGGTGCTTGTCCAGAGTCTGTATCAGCTCAGCGCGCTCGCCGGTGAGCGTTGCTGGTCCAGAGCTGCTCATGATCATGACCTCCAGACACGTAGAGATGGCACCCACTCCGTTAGCCTCTACGAAGGCTATTGCCGAGGTGTGACAGTCTCCGGTGCGTGCCCTGGTTGCAGTGGCATCACTTTCATTGTCCCAGTAGCCCCTGACGTGGTAGAACGAGCCGATGATCACCGGTTCGGACCAGCCACAGTCCGCTGCGCAAGCCTCGGTCGCTGCTCAGCAGTCCGCGGTGCGCGTGGCCGGGCTGCGGAAGAATTACGGTGACGTCATTGCGCTGGCCGGGGTGGACCTGGAGATCATGCCAGGTGAGTTTTTCACCCTGCTCGGGCCGTCCGGGTCTGGCAAGACAACGTTGCTCCGGCTCATCGCCGGCTTCGAAAGGCCGGACGCCGGCACCGTTGAAATGGCGGGCCGGGAAATCTCGCAGGTCCCGCCGTATTTCAGGGACGTCAATACCGTTTTCCAGGATTACGCGCTGTTCCCGCACATGAGCGTGATCGAGAACGTTGAGTACGGCCTTCGGGTGCGGCGCGTCGGCAAAGCCGAGCGGCGTCAGCGGGCGAGCCGGGCACTGGAGATGGTGCGGCTCGGCGGGTACGGCGGGCGGAAGATCACGCAGTTGTCCGGCGGCCAGCGGCAGCGGGTCGCACTGGCACGGGCCATGGTGAACCAGCCGCAGGTCCTGCTGCTGGACGAGCCGCTGGGCGCCCTCGACCTGAAGCTGCGCCAGGAAATGCAGCTTGAGTTGCAGCACGTGCAGCGCGAGGTTGGCATCACCTTCGTGTACGTGACGCACGATCAGGAAGAGGCGCTGTCGATGAGCGACCGCATCGCGGTCCTCAGCCTGGGCCGGATCGAGCAGGTAGGAACGCCGCGGGAGGTGTACGAGCGGCCCGAGACCGACTTCGTCGCGGGCTTCATCGGCATCTCGAACCTGATCGAGCGCGACGGCCGGCACATAACGGTCCGCCCGGAGAAGATCCGCCTGCTCGCGCCCGACGAGCCGGAGCCAGCCGGCGCGCACGTCGAGACAGGCCGGATCCAGGACGTCGTCTACGTCGGAGTCATGACCAGATACACCGTCGCCCTCGATGCGGGCGGCGAGCTTGTCGTC
>JBKQTJ010000248.1:0-17266 GCA_052143255.1 Streptosporangiaceae bacterium | reverse complement strand
CGCGTGGTGACTCCCGTTCGTAGGCGTCCTCGCGGTGAAGCAGTATCACGACGTCCGAATCCTGTTCAATGCTGTTGTGGACTGCTATTCCGTCGGCAATGAAGTTGTGTTGGCCCAGGACCGTTGCATCGTAGACATCGAGGACGCCCAATGGCTCAACTGCCACGATCTCGTCCCAAAGAATGTCATTCGTTGCGAGCAATTCCAGGTCGGCGTCATCCAACAAAGCAGCCACCTTCGCTAGTCTGCCTCGGCTCGGTGAGTGCTTCCACAGAGTACTGCCGCAGAATTGGGTGCCTATCGCAGCAGCGAATTGCCGATCTGACATCTTCTGTTCGGCGAGCACGGCGCGTACTCGCCCCCATACGTCGGCCGGGATGGTGTCGACGTTGGGATTGGTCGCTGCGCTTGCGAGGATCGAAAGCAACCGCTCACACTGCTCAGCCCGAGCGCCGTACACCCCGATCCTCTGCAGGAACGTCAACTGGTCTTCACGGCCTGAGACGTCGAGCGTGAACTGCGGGCGGTGCGGGCCAGGCGTGACGTCACGAATTCGGCCGTTAATCGAGAACCGACGGAGCAGGCCGGCGACATCGTCCAGCAGGCGCCGGCTAGTCGAGGCGTAGTAGATACGCCCTCCTCGCTGCTTACGGACAATTGTCACCGAGCCATCGGTGGCCCAAAGATGGCGCAGGAAGAGCGCCACCTGATCGTCCGGAAGCCTGAAGATCTCGTCCGGGACGAACTTCTCGTGTGAGCGGAGCCCGAACAAACCAAGATCGTCGAGCCAACTCGCAATCGGATTGCGACGCCCGCGCGCCAGCCGATACGGTGCGGGCAATCTCAGCGAGATCACGCGTGCGGCCGGATAGTAGTCGCGGACCGCGTTGACTCCGAAATGTCGCGCCGCCGCCGTAACAGCAGCGAGACTGGCCTCGTCGACGCTCGCATATCGGAGCGGCTGATTCTTGACGAATGAGCCATCACCGAGCAGATGCGCCAGCAGAACCACCCGGTCCTCAGGCCATGGCGCTTGATTAGTTGGCGGCAGAACCAGACGCGGCACCCCAACGCGCGAGCCGACCGGGAGCTCCGCTAGCGGAGTCCAGCCATCCAGGCTCAGGAACCGATGATTTCCTGTGGCCTCGATCTGCCGGCCCGAGGCCAGGCGCAGCAGGTAGGTCTCCTTCTGGCCAGTCGCGAACACGTTGCTCATCGTTGCCTTGACATACTTCAAGCGCTCGTCAAGCGACCAGACAGGGATGTCGCGCTCGCCCGCCGCTAGCAGATCTCTGAGCGCGACTTCCTGGTTAGTATCGGCCCGCACGACTCTGGTTGACGCGGTAAGGCAGCCGCTCTCCCTGAGGTCGGCCAGCAATGGGCGCTTGTCCGTGCGCAACTCGGGCCCGCGGTTCAGCTGAGCAAGCGCGACCACCGGTACCTGGAGCTCTTTAGCGAGCAGCTTCAGCGATCGCGAGAGCTCGGACACTTCCTGCTGCCGGTTCTCCACCCGTTTCGGCGAGCTCATCAGCTGCAAGTAGTCGACGACCACCAGCCGCAAATCGTTGCGCTGTTTGAGCCGCCGACACTTAGACCGGATCTCCATCATCGACATGTTGGGCGAGTCATCGATGAACAACGGCGCGTCCACGACCTCGCTCATCCGCCGGGCCAGCCTGGTCCAGTCGTCCTCACCCAGCTGACCGGTCCGCATTGCATGCAGCGGCACCCGTGCCTCGGCAGATAGCAGCCGCATGGTGATCTCATTCCGGCTCATCTCCAGGCTGAACAAGACTGATGTAAGCCCGGACTTAACTGACGCAGCACGGCAAATGTCCAATGCAAGCGCCGAGTTGTGGGTCGGAATCATCGACCGGCTGGCCAGGTACAAGTGGTCAGCATTGTCAACCCGCACGCACCGGACTGGCACACTGCGCACCGGCCGTACCGTGCGGATATAGCGTCGACGGGTCTTAGGAGTGGTCTGAGCTGGCCGCCGCTCCTTGTGGATCAGTTTCTTGCGCTCAAGCCGGAAGACGTCGTCACTAGTGGTGAAGGTGATGGTGTAGGCAACTGACGAGCCGGCTCTGCGACCCTGGACCTTCTTCTCCGACCAGCCGCAGCGGTAGCCGAGGCTGAGCACCAGTTCGCGGAAGTCCTCGGCGAGGCGACGGCAGGTAACGGCGAACTGCACCGACCCGGTGCGGTTCACCGTGCCATCCGTATCCAGCAGACCAGCCAGCAGAGCACGCCGCTGAGGCTCCGACGCGCGCAGGTATGGCAGCGGGATGTGCTTGTCGCCGAGAACGCCCAGCTCACGCAGTAGGCACGATGGTGGCGGCTGCCGCGGATCTGGGAACCGGAGCGCGTACGTACTGGGCGTGCTGAGCTTTGGCGCATGCATGCCGTCGGCCTCCACGTGCAGTGCCACTTCCGGGTCTGCAGAGGTGAATCGTGCCGCCGCACTCGCACCGTCGCCAAGCCACACGCCAAGCGCATATGCGGGAAGTGGCAGGTCCGCAAACGGCAGGTCCAGCGCACGCGCCGTCGCGACGACATGATTAAGGCGGCCATCGCTAGCGGATCGGATGGTCGCCGCGATCTGTTTGGTTGTCTTGACTGAAGCGAAGGTCCGCTGCTGCTTGTTGGAGCCAGTTGCAGCGGCCTGTGCTGACTTGCGCGAAGCGTGCGTGTCCGTCGGCCAGCCATGCTCTGCGTCGGCGACCACCGTTGCGCCGTCGTCGAAGATGACTTCGTAGCAGGGCCGGCCGGTCATTACGTCAGACGCCGCGACGACTTGCGTCGGCCGGCCGTCCGCGCCGAGCAGCCAGTCGCCGACCTGAACTTGGCCCATCGTGGTCCAGCCCGTAGGCGTTGGCAGCGGTGTGTCCAGAGCCAGTGCTTTGCCAATTGCAGGCCTGGCTGCGATGACGATCATCTGGCCTGGGTGCAGGCCATTGGTCAGCGCGTCTAGATCGGCGAACCCCGTGGGCACACCCGCCAGTGTGCCGCCCCTGCTGCCGATCGCCTCGATCTCGTCGAGCGCGCCGGGCATGATCTCCGCGAGCGCGAGGTAGTCCTCGCTGACGCGGCGGTCAGTCACGCCGTAGATCTCCGCCTCGGCCCGGTCCACCAAGTCGTCGGCGTCCCCGTCCCCGGCGTACCCGAGCTGCACGATACGGGTTCCGACCTCGACCAGCCGCCGCAGGATGGCCCGCTCGCGGACGATGCGGGCGTAATAACCGGCGTTCGCCGCGGTCGGCACCGATGCGATCAGCGTGTGCAGGTAAGGCGCGCCACCGACCCGCGCGATGTCGCCGCGCCTGGTCAGCTCGGCAGCGACGGTGACCGCATCGGCAGGCTCGCCGCGGCCATACAGGTCGAGAATGACGTCGTGCACGAGCTGGTGGGCCGGCCGGTAATAGTCATGCGCCTTGATCACGTCGAGCACGTCAGAGATCGCGTCCTTGGACAGCATCATGCCGCCCAGAACGCATTGCTCAGCGGCCAGGTCGTGCGGCGGCGTCCGCTCGAATTCCTCGCCCCGAGGCACAATCTCTGCAACGCTCACCCGGCGCACCTCCCCGTTGCTACGGCAAACTCGATTCGATGCCACGCCAAACTGATGGATAACATCCGCCAATCTGGCAACGGCGGGCACTCGATTCAGGACTGTTCTATCGAACGCCTCCGACAGTCTGCTGCCACTCCGATCGGCCGTCGACTCATGGTGTGCACAGGCCTGTGGACAGGCTGTGCAGACACGCCGCGAGCGCTGTGCGCAGCCTGGGGACGGGAATGTGGAAAGGCCTTCCTCCTTACTTCTTTTGCGGCCGCCGCCTGCGGGAACGTTCTGCACTGGTTGTGCATACAAGATTTTTTTGGCACTGGAGAACATGCACGGCGGCCATAAGTTATCCACACTGGGAATTTGACGTCCAACGTCACCCTGGAAGGTTGCTGAGCCAGTGCGGGGCGGCAAGCAGATCTGCCGATTCGCCGAGCACGCCGCTCCCGGCGCTACTAGAGTTCGAGTGTGTGTTCGAACACCTCGCCGACGAGCCCTCGTGATCCTTCGCCGGCTGATCTCGCCGCGCGGCTCAGCGGCGCCATTGACGAGTTAGCGGCCGCCGTCAGCCGGGGTGACTTCGGCTGCTCGCAGCTGGCCGAGCGCCTCGCGCGCACTTGGGGCATGATCACCGACGCCGACCCGGAACTGGCTTCGCGCGCGGCTCGATATTGACTTCGTTGCCGGGAACGTGGTCATGCCGGGCCTCATGCCGTTCGTCGCCCCCAGTGCCACCGCGTTGCCTTCTTGTCGGCTAGCACCTGATGGACCACGTTCCGGCCTGGAATCCCGGTGACCCCGCCGCCACCGTGCGTGGACGATCCGGCCTGATACAGCCCGCGAACTGGCGTGCGCAAGTCCGCGTAACCCGCGGCCGGACGGGCGTGGAACATCTGGCCTAGGGTCAGCTCGCCGTGGAAGATATTGCCGCCAATCAGGCCGTACTCCAGCTCCATTTCGCGCGGGCCGATGACCTGCCGGTGGAGTACCGAGCTCGCGAAGCCGGGCGCTACCGTCTCCATCCTGGCGATGACTCGGTCGCAGTAGGCGGCCAGCGCCGACACGTCAGTCTGCTCGCTGTAGGTGTGGGGGACCCACTGGGTGAACATGGACACGACATGCTGACCGGCGGGCGCTAGGGAGTCATCGAAGACGCTGGGGATGCAGATGTCCGCGAACGGGACCGCGGCGGGGCGGCCCGCCGCTGCGTCCTGGAAGGCATTCTCAAGGTCGTCCAGGCTCTCGGCCAGCACGATGGTGCCCCCGTGGACCTGGGGGTCGACGTCGGGGTGACTGGCGAAGACCGGCAGCCTATCTACCGCGAGATTGATCTTGACGGTGCCGCTCCGGGAATGCCAGGTACGGATGTCGGCGACGAAGTCTTGCGGCAGCACGGACGGGTCGATCAGGTCGAGGAAGGAGATCTTCGGGTGCGCCGTCGTTATCACGACGCCTGCGTCGATCTCCTCACCGCTCGCCAGGGTCACGCCAACGGCCCGGCCGCCCCTGGTCCTGATCTGGGCGACCTCGGCTCCGGTGCGGATCTGCGTGCCGAATGACCTCGCCGCAGCTGCCAGCGCGGCCGTCACGCCGCCCATGCCGCCCCGGGGGAAGCCCCAGGCGCCAGCTTGCCCGCCTGCGTCGCCCAGGTGATGGTGCAGGGTCACGTACGCGCTGCCAGCCGAGCGCGGGCCGGCCCAGGTCCCGATCACTCCGGACACCGACAACAGCCCGCGCAGCGCGTCGCTGTCAAAGTAACCCTCAAGCAGGTCGGCGATGCTGCCGGTGAGGAGCCTGGTGATGTCCACCGCAGCCCTGGTGTCCACCTTCCTCAGGTGGCGCAGCAGCAGCCCCTGGCGTAGCAGGTCCTGAGGCCGGCGCGAACCCAGCCGCGGCGGGATCTCGGTCAGCATCGGGCCGAGGATCGCACCGATGCCTGCCATGTAGGACTCGTATGCGCCGTAAGCAGCCGCGTCACTAGCGGAAAACTTGGCGATCTCAGCGCGCCGCTCCGCCGCTTCGTGCGGCAATCGCAGAGAGCGACCATCAGCGCGCGGCGCGAAGTACGGACCTTGCGGGAAGACGTGATAGCCGTGCTTGACCAGGCCCAGGTCGTTGACCAGATCTTGCGGGAGCAGCGACACCACGTATGACAGCGAGGTGACCGTGTAGCCGGGCCCGAAGGGGTGCTCGCTCACGGCCGCGCCGCCCACGACGTCCCGGCGCTCACACACGAGCGTGCTGAGACCCGCCCTGGCCAGGTAGGCAGCCGCGACTAGCCCGTTGTGGCCGCCGCCTACGATCACGACATCCCAGGGTGCGGTCATGCGGAAGGTCCCTTCGTTGGTGCGATGAGCGTTGGCTGGGCTCTTGATCGGTTCCGGTTGTGCGGCGAGGCTACATCCCGGGTTGCGGAACCCGTATCGGTGAAAAACCCGGCAGGCCGAGCCTGGCGACAGCAATCGGGAGGAGCGCAGGCGTTGCGCTCCTCCCGAGTTCCGATGTCACGGCGTCAGCTCGCGGCGACCTCAACCTCGAGGGTTGCGCTCACCTCTGGGTGCAGGCGTACCGCAACCTGGTGCGAACCCACAGTCTTGATCGGGTTCTTGACCTCGATCTTGCGCCTGTCGAGTTCCGGACCGCCAGCGGTCCGCACGGCGGCGGCGATGTCGGCTGTCGAGATCGAGCCGAACAGGCGCCCGCCGCTGCCGGCCCGCGTCTGCAGCCTGACCCGGAGGCCAGACAGCCGGGTGGCTGCTTCCCTGGCGTCGTCGAGGCTGCGGATCTCGCGCGCCGACCGCGCGCGCTTGATCATCTCAATCTGCTTCTCCGAGCCGCGGGTCCAGGGCATAGCGAGGCTGCGCGGGACCAGGTAATTACGGCCGTAGCCGGCCTTCACCTCGACTACGTCGCCCGGTGCGCCCAGGCCCGTTACTTCCTGCGTCAGGATGAGCTTCATCGGCTTACCGCTCATGGCGTCAGTTACCTCCCTCGGCCTAGCGAGCCGTGCTCGTGTATGGCAGTAGCGCCATCTCGCGCGCGTTCTTAATCGCCGTGGCGACATCACGCTGGTGCTGCGTGCAATTACCGGAAACCCGCCGCGCGCGGATCTTGCCCCGGTCGGAAATGAACTTCCGTAGTAGCCCGGTGTCCTTGTAGTCCACCCTGGTCACCCTCTCCTGGCAGAAAAGGCAGACCTTCTTCTTGGGCTTGCGGATCGGTGGCTTGGCCATCGTGGTGCTCCTTCGCAGTCCCGGCGCTTCGCCGGGATGGTTGGCAGAGCCCCGCCAGCGGCGGGGATGGTCTGTTCGGTTTCTAGTTGCTCGTTGGTCGTCAGAATGGCGGCTCGTCGGAGAACCCGCTGTCGCCAGCCGGGTCAGCGGCCCACGGGTCATCGCTGGCGCGACTGGCGCCCCCACCATACCCGCCCTGGCCACCAGAGCCGGACTGGCCGCCGCCGAAGCCGCCGCCATTCGACCTGGTTGACCTGCTGACTTTGGCCGAAGCGTTACGCAGGGACGGGCCGACTTCGTCGACCTCAATCTCGTACACGGTCCGCTTCTCGCCCTCCTTGGTCTCGTAAGACCGCTGCCTGAGCCGCCCGGAGACGATGACGCGCATGCCGCGCTGAAGGCTCTCCGCCACGTTCTCCGCCGCCTGTCGCCACACGTTGCAAGACAGGAACAGCGAATCGCCGTCCTTCCACTCATTGGTGGTCCTGTCCATGTACCTGGGCGTAGACGCCACCCGGAAGGTGGCTACCGCCTGGCCGGTCGGGGTGTAACGAAGCTCCGGATCATTGACGAGGTTGCCGATGATCGTGATGGTGGTGTCGCCTGCTGCCATCGGGGTACTCCCGCTTGCTCGGGTCGGGGTTAATGTCGAGCTCGGGCAGCCGTGACCAGGCTTAGTGCAGGTCAGGCCGCAGAATCTTGGTCCGCAGGACCGCTTCGTTCAGATTGAGCTGGCGGTCGAGCTCCTTGACAGTGTCCGGCTCCGCCACCAGGTCGATGACGGTATAGATGCCCTCAGACTTCTTGTCGATCTCGTAGGCCAGTCGGCGGCGGCCCCACACGTCTACCTTCTCGACTGTCCCTCCGGCCGAGGTAACGACGGTGAGGAACTGGTCGAGTGACGGCTGGACGGTGCGCTCTTCAAGAGAGGGATCAAGGATGATCATCATCTCATACTTGCGCATAGACTTACCTGCCTCCTTCGGACTCTGGCGGTCACGGCACTTCCGTGACAGGAGGAGCCGCGCCCGCCATGCCCGAATGCGTCCGGCCAGGCGGTCCTGCGCGGCGTCGCCAGCTTACCAGCGGCCTGCGACAGTCCTGGCCCGTACCCGGCCAGCCTCCATGCACCCCGTGGTGGCAGGAGCGACGCGCGGCCTCGCTTGACGCGAATGGTTTCCTTCTGCCGCAGCTTTCGAGACACTGAATCCAGCAGACCCGGCAAGCGATTCACATTCGTAGTTGGGGGTAGCGGTGCCCGAAGCCACCAGCACGCAGACTCAGAGCCGCCCGTTGCGGCTGACTCTCAACAGCGACGGCGAGCGCCACCCGTTACTTAACGCCGTCACCGGACTCACCTTCCTGGCCGGCGTCGCATCTTTCGTGCTCGGCCTCATCGTCAAAGATCACTTGCTCGCGACCATCCTCGGCATGGGCGCTTTCGGCATCGGACTCGTCGCCCAGCTGTACTCCGCTACCAGGGAAGAACGGATCTTCATCGTGGCCGGGGTCGTCGCGGGATTCGTGGGCATGGGTCTGGGCATCGCGCATGGCGGCTTCGGTTAGCTGATCGAGCGGATACCCGGCGCGGCAAGGCGGAAGCACGGCGCGGGCCTTGGCCGGGACGGGCCTTCAGACGCTGTGGGGTATCCAGCCGCCCGAGGTGGGTCGGGTGTGGTCTTGGTGGGTGCCGCCGGAGTGTCAGCGGCTGGCGATACGCTCGGCAGATGACCCGAATCGGAGCGCATCTGCATGAGGGAGACCCGCTAACGCAGGCCGAGGCGCTGGATGCCGACGCCGTGCAGTTCTTTCTCGGCGACCCGCAGGGCTGGAAAGCGCCTACATTCCCCCGTGAGCCCGCCGAGCTCCGCGCCGGATTTGAGGCCGCCGATATCGCTGGCTATGTCCACGCGCCCTACGTCATCAATGTCGCGTCGCCGAACAACAGGATCAGGATTCCCAGCCGGAAACTTCTTGAGCAGCAGTTGTCTGCCGCTGCCTCGGTCGGTGCGAAGGGTCTCATCGTTCACGGCGGGTACGTGACAGCGGGCGCGGATCTTCAGGAGGGCTACGACAGCTGGCGCAAGGCCATCGAAAGGATCGACCGACCACTGCCGATGCTGATCGAAAATACCGCTGGCGGCGATGGCGCGATGGCTAAGGGCCTGGACGCGATCGCCAGGCTGTGGGACGCGATAGCCGACGCAGCGCAAGGTGGCGGTGACGTCGGATTCTGCCTGGACACCTGCCACGCGTTCGCGTCGGGCGAGGAGCTGGCCGGCCTGGTAGACCGGGTCAAGGCCGTCACCGGCAGGATCGATCTCGTGCACTGCAACAACTCGCGAGACGAGTTCGGCTCCGGCCGCGACCGGCATGCCAACCTCCGCTCTGGTCAGATAGACGTTGGCCAGCTAGTCGACGTCGTCCGCGCAGCCGGTGCGCCAGCGATATGCGAGACGCCAGACGCCGCCGCCGACGTGCGATGGCTGCAGGCTCAGCTGAGCTGACGTGATGGAACTGACCCGGTCGAGCCAGCCCACTCGAGCTAACCCAGTGAAACTAAACCAGCTGAGCTAGCGGGGTTGCGGCGCGCCCGTGCCCTTTGCCGTGACGCGCGCTCACAACCGCTGGCTTAGCAGCGCCTGGCGCACCTTGATCGCCAGTTGCTGCGGCGTCAGCGCTACGGCGGGCCGGACCAGCGCGGTCGTCGTTGCCGTGCCCGCCCGCGCGCCGCCGATGACGCCTGGCGACGGGGTGCACGGCGGGCCGGTGAACGGCGAGCATGACGGGGTCGGGGTCGGCGTGGGTGACGGCGTCGGGCTGCCGCACGGCGGCCCGAAGCCGCCGCCAGGGCACGTCGGCGACGGCGACGGCGTGGATGTGGGGCTGCCGCCGCATGGCTGGCCGAAGCCGCCCTGGCACGTCGGCGTCGGCGACGGGTTGCCGCATGGCTGGCCGAAGGCGCCCGGCTGGCAGCACTTATTGCCGTGACCATGGCCGAACCCGAAGCCATGGCCACGGTTGCCGCACGTCTGCTTGTGCTTGGGCGCCTTCGGCACCTGGTTCCACTTGACGAACGGGAGCCCGAAGTTCGGCGTCGGCAGCTGGATGACCGGGAGGTTGTTGAATTCTGCGGTCATGAACGTGTGCCAGATAGTCGCAGGCCAGGCGCCGCCGTATCCGCCGGTCAGGTAGGAATCAGGCGGCTGGGGCAGCACGTTGAGCGACTGCGAGCCCTGGACGCTGCTCTGCTGGTTGGTGTAGAGCGTCACCGCAAGCGCGTCCTGCGGGATCGCGCCGATGAACCAGGCGTCCTGCGCGGTGTCGGTGGTGCCGGTCTTGGCGATGACCGGCCGGTTCCACGCCGCCGCCGGATACCCGGTTGCGCCGTCCGCCGCGTATGTCGACTGGTTGTCGAACGACAGCGCATAGTCCTCGTCGGCCGCCTGCTGCGGGTTGAGCGCCTGGTGGCTGGGGATCTTCACCGGGATCACTTTGTTGCCGTTGGCGGCGGTCAGGCTGCTGATCACATGCGGCAGGTGGTAGACGCCGTCATCGGCCAGCGTAGCGAAGGTGCTCGCCTGCTCGATGGAGGTAAGGTCAGCGCCGGAGGCGCCCAGCGAGAGGGTGACCGAGCCGCTCTTGCCGAACACGTTCCTTTCGCTGGCGAGGTCATTGGCGCCGCCGAAGGTGAAATAAGGCGTCGAGCCAACGCCGAGGCTGGCGGCCTGCCGAATGATGTTGTCGATCCCGACCCGGTGCGCCAGGTCCTCAAAGCCCGGGTTCGAGGAGATTGCCGCCGCCTCGGGTACCGGAATCCCGCCCAGACTGCTTGAGTCCGTGGCATACCAGTACCCTTGCCCCTGCTTGGTCAGGCACCTCGACACAGACATCCTGGTCGATAGCTGAATTCGGTCGGTGAGTGTCCAGTCAGGCGGCACGCAGATTGGCGAGTAAGCGTTCAGGACGCTGGTCTTGACGTTCATGTCACCGCTGACCGCTGTTGCGAGCACGTACGGTTTGAACGACGAACCCGGCTGGTGCGGGATCTCCGCGGTGTTGTCCCAGCACAGCACCTTGTCACAAGCCTTCTTGCTCATGCTGACGCCGGGACCGCCGTAGATGGCCAGGATGCCACCGGTCTTGGGATCGATCAGCGTCGCACCAACGTGGGCCCACGACGGCAACGGGCGGCCGTCGGCCTTCATCGTCCGCTCGTTCAGGTAGACCGCGTGGTTCAGCGCCTTGATCATCGACTCGTTGAACGTCGTGGTGATCTTAAGGCCGTCAGTGTTGATCTGAGTCGACGAGAACCCGTATCTGGCCTCGAGCTCCGACTCGACCATGTTCATCAGGTAAAACCGGTAACCGGAATACCCGCTGTTCTGGCCCGGCGGCACGATCTTGATGTTCTTCTCGAATGCCTTCTGCGCCCGCTCGCCGCCCAGGGAGCAGTTCGCGCACAGGTTGTCCGCCTCGGTCTGACTGATGGCGCCGTCCCTGGCCATGTTGGCAACCACGTACTGCCACCGCGCGACCAGCGCCGTGAAGTCGGCCCCCGCGCTCGGATCGGGGTTGAAGACCCCTGGCTCGTTGGGCATCGCGGCCAGCATGGCAGCCTGCGCGGCCGTCAGCTTGGCGCCTTTACTGGCCAGGTTGATGCCGAAGTACTGCTGCGCGGCGGCGCCCACGCCGTAGGTTTCCGGCCCGAACGGAACGATGTTCAGGTACTGCGTCATGATCCAGGACTTGGACCGCGCGTGCGCGAGCTTGATCGCCACGAAGATTTCCTTGATCTTCGTGGTCATCGATCGCGACGTGCCGATGCCCGCGTAATAGTTCTTTGCGTACTGCTCGGTGATCGTGGATCCGCCCTGCAAGCCGCCGTTGCCAAACAGGTCCTCATAGGCGGCGCGGACGATACCGGGGACCGAGATACCGCCCTCGGTGTAGAAGTGGCGGTCCTCCGCCGCGACCATGGCCTGATCCATGACAGTCGGAATCTGCGCCGGGGTCAGGATCTGGCGGCTCTGGCCGTCGTTAGCGAACGTGCCCAGCAGCTTGCCGTCGCTGAAGTAGACCGACGAGGACTGCCACAAGGCCTGCTGGTCGGCTGCCGACCTGATCGGGGTCATCGAGTAGATGACGAAGAAGCCAGCGATGCACAGCAGGATGAACCCGGCAATGCCAGCGCCCATCAGCCCGAGGACCTTCTTAACGCTCCAGTGTCGCCACCAGCTGCCGGTCTGCCACGAGTGCCTGATGCGCTGACGCAGCCCGCGCGGAGCCTGATCGTCGCCGTCCCAGCCGCCGCCACGGCCACCGCGCCCGCCACGGCCACCACCTCGCCCGCCACGGCCGGGGCCCTGGGCGGGCTTCACGCCACCGTTACGGCGCGTGCCGTAGTCGCCTGGCCAGTCATCAGGCTGATCGCGCAACGCGGTTCGGCTGCCAGCCACGCCCTCGTCATAACCGCCGGGGCCGCCGGACCCGCCGGCGTCGCCGTATCCACCGGCGCCCGACGCGGCAGCACTGCCGGCCCGCCGGCTTCCGCGGTAGCCGCCGCGCTGGTTACGGATGGGCCAGCCAGCCCCGTTCGGCTGGCCGGCGTCGTCGTCCGGGGAGGCTGCCGACGGCGAGCCAGCGTAATCGTGATTGCCCCGGCCCAGTGCCGAGCCCCGCAGCCCGAGGCGATTGCGCAGGTCGTCGGCCGTCTGGCTGAACCGCCCTGTCCGCTCCCCGGCAGCGTCCGGATCGCGCATGCGCCGTCGTCCGCCGGCGTGGTCGCGGTCCGCGAGACCGTAGTCGGCCCCGTAATCCGCCGCCTCGTAATCCGCCGCCCGGCCATTGTGCCGCGGCGCCGAGGCCTCGGCCGCTGGCAGGGCCGGCTGGTCTGGCCCGGCGCCGCCGCGCGCCGCCCGGCGGGAGCTCCGTGCTGGTCGAGCCCGTTCCCACCATGGATCGTGGTCGTCCTGGCCACCCGGGATGGCCGCCGGGCCAGCGGAGCGGGCTCCGCGCTCGCTGCTGCGCCAGAAGCCAGCGTCGTCCTCCCACGGAGAGCCGTCCTGGGGCACGCCGTTCGGCCTGCCACTCCATGCGTCGGGGTGACTGGCGTTGTCCTGGTCCTGCCAGTACGGCCCGGGCAAGTCTGGGTTACTCACGCGTCCTCGCTGGTCGGGGGTAACGGCGGTCGCGAGCGATCAGCGATCCGCCAGGAAAACACGTTACCTGGCGATACCTACTATCCCGGCACTTATTGCGTCACGCTCGCGCAAGCAAAGCTACGGCACCTGCACGCCGGGAATGCCGCCTACTTGCTGACCTTGGCTCGCCGGCCGCGCCGGGATGTCGGTTCGCCAGTGCCGAGCACGTATGAAGTCGCGAGGTGGTTCCAGGCACAACTCTGGCAGACCTCAACCACGTAGACCTGGAACTCTCCATATTCGGTGGCCATTTCGTCAAGCTCCGGGCCGCGCTTGACCCGGCCTTCATATTGGCCGAGCTCGTCGCCATAGACGTAAGTCACGTGCGTTAGCTTCACCTTGCGACAAATTGGACAGGTGACGTCGGTCGCCTCGCCATGGAACTTGGCCGCCCGCAGCAAGTAAGGATGGGCGTCGCAGACATCGGTCACCGTGGTACGGCCGGCCAGCACCGAAGCGAGGGTTGCCCGCCTGGCCAGTCCGTAGTCCACGACCGATCGCCTCATGTTCGACAGGTTACGACGGAACTGGGCCGGACAGGAGACCCTGCTGGTCACGACGCCGGCCGTGATCGCGTAGCTGGCTCTGAGAGTGACCGCGGGTCAGCCCCAACTTGGGCGGGACTTGCGTCATTACAGCGCAGCGCATATCGTTGCGATGTATCAAGTCGATACATCGAGTTGACACTAAATGGCTTCGGCGGCGAACCGGCGGACCAGTTGGTGAAGATGTTAGCTCTGCGTGGATTGCGAGGTGCGAGCGGGTATGACTAGCCAGCGGTCTGGCGTTCTCGAGCTCGCGGTACTTGGCATCCTGCATGAGACCCCAATGCACGGATACGAGCTTCGCAAACGGCTGAACTCGCTGCTCGGCGCGTTCCGCGCGTTCGGCTACGGCTCGCTGTACCCGGCTTTGAAGGACCTGCTCAGCAAGGGCCTCATCGCAGACGAAACCGCGGACGAAACCGGCAGGCCGCTCGACCGGCCGACGCGACGCTCGAAGATCGTCTACCGGCTGACCGCTGACGGCAAGGAGCGGCTTAATGACCTCCTCGCGCAGTCAGGCCCCGCGTCCTGGGAGGACGACGGGTTCGGCGTGCACTTCGCCTTCTTCGGCTTGACCCAGGCAGACATCAGGATGCGGATCCTCGAAGGTCGCCGGAGCAGGCTCGAGGAACGGCTAGATGGCTTCCGGGCGGCGGCGACCAGGACCCGTGAGCGCGTCGATAGCTACACGCTGGAGCTGCAGCGGCATGGGCTGGAGTCGGTGGAGCGCGAGGTCCGCTGGCTGAATGAACTGATCGCCTCGGAGCGGCAGTCGGGCGTGCGGCCCGGCAGCCGGGCTGGGGAAACCACAGATAGCGGCGGAGCGAGCACCGTCGTCTAAGACGGCCGACGACAGAAATTGTCGCTGCGCGGCAACAGATAAGGAGCAATCCTCATGGGTTCGGTACGGGTAGCCATCGTGGGCGTCGGGAACTGCGCCAGGTCCCTCGTTCAGGGCGTGGAGTACTACAAGGACGCCGACCCGGCGAGCCGGGTGCCGGGCCTGATGCATGTCCAGTTCGGCCCGTATCACGTCCGCGATGTGGAGTTCGTTGCCGCCTTCGACGTCGACGCCAAGAAGGTCGGCCGGGACATCGCGGAGGCGATCGTCGCCAGCGAGAACAACACCATCAAGATCTGCGACGTACCGCCGACAGGCGTGACGGTGCAGCGCGGCCCGACGATGGACGGGCTCGGCGAGTACTACCGGGAGATCATCACCGAGTCCGATGAACACCCGGTGGATGTTGTCCAGGTGCTCCGCGATGCCCGCGCTGACGTGCTTGTCTCCTACCTTCCTGTCGGCTCGGAGCAGGCGGACCGCTTCTACGCGCAATGCGCAATCGATGCGGGCGTCGCGTTCGTGAATGCGCTGCCGGTGTTCATCGCCTCCGACCCCAAGTGGGCGGCCAAGTTCACCGAGGCCGGCCTGCCGATCGTGGGCGATGACATCAAGTCGCAGGTTGGCGCGACCATCACGCACCGGGTGCTAGCCAAGCTGTTCGAGGACCGCGGTGTCGAGCTGCTGCGCACCTACCAGCTCAACTTCGGCGGCAACATGGACTTCATGAACATGCTGGAGCGCAAGCGCCTGCAGTCCAAGAAGATCTCCAAGACCCAGTCAGTCACCTCGCAGATCCCGCACGAGATGGCCAAGGCCGACGTGCATATCGGCCCGTCGGACCACGTCCCGTGGCTTGACGACCGCAAGTGGGCTTATGTCCGGCTCGAGGGCAGGTCGTTTGGCGACACGCCGCTGAACCTGGAGTACAAGCTCGAGGTCTGGGACTCGCCGAACTCGGCGGGCGTCATCATCGACGCCGTGCGCGCCGCCAAGATCGCCAAGGACCGCGGCATCGGCGGTCCGGTCCTGTCCGCTTCTTCTTATTTCATGAAGTCGCCGCCAGAGCAGTACAGCGACGACGTCGCCCGCGAGGCGGTCGATAAGTTCATTCGCGGCGAGCTGGACCGGTAACGGGTCCAGTTAAGCTCCGCACGCCTTGCACGACGGGAGTCCTGGCGGTACGCCTGGGCTCCCGTTTGCTGTCCGCTCGAGCACCTCGTCGCGGCAACGTATGCCCCTCCGCTGTTCGCCGGCGAACAGTGGACTTCCATACGATCGAGGCTGACTGCGACGCGATCTGGCCGTACTGGTCGAGGGCCCATAGGCTGGCGTGCGTGTCCAGGCCGGAGCAGCTTCCACCCACGCCAACGGCGGATCAACCGCCCGGCGCTGGCGGGCCGCCGGCCCAGCCGTCCCGGTCCTCGTTCCTCCGGGATCTCCGCCTGGTCTGGGCTGAGCATGATTTCCGGCGGCTGTTCTCCACCCGGCTGATCTCGCAGACCGGCGATGGCCTGTTCACCGCCGGTCTGGGCGGTTATGTCTTCT
Source organism: Streptosporangiaceae bacterium (assembly GCA_052143255.1). Taxonomy (GTDB): domain Bacteria; phylum Actinomycetota; class Actinomycetes; order Streptosporangiales; family Streptosporangiaceae; genus JAJYUU01. Next base: position 1,328 of record JBKQTJ010000248.1, on the reverse strand, counting down.
TCAACGCCACGAACTTCCCGAACCCCGCCTCGGGAGCAGCCGCGTTCGCAGTGCTCTACCTGCCCTACTCGCTTATCGGCCCCTTCGCCGGGGTGTTCATCGACCGGTGGTCACGCCGGCAGATCCTGGTTCGGGCTGCGCTGCTCAGGTCGCTCTTCGTAGTCATCACGGCCGGACTTGTCGCGTCCGGCAAGCTCGGCGTGCCGTTGTATGTCGGCGTGCTCGCCGTGCTCGGCGTCAACAGGTTCTTCCTGTCGGCGCTGTCCGCGTCGCTGCCGCATGTGGTCGCTGAGGACAAGCTGGTGATCGCTAACTCGGTGGCGCCCACAGCGGGCGGCATCATGGCGGCCATTGGCGGACTGGTCGGTCTCGGCGTGCACGAACTGCTGCACGGCGGCCAGGGCGAGTACGCCGCAACTCTGCTGGCCGGGGGCCTCTGCTACGTGATCGCGGGTGCGGTGAGTGCCACCATTCCGCGCGACCTGCTCGGCCCGGGCGATGGCACAGCCACAAGCGCGCGCACCACCATAAGGTCGGAGCTGGCCGCGGTGCTGACCGGCCTGGTCGGCGGCGCCAGGTACATCCTGGCCCGGCGTCGGCCATCGGCCGCGCTGGCGGCAACCGGCGCGAACCGGCTTTTCTACGGAATCCTGTTCCTTATGTCCATCCTGCTCTACCGGAATTATTTCTACCGAGCGGAGGGAGCCAACAAGGCCCTCGGCCACTACGCGGTCCTGACTGGCCTGGTCGCCCTCGGCTACGCGGCGGCGGCATTCGTCACGCCTGCGGCTATCCGCAGGATCAGCAAGGCTGCCTGGATCACTGTGCTGCTCGTCGCGGGCGCGGTGGTGGCCGGGGCACTCGGGGTCTTCTTCAGCCAGGTTGATTTCCTGGTCATCGGCTTCTGCCTTGGCCTGGTCGGACAGGGCATAGCGATCAGCGCCACGACGATCTTGCAGGAGGATGTCGCCGACGACTACCGCGGCCGGGCTTTCTCCTTCTACGACATGATGTTCAACATCCTGTTCGTTGCCGGGGCCGCGATCAGTGCCGCCTTCATGCCGGTAACGGGCCGCTCTGTCGCGCTGATCGGCCTGGTGGCAGCCGGCTACCTGGTGAGCGCTGCCGGTTACTGGCTGCTGAGCCGCGCCACCAGTTAGTCAGCACATGCGACCTGGCCAGCCTGCCCGTCGGGGTATCGGCCTAGGAACGCTCTGAATAACGCGTGACTCCCGGTCCGGCGGTTCTGCCGGCTTTGTGTTCGATTTCCTGAGATGATCTTCACATGCAGGGGAAATCGCGGCTGGACCGGGAATTACTGGACGCCG
>JBKQTJ010000247.1:0-17520 GCA_052143255.1 Streptosporangiaceae bacterium | reverse complement strand
CCTGGGGTCAACCTTGGCGAAGCTCGGCTGGATCGGTATCAGCCCGTCGCCGAAGAAAGCGATGTTGCCCTTGCGGTCGGCGTACAGGAAGTTGTGCAGCGTGGTGATCAGGCTCATCGAGTGCCGGAACTGGCTCAGGTTCTTGTCGCCGCCGAGCTGGGAGAATCCGGCCAGCGTGCCGGTCTCGCGGTTCCAGGACGCGAACCTGATGGAGAACGCGAGGTGGCCGCTCGGATCGGTGTTGAACACCGGGCCGTCCTTGGTGCGGTAGACCGTGAACGGCTGCGGTGCCTGTCCGGCGACCGGGATCTGCTCGTTGATCGCCTGCATCGGGACCGGCTTGCCGTCCCACACGTAGGTCGGCGGGCTCGCGGCGAAGTTGACGTCCTCGACGTAGATGCGCTGGTCCACGTTCTCTTCGCTGGTCGTGGTCCAGGCGATGTCGGCATTGCGGCCGATCAGCACGAACGGCTCGCCGGTGATGGCCATCCCGCCCACGTCGTAGCCGGGCCCGTGCAGGTACACCTCCCAGTCGATGCTCGGCGTGCCGAATCCTTCCTGCGGAGCGCCCCACAGCAGGGCATGGTGATCGGCGGATCGCCACGGCGCGACCGCGATGGCGTTGGAGCCGCCGTGTGCCAGCACGCGGAGCGAGATGCCGGTCTTGAGGATGGACGCGCGATCTGCCGCGAGTTTCCGCCGGGCAGCCGTCAGCGCCGTGTCGCTGATGCTGCGCAGGCTGGCGACGGTAGCAGCGGTAGCGACGCTGCTGACGTGGCTCGAGCTGGCTGCGCCGGGCCTCACCGCGGCTGCGGACGCCTGGCCGTTGCCGCCGCTCGGCACGGTCGTGGGCGCGGTCGGGTCGTTCAGCCAGCGCGCGTCGTTGAAGATCTCGGCTGCGCCCGCGACGGGGGCCGGGTCGCCCTTCGCGGCCAGCTCGGCCTGCAGGTAATCAATGAAGCTCAGGTTCTGCAGTTCACTGCCGCCGCCACCGCCGAACTCCCGTGCCAGGTAGTTCCCGACGGCCACGGTGTCTTCCGGCGTCCATGGGGCCGGCCGGTACGGAGTGCTCAGGCCGAGCGCCTTGCCGAGCACGAAGAACTCAAACGGCACCCGGGCGGCAGGATCGGTGTAGGCATACCGTTCGAAGGCATTGATGCCCGCGGTGAAGCTCACGACAGCGCGCCGGGTGGCTGCCGGGATGGCGTGGAATTGCGCCGTCAGCTCGGCTGGCGTGTAGAACAGCGTCCGGACCGTCTCGTCCTGGCCCAGCTCCGAAGGACCGAAAACGGCGGATAGCGTTCCCTCGACGGCCCGCCGCGTCAGCTCCAGCTGCACGAGCCTGTCCTGTGCCTGGGCCCAGCCGGCCCCGAACCACATCCCGTTCGTGGTCGCCGAGTAGACGGCCGGCACGCCATAGGAATTCCGCATGATCGTGGCCTGTGTCGCACCCTGGCCGACGTGCTCGGCGGATGCCCTGACTTGGGCGCCGGCGGTGGCTGTCGGCACCACCGCGGTGAATGCCGCCACCAGTGCGACAACGCCTGCGCTGATCAACCGCTTCGTTGCGATCCGATCCGATGACATGCGGCTCACCTCCGTTATCGGCCGCCTCCGGCGCGTACTATCGGGCCAGCCGATTTCGGGAGCTGATCCGGTAAATCGGTTGTTGCGGGTATCCGGAAGCTAACTGCCATGTATGTGCGTGTCAATGGGGCTCGTGGGCCTGCTGGGATGAGGACTGGCTGCACGAGCGAGGAAGGTGACCCAGTGGTGACGCAGGACCAGAGGTTCGTGAGTGCTGGCGACGGCCGCAGCCTGGAGGTCCTGGTGACCGGCCCGCCCGACGGCCTGCCCGTGCTCTTCCATCACGGCACGCCGGGGGGCGTCGCGCTCTACCAGCCGATGGTGACGGCAGCTGCCGACCGTGGCCTGCGACTGGTGCTGTACGGGCGGCCGGGCTACGGCAGCTCGACGCCCCAGCCAGGGCGGCGGGTCGCTGATGCGGCCGCTGACGTCGCGGCGATCCTGGACGGCCTCGGCGCGGGCCAGTTCGTTACCGTCGGCTGGTCTGGCGGCGGCCCGCACGCGCTGGCGTGCGCACGGCTGCTAGCCGGGCGGTGCCTGGCGGCGGCGACGCTCGGCGGCGTGGCGCCGTATCCGGCGGATGGCCTGGACTGGCTGGCGGGCATGGCTGCGGACAACGTTGCGGAGTTCGGCGCCGCGCTGGCCGGGGAGCAGGACCTGACCACGATGCTGGCGGCGATCGGGCCGGCGCTGCGCGACATTACCGCGGATCAGCTCGTGGCAGGACTCGGTGACCTGGCCTCGGCGTCCGACAAGGAGGCGCTGCACGGAGAGCTCGCGGACTGGATCGTTGTGATGTTCCGGGCCGGCTTGCAGGAAGGCATCGCTGGCTGGCGCGACGACGACCTCGCGCTCACCGCGGACTGGGGATTCCCGGTAGCCGGCCCGGGTGCCGCCACACCTGTCTCGGTCTGGCAAGGCGACCAGGACCAGATGGTGCCGTTCGCGCACGGCCAGTGGCTCGCGACAACCGTTCCGGCCGCGCGCAGCCACCTGATACGCGGCGTCGGTCACATGAACCTGCCGTTCGGCGCGGTCTTCGACGAATTGCTCGAGCTGGCCCGCCGCTAAGCCGGGCGCGTCCGGAGTGCCGACCAGACGTCATCGAGCGAGACCTGACGGACCGGCCTGATGCCCAGATCGTGACTTGCCCTCGCGAGGATGTCCCGGTTCAGGTCGGTGCCGAGCTGCCCGGCCTTCGGATAGGCGATCCAGGTCAGCTTGTCCAGGCGGGCGGCCGCCACGGCCGGAGAGCCGGCCAGGTCGGCGCTGGACTGCACGAAAGCGATAACGGCATCTGCCTCGGCCGGATCGTGACCGGCTCGGCCGACCCCGGACAGGTCGGGCCCGTCCGCGGGCGCGGCCAGCACGCTGACCGCGGCACCAGGCTTGATCTGCAACTTCGCCGCGAGTTCCATGGCACATTATCGCGCCCTTGCAGCCCGATTCGCCTACCGCCGGGCGCGCAAGGCAACATGGGTGAGTGCAGTGGATACGGAGACAGGATCAGCTGAGGAGCCGGTGCTCGTGACGGCGCCGGCGGGTCTGACCGCGCCAGCGCCAGCGCCGACCGGCGCGGCCGGGCGCACGGCGATCGTGACCGTCGACGACGACCCGGGCGTGTCCCGGGCGGTGGCCAGGGACCTGCGGCGCCGGTACGGCGAGCAGCACCGGATCGTGCGCGCGGAATCGGGCGAGGCCGCCCTGGATGCGCTCCGGGAGCTCAAGCTGCGCGGTGACCTGGTTGCGGTGATCCTGGCGGACTACCGGATGCCCGAGATGAACGGGATTGAGTTTCTCGAACGGGCCATGGACGTCTATCCGGGGGCGCGGCGAGCGCTGTTGACCGCCTACGCCGACACAGGTGCCGCCATCGATGCCATAAATGTGGTGGATCTGGACTATTACTTGCTTAAGCCGTGGGATCCGGCGGAAGAGAAACTTTATCCCGTTGTCGATGCCCTGCTGGAGACGTGGCTGTCATCAGATCACCGGCCAGTCCCGGAGACGAAGGTCGTCGGGCACCGGTGGTCAGCGCGCTCGTCCGAGGTGCGCGAGTTCCTGGCCCGCAACCAGGTGCCCTACCGCTGGTATCCGTCTGACGAGCCGGAAGGCCGACGGCTGCTGGAGGCGGCCGGCGCTGACGGGCTGGCCCTGCCAGTGGTGATCACGGCGGACGGCGAGACCCTGATCGAGCCGTCCGACCCGGACCTGGCGAGCCGGGTCGGGCTTGCCACCACGCCGTCGGCCGGGTTCTACGATCTCGTCGTCATCGGCGGCGGGCCGGCCGGCCTCGGCGCGGCCGTGTACGGGGCCTCCGAGGGGCTGCGGACCGTCCTGGTCGAGCGGACCGCGACCGGCGGCCAGGCAGGCCAGAGCTCGCGGATCGAGAACTACCTGGGCTTTCCCGACGGCGTGTCCGGGGCACAGCTCACCGACCGAGCGCGGCGGCAGGCCGCGAAGTTCGGTGCCGAGGTGCTCACCACCCGTGACGTGGTCGGCCTGGAAGCTAACGGCTCCGCGCGCACGGTCCGGTTCTCCGATGGCACGGCGATCGACGCTCACACCGTGGTGCTGGCAACCGGCGTTGCCTACCGTCAGCTGGACGCGCCCGGCCTGGCGGACCTGACCGGCCGCGGCGTTTACTACGGGTCTGCGCTTACCGGCACGACCGGGTGCGCGGACCAGGACGTGTACATCGTCGGCGGCGCCAACTCGGCCGGCCAGGCGGCCGTCTACCTGGCCAAGACCGCCCGGTCAGTGACGATCGTGGTCCGCGGCCCGTCGCTGCAGAGGTCAATGTCGTATTACCTGATCCAGCAGATTGAGGGAACGCCGAATGTCAACGTCCGCACCTGCACCGAGGTCGCCGGGGCCGCGGGCACCGATCACCTGGAGCAGCTCACCCTGCGGGACAGCACCACCGGCGCGACGCAGACCGTCGATTCACAGTGGCTGTTCGTTTTCATCGGCGCGGCACCGCTGACCGACTGGCTAGACGGCGTCGTGCTGCGGGATGACCGCGGCTTCGTGCTGGCCGGGCCTGACCTGATGATTGACGGGCACCTGCCAACCGGCTGGCCGCTGGACCGGCCGCCCTATCACCTGGAGACAAGCGTGCCGGGCGTGTTCGCGGCCGGCGACGTGCGCGCTGAGTCCGCCAAGCGGGTTGCGTCCGCGGTGGGGGAGGGCGCCATGGCAGTGATGCTGGTCCATCGCTACCTGGAGAAGCTATGAGTAACGAGGACCTGGCAAGCCGGCCCCTGTCCGCGGTGTGCGACGCCGACGAGCTGCGCCGCATGTTCCTGTTCGAGAAGCTGACCGACGATCAGCTCGGGTGGCTATGCCGCGAGGGCCGCGTGCTGGTGGCCGAGCCCGGCCCGGTATACACCGAAGGCGACCCGGCAACCAGCCTGTACGTGATGCTGAACGGCACTGTAGTGCTGTCCAGGCAGGTAGCCGGCGACGATGTCGAGGTCACGCGCTCCTCCGATGCCGGAGCGTACGCGGGCGCGTTCTTCGCCTACCTCGGCGACCGCGTCCCGCAGGTCTACAACAACTCGATGCGCGTCACCGAGCCGAGCCGGTTCTTCGTGCTCGACGCGGCCAAGTTCGCCGAGCTGATGATGTCCTGGTTCCCGATGGCGGTGCACCTGCTGGAGGGGCTGTTCTTCGGCATCCGGAACACCCAGGAGGCCATCGGCCAGCGCGAGCGCCTGCTCGCGCTCGGCTCGTTGTCGGCCGGGCTCACTCATGAGCTGAATAACCCTGCGTCGGCCGCCGTCAGCGCTACGGCCGCGCTACGCGAGCAGGTGGCCGGCATGCGCCGCAAGCTTGCCCTCATCGCCGCGGGCCCGCGCGATCGCGCCACGCTGATGAGCCTGGTCGGGCTGCAAGACGAGGCAGCGGCGCGGGTCGCCAAGGCACCCGCCCAGACGCCGCTGGAAGCATCCGACCTCGAGGACGCCGTCACGGATTGGCTCGACGAGCACGGCGTTGCCGATGGCTGGCAGCTGGCGGGCGTGTTCGCCCAGGCGGGCCTGGATACCGCCTGGCTCGATCAAGTCGCGGCGACAGTGGCCGAAGAGGTCGGCGACGACTCCGTGCTGGCCAGCGCGCTGCACTGGATTGGCTACACGGTCGAGACCGAAGTGCTGATGAACGAGATCGGCGACTCCGTCAGCCGGATATCGTCGCTCGTTTCCGCGGCGAAGCAGTATTCCCAGCTGGACCGTGCCCCGTACCAGGTCGTGGACGTGCACGAACTGCTGGACAGCACGCTCGTTATGCTCGGTGCCAAGATCGGTCCCGGTGTCACCGTGGTGAGGGAGTTCGGCCAGAACCTGCCACCGGTGCCGGGTTATCCGGCTGAGCTCAACCAGGTCTGGACGAATCTCATCGACAATGCGGTGACCGCCATGAACGGGACCGGCACGCTGACCATCCGCACCTCCCTCGACCGTGACCAGCTGCTTATCGAGTTCGCCGACACCGGCGCTGGCATACCAGCGGACATCCAGGACCGGATCTTCGAGCCGTTCTTCACCACAAAGCCGGTCGGCCAGGGGACCGGCCTCGGGCTGGATATCTCCTGGCGGATCATCGTGAATAAGCACCACGGGGACCTGCGGGTGGAGTCGGTGCCTGGTGACACGCGCTTCCTGGTCCGGCTGCCGCTATCGACTCCGGACGAGGAGACTGCCCGCGGCTAAGGCCGGCCGCGCACCCACGCGGGCTTGCGCTTCTCCAGGAACGCCCGCATCCCCTCCCGGGCGTCCGGTAGCTGGCTCGTCGCAGCCATCACCTCGATGGCGTAGGCGTACGCCTTGGGCTGGTCGAGGTCGATCTGGGCGTACAGCGCCTGCTTGCCGATGCCCTTGCTCTGGGCGGACCCTAGCGTGACGCGTTCCAGCAGGTCCTGCACCGCGGCATCGAGCTGGGCGGCGGGCACCACCTGGTTGACCAGGCCCCAGTCGAGTGCGGTCCGCGCATCGATCACGTCGCCGGACAGGGCCATCTCGGCCGCCCGCTTGCGGCCCACGTTCCTGGCGATGGCCACCATCGGGGTGTGGCAGAACCAGCCGCCCTTGCCGCCCGGCGCGGCGAATCCGGCGTCCTCGCTGGCCACGGCCAGGTCGGCGGTGGCCACCAGCTGACAGCCGGCCGCGGTGGCCAGGCCGTGCACCCGGGCGACGACTGGCTGGGGCACTTGCTGGATAAGCGTCATCAGCTCGGTGCAGGTCATCAGCAGTGAGCGCACCGCGGGCAGATCGGCGTCGGCGACATCGGCGAAATCGTGGCCGGCGCTGAAGACCGGGCCGTTGCCGGCCAGGACAATGCCCAGCGCGTCGCTGTCGCCGATGGCACCGAAGGCCGCGATCAGCTCCCGCATGTGCGTGAGCGACAAGGCGTTCCGGCGTTGCGGCCGGTTCATGGTCACGGTGACGAACTCACCTGACCGCTGCACCAGGATGTGCTCGAACTCCACGAGTCCAGCGTACGTCGCCGCTGCCGCCAGCCTCGGGTTACCTGCCCAGGTAATCCGGCGGCCTCGGCGCTGGCCCCCACGGCGGGGAGCCGGTTACCTTCGGCCGGGCCGTGCTCTGGCTAGTCGGCTGGACCGGAATGTGCCGGGGCGTGTAAGCGCGGTAGGCCGGGGGCATCGCAGACATTGCATCCTGCGCGTGTGCTGGGGCGCGGCCCGGCGCATGCCGTGGCGCATGCTCGTGCCTGACCGGCTCAGGCGGCGGAAAGTCGTACTCAGACTCCTCGAGCGAGTCGGCCTCGGCCGACGAGGTTCCGGTCCATGACGGCGCGCGGATGATCGTGACCACGAACCCCGCCAGCAGCAGCGCAAGCAGCGCCCATAAAGCTTCGATGCTGTCGGCGGACATTGACATAGGCCAACATGCCTTTCTCTGCGCAGGTACGAGGCCATTATGGCTCCTTTCACCGACAGTGACCGGGAGTTTCGCATATGTTGCGCTGCTGACGAGCGCCCGGCCCCTGATAGCGTCGCGGAGAACCGCGCTTGATAGTCAGGCGCGCGGCTCGGTGAGGTTGTAGATGGTTTCGCCGGCCACTGTCTGCGACCGGAAGTGGCTGGTCACCCACTGGGTGATGGCCTGCGCATCGCCAGATCCGCCGCCGAAGCTGTCGGCGTTGGTGCCGACGAAGTAGTGCACCTGATGCCCGGCAACCAGATGCTCGAACTCGGCGAGCGTCGGCGACGGGTCAGTGCCGTTGAACCCGCCGATGGACATGACGGGGTCTTCGGTGGCGAGCTGAAGCGGCGCCGCGCTTTCCGAGCCCACGGTGGCGGCTACCCACCGATAGGCACCGGCGTCCTGCTCCAGCAGCCTCGTCAGCGCCGCGCTCACGGTCGTCGACCCGCTGAGGCCGCCGCCTGGTCCACTGTGCATGCCCGCACGGCCTGCTCCGCCAGGACCGCCCGCCGCGCCGGTACCGCTCGGCCGGCCAGCAGCGCTGGGCGAGCCCGAGCGGGCGGCCGATCCGCCGGCCGCGGGGCCGAGGGCCGAACCAGCCGAGCGCGAGCCAGTCCCGCCCGGCAGCCCCGTCCTGGCACCCAGCCCGCGGCCGAAGCCGCCGCCTGCGCCCGGGCCGCCGGCCCCGCCCGGGCCGATAGCGGTCGCGACCGCCGGGCCCGCTGTCGGCAGCGCGCCGGTGTAGCTGCTGGCCGCGGTGTCGAGGCTGTATGCCACCGGTCCGGCCAGCGCGGTGAACGCGGCTGCGCCCGCGACGGTCGCGGCGACGGCGCGCCGCCGGCGCGCGCTGCCCGCCAGGGCGCCGAGCCGTGGCGCCGCCAGCAGCGCCGCGGCTGCGGCCAGGCCGGTCAGCAGGACGGCGAACCGGAGCGGCGGCAGCCACGACGGCGACCGGGTGAGCAGGACGAACGACCAGACAGCCGTGCTCGCCACGCCCGCTGCGAGCCAGCACCGGGCCTGCCAGCCCGACGCCGACTGCCAGAGCCGGACCGCGCCGATGCCGACCAGCGCCGCGATGGCCGGAGCGAGCGCGATCGTGTAATACGGATGAATGATGCCGGTCATGAAGCTGAAGACACCGCCGGTGACCAGTAGCCAGCCACCCCACAGCAGCACCGAGGCGAGGTCCCGCCGCGCCGGGACAGTCTGGTCGTCCTGACCAGCCCTAAGCACGGCGAGCCGGCCACGGCTGCGGCCCCGGGCGAGCCAGAGCAGGGCGCCGATCGCGATCAGCGCGGCCGGCAGCAGCCAGCTGATCTGCCCGCCCATGTCCGCGGCGAACAGCCGCCCGAGTCCCGTTGCCCCGCTGAAGGCCGGGCCGCCGCCGCGGTTCCCGGTGAAGCCGACTGAGCCGGTCTCGTCTCCGGTCAGCCGCCCTAGCCCGTTGTAGCCGAGCGCAAGCTCGAGGATGCTGTCGTTGGTCGAGCCACCCACGTACGGCCGGCTGGCGGCGGGGGTCAGCATGACCGCAGCTACCCACCAGCCGGCCGATAGCACGACGGCCGCGAGCCCGGCGAGCAACTGCAGCAGCCTGGCGGGCAACCGCCGCGGCCCGGCTACCAGGTACACCAGCCCGAAGGCGGGCAGCACCAGGAACGCCTGGAGCATCTTGGTCAGGAACCCGAAGCCGAGGGCTGTTCCGGCCAGCATCAGCCAGCGGGTCCGGCCGGATTCGACCGCGCGCACCATGGCGTAGGAGCCGACAGTCATCAGCAGCACCAGCAGGGCATCCGGGTTGTTGTACCGGAACATCAGCGTGGCGACCGGGGTCACGGCGAGCACCGCCCCCGCCAGCAGGCCCGCCCACGGCCCGTACCAGCGCCGGACCGCGGCATACAGCACGGCCACGCTGGCGACGCCTGCCAGCGCCTGCGGCACCAGCATGCTCCAGTAGTTCAGCCCGAAAATCCGCGCCGACAGCTCCATCACCCACAGCGAGGCGGGCGTCTTGTCGACGGTGATGAAATTCGAGGCGTCGAACGAGCCGAAGAAGAACGCCTTCCAGCTCGTGCTGCCAGCCTGCACGGCGGCGGCGTAGAAGTCGTTCGCCCAGCCGTTGCGGCTAAGGCCGGCCAGGTAGAGCATGGCGGTGACGGCCAGCAGCGACCACAACAGGTAGCGGTGCCGGCGCGCCGACGTGCTGGCCTCGGTCTGGGCGTGTGCCGGGATGCGACGCCGGGCAGTGATCGCGGTCACGCTTCGGCCCCCCTGAACACCCAGCTGCGGTACAGCCCGAATCGCAGCAGCGTGGCCGCGAGCCCGGCGACGAGCAGGACGGCGAGCTCGGCAGTGCGGCCGGCCCGCGGGTTGGCCGCCTGCAGCGCCGCGAGCGCGCCCGAGGTCAGCGCGAGTCTGGCAGCGAACGCGATCAGGCCCCGCGCCTGCTGCCGGAGCGCGTGCCGGCGGCCGCCGATGCCGAACGTGAGCCGCCGGTTGGCTGCCGTGTTCGCGATCGCGGTGATCAGCAGGCTCGCCGCGTTGGCCGCCTGCGCTGGCAGCAGCTGCCGCAGGGCCAGGTAGATCGCTGCGCAGGCGAGCGTGCTGGCGACGCCGATGGCGACGAAGCGCGCCAGCCGGTGCCCGCCGCCGAGCCGCAGGATCCCGCGGACGTCGGCTAGCGCGGTGGCGCGGACGTTGACGCGCGAGTCGGGATCGTCGGTCCAGTCGACTGGTATCTCGTGGATGCGCAGGCCAGCGCGCTGGGCCAGGATGAGAAGCTCGGTATCGAAGAACCAGGAACCGTCCCTGGTCAACGGCAGCAGATCCAGCGCCCGGTCGCGGCGGATCGCCTTGAACCCGCACTGCGCGTCGGAGAACCGGGCCCCGAGCGCGGCCTGCAGCAGCAGGTTGTAGCAGCGGGAGATGAACTCCCGACGCGGGCCCCGGACGACCCGCGCGCCCCGGGCGAGCCGAGTGCCGATCGCGACGTCGCTGTGCCCGGACACCAGCGGGGCTACCAGCGGCAGCAGCGCGTTCAGGTCAGTGGACAGATCCACGTCCATGTAGGCGAGAACCTCGGACCGGCTGCTTGACCAGATCTCTCGCAGCGCAAGGCCGCGGCCGGGCGTCGGCAGCCGCACCGCGCTGACCTCGTCATACCTGGCGGCCAGCTCGCGGGCTATCGCCCAGGTGCCGTCGCTGCTGCCGTTGTCGGCGATGGTGACGTGCGCGCTGACCGGGAACGGCCCGGTCAGGTAGTCATGCAACCTGGCGATGCTCGGCGCCAGGTCGCGCTCTTCGTCTTTGACGGGGATGACGATCTCGACCTGCGCGCCCGCCGGGGCAGGAGTCGGCCCAGGCCACGTCTCAATCGCGTTCGCGGTAGTTGTCATGCTGAGCAGGATTGGTGATCACGCTGGCCCGGTCCTGCGCTGGCGTTCTGAGGCGCCTATGAACCAGGCCGGCCCGCTGAGCTGGCCGGCGCGGCGAGGCTGCCACGACCGGGTGGGCTGGCCGGCCACGTTCCCTTGCATAATGAGGGAACGGAGACTGGGAGGGGCGATGCCGGAGTTGCTATGCGAGGTGTCCGCCGCTGTCGCGACCGTGACGCTCAACCGCCCGGATCGCCGCAACGCGCTTTCGGGCGCGCTGCTGACCCAGTTGCGGGCGACGCTGGCGGAGCTTGGCGGCCGCGCTGACGTCCGGGCCATCGTGCTGACCGGCGCCGACCCCGCGTTTTGCGCGGGCCTGGACCTGACCGAGCTGGGGCAACCCGGCAGCCCGTTGTCGGCAGCAACTGCCGGCCCGGTCGTTCCCGCGGTGGGCAAGCCCCTGATCGGCGCGATCAACGGCGCCGCCATCACCGGCGGGCTTGAGTTGGCGCTTGCCTGTGACTTCCTGGTCGCTTCCGAGCGCGCCAGGTTCGCCGACACGCATGCACGCATCGGCATCCTGCCCGGCTGGGGCCTCACCTACGAACTGCCGGCGGCGATCGGCCTGCGCCGGGCGCGCGAGATGAGCGCGACCGGGAACTTCGTGGGCGCGCGCACGGCGATGGAGTGGGGGCTGGTTAACCACGTAGTCCCGCATACGGACCTGCTTGGCTTCGCCCGGGGGCTCGCCACGGACGCGGCCACGAGCGACCCGGCGGCGGTCCGGGCGATCTTCTCGACCTACCGGGAGGGCTCGCTGGTGACCGGCGCCGAGGCGCGGAGAGTGGAAGCCAGGGCGCACGCCAACTGGCACGCCGACGGCATCGACGGCGAGCAGGTCGCCCGCCGTCGCGATGCCGTCATCCAGCGCGGTCGGTCCCAGGTCGGCGAGCCGCGCTAGCCGGACCTGCGGTACTCCTAGGGATTGAACCGCCAGATCGTACCCCTGTTCAGCGAGGTCTTCTGGCTCTTGACCCACTCGTAGCCGTGGCCGATCGCCCACACTGACGTCGTACCGGGGATGAGCGCCATTTCCTCAACGCTGTTGGACTGTAGGCCCGTTGTCGTCGGCAACCGCCACAGGGTCCAGTGGCCCTGGTAGTAGTGCAGGAACGGGCGGCGGAACTTCGGCTTCGGGCCGATGCCCGCGAGCCACAGGCCGCCCCGGCCGTCGCTGACCAGCGGGTAGCCGGCAAACCCCGCGGGCAGCGTGACCCGCGACCACCTGCCGCCCGTCCAGTGCAGCAAGGAGTCGGCTTGGCCGTGATACCAGTTGAGCCAAAGATCATGCGCGCTGGTACCGAGGAGGCCTCCGGCGGGAGCGCCAGCCCACCGGGTGGGCAGCGGCTGGGTCCGCCATTTGCTGCCGTTCCAGTGCATCAAGACCAACTTGCCGTTCAGGTTTGCGCTGGACCCGACGGCCCAGATATTGCCGGCCGACTCGGCGTCGACGTCACCGGGAATGGCGGGCAGATACGCCTTGCGCCAGTGCCCGCGGACAAGATGAGCGGCGAACGGCACGACCTTCTTGAAGGTGTTCTCGCCCAGGCTGAACACCCACACATTGCCATGGCCGAAGTCGGCAACCTGGACGTCGACCTCCCCGGACAAGTTGAAACGAACCACCCAGGCCGGAACCGAGCGCCTCGTCCAGGAGGCACCGTTCCAGTGCAGCGCATAGGCGGGCCCCTTCTGATAGAAGCTGAACAGCCACGCGTCGTTGCTGGAACTGGCTGTCACGGCGACAGGCGCGGTCATGCCGGCCAGTTCGCGGTGCGGTACTGCTCCCCAGCGGTGGCCATTCCAGTGCTCTACGACGGGCGTTGTCGCGCCGCTGCACGGCCAGTTACAGGTATCCCACAGCGACCAGGCGTTGGCTGGGCCGGTGACCGCCAGGGCGCTGGTGATGCTCGAGCCTCCGGTGGGATCGAGATTGTTGACGTTCGTCCCGAGGACCCTGACGAGCTGCCAGGCCGGCTTGTGCGCGGCCGATGCGGCCAGCACGTGGGAACTCCCGGCAGCGATAACGAGCGCACTGGTGAGCGCAACGGTACCTATTCTGGCGAAACGCTTGATCACGGCAATCCCCGTTCCTGGCCGGTGAAGCCGGGCCCTCATGGCGCCACGGCAAACGTCAGTATGCCGTGATATTTCATCTCGTACAATGAGCCAATATTCCGGCGTTATCCCAGATGTGGTGATCATTCCAGGCAGGTTGCGCGGGCCCGAGAGCGGCAGACCGCAGCCGACCGTCGTCGGCAGGTTGACGACCGCTAGTGGCTGGAGTCGACTCGCAGCAGCAGCCGTCGCCGTCGGTGCGGTCACGCGGCTCACCCCGGCACGCAGACGGCTATCAGGTGGGATGATGCGAGTCGGCTGAGCGTCGGGCCAGTCCCTGACGGCATGGGAGGAGCCTTGGCCAGCGCGGACTACCAGCAGGTGCGCGATAACCTGCGGCGGGCGTATGACGGCGCGGCTGACCGACGCGATCGCAAGGATGAGCAGCCATGGAAACTGGCCGAGCGGGCAGCGTTCCTGCGCCGCCTGCAGCAGGCGAACTGCACGCGGATGCTGGAGATCGGCGCTGGCACTGGTCAGGACAGCGCGTTCTTCGCTAGCCACGGTCTTGACGCAGTGGCGACGGACATGTCGGCGGCCATGGTGGCGCGGTGCCGGGACAAGGGCCTAGACGCGCGGGTCATGGACTTCAGCCAGCTGGACTTCCCGGCTGAGTCCTTCGATGCCGTGCACGCCATGAACTGCCTCTTGCACGTGCCGAACGCTGAACTGCCTGCCGTGCTGGCGTCCATCGCCCGTGTTCTGCGGCCTGGCGGGCTGTTCTTCCTCCGCGTATACGGCGGCAGCGAGGAAACCGAAGAAGGCCCGGCTGAGTCGGACGATCACGTTCCCGCGCGGTTCTTTTCCTGGCGGACGGACGATCAGATCGTGCAGTTCGCGAGGCAGTCGTTCGACATCGTTGACTTCCACATCGCGCAAGCGGGTACGCAGTACAGATTCCAGTCGCTGACGCTGCGCCGTCCATTCGGTGTGGGAGCCGGCACCACCCGATTGAGCACTCCGGGGCCGCACGGCAGCGTGGCAGACTGCTGCCCATGACCTATCTGCCTGCGCCTGATCGGTACGACGAGAAGATGCCCTACCGCCGCTGCGGGCGCAGCGGTGTCAAGCTGCCAGCCATCTCGCTTGGGCTCTGGCAGAACTTCGGCAGTGATCGACCGCTGGACGTGCAGCGTGCGATCATCCTGCGGGCGTTCGATCTCGGCGTTACGCACTTCGACCTGGCCAACAACTATGGGGGAGTCGCCCCGGCTCAGCTTCTGGGGAATGCTGCCTACGGCTCGCCGTACGGCTCGGCCGAGTCCAACTTCGGCCTGATACTGCAGTCGGATCTGCGGCCCTACCGGGACGAGCTGATCATCTCCACGAAGGCCGGCTATGACATGTGGCCGGGACCGTACGGGGAGTGGGGTTCCCGCAAGTACCTGCTGGCGAGCCTGGATCAGTCGCTGGCCCGGATGGGCCTTGACTATGTGGACATTTTCTACAGCCACCGGTTCGATCCGGACACGCCGCTGGAGGAGACCATGGGGGCGCTCGCCACCGCGGTTACCTCAGGCAAGGCGCTGTACGCAGGCATATCGTCCTACTCGGCGGAGCGGACCGCCGAGGCGGCGGCGATCATGCGGACGATGGGGACGCCGCTGCTGATTCACCAGCCGTCGTACTCGATGCTCAACCGGTGGATCGAAGGTGGCCTCCTGGACGTGCTCGGAAACGAAGGGATCGGCTGCATCGCGTTCTCGCCGCTGGCGCAGGGGCTGCTGACGACGAAGTATCTCGATGGCATCCCGGCCGGGTCGCGGGCCAGCAAGGGCGACTCGCTGTCCGCCGACCAGATCAGCGAGGCGAACCTGGCACACGTCCGCGCGCTGAACGAGATCGCCAGATCGCGCGGCCAGTCACTCGCGCAGCTCGCGCTGTCCTGGGTGCTGCGCGATCAGCGCGTGACCTCGGCGCTGATCGGCGCGAGCAGCGTCGGGCAACTCGAGGAGAACCTGGCGGCCGCCGGGCGCTCGGCGTTCAGCGACGAGGAACTGGCCGCTATCGACCAGCAGGCCGTGGAGGCCGGCATCAACATCTGGGCAACCTCAAGCGCCGACTGAGGTTCGGGGTAGCCGGGCCCGCCGGTCCGGTCGGCGGCCAGCTAGGTTTCACATGCCGCCGGACACTACGTGAGACTAGGCATAGGAATTAAAAGGACGAATAAATGACTTTTCGGCTCACGTAGCCGTGCGCGGGGTCGGCGGCGGTGCGCGGCGCGCCCGCTATCGGCAGACTGAGACCGTGCGGATCACTGTCCGGGTGCGGCCGGGCTCAAGCCGGCCCGGTGTTGGCGGCGAACACGATAGCGCGCTCGTCGTACGGGTCAGCGCGCGCGCCGTGGATGGTGCCGCCACGGCGGCCGCGCTGGCCGCCATAGCGGACGCGTTCGGCGTCCGGTCTGGTGCGGTCAGGCTCGTGTCAGGTGCGGCGTCGAGGACGAAGGTCGTGGACGTCGACGGGGCCGATCCGGCAGTTCTGGTGCGCCTGCTAGCGGGGTGACGCCGCGCTCAGACCCTGACGCCGGTCCGGTCCGCGGCGGTCTTCGGCTCGTGCCGCACGTCACCCGGCTGGCCCATGACGCGCCGCCAGCAGGCGAACTCGAGCAGGATCCCGTCGGGGTCCTGGAAGTAAAACGAGCGCACGAACACGCCGGGATGCAGTTCGCTGGCCACGCCGAACTCGCTGTCGTCGTGATCGAGGATCGGGCTCACCCGGACGCCCTTTGCCTTGAGCTTGGCCCGGTAGTCAAGGAAGCGCTCCTCCGGCACGTTGAACGCGACATGGTTCATCGAGCCGACGGCGCTGGTCCATTCGCCCAGGCCCGGCACCGTGACCGGGGCGGAAACACCGGGAACCGGATCGGGCGCGTCGGGGAACCAGAAGAACGCCAGCGCGTTGCCGCCGCCCATGTCGAAGAAGAAGTGCTGGCCAGAGCCCGCGGGCAGGTCGAGCGTCTTGATCAGCCGCATGCCGAGGACCTGGGTGTAGAACTCCACGGTGCGCTGCATGTCCGAGCACACCAGCGCCAGGTGGTTGACGCCACCGAGGTCAAACTCCTCGTTCCGCCATTCCATGACGACCTCCTCCGAGCTAGCGCCACCGACAAGCCAAACCTAAAGTCAGTTGCACCTGCGCGCCAGGGCGGGGATCGTCTGGGCGCGCTGCCGATCGGAGGAACGGTGACCGGGATCGTCAGGGAATTCGTCGGGTTGCCGTCCCCGGTGGTCGGCCGCGCGGGCGCAGGCGGCCATCCGTGCCAGGGCATCTACCACCGGCCCGCCGGCTGGCGGCCGGCCACGGCGTTCATCGCGACGCACTACAATGTCGACTTTTCCGAGCACTACCTGGCCAGCCTGATGGCCGAGCGCGGCTACGGGTTCCTCGGCTGGAACACCCGGTTCCGCGGCAACGAGGCGCACTTCCTGCTGGATCACGCGCTAGCCGAGATCGGCGTCGGCGTGCGGTGGCTGCGCGAGCAAGCCGGGGCCGAGCGGATCGTGCTGCTGGGCAACTCGGGCGGCGGCTCGCTGATGGCGGCCTACCAGTCCCAGGCGGTCGAGCCCAATGTTGCGCCAGTCAGCGGGATGCGCCACGTTCCCGCCATCGAATCCCTCCCGCAGGGCGATCTGTTTGTTGCGCTCGCAGCCCATTCGGGCCGCCCCGAAGTACTCACCAACTGGTTCGATCCGTCGGTGACCGACGAGCGCGACCCGCTGGCCGCGGACCCGCAGCTGGATCCGTACAACCCGGCGAACGGGCCGCCGTTCAGCGCGGAGTTCCAGCTGCGCTACCGGGCGGCTCAGCGCGCGCGGAACGAGCGCATCACGGACTGGGCGCTCGCGCGGCTGGCCGAACTCGAGGGGCAACGGGCCCGGGATCAGCTGTTCGTGGTTTCCCGTAGCTGGGCCGACCTGCGCATGATCGACCCGTCGATTGAGCCGTCGGACCGGCGGCCGAACTGGTGCTACCTGGGCGATCCGATGAAGGCTAACTACGGGGTCTTCGGCGTCGGCACGGTCAGCACGCTGCGCAGCTGGCTGTCGATGTGGAGCCTGCGCACCTCCCAGTGCACCGCGGCGCCGCACCTGGCCCGCATCACCGTGCCGTCGCTGGTGATCCACGCAACCGCCGACGCCGGCGTTTATGAGAGCGACGCCCGCGCGCTGCACGATGCGATTGCCGCTAGCGACAGGCGCCTGGAGTTCATCAAGGCGGATCACTACCTGCAGGAACCCGACGGCTCGCGGGCGCACGCCGCCGACCTGATCGCGGCCTGGGTGTCCGAGCACGACGGTTAGCGCGGCCTGTACGTGCGAGGCCCGCGGGGGCTGACGCCGCTAGGGCTTGCGGACGCGGTAGTGCAGGTGGGTGACCCGGTCTCCCTGCACGACCCACGGGTTGTCAAGAAGGACGGCGGACGGGCCGTAGTCGCC
>JBKQTJ010000246.1:0-30636 GCA_052143255.1 Streptosporangiaceae bacterium | reverse complement strand
CCTACCTGGAGGCCGCCGAGGCCACCGCGCCGGACGTCCGTGAGGCTCGGCTCGGGGCGCACGCACGGCATCTGCGCGAGCATGTCGACCGGCTCGCCGCCAAGGCTTACTGGGCTGCGGTCAGCCCGTCCCCGGAATTCGTCATCCTGTTCATTCCGGGTGAGGCATTCCTGGCACCAGCCCTCGAGCACGACCCTGCGTTGCTCGAGCACGCGATGGCGCACAGAGTGCACATCGCGACGCCGACGACGCTGGTGACCATGTTGCGGACGGCCCAGTACGCGTGGCAGCAGGAAGCGCTGTCCGACAACGCCCGCGCAGTATTCGACCTTGGCCGCGAACTCTACGAACGCATCGCCGGGCTTGGCAGGCACGTCGACGGCCTGGGCAAGGCCCTGACGACTGCGGTCTCCACCTACAACAGGACGGTCGGCTCGCTCGAGAGCCGCGTCTTGGTCAGTGCCCGCAAGCTGAGCGAGCTCGGCCTGGTGGACGGCGAGCTTGTGCAGCCCAAACCTGTTGAGGAGACGGTCCGCGCCTTGTCCGCACCGGACCTCTTCAGTGACACCGGGCCCGAGCTGGTGCCCAGGCCAGCAGCAGCGCGCGAGCCGACTGGCCCGCCGCACCTCATCGGCGGCAGCCGGGCAATCAGCGCGGCTCGCTGAGCTGCGACGTAGTCCTGTATCAGCCAGGCAAGGGGTAGGTATGACGTCGCGGACCACCGAGCGACTGAGGCTAGTCACGGGCCGCGGCGCACCATCTGGCCGGAACAGGGAACGGGCCCGCTTTGCCGGCTTCCGCCAGCAGCTGCGCCCGGCCCCAACCCAGCCAGCCCCAGCCCAGCCAGCCCCAACCCAGCGGGCCAGCGGACCTCGGCCGAGTGCCCGGACAACCGCCGAACGCACCTACGTGACGGTGCGCGGCGCGCTCCTGTCGTTGTTCGCCCTCTGCCTGGCTACCTGCCTCATTGCCGGGTGGCGCCAGCTCGACGTCATCGCAGGACTTGGGTACTGCGCAGGCTGCCTTGCCGTGCCGGCATGCGTCAGGCGTGAGGCGCAGTTGCAGGTCGTGATCGCCCCGCCGGTGATTTTCCTGCTAGCCGTGCTGATCACGCAGGCGCTAACGGCGCAAGGCAGTTCCGGCCACGGAGCGGTGCTGTCGGTGATCGAGGGAACGTTCCTCATGCTGGCTGCCACCGCGCCATGGCTCATCGCGGGGACTGCCGGGTGCCTTGCCGTGGCAGCGTTCCGCGGGCTGCCGGACTGCGTCCGCCAATTCCGGGCGGATTTCCGCGCCGAGCACAAGTCCGGCAGCTGGCACCGGACCCCCGGCTAGGCTTCCGGTTTGGCGATCGGCCCGCGCAACTCGTGCGGCAACGCGAACTGCATCCGCTCGTGCACGGCTTCGATCTCCTCGACATCGGAATATCCGCTGTCGGCGAGCCGGGCGAGAACGCCTTCCACTAGGTCCTCGGGCACCGACGCGCCGCTGGTGACGCCAACCGTGCCCGCGCCTTCCAGCCAGGACGGATCGATCGCGGACGCATCGTCGACGAGGTAGGCGGCCTTGGCGCCCGCATCCCGCGCGACCTCGACTAGCCGCACGGAGTTAGACGAGTTGGTTGAACCGACGACGATCATCACATCTGACTGCCCGGCGATCTGCTTGACCGCCGCTTGCCGGTTCTGGGTTGCGTAGCAGATGTCGTCGCTGGGCGGGTCAAGGAGCAGCGGGAAGCGCTTGCGCAGCGCGGACACTGTCTCCAGGGTCTCGTCCACTGAGAGCGTCGTCTGCGACAGCCAGGCGACCTTGGCGCCGTCGCGCACCTCGACCGATCCGCTGCCGTCTGACCCGTCCACGAGGTGGATGTTGGCTGGAGCCTCGCCGGTGGTACCGACCACTTCCTCGTGGCCCTCGTGGCCGATGAGCAGGATGTCGTAATCCTGCGCGGCGAACCTCCTGGCCTCGTTATGCACCTTGGTCACCAGCGGGCAGGTTGCGTCGATCGTCCGCAGTCCACGGCCCTTGGCCTCCTCGCGCACTTCGGGCGAGACCCCGTGTGCGGAGAACACGACCACGGCGCCCTCGGGGACGGCCTCTGTCTCCTCGACGAAGATCGCGCCACGCTCTTCGAGAGAGCGGACAACATGGGTGTTATGCACGATTTGCTTGCGCACGTACACCGGCGCACCGAAGCGCTCGAGTGCCTTCTCCACCGTCTGCACAGCCCGGTCAACTCCGGCGCAGTAGCCACGGGGCTTGGCGAGCAGCACTCGGCGCGACTGATCAGGCATGAGGCCATTTTAGGTGACCACCAGCGGGCCTTGTCCCGGCGGCTGGCCTGACCTGAGCCAATTATTGGCATCCGCGGTTTGCCTGCCGCCTCCGGCCAGCGAGAATGTCCCCAGGGTGACATGCCGCAAGGCGGGCGGCCTCCCCGCGGCCAGGCCCGCCCCGGCACCCCGTCGCAGTCAGAGGAGAACGATCATCCATGGGCATTTCGCAGATCCCTGATCAGATCAAGCGGGCTCCGGTCGAGGCTCTCCGGGCCGTGTTTTCAGGGATCGGCAGGATATTGCTAGCCGCCGACCGCCCGGGTCAGATACCCGCGCGGCCGGAGCCAGACGCCGTGGTGGCTCCGGCCGCCTCGCCCGCGCACGCCAGGCAGCTCCGGGCAGCACCGGGCCAGCCTGCGACCGAATCACGGTGGCGCTCACTCGACCAGACCGGCAATGTGCGCTTGCTGGCGGCCGACGAGATCTACCAGGACGACGTCGTCGAGCCGGCCAACCTCCCCGCCAACGGCGCCGCCCCAGCATCCGGGTCGGCCGCGCTGCCGCTCGCCGATTACGGCAACCTGTCGCTCGCGTCGATCCGGGCCCGCCTGCGCACGCTGAGCCCGGGCCAGCTACAAGACCTCGCCGACTATGAGCGGACGAATGCCGCGCGGGCCGATGTGCTCGGGATGCTGGAGCGGCGGATCGAGAAGCTGGAGCGTGGCGGGTGAGCGACGGCCAGCGCAAGGCACGTCGCCGGACGCGCCGGTGACCAAGGGCCGGCATGCCGCTCGAGACCTCTGAAGACGCACCCGTTCCCGTTCGAACGGTGCTGCGGCTGGTCGGTGACTGGATCGGGCGGCTCGGCCGGGTGTGGGTAGAGGGCCAGATCGCGGAGCTGACCAGGCGGGGCGGAACGGTCTTCCTCACCTTGCGAGATCCAGTCGCCGCGGTCTCGGTCCGCGTCATCTGCACGACCGTGGTGCTGGACGCTACCGACCCGCCGCCGGCTGAGGGCGCGCGCGTGGTCGTCTGGGCGAAGCCCGAGTTCAACTCGGCCAAAGGGTCGTTCGCGCTCAGCGCGACACAGATCAAGGCGGTCGGCATCGGCGAGTTGCTGGCCAGGCTGGAGCGCCGGCGGGCGGCGCTGGCCGCCGAGGGCCTGTTCTCCGCCGCGCGCAAGCGAAAGCTACCGTTCCTGCCCGCCTGCGTCGGCCTGATCTGCGGGCGGGATTCTGCCGCCGAGCGCGACGTGCTCCGCAACGCCTCGCGGCGCTGGCCCGCCGTCAGGTTCCGGGTCGAACAGGTCGCCGTGCAGGGTCCGCACGCGACCGAGGAAATCGTCGACGCGCTGCACAGGCTTGACGCCGACAGGTCGGTAGAAGTGATCATCATCGCGCGCGGCGGCGGATCGATCGAGGATCTGCTGCCGTTTTCGGACGAGGACCTCATCCGCGCGGTAGCGGGCTGCGTCACGCCGGTCATCAGCGCAATCGGCCACGAACAGGATGTCCCGCTACTGGACCTTGTCGCGGATGTCCGCGCGTCCACGCCGACGGACGCGGCGCGGCGGGCCGTGCCCGACGTGGCCGAACAACTCGCGCTCATTGGCGAGTTGCGGACGCGGGCACGGCGGGCCCTGGCCGGCCGCCTCGACCGGGAGGGTTCCTGGCTGAGCGCGATCCGGTCGCGGCCCGCGATCGCCAGCCCGGTGCGCGAGATAGACCGGCAGCTCGAACAGATCCTCGTCCTGACGGAGCGGGCCAGGCTGGCTGTAGCGGCCATCCTGGACCGGGCTGACGACGACATCGCACATGTCCGGGCCAGACTGGTCGCCTTGTCGCCGGCGGCCACGCTACGCCGCGGCTACGCGATCGTGCAGCACGCAGATGCGAGCGTAGTGCTGGCCGCCGCCGAGGTGTCCGACGGCGAGGTGCTCAGTCTCCGGTTCGCAGACGATCACATCCAGGTGACCCCGACCGGCATGTAGGGTGCCTACCTGTGCGGGCCGCCCAGTCGCCAGCTGACCGGCGACCACGGAAACCTGCGATACCAGCAACTGCCAAGGTCGGCCAGGTAGCCAGGCCTGGAGCGGCGGACCCGGCAGCGCCCGCTGGCAGCACATGGCAGGTTCGGCACGGTGGAGGTCAGCCAGGTCAGCTCCCGGCGCTGGAGCCACGTGGTGGGGCGCGCATCGCAGGCGGCGCCTCCCGACCGTGCGCAAGAACGCCGGACGCCGCGACGATCGGGGCTGCACATAACGGTCCCTTCGGCTGCACCG
Organism: Streptosporangiaceae bacterium; assembly: GCA_052143255.1. GTDB lineage: Bacteria > Actinomycetota > Actinomycetes > Streptosporangiales > Streptosporangiaceae > JAJYUU01. The sequence goes on along the minus strand of JBKQTJ010000246.1, from coordinate 26,079 downwards.
GACGTCGGCGCCGGCGCTCACAGGGTTCATCGGGCCACCGTCGCTCCCGCGTTACCGGACACGCCGATTAGGCTGACAGCCATGACGGTGCCGGGCGACACAGACGGGCGCGCTGCTGACAGCGGGCCAGGTGCGGCCGCCCGGGCGGCTGGCCCCGGTGCCACCGACGGGGTACGCCCGGCCTATGAGCAGGCCAGGGACGAGCTAACGGAATTGGTTAAACGGCTCGAGGCCGGAGGGCTGACGCTTGAGCAGTCCTTGCGGCTGTGGGAGCGGGGCGAGCAGCTCGCAGCAATCTGCGAGGAATGGCTTGAAGGCGCACGCGCCAAGCTCGCCACTGCGATGGCACGCCAGCAACACGAGCCGGAGCCCGGCGCGCCTTTCTGAGTCCCGCCCGGCTATTCAGCCCGACCGCACGTGCAGCCGGGACAGCACCTGCAGCACGCCGTCAGCGAGTTCGCGGGCCCGGGCGGCGTCGGCGGCCTGTGACACCTCGGCGCTGGCAAGCAGCATCGCTCCGGTCATCACCACGGCAACTGCCTCATCAAGCGGCTCGCCGCTGCGGGCGAAGAACTCACTGTTCTTCGTCACCCACGCGACCAGCCGGCGGCGCCACAGCAGGTCGAATCCCGGCGGCCCGTCGCCACGGGCGAACATGGCAGCCAGCTCGCGTTGCTCGATGCACACATCCAGATAACCGTGCGCGCCAGCGACGAACAGCTGCATCGGATCGGTGACGCCCGCGGCACGGCTGGCCCGAACCGAGCTGCGCGTCCTGGCATCAAGCTCGTCATTGAGTTCGCTGAAGAGCGCCAGGTACAGCTCCGCCTTTCCGGCGAAATGGTGGTAAAGGCTACCGACGCTCGCGCCGGCCAGCGCGACGATGTCGGTGACACCGGCCTGCGCGTAGCCTTCGAGGATGAAGACCTGGCGGGCGGCGGTGAGCAGCACGCTCCGGGTCGACGCGCCCCGTTCTGAATTACGGGCAGCGGGCGGCTGCTTGTCGTCAGCAGTGCTCCGGCCGGCCGTACCGTGCTCGGTGGTCACAGGATGGGGCATCCGATTCCGGCGTACTCGATCGGGCCCATTGCAGGGCAGTCGGCCGGCCGGCCGACGTGCTACATAGGATTCCACCATCGCCAGCCAACAGGGAAGGTGCAGCAGGGATGGGTGAGGATCAGGCAGCTGCCGCGGGCTCACCGGTGGAGGCGGGGATGACCTCGCCCGCTCCCGGCCGCCACGCGCCGGACCGCAACCTGGCGCTCGAGCTGGCCAGGGTGACCGAGGCCGGGGCGATGGCCTCGGCACGCTGGGTGGGCCGTGGCGATAAGAACGGCGCCGATGGCGCAGCGGTCAACGCCATGCGCCAGCTGATCAACACCGTATCGATGCGGGGCGTGGTGGTCATCGGCGAGGGCGAGAAGGACCAGGCGCCGATGCTCTACAACGGCGAGCAAGTCGGCGACGGCAGCGGCCCGCTGTGCGACGTGGCAGTCGATCCGATCGACGGGACCAGGCTCACAGCCAACGGAATGCCCAACGCCATATCCGTGATCGCCGTCAGCGCGCGCGGTTCGATGTACGACCCGTCGGCCGTTTACTACATGTCGAAGCTGGTCACCGGTCCAGAAGCGGCCAGCGTGGTGGACCTTGACGCGCCGCCCGCCGCGAACATCGCCGCCGTGGCGCGGGCCAAGAGCTGCTCGCCATCTGATGTAACCGTCGTGATCCTGGACCGGCCCCGGCATGACGACCTCATCCGCGAGGTGCGCGAGGCCGGCGCGCGGATCAAGTTGCTCACCGACGGCGATGTGGCCGGCGCGATCATGGCTGCCCGCGAGGGCACCGGCATAGACCTGCTGCTGGGCATCGGGGGTACGCCGGAGGGAATCATCGCCGCGTGCGCCGTTAAATGCCTGGGCGGCGTGATCCTGGGCAAGCTGGCGCCCCGCGATGACGCTGAGCGAGCCAAAGCCATCGACGCCGGTCACGACCTGGGCAGGGTGCTGAGCACAGACGACCTGGTGGCGTCGGATGACGCGTTCTTCGCGGCGACGGGGATTACCGATGGCGACTTGCTCGCCGGGGTCAGGTACCGGTCTGGCGGCGCTGTAACCGACTCCCTCGTAATGCGGGCCAGGTCGGGCACGGTCCGGAAGATCCATAGCGAGCACCAGCTGTGGAAGCTGAGCGCCTACAGCGCGGTCGACTTCCAGGCCGCGAGCCGGGCCGGCGGGTCAGGCCCCGGTTAGCGCGGGAAGCTGCCGCCCGGCAGACTGCCGCGCCGCAGCCCGCCGAGCCAGCGCTGCTTTTTCGGCGACGTCACCCTGATAGTCCCGGCTACAGCAACAGTCCGTAGCTCGATCACGGTCCGGCCGCTGTCGGCCGGGTCGGCGGCCGCCCCCGCGCCGTAGCCGGGCATCCGCGCCGTCCGGTTGATCTTGCGGGTAAGCACCGACGTGCCGGTCATCTCCACTGCCACCCCATCGGGAATGATCAGGTGCAAGGTGCCGCCGATGACCGTCGCGTACACGATGGTCCGCCCGCTCTGCAGCAGCGCGTCCCGCAAGTCGAGCTCTACCTCGCCGAAGACTGCCAGCACCGGCAGGCTGGCCGGCACCACCCAGCGGCCGTTCCTGGCGTCTTTGCCGAAGACGCCGGCTACCCCCTTCCGCCCGTCCAGCCGGATCGGCTGAGCGGCCGGCTCCACCAGGTCGGCGGTCAGCACCGCAAGCTCACCGAGGGTGCGCGCCTGATGTGCCTCGCCGATCCGGTCCGCGTGCTCCTGGGGCGTCAGCCGGCCATCGGCTGCAGCTTCGCTGAGCAGCGTTATCACGCGGTCGCGATCGAAATCAGAGGCACGAAGATCGCGCGGCGGCGGGCGGTAGGTCACACTGTTGAAGATACTCCGGCTCGGTACCGCGGGGCTGGTCGTCGGCAGCTGGCCGCAACTCGGCGCGCCAGGGCGGCCGCCAGGCGGACGGCCGGGGTGGCATGGTGACCCCGTTACCCTCGTGAACGCCAGCGGCAACCACCCGCGGGGTCAGGGCTACCATCGGCCTGTTAGTTTTGTAATAGCAAGTATCTGAACGACACCGGGGTGCGTGAACGGCACCTGATGCGGAGGACAGGCAGTTGAGCGAGCCTGCGGAAACCGGACTAACAGGTACGGGGCGGGCAGGCTCGGGGCTGTCAGACGGCGGCGGCCCGGGCGGCGGGCACTACAAGTGGGTAGCGCTGTCCAACACCACGCTTGGCATGCTCGCCGCCACTGTCAACGCATCGATCGTGATCATCGCGCTGCCCGCCATCTTCCGCGGCATCCACCTGGACCCGCTTCAGCCAAGCAACATCAGCTACCTGCTGTGGATGCTGATGGGCTACCTGGTGGTCTCCGCCGTGCTGGTCGTCACGCTCGGCCGCCTCGGCGACATCTACGGCCGGGTGCGGATGTATAACGCTGGCTTCGCGATCTTCGGCCTGGGTGCCCTCGCGCTTCCGTTCGACCCGTTCACCGGGCCGAACGGCGCGCTCTGGCTCATCGGGTTCCGGGTCATCCAGGCTGTCGGCGGGGCCATGCTCATGGCCAACTCTCCTGCCATCCTTACCGACGCGTTCCCGGCCAACCAGCGCGGCACGGCAATGGGCATCAACCAGGTAGCCGGCATTTCCGGCCAGTTCATCGGCCTCATCCTGGGCGGCGTGCTGGCCGCCGTCGACTGGCGGCTGGTGTTCATCGTGTCGGTGCCGATCGGCCTCGGCGGCACGATCTGGTCGTACCTGAGCCTGAAGGAAGTCGGCGTGCGCACGCCGGCCCGGATCGACTGGCTCGGCAACGTCACCTTCGGGGCCGGCCTGATCTTGCTGCTGACCGGCATTACCTACGGCATCCAGCCCTACGGCGGCCACTCGATGGGCTGGACCAGCCCGCTCGTTCTGACGGGCCTGATCGGCGGCGTGACGTTGCTCGTCTTGTTCTGCATCATCGAGACCAAGGTCGAATCGCCCATGTTCGACCTGCACCTGATGCGGATCCGCGCGTTCGGGGCCGGTGTCGGCGCCACGTTGCTTGCTTCCATCGCTCGAGGCGGGCTTCAGTTCATGCTGATCATCTGGCTGCAGGGCATCTGGCTGGTGCTGCACGGCTATGACTACGCGGACACGCCGCTCTGGTCGGGCATCTACCTGCTGGCGCTCACCTTCGGCTTCGTGGTGTCCGGCCCGGTATCCGGCTGGCTGTCGGACAAGCACGGGGCGCGGGCGTTCGCCTCCGGCGGCTTGCTGGTGTCGGCGGTGGCTTTCGGCGGCCTGCTGTTCATCCCGGTGAACTTCAGCTACCCGGAGTTCGCGGTGCTGATCTTCGTGGCGGGCGCCGGCATGGGCCTGTTCTCCGCACCAAACGCCGCTGCGATCATGAACAGCGTCCCGGCCAGGCAGCGCGGCGCGGCCTCCGGCATGCTGGCCACGTTCCAGAACTCCGGCTTTGTGCTGTCCATCGGCGTGTTCTTCTCGCTCATGATCGCTGGCCTGGCGGCCACCCTGCCGAAGACGTTGACCAGCGGCCTGACAGCCCAGGGCGTCCCGGCCGGGATCGCGCATCAGATCGGCTCGCTGCCGCCAGTGGGCAGCCTGTTCGCCGCGTTCCTCGGCTACAACCCCGTGCACACCCTGCTCGCGCCGACCGGCGTCCTCCACCACCTGCCCGCGCACAACGTGAAGGTGCTGACGGGCCGGACCTTCTTCCCCGAGCTGATCTCCCAGCCGTTCCACCACGGCTTGGTGATCGTTTTCTCCATGGCGATTGCAGTCCTGGTCATCGCTGCCGCCGCGTCGGCGCTGCGGGGCGGAAGGTACGTACACGAGGACGCCACCGAGGCGGCGACGATCGCTGCCTCGACGGCCACCGAGGCAGCCGGGACGGACGTGATCGCAGACGACATCGCCGCGGACGGCGCTGCGGACAGCGCCGCGGATGCGCCCAGCGCCGCGGATGCGGCCGGAAACGGCACGGCAGCCAGCGGCACGGCAGGCAACGGCTACGTTGGCCGGGAATCTGTACGAACCGCGGATGGTCGTGCTACGCCTGACGCATGAGTTCCGGTGCTAATGACACTGCCACCAGGGATGCCCTGGCCAAGGCAGCCTCCGGCGATCTCGGGCTGATCCGGTTCCTGTACGCCGATCACGGCGGTGTCATCCGGGGCAAGGCAACATCTGGCGCGTTCCTGCCCGAGCGGATGGAGAGCGGTATTGGCCATACGGTCGCGATGATGGCCATGACCATGCTGGACACGCTCCAGCCGGTGGCCGGAATGGGCCCGGTCGGCGAGGTCCGGCTCAAGCCCGACCCGGCCACGCTGGTGGCCTTGCCGTATGCGCCAGGCGCCGGGGTGATGCTGGCTGACCTGGTCAGGCCGGACGGCGAGCCCTGGGACGCGTGCGCTCGGACATTCCTGAAGGATGCCATCGATGCCCTAGCGGCCGAGGGCTACGCTATGACGGCCGCCTTTGAGCCCGAGTTCACCCTCGGTCGCCGCGAGGCCGATCCGGCCGGCGGGCCGGACCGCCTCGTCCCGCTCGACGACAGCCTGTGCTATTCGTCGACCGGTTTCCATCAGGGGCATGACCTTGTCATCGCCCTGGTCCGGGCGCTGAACGCGCAAGGGCTGCGCGTCGAGCATTACTACCCCGAGCTCGGGCACGGCCAGCACGAGATAACCATCCGGCACGCGCCCGCGCTGCGGGCCGCTGACAACCACGTGCTGTACCGGGAAACCGTGCGCGGAGTCGCGTTCCGTCATGGGCTGTGGGCGAGCCTGGCACCGAAGCCCATACCTGATCAGGCGGGTAACGGCGCCCACCTGCACGCGTCGCTGACCAGCGTGGAACTGGCCGGCTCAGCTGATGGCACCGCCGTCTTTGCCGACCCAGCCGACCGTTACGGCCTGTCGGCGGTCGGCTATCACTTCATCGGCGGCCTGCTGGCACACCTGCCGGCCCTGGTCGCGCTGACGTGCGCCAGCGTGAACAGCTACCGGCGCCTCCAGCCGCAGTTCTGGAGCAGCGCGTTCACCTGCTACGGAATGGATAACCGGGAGGCTGCCGTCCGGATCTGCTCGCCGCTACGGGGCGATGCCGCCAGCACGGTGAACCTGGAGCTGAAGCCGTCTGACTCGAGCGCCAACCCGTACCTGGCAGTGGGCGCGTTGATCTACGCCGGGCTGGACGGAATCCGGCGCCACCTCGATCCGGGCGAACCTGTCAATGTCGACCCGGCCACCATGTCGGAGGCCGAACGGGAAGCGGCTGGCGCGCGCCGGCTCCCCATCAGCCTGGCCGAGGCACTCGACGCGCTGGCCCGCGATGAGCTGCTGATGACAGCGCTCGGCCCGCTTCGGTCGAGCGCGTACCTGGCCGTTAAGCGAGCTGAGGCAGCCGCTTTCGCCGGGCAGGACGCCGCGTTCGAGTGCTTCCAGCATTTCTTGAGGTTCTGAGCACTCACCGGGCGCACCTAGGTTGGGCTGCGGATAGGCACGACGAGACAGCTCCAGTGGTGAGGCAGGTCCGCGATGACGTTCTTGACGCAGCAGGTCCGGCGCCTGACGATGCGCCGCGCCGGAGCGGCCGCAGTCGGCCTGCTCGCAATGTCAGCTGCTGTCATGACGGTTGCGGGCGGGCCTGCGGCCGCGGCCACTGCCCGGCCTGCTGATGCGCCCGCCGGTTTCTGGTACGGGACGGACAGCAACTATGTGGCCGTCCCGGGCCCGGCGCCGTACCGCGAGCCGGCAATCGGCAGCAGCTACGGCGGCTACATCGGCATGATCGGGAACTGGGCCGCGTGGCAGCACTGCGGGGGAAACGTCGTGTGGTCCAAGACGAACGCCAACGATGCCCGGACCAACTTCGTTACTTACCACCTGGGCATCGGTACCGGCGCGTACTGGTTCATGGCGGGCCCGGGCGTCGATCCGCACTTCAACGGGACCAGCAAGGAAGCGGTGGCGTGGGGCCAGGCGCAAGCGGCGGCGGCGCTGCGTGACCTCAATGCGCTGAGCCCGAAGGTGACCTACCCGGTGGTGTTCCTGGACGTTGAGCTGCCCGGTCACGCGCCGAGTTACACTCCCGCGCCAGACAACGGCTGGAACGCCGTCTACACCTCGCCATGCAGCGGCAAAGTGCGAAGCGATTTTATCGCGCCGCAGGTGGACCGGGCGGACTTCAACGGCTTCGCTGACTACCTGACCAGCCACTCCGCCTACAAGGCGGGGGTGTACTCGGCGCCGCCCATCTGGGCGTCGATCTTCGGCGCCGGCCGGTACGCTACCCTCCCCAACACCTACGAGTGGACCTACCTAGCCGACACTGCCAGCCTGGCCCACCTGCCGGACGGCTGGTGCCTTACCGGAACCAGCACGTGCGCGCAGTTCTTCGGCGGCATGACCAGCGCGAGCAAGTACGCGCTGATGTGGCAATGGTCCGGCGGCGGAGGCACGTACAACGGGTACGGCGACTTCGACCAGATAGACAAAAACCGGACGCCCTGACCGCCTCGGGGCAAAACGATGCGCACGACTAGAGGCGTACTGGAATAGCTGACGGCAGGGATACCCTGACCTGCGTACCCGGCAGCGCAGACGATCGGCGGCAGTCATGGGATGGCTTTCGACATGGATACGCAGAACGCTGCTGCCATGGACCCGGGAGAAGACCATCCTCGCGGCCGTGTTGGCGGCCGCGACCACGGCCGCCATCGTAGCGGGCGTCGTACTGATTCCCAGTAGTACGCCCGCGGCGCACAAGGCCCAGGCCACGCCCACACCGACCGCCCGGCCTTCGGCGGCGAAACCGCATCGGCTGGTGTCCCCGTTCACGGGCGAACCGGTGAAGCAGCTCAACCGGGTACTGGCCGTCAAGATCGACAACATCGTCTACGCCCGACCTCAGACCGGCCTCACCGCTGCCGACATCGTCTACGTGCTGCCGGTAGAAGGCGGTCTCACCCGGTTCCTGGTGATCTTCTCTTCGCACTTCCCGCCTGTCATCGGGCCGGTGCGCAGCGCCAGGAGGGACGACCTGCAGTTGCTGGGTCAGTTCGGCCGCCCGGCCTTCGCCTTCTCCGGCGCTCAAGGCCAACTGCTCCCGGTCGTGGAGCACGCCCGGATCGTCAACCTCTACGCCGGCGTGGCGAGAGGCTACTACCGGGATTACTCGCGGATCGCGCCGTACAACCTGTTCGCAAGCACGCGGGTGCTGCTGGCACAGTCCAAGCGGGCCAGCAAGGCGCGCAACATCGGCTTCAAATTCGGCGCGCCGCCCGCCGGCGGCCGGGTTACCAAGTCGGCGACGGTCACCTACCCAGCCGCGAAGTTCGTCTTCACCTGGTCGGCGGCCAGCCATCGCTGGCTGGTGTCGATGGACGGAGTGCCCGCGAAGACAAGCGCGGGCCGCCGGTTCGCACCCGTGACAGTCGTGATCCAGCACACCATCGTGCGCAAGTCTCTGTACCTGGAGTACGGCTACCCGCCGCCCTATGCGGAGACCATTGGCCGTGGTACGGCTGTGGTACTGCGCAACGGGAAGGCCTACAACGTCCGCTGGTCGCGGCGGAACTGGAATGGCGGCACGACGTTCACGACGGCGTCCGGTCACCCGATGATCTTCGCGCCAGGCCAGGTCTGGATCCTCCTGGTCGGGAATCGTCACGTCGAGGCTGGCTAGCCGCGCGGAACTGAGGACAGCATGACTACGACCGTCCGGGATGTGATGACCACGCGCGTCATTTCTGTCCGCAAGGACGCGTCGTTCCGCGATATGGCCGCCATGCTCCGTAGCTCTCGGATCAGCGCATTCCCGGTGATCGACGACACTGACCGGGTGATCGGAGTCGTGTCGGAGGCGGACTTGCTGGTCAAGGAGGCGGTCCAGGCCGAAGGTGCGAGCTTGCTCGCCGCCCTGCGGCATATCCGGGAGGACGCCAAGGCAGCCGGTGTCACTGCGGGTGATCTGATGACCAGTCCTGCGGTCACAGTGGGGCCGGACGCGCTAGTGGAAGAGGCTGCCCGGCTCATGTACGACCGGCGGATCAAGAGGCTGCCCGTCGTCAATGCGTCCGGGCGACTGCTGGGCATCATCAGCCGGGTCGACGTGCTAGCCGTGTTCAGCCGCACCGACGATGAGATCCGGGCTGAGCTTGTGCGCCGCGTTCTTCCTGAGATCCTGCCGACCAGGCCGCGAGACCTGGACGTGACCGTCGCTGAAGGCGTCGTCACAGTTTCCGGTCAGGTAGCCGACGATGAACGCCGCCGCGCCCTGCTCGACGCGGTGCGACATGTCCAGGGTGTCGTCGCCGTCCGCGACCGGCTCAGCTAAGCACTGCCCGAACGTCCCATCAGCCCGAGTGCTCCGCCATATCCGCAGTGGGTTACCGTCAGCCATGGGGTTGCCGGAGGTCGTGGAGGAACTGCGGCTTGTTGATCACCATGTGCACTCGGTCCTGCCTGGTCCTGTTGCCGGACCGGAGTTCGAGCGCTTTATCACCGAATCGGACCGTCCTGCCGCGGCCGGCACTTCACCGTTCGATTCCCAGCTTGGATTCGCCCTGCGGCGCTGGTGCGGGCCGGTTCTCGGACTGACGTCGTCGGCGGAGGCCAGCGTCTACCTCGGTTACCGGAATTCGCTCGCGGGAACAAGGGCGGCCGAGACACTACTCTCGGCGGCTGGCTGCTCCCATCTGCTGGTGGATACCGGGTTCGCCGCGCCAGGCTCCGCCAGCCTCGCTGATCTGGGGGAATTCGCGGAGGCGGTGGTGCTCGAAGTGGTCCGGCTCGAATCGGTGGCTGAGGAGCTAGCCAGGTCGGGATGCACGGCCGAGGAGTTCGGTAGCCGGTTCCTTGAGCTGCTCTGGCAGCGGTCGGCCCAGGCAGCCGCGGTGAAGAGCATTGTGGCCTACCGGCACGGGCTCGACTTCGACCCCGCCCGGCCGCGGCCGGATGCGGTGCGCGCAGCGGCCGGCCAGTGGCTGCGCACCGCCGAGGCCAGCGGGCAGGCCCGGGTCATCGACCCGGTGCTGCTCCGGCACCTGCTGTGGTGCGCGGTGGACCGGGGCCTGCCGATCCAGTTGCACACTGGCTTCGGTGATCCCGACCTCGACCTGCGGCGCGCCGATCCGGCGCTGGCCCGCGACTTCCTGGCCGCCTGCGCCGTCCCTGTTGTGCTGTTGCATTGTTACCCGTTCCACCGGAACGCTGCTTTCCTCGCGCAGGCCTACCCGAATGTCTACTTCGATCTCGGACTGGCTATCAACTACAGCGGTGCCCGGGCATCGGCGGTGCTTGCCGAAGCGCTCGAACTCGCCCCGTTCGGCAAGGTGCTGTTTTCCTCTGACGCCTACGGGCTGCCCGAACTGGTCTACCTAGGTGCCCGGTTGTGGCGGCAGGCGGTCAGTGAGATCTTCGGCGGCTGGGTCGCCGCCGGGCACTGGGGTGAGCCGGATGCGATCAGGGTGGCCAGCCTGATCGGTGCGGGAAACGCGGCCCGGCTGTACGGCCTCACCGACGTCAGCACCCCGTAGCCGGGAGCATTCGGCAATACGCGAGCAGCACGCCCGCACTCCCACGCCCGCACTGTGTGCTCGGGGCTCACCTACCGGTTTGGCGCGCATACTGCCGTTGACCACTTGGACCTGCGCATCGAGCAAGGCGAGACATTCGGATTGCTCGGGCCGAACGGAGCCGGCAAGACAACGACGATCCGTATGCTAACGAATCTGCTGACGCCGATGGCGGGGACTATCAGCGTGTTCGGAGTCGACGCGGCCGCGCGCCCGATGCGAGTGCGCAGGATGATTGGCTACGTTCCCCAGCTGCGGTCCGCAGACGCAACGCTCACCGGGCGCGAGAACGTTGAGCTGTTTGCCCGCCTCTTCGACGTGCCGCGGGTGATCCGGCGCGAACGCGTGGAGAGCGCGCTGGCTGCCATGGGCCTGACCGAGCCGGCCGGCCGACTAGTGAAGACCTACTCCGGCGGGATGATCCGGCGGCTCGAGCTCGCGCAAGCGCTAGTCAACTCCCCCAGCCTGCTCGTGCTTGACGAGCCGACGGTGGGCCTCGACCCGATCGCCCGAACCGACGTCTGGGAGCACATCGCCAAGCTGCGCGAGACGGCCGCCATGACGGTGCTGATGACGACGCACTACATGGACGAGGCCGACACCTACTGCGACCGGATAGCCCTCATGCACGCCGGCTCGATCCGCGCGACCGGCTCGCCGGGCCAGCTTAAGGCGATGCTCGGTCAGACCGCCACGCTCGACGACGTGTTCCGCCACTACACCGGCGGCGCGCTCGATGAGGACGCAGAATCGGGAGGCATCCGTGACGTCCGCCGCGCCAGGCGTACCGCCCGCCGTCTCGGCTGAGCACGCCGGGCCGGGGCCCGGTCAGTTCCCGGCCGCGCTGCTGCCGCCAGCCGACACCCCGGCCGCCGTGCTGCGACGGCTGGCGAGCCGCATCGTCACGCTGTGCTGGGTCGAGCTGCGCAAGATCCGGCACGACCGGACCGAGCTGTACACCCGGGCCATCCAGCCCGCGCTCTGGCTGCTCATTTACGGCGAGGTCTTTACCAAGATTCACGCGATTCCAACGCCAGGGGGCATTCCGTACCTTGCCTGCCTGGCACCGGGAATCCTGGCGCAGTCGGCCCTGTTCATCGCGATCTTCTGTGGCATCCAGATCATCTGGGAACGCGACGCGGGCGTGCTGACGAAGCTCATGGTCACGCCGACCCCGCGATCGGCGCTGATCAGTGGGAAGGCGTTCGCGGCCGGCGCTGCTGATCGGCACCCGGCCAATCTCGGTCTGGACTTCACCGTGCTGGTGGCGGCAACCATCGTGGGCGTGACTGCGGCGGCCGCGCTGTTGCCGCGGCTTGCTAGGTAGGCGGCCGCATTCCGCCGTAGCGCTCGCGGGCGGCGTTGCCGACGGGGCACCCACCCAGCGCGCCGCGGCAGATCCCCGTATCGCATAGCCGGCAAATCCAGCGCACTGCCCCCGGGCCGCGCATCATGCCAACCAGCATCTTGCCGATGAGCTCGTCGAACTCCGCCCTTTCGGCAGGTTCCAGCGCGGCAAGCGCGCGGTCAAGCACGCCGGCGCGCGCGCGGCAGACTGCCTCGGCTGCCGCATTGCCCGCCTCGGTCAGCACGATCGCGGTGGACCGCCGGTCAGCTGACGCCACCCGCTCGACGAGGCCGGCCTCGGCCAGCCGGTCCAGCAACCTGACGGTCCCTGACGAGGTCAGTCCCAGGACCTGCCGCAACAGGTCGACCGACGGGTGATCGAGGAAGTGCAGCAGGGCTGCGAGCGCGGCAGGCGCTGATTCTGACCGGCCTGCGGCTGCGCCAGTTGCGTCGGCTATCTGATCGGACACTACGAGCGCCAGCGCACCGAATACATTCGCTGGCCGGTCGAGACCGGCTTCGCCGGCGTGCCCGGAACGGCCAGCGTGATCGGCGTGCTCGGTCTGCTGGGCGTGGCCGGCTTGCTCAGCCTGGTCGGCTCGCCTGCCGCGATCAGCCAAGGTCGTATTCGAGTGTGTACAGGCCGGGCGGCTCGGCGGTGGCGACGGCCGAGCCGTTGCCGGTGAGGCCAGCTAGTCCGGCCGAGCCCGATCCCTCGATGATCTGCCAGCGTGATCGGGCCTCGCCGTTGACGAACTCGCCGTCAGCCCGCACCACGAAACTTCCGGCAATCCCGCCGAGCTGCCCGTCCACCCGCTGCATGCCGGTAAAGGTGGCCGATCCGTCTGGCCGGTAATACATGACGGCGTCCCAGGTCGCCTCTCCGGTCAGGTCGCCGGTCAGGCCAAAGGTTACGGTCGCCTTGGTGAGCTTGCCGTTACCGCTGAGCTCCTGGTAGGTGCTCTCGTCCCAGGAAGCGACGGTAAACGAGCCGGATGCCTGCGTCATGCCTCAGCACCTCCTGCGGTGACCTCGATATTAGTGCGTGAGTCACACACTAATGTTATCCCAGCCCACGATGGGTGAGCGGGCCGCCACTTTCGCCGCGGCTGGGTCAGCAGGCTGCGGCCTCGCCCGCAGGCGTGTCACTCACGATTCTTTTGTGGCGAACTGGGGACAAGATCAGTCAGTGCTCGGTTTGTGGCTGGATTTGCGCGCTAGCCCGCCAAGTCCAGCGCAACCCGCAGGATGTCCTCCGCGGCATCGACGGCAACACGAGCCGTGATGACGCTGGTGTGCGCCCTGTCAAGATCACCGAGGCCGATACAACCGGCAGCTACCGCGACGTCATGCGCAGCGAGTTCCAGTTGCCGCACCGCCTCATCGACGTCGACCGCGCCGTGCAGTTGCTCAGCGCTGCCGCCTTGCTCGGGGACCCTGCTCACGTTCACCGTCCTCACCTCGGCTGGCCAGGTTAACCGGCCACGCCGATAGCAACGCTACCGATGGCCAGGCGAGCCGGCCGTTCGTTGCTACCCGCGGAAAAGCACTGCAAGCACCAATGCCTGCCGGAACTCCGCCTCGTGCAGCCCGGGCAGCACATGAGGGCGCAAGCAGCGTTAGTGCCGGCCGGCTCCGCTGGCGAGCAGGCCGTCGACCAGCAAGCCGATCAGGCGGTCAGCCTGACCGGGATCGGCAGGTGCGGCATCGGTGGCCAGAATCAGGCCGTGACTGAGCCGGAGCACGTCAGCCGACCGAATGTCGTCGCGAACCAGGCCAGCCTGCTTCGCGCGATCAAGCAGCATCTCGGTGCAGCTGCGCAGCGTGGCACTGCACGACGACAAGAACTCCGAGTTCTTGCCGACGGTGGCGACAAGTGCGGCGCTGAGGCTCCGCTTCGTTCGGCCGAACGCGACGAACGCGCGCATCCACTCAGCCAGGGCGTCGGCCGGCGATTCCGCGGTCAGCAGCTTGCCGGCCAGCACCTCGAGGCCATCGACCTGGTCTTTGTAGACCGCCTCAAGCAGCGCCTGGCGAGCCGGGAAATGCCGGTAGAGCGTGCCGATGCCGACTCCGGCACGCCGTGCGATTTCTTCCAGCGATACGTCGTCAGCACCGCGCTCGGCGAACGCCGCAGCGGCCGCGGCCAGCAGCCGATCGTAGTTTCGGCGCGCGTCTGCCCGCATCGGCGGCCCGGACTGGCTGGCCGGCCCGGTAGCGCCCATCACAGACTCCTGCATTTTCGAGTTGCAAAGCGGAGGGATCCTCCGTATAGTTACCGGAGGGAGCCTCCGAATTGAGCATAGCTCAACCTGGCCGCGAAGGCGAGCGCTCACTGCGCGGCCCGAATCCCGGACAGCAGTGCTGCCGTGCGCGGCACTTGCGCTGACAGCGCGCCCCGGCGCTGGCTCCCGACGACTCGCGCAGCCCGCAGGCATGCGCACACCGAACACGAACGTTCCTGGAAGGAACCATGCCGTCTCAAGTTCGTAGCGCAATAGAAGCTCCACCCGCCCCAGCCGGCCAGGATCTGCCAGCGGTGGCGCCCCGACCAGAATCGCGCCACCCGGGCGACCGGCGGAACATCACGCTCGCCGTGGTGCTCTGCGCCCAGCTGATGATCGTGCTGGATATGACGGTCGTCAACGTGGCGCTTCCGTCCATGGCGGCCGGCCTGCACCTGACCGCCACGAGCCTGTCCTGGGTTCTCAATGCTTACGCGCTGACCTTCGGCGGCCTGCTGCTGCTCGGCGGCCGGGCCGGCGACATCCTGGGCCGGCGACAGACTTTCATGGCCGGGCTCGCCATCTTCACCGTGGCCTCGCTGGCCGGCGGCCTGGCGACCTCGGCAGCAACGCTGCTGGCTGCCCGCGCGGTGCAGGGCGTCGGCGGCGCCATCGCGTCACCTGCTGTCCTCGCAGCCATCGTCACGAGCTTTCCGGAGGGCCGGGAACGAGTCCGCGCGCTCAGTATCTTCACCGCTGTGACAATGGGCGGCTCATCGCTTGGCCTCGTGCTCGGCGGCATGATCACTCAGTGGGCGTCGTGGCGATGGGTGTTCTTCATCAACGTCCCCATCGGCATCGCCGTGGTGGCAGCAGCCCCGCGACTGCTGGCCCGGTCCCAGCGCCAGCGAGCCCGGTTCGACTTCGTCGGCGCCGTCGCCTCGACGGCGGGCATGTCGGCCCTGGTCTACGCGTTCATCAACGCCGCTACAGCCGGCTGGTCCAGCTCAGGCACGCTGGGTTCACTCGCTGCCGCTGCTGTCCTGCTCGGCCTGTTCCTGCTGAACGAGACCAGGACCAGTCAGCCGATCACGCCGCTGTGGCTGCTCCGGGACCGTAGCCGGTCGGCGTCCTACCTGGCCCGGCTGCTGCTCGTGGGCGGCATGTTCGGCTCGTTCTTCTTCCTCACCCAGTTCGTCCAGGAGGTTCTCGGGTTCAGCCCGCTTAAGGCCGGCGTTTCCTTCATCCCGATGACGGGCGCCCTGTTCGCGACGTCCCGGCTGGCACCGAGACTGGTGAGCAGGTTCGGTCCGAAGCCCCTGATGATCACCGGCTTGCTGCCGGTAGTGGCCGGGATGGCATGGCTAGGCCAGCTGACCACAGCGACAAGCTACTTCCCCGGCGTTCTGGTTCCGATGCTGATGCTCGGTACTGGCATGGGCATCGTGTTCGTGCCGCTCACGATGGCGTCGCTGGCGGGCGTGCCGCCGAAGGAGTCTGGTGCCGCGGCCAGCATGGTGAACGTCATGCAGCAGTTGGGCGGCGCCCTCGGGCTGGCCATCCTGGTCACGATCTTCGGCACGGCAAGCCGGGCAGCCGCATCGCACCCGATTGCCGGGGCCACCGCGGCCGCGCAGATCGCCCATGCCCGGGTGCATGGCATGGCCGCGTCGTTCACCGCCGCGGCGATCTTCGACCTGGTGGCCCTGATCGTGATAGCGGTCGCCATCCGGGTGCGGCAGCCGGCCTGCGCCGTGGCTGCCAGCCCGGTCGCCGACTAGCAGGCGAGGCTCTCCAAGCGTATTCAGACCGGACGGAGGCTGGCTGTCACGCCAATGGCAGCCAGCCTCCGCGCATTGCTACGGCCCGCGTAATCCTGTTAACAGGCACCCGACAGGTCTATGATTGCCCCGATATCACCGCACTCGGGAGGTGCAATGGCGTCTGGACCGGCCGGCTACGAGTACCTCCCGCCCCCGCCTGTCCCCGAGGCGACGGTCCGGCGCTGGGACCGCAGCGACGCGGCTATCGGCCTGGCCCTGGCAGTGCTTGCCGTTTCATTGTTCCTGCCCTGGTTCAGCGGCACGGTCCGCCTCGGGAACGAGACCTTGGTCGGGAACGGCGCCCTAAGCGGTACGCGCGCCCACGGCTACCTGTGGGTCGTGCTCGTGCTGGCGATCGTCGCCATGGTGGTCTTGGTGGCCAGGGACGCCATCCGCCGCATACCCGGCAACCTGCCCAGCCCTGGTCAGCTGCTGGTGGGCACCATCGGCCTGGCCCTGATCCTGACCGTACTAGGGCTGGCGTTCAGGCCACCTGGCATCTCCGCCGGGTCGTTTGGATGGACGGGCTACGCGCCGCTCCAGCATTTCTCTGTCTCCGCGAGCTGGAGTTACGGCGGTTTCGTGGCCGTGGCAGCGGCGGCGGTCGCATTCGTGGCCGCGTTCATCTCCGGCGGGCCGGTTCAGGAGGCCAGCCGGGCAGCGCAGGCAGGAAACCAGGCCAGCCCAGCTGGCGGCTGAGCCTGGCACCGAAATCCCCGGTCGCGAAATACGATGAGAGGATCAACAAGCGGCCACAAGGAAGTGCCAGCGCGATGCCCGAGTTTTCCTATACCGACATGCTGCCGACAGGTCCCGACCAGACGCAGTACCGGCTGCTGACCGCCGATGGGGTCAGCACGCAGCGGGCCTTCGGACGGGACTTCCTTCAGGTAGCGCCGGAGGTCCTGACCCAGCTCACCGCTGCGGCCATGCATGACATCGCGCATCTGCTCCGGCCCGCTCACCTCGCGCAGCTTCGCGCCATCCTGGACGATCTGGAAGCATCGGCAAACGACAAGTTCGTGGCCCGTGACCTGCTCATGAACGCGTGCATCGCGGCGGGCGGGATCCTGCCCATGTGCCAGGACACCGGCACCGCCATCGTGATGGGCAAGCGCGGACAGCAGGTACTCACCGATGGCCGTGACGAGGAGCACATCGCCCGCGGCGTTTATGACGCGTACACAACGCTGAACCTGCGCTACTCGCAGCTCGCGCCGCTGACGATGTGGGACGAGCGGAACACCGGGACTAACCTCCCGGCTCAGATCGAGCTGTACGCCACCGACGGGAACGAGTACAAGTTCCTCTTCATGGCCAAGGGCGGCGGCTCGGCCAACAAGTCGTACCTCTACCAGGAGACCAAGGCGGTGCTTAACCCCGCCCGGATGGCCGCTTTCCTGGAGGAGAAAATCAGATCGCTCGGTACTGCCGCCTGCCCGCCCTACCACCTGGCCATCGTGGTAGGCGGGACGAGCGCGGAGTACGCCCTCAAGACGGCCAAGTACGCCTCGGCCAAGTACCTGGACGCGCTGCCAACGGCGGGCTCCATCGGCGCGCACGGCTTCCGCGACCTCGAGCTTGAGCAGGAGGTCCTCGAGATCACCCGCAAGACCGGCATCGGCGCCCAGTTCGGCGGCAAGTACTTCTGCCACGACGTCCGGGTGATAAGGCTGCCCCGCCACGGCGCGTCGTGTCCGGTCGCGATCGCGGTGTCCTGCTCCGCGGACCGGCAGGCAACGGCCAAAATTACGGGGAACGGGGTCTTCCTCGAGCAACTCGAGACTGACCCCGCGCAGTACCTTCCGGACGAGGCCCAGTCCGAACTAAACGGGGATGTAGTCAGAATTGATCTGGCGCGGCCGATGACCGAGATCCGGGCCGAGCTATCCCGTTACCCGATCAGAACGAGGGTGGCGCTGACCGGACCGATGGTGGTGGCACGCGACATAGCCCACGCCAAGATTGATGAACTGCTCGACGCAGGCCAGCCGATGCCCGCCTACCTGCGCGATCACGCTGTGTACTACGCCGGACCGGCCAAGACTCCCGAGGGCTACGCGTCCGGCTCCTTTGGCCCCACCACCGCCGGCCGGATGGACTCCTACGTTGATAAGTTCCAGGCCGCTGGCGGTTCGCTGGTGATGCTGGCCAAGGGGAACCGGTCCGCCTCGGTCACTGCGGCCTGCAAGGCGCATGGCGGCTTCTACCTGGGCTCGATCGGCGGTGCGGCGGCCCGGCTGGCACAGGACTGCATTACCAAGGTCGAGGTGCTTGAGTATCCCGAGCTCGGCATGGAGGCCGTCTGGCGCATCGAGGTCCGCGACTTCCCCGCGTTCATCGTGGTCGATGACAAGGGCAACGACTTTTTCGCCGACGTCACCGCGCCCAGGAGCCCGCTGCTGACGATCGGCGCAGGACCAAGTCAGGCCCGATGACTGACGCCCCCGAGGGAACACGCATCGAACGCGATTCCATGGGTGAGGTCGCCGTTCCCTCCGATGCGCTGTGGGGAGCGCAGACCCAGCGGGCGGTGGAGAACTTCCAGATCTCCGGCGAGCGCGTTTCTCGCGACCTCATCGGCGCGCTTGCCTCCATCAAGGGTGCCGCCGCCATCGTCAACAGCGAGCTCGGGGTGCTGCCCGCGGACATGGCGGCCGCGATACACGACGCGGCGGCCGAGGTGGCGCGGGGCCGATACGACGACCAGTTCCCGGTCGATGTGTTCCAGACCGGTTCGGGCACCTCGGCCAACATGAACGCCAACGAGGTCATCGCGACGCTGGCCGCTCGCCGCCTCGGACGGCCAGTGCACCCCAACGATCACGTCAACGCCTCGCAGTCGTCTAACGACGTATTCCCGTCCGCGATGCACCTGGCGGCGGCGCGGCTGATCGTCAGATCGCTGCTGCCCGCGCTCGATCATCTGGCCTCAGCCCTGGAGGAAAAGGCGTTCGAGTTCGACGAGGTGGTTAAGAGCGGGCGGACGCATCTGATGGATGCCACGCCGGTCACGCTGGGTCAGGAGTTCGGCGGATACGCCGCCGCGATCCGGCATGGCGCCGACCGTGCCACGGCTGTGGTGACCGAAGTCGGGGAACTGCCGCTGGGCGGGACCGCCGTCGGTACCGGACTGAACGCGCCGCTGCGCTTCGCCGAAGCCGTGATCAGCAGGCTGGCGGAGGATATGGGGCTGCCGCTGACCGAGGCCCGCGATCACTTTGAGGCGGCCGGCAGCCGAGACAGCCTGGTCGCGGCCAGCGGTGTGACCAGGACTATCGCGGTCAGCCTCTACAAGATCTGCAATGACCTGCGGCTGATGGGGTCGGGACCGCGGACGGGGCTGGCCGAGATCAGGATTCCCGACCTGCAGCCCGGCTCGTCGATCATGCCCGGCAAGGTGAACCCGGTGATCTGCGAGGCGGTCTGCCAGGTCTGCGCTCAGGTCATCGGCAATGACGCGGTGGTCGCGTTCGGCGGGGCAGCGGGCAATTTCGAGCTCAACGTGATGATGCCGGTAATCGCCAGGAACCTGCTGTCGTCTGTGTCGCTGCTCGCCTCAGGCGCCCGCGCGCTTGCGAACAAGTGCGTGATCGGTATCACCGCGAACGCGGAGCGATTGCGGCGTAACGCTGAGTCCTCCCCGGCAATAGTGACAGCCTTGAACCGCTACATCGGCTATGACGCTGCTGCAGCTGTCGCGCACGAAGCGCTCGCGACTGGCAGGACGATCAAAGACGTGGTGATCGCACGCGGTCACCTGGCCAGCGGCGAGATCACAGCGGAGCAGCTAGATCAAGCACTGGATGTCCTGCAGATGACGAGGCGGCAACAGTAACAAAATCGGGACGCCCGAACGCTACGCTGTCGTCGGTCAAAACTCACATCTTCCTCACAGGACTCTGAGTGATAGCTCTAGATAAAGTCCGGCCATGCACTCGGTAATGGGCACCGGCCGGCTCATAGCCGGCCGTTATCGCCTGCAGGGTCCGATCGGCCGCGGTGCCATGGGCATCGTCTGGCGCGGCCGCGACGAGCTGCTAGCGCGAGACGTCGCGGTCAAGGAAGTCCAGATCAGCGCCATTGCCGCGCCCGCCGACGCAGCGGCCGTCTACCAGCGCACGCTGCGGGAGGCCAGGACGGCCGCCAGGCTCAGCCATCCCAGCGTGGTAACGGTCTTCGACGTGGTCGAGGAGAACGGCAGCCCGTGGATCGTCATGGAGCTGGTCGAGGCGCGATCCCTGGACAGGGTCATCACCGAGGACGGTCCGCTCCCGCCGCTTGAGGCCGCTGAGCTTGGCACCAGCCTGATCAGCGCGCTGACCACCGCGCACGCAGCCGGAGTCCTCCACCGCGACGTCAAGCCCAGCAATGTGCTTGTCACCCGGGACGGGCGGGCGGTGCTGACCGACTTCGGGATCGCCACCTTCGCCGAGGATCCGTCGATGACCCAGGCCGGCATGGTGGTCGGAACCCCTGGGTTCACTGCACCCGAGCGGATTCGCGGCGACATCGCGACCCCCGCATCCGACTTGTGGTCGCTCGGCGCGACGCTGTACGCGGCCGTCGAGGGCCGCGGACCCTTTGACCGGGTCGGGGGCTCCACGGTAATCATCGCCGGGGTTGCGCATGAAGACGCGCCGCGCGCGCCGTCCGCTGGCCCGCTCGGCCCGGTGATCGAAGCGTTGCTCAGCCGCGATCCCGTCGCCAGGCCGGATGCGACCACGGCGACAAGGCTGCTGGCCGATGCCGCGACGGCTGCCAGGACAGGGGCCAGACCCCTCGGCGACGGCTGGCTCGCTGCCGCAGCTGTCCCCACTGGCGACACCGAGTCAGCGACTGCGATCGCTGCTCACGGCTCCGGCGCCGTGGCCGCGGACGCGCCGGCCGATTCCGGGCACCTCGCCGCTGTGGCTGAACCGGATCAGCCAGGTCCGCTGGCGGCATCGTTCCTGGACCCACCGGTCTTCGCCGAGCTGTCCATGCCAACCGGCAGTGGCCTGGCAACCGGGCCAGACACGCCCCCCGCGTCAGCGATATCCGGCGCAGAGCCAGCGGGGTCAGCGAGTGGCCCGGGCCACGACGGCGGCCCGATACTCTGGCAGCCGGTCGGAGCTGCCGCGGCCGCGGCTAGGGTCAGCGGTCCCACCGCTAGCCCAGGCGGTCCGGCCAATGGCAATGGCGGTCCGGGTAAGGGCGGCTCTGGCGGCAACGGACAGCCCTCAAGCCCGGCCAAGCGCACATCGGGCCGCTGGCGGCTGATGGTGGCCGGTGCCGGAATCGCCGCGATCGTCGTCGCGGCGATAATCGGCTGGCAGGCCTACACGCACAGCCAGAGCGCTCAGACACTTCGAAGCGCTAGCCCTCAGGGTGTCCCGTCGATCGGCGTCTCGGGGTCGGCATCACACGCGACCGGCCGACATGGGCGTGCCGCCAGGCATAAGCCCGCAGGCTCGCCCGTTCCTGACGCCACTACCCGAACGGCAGCCGGGCACGGCGGCAAGAGCCCGCACACTGGCGGTAAGCCGGGCAGCAGTCCTTCCACCACCTCGAGCCCGCGCCCGACCAGATCAGCGAGCCCGACAGCAAGCCCCAGCGGTTCGCCGTCACCGACCGTGTCGCCAACACCATCGCCGACGCCCTCGCCCACCCCGAGCACTGGCCCGACTCCGCCGGTACTGCCGGCCGGCTACGTGTGGCATCACTTTCCGGCTTTGGTGATGGGCTCGACAGCCGGATTCAAGATCGGAATGCCGGTCGCCTGGAAGCAGACGATCGGCTACCTGGTGGCCCACCTCAATCAGCCGGTCCGCAACTTCCATCTGAGAGTGGACCTGGCGACCTGGGCCTACGCCAAGCCGTTGCCCCAGGCACAGGACCTGTACACCTTGGACGCCGCCGCCTACCACGGCTTCCGGCTGCTGTCGCTGTCAGCCATCGGGTTCAAGAGCGTGGGCGGGTTCAAGGCCGCCCCCGCCGCGGAACTGAAGTTCAGCTGGCACAAGGCGTCCGGCCCAAGTTTCACGGAGCTGGTCATCCTGGTCACCCTGGTCACCAAGTCAGGCCCGCAGCCGTACACCTTCACCCTGTGGGGGCCCGCCTCGACCTTCCCGGTCGCGAATGGCGTCTTCCATTCTGCGATGAAGACGTTCAGGCCGCTGCCCGCCCCGACGGGCTAGGCCGGTACCGATCGCACCGCGGACGGGCTAGTACCAGCCGTAGGCGACTTCGTGATTCCAGGCACCGCAGGGCGTTCCGTAAATCGACTTGATATAGCCAAGACCCCACTTGATCTGGGTCGTCGGATCCGTTTGCCAGTCAGGTCCGGCACTGGCCATCTTCGAGCCCGGCAGCGCCTGCGGGATCCCGTAGGCGCCGCTGGCATTCTCCGCGTTGTAACGCCAGCCGCTTTCTTCTGTCCAAAGATCGTCTAGGCAGCCATACTGCGAGGTGCTAAAGCCGTAGGCCGACAGCAGCCGATAGGCGATGCCCTGCGCGGTCGCCGGATTCGGCGGCGGCCCGGACGGGACGGTCGCTACGGTACCGACCTGCGCTTGCGCGGGGGCTGGCGAAGTAGAGATCTTGGGGACGCTCGTGACGCTGAAGGCCTGCGTCGCCGCGTCCTGCAGGATAACTTTCTGGCGCTCTTGTGCGAGCACGATGCCGGACTTACCGCGAGAGACCTGAGCCAGCGCCGCGCCGAGCGGATCTGTGACCGATCCCGGATGGCCAGTAATGAAGAGAATCGCTACCGTAGTCACGGAGATGGCTGCCGCCGCGGCGGTCACCATGAAGACGCCTACCCGCCGGCGCCGAGGGCGCTTGGCTTTGGGCCGCCTCCTGTGCTGTGACAATGCGGTCCTTCCGTCGGCCATGCGCTGCCGGGCGAATCGCCCGCCGCGCGGACCGCTGCGGTACAGGGCAGCGAGTCGCATGACGGTGCGCCCGAAACTATGCCGGTTCCTTCGGTCAAACAGCGAACCGCTTTCGGACCCAGCACCGTCGCGGCATAACGTTGCCAGAACTGGCAGCTCCGACCAAGCGTTTCCGCCGAAAAAGCTGTGGCGAAAACCCGTAATTGGTGTTGCGCAGATCACAGTTTGGCAATACGTAATGTAACAATTACCAGGCGTAATTAGCGGACTGCTGTGATCACAGCTCAGGGCGCAAGCCGAACGCGACACGTCGGGCCGCCGGCGTGTCGCGCGGTGTTCCCACAGATCCGTCAGCCCGGGCCGAGCACGGCTTCGGCAGTTTTGTGCTTCCCTGCCGTCCCGGCTGAGGCTACGTTCCATCCATGGGACGACTCCGCTTACCTTCAGAGCATGGCCAGCCGACCGCTGGCTGCCTAGGAATCACGCTTCGACGGCGGTGGAGGGACTCATGACCAACGCACGGCGCCTGTCCTGGAGCATCGGGGCCGAAGACGCTCAGTCGATACTCGACGAGGCGCGCAAGGCCCTGTTCGTCATGGTCGGCTTCCTGGCGCTGCTGTGGATCATCCAACTGATCAACGCGGCCGATCACTATCAGCTCACCTTGGACTACGGGATCAAGCCACGCGACCTCGGCAGCCTTCCGTACGTACTGACGGCCCCGTTCCTGCACGTCAGCTGGACCCATATCGAAAGCAACTCCGGGCCGCTGTTCATCTTCGGATTCCTGGCCGCCTACCGCGGCGTGGCCCGGTTCCTCGGGCTGACCGCTTTGGTCATTCTGGTGAGCGGACTCGCGGACTGGTTCACGGGCCTGCCGAACACTGTCGGCGTCGGCGCGAGCGGTGTGGTGTTCGGCTACCTGGGCTACATCCTGGTGCGGGGATTCTTTGACCGGCACGCGATCGACATCATGATCGGCGCGGTGATGGCGCTGTGCTTCGCCTATCAGTTCACCGTGCTGCTCCCGCATGCCGGGATCGGCTGGCAGGCGCACATCGGCGGACTCGCGGCAGGCGTCGTGGGCGGCTGGGTGTTCCGGGATCGCCGTCCCGCCGCGGCCAAGGGCTCGCTCGCTATGCCCGATGCGAGCGCGCGCATTGCAGGTCCGGAGCCCGGCGGCGCGACCCTCCGCCGTACGCCACTCGGCCAGGCGAAGGCGGGGCAGTACGCTGGCCCGCGGGCGGAGCTGCACAAGCAACTCGACGACCTGGGGCTATAGCCCGGGCAGGCTCAGGTCTAGCCCTGAGCCGGGTCGCCAGGCGCTCGCGAGTCCGGACCGTCGGCGGGCTGCGGCCCGCCGGGCCCGGGCGCGGCTGAATTGGGCGGCTGCTCCGGCTCGTCCGCCGCGGTCATCCCCAGTGCTTCGGAAATGCCGAGACGCCGCTCGATTACGGTAAGCCTCCGCTGGATGTCAGCCAGCACCGCTATGACCTGGGCTTCCCACCCGCCATGCTTGGCGCCGCGCAACTCAGAGCTGGTGCCGCGCAAACGAAACAAGGCGTGCGGGCCAGGACTAACAAGGCGCAGCCTGACCTGGTGTTCGGGCGCATCTTGGCTGCCTTCATGCTGCGCTACCAGCTGGATCACCTGCCGGCGAACCCTGTTAAGGTCCGCGCCGAGCCGAACAAGCACTTGGGCGGCGACACCTTCGCCCTCGCGGATCAGACCGAGCAGGATGTGCTCGGCTCCGATGTCGTTGTGGCCGAGCTGAAGCGCTTCGCGCAGGGCCAGCTCAAGTACCTTCTTGGCTCGCGGCGTGAACGGGATGTGTCCAGACGGCGCCTTGCTACCGGTACCAATGATCATCTCAACCTGCTGCCGGATGGCCGTCAGGCTCACGCCTAGGGCCAGCAGCGCCTCTACCGCGACTCCCTCGTCCTCCCGGGCGATGCCAAGCAGGATGTGCTCGGTGCCGATGTAGTTGTGGTTGAGGAGCCTGGCCTCTTCCTGTGCGTACGCGATGACGCGGCGCGCCTGCTCGTCGAACCGCTCGAACATGGCATCGCTCCGATCCGGGACCGCCGCCCGCACTCAACAACGTACGGGGTCCCTCGATCGATCCCGACCGTGCAGGTAACGGCGCGTGGCTTACAGTCCAGTCGTGGCAACGCGTGCCGGGCCGGGCCGGCCCAAGATCATTGACTCGCATCAGCATTTCTGGGACCCGTCGGCGCGCGCTCAGCCATGGCTTGAGTCTGATGCCGCGCTGGCTCCGCTACGCCGCAGGTTCGCCATAGCTGATCTCGCACCCCAGGCCGAGGCTGCAGGCGTCACCGGGACAGTAGTGGTACAGACCGTCACCGAGCCCGGCGAGACGCCCGAACTGCTCGCGCTCGCCGCCGCCGAGCCACTGGTCCGCGCGGTTGTCGGCTGGGCAGACCTGACCCTCCCGGCTGCGGCGGCGGAGCTGGCCAGGCTCAGCAGCCTGGCCGGCGGACGGTTCCTGACGGGCATCCGGCACCCGCTGCTGACCGAGCCAGATCCGGACTGGCTGGCTGGGCCAGATGTCCGGCGCGGCCTGTCCGCCGTGGCAGCCGCCGGCCTGTGCTTCGACCTCGTCCTTCAGCCGAGCCAGCTACCAGGCGTGATTGCAGTGGCCGCTGGCCTGCCGGAACTGACCTTCGTGCTGGACCACCTCGGCAACGTTGACGCCGGAGCGGACGTCGACGCTGACTGGGCTGCCGCGTTCGGCGCGATGGCTGCGCTGCCGAACACAGTGTGCAAGCTCTCAGGCATCCTCGGGGCGGCGAGCGCCGTCGAGATCCGCCCGTATTTCGACCTCGCACTCGACTGTTTCGGACCGGACAGGCTGATGTTCGGCTCGGACTGGCCCGTCTGCACGCTGACTGCCAGTTACGCGACCGTGGTGGCAGCCGCCAAAGCGCTGACTGCCAGCCTCAGCGAGCCCGAGCAGCAGGCGATACTGGCAGGCACGGCCAGCCGCGTCTACCGGATAGGCGCCGACGAGTAATCGCAGCCGCCAGTCACGGGGACAGTCGGTCCACTGGCGTCAGGCCAGCAGGCGCTTGAGCCGGGATAGCGACTCGCGCACGTTAGCTTCCGTGGTGGCCTGCGCCGCGTCGTCAATCGTCAGCCACCGCAGCGGCGCATCGGGAGACTCTGCCGTAACGGCATCG
>JBKQTJ010000245.1:0-8340 GCA_052143255.1 Streptosporangiaceae bacterium | reverse complement strand
ACCGGCATCGACTGCAGGAACTCATAGCTGCCCGCCGTTCGCTGGCCAGCCACGATCTGCGGTTCGAAGACCAGCCCGGCTGTGATGAGGTTCACGACCGGGATTCCGGTCACCACGAAGGCGGCAGTCGCTGGCGGAATGTCGCGGAAGAGCAGCCCGATTCCCAGCACGAACCCCGCGCCTTGCAGCGTGAGTATGGACGCGAGTATCGGCAACGTCAGCCTGAGATCTGCCAGATCCCACGCGAACATCCACCGGTACCCGTGCAGCCAGTAGCACAGCCTGCTGCGCGCCGCTGGTGAGCCAGGCCCCGCCGGGCCGGCCACGGGCGTCGCGATGAGAGCCATCGTCAGCCCTCTTCGCCACCGTGGGACGAACCGTGACCGGTTAGCTCAATGTAGGCGTCCTCAAGCGATGTGGCGGTCAGCGCATACTCCTCAGCCACGCCGGTCCCCACGAGGTCCTGCGCCCATCCGAGGGCGTGTGATGCCTCGACGTCATCGACAACGGCCATCAGGTTGTGGCCGACTCGCGCCGAGCGCTTGACGAACACTGGCAGCTCCGGATCGGCGCGTCCGGGTGAGAGCATCACCTGCAGCCGCAACTGCCCGCGGTCACCCGCTTTCATAGATGACGGCGTGCCCTCCGCCACCAGCCGGCCGTTGTCAATGATGGCCAGGCGGTCCACCGCCTTCTCGGCTTCCAGCACGTTATGGGTCACCAGCAATACCGCGATGCCGAGGTTCCCGAGTTCGCGTACCTGCTGCCACAGCAGCCTGCGGCGCAACGGATCGACATCATTGGTCGGCTCGTCCAGAATCACGACCCGCCCCGGGCACACCGTGACCATGGCGAACCCGACCAGGCGCTTGACTCCCCCAGACAGACTGATTCCCCGCTTGTTCCGCCACTGCCCAAGATCGAGCGCCTCGATCAGCGCATCCGCCCGGCGCGCCACTATGACAGGGTCACCGCCCCGGATCCGGCCGCACAAGACGATCGCCTCCCGGGCACCGAACGAGTCGATGGGAACCGGCGCTTGAGGCAGGTATGAGCAGAGCTGCCGGGCTGCCGCGGGATCAGCCACCAAGTCATAACGGCCGAGCGTGATACGCCCGGACGTCGGCCGGAGCAGACCAATGACCTGCTTCACCAAGGTGGTCTTGCCGGCGCCGTTCGGCCCGAGCAGCCCGTATACCTCGCCAGGCGCGACGTGCAGCGAGATCGAATCATTGGCCCGGACGCCGTTCGGGTAGACCTTAGTGACATCCGCGGTCCGAAACGTCCAGCCCGCACCTTCTCCCGGCGTCGCACTCACCGGAAGACTGCCGGACTGACCGCTAACGCCAGCGCGATCCCGTCGGCCATTCGGCCCGGCAATGCCGACCATCGGGCATGTCCCTTCCGGCACGAAACCGAAGCCGTCAGGTCGAGCGTGAGGCACGCCGCGCCCAGCGCGACAGAGCCAAACGTCCTCTTCGACGGCCATGGACGTGCGGCAGCGCCCCCGCTGCAGCTGACCGCCGGTACTCAATGGCGCTGCTGCCGTGCGCCGCCCTCGCCGCCCAGCTCCCGCCGCCAGTCTCAAGGAAGTCGTCGCTGGCGACCATGGCCAGCCCGGCCAGCCAACCCAGCGCCCGGCCCATTGACAGATCTAATTGCGCTCAGTAATCGGCCATCGGCCACAGGCCATCCAAATAGAGCCGCCGTTCGGCGCGGACATCGGCTTGATTCCGATCAAGATATTGGCCGCTCGGCAGATCGGCCGCGGCCAAGATTACGCGCTAGGGGTGCGGCACGTTCCGGAGAAAGAAGATGATGCCGCCTTCCGACACCTCCATCTCGTCATCACCGCACCAGAACCGGGCGGTGCCGCTGATCACCATGAACACCTCGTCCTCGCGGGTGTGCAGGTGGCACGGAGACGCGCGCCCTCGCTAGCGTCCAAGCGAGCCACCATCAGCTGGCCATCGGTAGCCTCGCTGTCGAGCAGTATCGACATCGTTCCGCCGCCGAGCCACTCCAGCTGCTGGTGCTGCTCGGCTTGTGCCAGGCATGCGCTGCTCATTGTCTGCTCCGACCACGCTGGCTGCCCGCGACGGCTCAGCGCCGCCGCGTTAGCTCAAAAGGTCGCGGCACCCACGTGGCCGGAGCCACCCATCTGTGCGGGCCACACCAACTTTCACCGGTCTTCACCATCCTGTCGGCGCGCGGTCAGTGCCTGGCCCAGTGCTGGTCGCTGGGCCAGGCGGCCAGACGGGCGGGGGCTCTCAACGGACTGCCCCGTAGCCGCCGCTCGGTATACCCAGGGCAGATCACAGTCTGGCCGCGCCGATGCTCCCGATTGGATGTTCTGTGCGATGGGTCACGGCGCAGCGTCGCCGGCTGACGGCGACGCTGCGCATAGCCGAGATGCGCTGCTCGGCGAGGGCCTCCGACGGCCGGGGATCTCGGCGCCCGTGACGATGCTGAGCGCGGGGAGGACCAAAAGGCAGGCGATCACAATGACGGCGAGGTTAGTTTGCACGCCGTCTTGGGGCTTTCGCCTCTGGTCGCGCCGGCCTCTGGCCGGCGAAGGTAGCTGCCGTCGGTGGTCTTGCGGCCATGGAGGTGACGGCGATGAGCGCAGAGGGGCCGGCTGACGCCCGGCTGCAGGGGCCGGCGAGACGCGGGACACGACCGGACACCGTGACCGCGCGAGTGGCGGGAACGCTTTTCATCACGGCCACCATCACCAGCCTGCTCAGCACGGGACTGCTGAACCCCGTCTTCAGCGGTTCAGGCTATCTCCTCAAGATCTCCGCACATCAGGACCAGGTCGTCGCGGGCGCGTTCTTCGAGATCATTGCCGCCTTCGCCAGCGCGGGGATCGCCCTGTCCCTCTATCCGGTCGTGAGAAGACACGGTGAGGCCCTCGCGCTCGGGTCGGTCGGCTTCCGGCTCCTTGAAGGCGGGCTCTATCTCGTCGCGGCCGTCGGGACCCTGCTGTTGCTGCAGGTGGGCCGCGACGCAACGGCCGGAGCCCCGATATTCCGGGGTATCTGCGGACCTCCGGCGCGCTCTTGCAGACCCTTCGAAACCAGGCCGACCTGATAGCGGTTCTGGCGTTCTACGTGGGCGCCACGATGTAGTACTACGTGTTCTACCGGGCCCGGTTGATCCCCCGGTGGTTGTCGGCCTGGGGACTGGCGGGAACCGCGCTGGGCGCCGTCGCCGGGCTGCTGGTTCTGTTCCGCGTGACCGGTTACATGTCGACGACCCAGGTTGCCATGAACCTTCCCATAGCCGTGAACGAGATCGTGCTGGCAATCTGGCTGCTCGTCCGCGGATTCGGCTCCTCGCCGGCCGCGTCCGCGCCGGTGCAACGGAGCCGGGAACCGGCGGAGGTGCCGGGCCCTGCGCCGACAGGCTGACGGTCACGGCGCCCCGTGGAGTGAAGCGAGCTGGCGGGTGGATCATCGCGTCAGGTCGTGCTCAGTGACTGGCTGACGAGTTCGGTATCCGCCGTTCGGCGCTGTTTCCTGTGCAGGTTCTCCGCTGACGCGGGCTTGCGTAACGGGGTGATCTGTGCGTGGATTCCCGGGCAGGCTTGGATGCCTCCGCCGCCCTATCTGGTGTGCTTGGGGTAAGTGGCGGGCGGAACGTCACGGCGGGCTGGCTGCCGCGGCACCAGCCATAGTTCACGGACTCTGGAGCTTGGCCGCTTTGCAGCGGCCGGCGGGGCGCCGACGGGGCAAGATCGCGTCGCCGCGCTAGTTTTGTGTTGCTGGTGGCGGCACTGCGGTAGCGTCGGGGAGCTGGCATGCACAGCGGTGGTTGCGGCGTCAGGAACTGCTAGGGGAGTGCGTGTGGATCAGCTGAGTCTCGGGGTGATCGCAGGGTCGCGGAAGGAGAACGAGCACCGGCTGGCGATCCACCCGCTGCATGTCGAGCGGATCGAGGTCGGCTTGGGGCGGCGTATCTACCTTGAGCGCGGCTACGGTGGGCGCTTCGGCGTGCCGGACGGGCAGCTGGCGGCCTACGTTGCCGGCTTCGGCAGCCGTGACCAGCTCCTGGCGGACTGCGATGTCGTTTTGCTTCCCAAGCCACTGCCGGAAGACCTTGCGGCGATGCGCGCGGGCCAGATTCTGTGGGGCTGGCCACACTGTGTCCAAAACGAAGACATCACCCAGCTGGGCATCGACCGGCAGCTGACCCTGATCGCGTTTGAGGCGATGAACCATTGGCACAACGACGGCTCATTTAACCTGCACGTCTTCCACAAGAACAACGAGCTGGCCGGCTACTGCTCGGTGCTGCACGCCATGCAACTGCTGGGGATCACCGGTGACTATGGGCGGCCGCTACGCGCAGCTGTCATGAGTTTCGGCGCGACCGGCCGGGGCGCGGTGACCGCTTTGAACGCATACGGCGTGAACGACGTGCACGTTCTTACCCACCGGGAGGTGGCCGCCGTTGCCGCACCCGTCCACTCGGCCCGCATGGTGCATTTCGATCGCGACGCCGATAACCCCGCCCGATGCCACGCGCTGAGCGAAAGCGGCCAGGTCCCGCTGGCGACCTACCTGGCCGGGTTCGACATCGTGGTCAACTGCGTTCTCCAGCACACCGACGCGCCACTGATGTTCGTCACCGGTGATGACCTGGCCGCCTTCTCACCCGGCACGCTCATCGTCGACGTGTCGTGCGACGCGGGCATGGGCTTCAGCTGGGCACGACCCACATCATTTACCGACCCGATGTTCACCGTGGGCAGCAACATCCATTACTACGCCGTGGACCACAGCCCGTCACTGCTGTGGAACTCCGCGACCTGGGAGATCAGCGAAGCCCTGCTGCCACACCTGAAGACCGTGCTCGGCGGCCCCGGCGCGTGGGACTCCGATCAGACCATCCGGCGGGCGATCGAGATCCGCGCTGGCATCATCCAGAACTCGGACATCCTGTCGTTTCAGCACCGCGCGGCGCAATATCCGCACCCGCGGCTCCATTAGCGCAACTACACGCGGAACCCGAGCACCCCGCCTAACTGCCCCTGGCTTGAATTGACTCACCAGGTGGGTGGGTCAGGCCGCGAGTGCCGCCAGGATCTGGCGCACTGCGCCTCGATCACCTACATGATCAGGCATTATGCGACCCGAAGAGCGAAGGTGATCTTCGATTACCCACATAATGCCGATGAGCGGATACTCCTCCGGCCAGAACAGCGAGGAAGGGGCCGAACGGCCATGTTGCGGCTGTCTCCGGGCCGCTTACGCTTCCCGCATGAGATCCCTGTTGGGGAGCTTGCCATGCTGGATTTCACACTGTTGCAAAGACGTCTGGTGCCAGCGTGGCGGCTGAGCCAGCCGCCGGGTGGCACCGAGCACGTGCGTGTCGTCCTGCCGTCATACAACCTCGGCGCTTCGGCGCTCCGGCATTACGCGCACCGCTTGCCCGCGCTCGAACACCGCTTCCTGGTGGAAATCCTGCAGCTGGCGCGTGTTGAGGCCTGCACGCTGGTGTTCGTCTTCTGCCAGGCACCGGACGCTGAGGTCATCGAGTACTACCTTTCGCTACTACCGCCGGAGACGTCGGCGCGGGTCCGCCCCAGGATCTGCACCGTGGTGGTCCCCGACAATTCCGGTCGTCCTGTCGCCGCGAAGCTGCTGGACCGGCCCGACCTTCTGGACCACATCCGCGACTGCATCGGTGGCCGTCCAGCGTTCATCGAGCCATGGAACGTCACCGCCGACGAGGTCGCCGTGGCGGTTCGGTTGCAGGCCCCGGTGAACGGCGCTGTCCCCGAACTGTGGCCGCTAGGTTTCAAGAGCTCTGGGCGCAGGCTGCTGGCCGCCGCGGGAATACCAACACCTCCAGGGACCGAAGGCGTCCGGACGGCGGGTGACCTGCGGCTCGCGATCGCCAGGCTGCGCAAGGCCCACCCCGGCTTGGCAGCCGCCGTCGTCAAGCTCGACAACAGCGCCTCAGGCGACGGCAACCAGGTGATCGCGCTGCAAGACCCAACCGGGTCACCCGCCTCGGCGCGGACAGTATCGGAGCGCGTGGCCTCGCTGCCGGACTGGTACCTGGCTGAACTCGCGCTTGGCGGCGTCGTCGAGGCGTATGTCGCGGGCGAGTATTGGTCAAGCCCCAGCGTGCAGATCGAGATCACCCCCGAGGGCCAGGCCGTGGTTGTGGCGACTCACGAGCAAGTCCTCGGCGGAGACAACGGGCAGGTCTACCAGGGCTGCGAATTCCCGGCCAGGCGGGACTACGTTATGCGGCTGACGAAGTACGGCCAGCGTGCCGGACACCTTCTTGCCGAGCACCAGGTGAGGGGGATGGTGAGCATCGACTTTGTGGCAGCCCGGGAACGCGGTCAGCCGTGGCAGCTCTACGCCCTGGAGGTGAACCTGCGAAGGGGCGGCACCACCCCGCCCATCATCGTGCTGTCCAGTCTGCTGCCGGGCAGCTCCGACACCTACGGCCGGTGGAGGCTTCCCGATGGGTCGGCGAGGTACTACTGCGCGACGGACCACCTTGGAGACCCGGGGTGGACCGGGCTGCCCCCGGGTCAGGTCATCGATGGCGTACGCTCCGCCGGCTTGGAGTTCGACCGCCGGACCGGGACCGGTGTGGTGCTGCACATGCTGTCCGGCATCGCCATCGACGGCAGGTTCGGGATGACCGCAGTCGGCGGCTCCGCCCAAGAGGCCAAGCACCTCTTCGCCGCGGTCGGCCCAGTGGTGGACCGACTCTGCGCAAGTGGCCTGCCAGCACCGCGGCTACGCGGGCCGCCTCCAGGGCCGAACTCCTTCGGGTTCCGCGGCAGAGGCCCGGACCAGACGTCAAGCCGCGCAAGGAACTGACCCAGTCGGGATGAGCCTGTCCGTCGCCGGCCGACGTGGTCAGTTCGTTTGGGACACGGCGCGTGTGGGTGCGCTTCGGCCCGATCTCCCAGATGTGGCCGCGCTAACGAACTCTTCACAACAACTCACACCACCAGGGCATCCAAATGTGCGCTTTGCCGCGATGATGAACGCCGAGACGGCACGGCTCATGCCGACGCGGTTCGGGCAACGAGGGCGACCTGCTTCCTCAGCTGTGCACCGCTGGTCCACGCCTGACACTGAACGCCGCGCGTGGTCGACTCGCCACTGACAGCCCGCGCAGTGCCGCCGTTATCTCTAGCCCGTTTCGGGGTGTCCTTGCTGTAGCCGCCGCAGCTGTTTGTGTGCTTTTTGCTGCGCGGTGGACACGTTACCTGAACAGTGTCTCCGCCGCAGACCCCGTGCAAATCCCCTTGTCGCTGCTGTTTTTAGAACTAAGCGGCTACTACGTGAAGGCTGTTCAGCTATATGTCCACGCCGCAGACGTCCTGGTCAGGTGCGGCATACACAGCGAGGGATTCAGATAACCGCCGATCTGGCGCGGCGAGTCGGTGTTGGCGCCGTTCGGCCAGCGGGTGCGGAACAGGCCGTTCTGCGCGATGCGGGGCGGTGTCATACGGCGAGGTAGGCGTTGGCTCGGGTTTGCCTGCTGTTCTGGCAGCAGGCCGACGTCCGCGGATCATGACCGCCGCCCGCCGAATTGCCAGTTGTGCACTTCGATGTCGGCGTACCGGTCCGGGGTCAGGATGGCGCGTGCGGCGTCGGGGTCCGATACGCGGACCAGCACCGCCGTGCCCAGCCAGGTGCCGCCGTCGTCGGACAGTAGCGGCCCGTACGCGATCAGCTTGTCCCGGCCGGGCGGCACGGCAAGGTCGGCGGCCTGTCCCGCGCCGAGGCCGAGCACCAGGTACCGGTTGCCGCCGTCCGGGCCGCAGGGGAAGTCCCACATGGTCCGGCCCAGCATGTTGCGCCAGCGGCGCAGTAGCACGTCCCGGTACACGCCCGCCTGGTAGTTGGGCTCGTCGAAGGCGAACGCGCGGGCGGCGGCGGGATCGGGCAGGTCGATGATGTGCACGCTGCCGGTGGGCGTGTCGCGGTCGCCGGCCAGGGTCGGGCCGCGGGCGATCATCCGCGCCTGGTACCGGTCCATGTAGGATCAGTGCTCTTCTAGCAACTCCTCGCGCGACGTCACAGAGCCTGGCCGGTCGCGGTGGTAACAGAAGAACTCCACGCCACAGTCTTGACCACTACGCCGGCGGCCCGCACCACAGTCTCCGTTCGCGTCGGTGAACACCTCGTGGCCGGGACCAGGGTGAAATGCTCCCGACCAGTTATGGCTGGGGGATCTCGGGCCGGTCGATGATCCGCAGCCACGAGCCATCGGGCTGGCGGCGCAGCACCTGGACTCGGACGCCGGTGTTGTCGGCCGAGCGGGTCGAGGTCAGCGCCAGGTCTTCGAACCTGACGG
>JBKQTJ010000244.1:0-3198 GCA_052143255.1 Streptosporangiaceae bacterium | reverse complement strand
GCAGGTCGTCGCGGGTGCGAACGGTGAGGGCCAGGCGGTAGGCGGCCACCGCCTCGCTCAGCCGACGCTGACCCTCCGGTCCGCCCAACCGCTGGCCCAGGGCCCAGAACGCGAAGCCCAGGTTGTCCTGGGTCGTGGCCCATTGCCGGGGCAGGTGGTCACGAGTATAGATTGTGAGGGCCTGGCGGTAGGCCTCGACCGCCTCGTTCAGCCGCCGCACACCCTCCGGACCGCCCAACCGCTCGCCCAGGACCCCGAGCGCGGTGCCCAGGTTATTCTGGGTCCTGGCCCAATCCTGGGGCAGGTCGGCGCGAGTCTGGCCGTTGAGGGCCTGGCGGAAGGCCTCGACCGCCTCGCTCAGCCGCCGCAGACCTTCCGCACCGCCCAACCGCTCGCCCAGGGCCGTGAGCGCGACGCCCAGGGTGTTCTGGGTCCTGGCCCATTGCTGGGGCAGGTCGTCGCGTTTGCGGACGTTGAGGGCCTGGCGGAAGGCCTCGACCGCCTCGCTCAGCCGTCGCAGACCCTCCGGACCGCCCAGCCGCCGGCCCAGGTCCTGGAGTGCGAGGCCCAGGTTGTTCTGGGTCAGGGCCCAGTCCTGGGGCAGATCGGCGCGGGTGCGGACGGCGAGGACCTGGCGGTAGGCCTCGGCCGCCTCGTTCAGCCGCCGCTGACCCTCCGGACCGCCCAACCGCTGGCCCAGGGCCCAGAATGCGAGGCCCAGATTGTTCTGGGTGGTGGCCCATTGCCGGGGATCGGAGGATCTGGGAACCTGGGCGATTAGCCCCAGATACTCCCGGACGGCTTCTTCGAGGTGTCGGCGACTGTCCGGCCCGGCCACTCGCTCTCCGAGACCTCTCTTCGCGTTCGCCGACTTGAGGGTGAGGTCTCGCACGTCGCTGGCGTACTCGGGATAAGCCGGCAGCCCCAGGTCGTCGCGGCCCTTGCGGTAGACTTTCAGGTCGTCGAGGGCCGCCTGGTAAGTCCGCAGGGCCTTCGCAAAATCGAGTGCGTTGGAGTAGGAGTCACCCTCAAGAGTGCGATCAGCGGCGCTCTTGCGGAACCCCTCGGCCCCGCGGCGCTTCTCGGCGTCTGCGGCACGGCCGAAGTTCTCCGCTGCCAAGCGGAACTTCTTCTCTGCGAACGCCGCCAGGCCGAGCTTCCGCGGGTCGTCGCTCTCCTTCGCCTCTGCCGCCCACCGGCCGATCTCACCCAGGATCTCCTCCGCCGGCCGACCGGACTGCCGCGCCAGCTCGTTCACGTACGACGACAGGTCAGGCGCACCGCCCTTCGGGTCCTTCGGCTTTTTGGCCGAGTCGTCAGCCGTGTGGGCGATGAATTGCTCGATGAAGTTCGCCCCGAGAAGCACCTTCGAGCCCTTCGGCGCCATCGAGACCTCGACCACCTGCGCGGGCGTCGCCGGCACCCGCAGCTTGCTCAGCACCGGCAGGAGGATGTAGTAGTCCTTCTGATCCTCCTGGAGGGTCAGGTCCTGGCCGGGGAGCACGCCGGCGGGCAGCCGGACGCGGAAGCCCCCCTGGTCGTTCGTCCTGCCGGAGGCCCCGAACTCGATCACGGTCACCAGCACGTTCGGGAGGTACTTCCGGTCGGCCTGGCCGTCCTCGACGCTGAACACCACCCCGCGCAGCTCCAGCCCGGCGGTCTGGGCGGCGGCGGGAACAGGCGTGAGCCCGAGCAGCGACAGCGCGAGCCACAGCAGCGTGCGTCTCATGGTCGGCCCTCCGGGGGGGTGAGGGTTTTCAGCTTGATCGGATGGTCGGTCGCGCCCAGGGGCGGGTCGGTCGTGCTGGTATCGTAGCCGGGCTTCGTCGCGATGAGGCGTACCTGCCGCGTCGGATCGTCGGACGGGCGGAGGTCGCCGAACCGGAAACGGCCGGCGGCGTCGGTGGTGGCCGTCGGCGAGCCGCCGTCGCGGGTGTCCCAGTCCTGGATCGTCAGCTTGACGTCGGCCAGGGGCACGCGGGTCTCGGCGTCGGTCACGTAGCCCTCCAGGACCGCGGCGGGCGCCGGCGCGGGAGGCGCTGACTTTGCCGCCGTCGCGCTCGCGGGGCTCGCAGCCGTCGTCCCGGTCCCGCGACGCGACGCGACGTAAGCCGCGACGGCCCCCGCGAGCAGGGCGAGGGCCAGCATGACGGCGTACAGGCCCCACGGCAGGGCCGTCTTCGGGCGCGGGATGCGGGGACCGGCCTCGGCGCGGGGGATCTCGGGCAAGGGGCGGTCGAGGAACGGGACCCAGCGGTCCTCCATGTGGTCGAGGCCGAAGTAGTCCCCGTGGTCGAAGTCGAACTCCTCCTGCTCCAGCCGCGGGTGCTGGCACGTGAACCCGACCGCCCCCGACGGCCCAGTGCCCCGCACGAACCAGCGCACCCACTTGACCCACGGGTCGCGGACGCCGAACTCGTTGCGGACGGCCTGGACCTGGCCACGCGCGATCAGCTGGTCCCAGGGGAAGTCCCTGGGCAGGATCGAGCCGCAGAGGATGACCTTGTTGAAGCGGATGAAATCGAACCGCAGGAGCGTGTAGCCGAGGATGTAGGTGCCGAAGCTATGCGCCACCACCGAGGGAGCTTGGCCTTTCTCGATCAGGAGGCGTCGATCGTGGGTCTCCGCGTCGTATTGGCGACGGAGCCAGCCGAGCTTGGCCTCGCGCGACCAGGGCGTGAAGAAGGCGAGGAGCGAGAAGCGGCCATAAGACCAGCGGTCGAGCCGGCAGACCCAACCGTGACTGGCGGCGAGGTCGGAAAGCCCCTTCTGCCATACAGCAAGGGTCCGGATGCCGTGCAACGGGCAGATCACTTTCATCGTTGGTATGATCGCCGTGACCGCTTCCTTGGCGTCGTGCCGGCTGGCGAGGTCGGCCCGGGCAGTCCGCCCTCGCGCGTCCGGGGCCGTTTCGGCAGCGTCTGATCCGGGACGCCACCGACCTAACAACGCTGTCCGAAGCTTCGCATATTCCTTCAGGTCGAACTCTCCGTGCCGAAGGACGTAGCCGAATCGGGTACTGAACTCGGGGGGTACGGCATCTGCCCACTCTCCTTCGCAGATGAGAGGTATCACCCTAAATTCATCTTCCGATTTCGAACGAGCCACAAATTGATCATATTCGCGCTTCAGCCCACCGTCTCGAAGCCCCGTCGCCTTGGCTCGGTAAGCCGGAGTGCACACGAGCACTGCGACTTC
>JBKQTJ010000243.1:0-32403 GCA_052143255.1 Streptosporangiaceae bacterium | reverse complement strand
CGAAGCCGATGACGTGGGCGAGGGTGGGGAAGTCGCGGAGCCTGAGGTTCTCATCGCGCGGGATGCCGAACCGTTCCCGCACCGCCGCGAACACCTCGGCCTGCTTGACCGTGTCGACGCCAAGGTCGGCTTCCAGGTCGAGGTCCGGCTCCAGCAGGTCTCGTGAATAACCGGTCAGGCCCTCAACGATGCCGAGCACGGCTTGCCCGACCGAGTCCGCTGGAGACGGTGCGGGCACGCCGAGAGCAGGCGCCGGAACTGCTGGCTTCGGAGGTGATGCTCGCACGATGGTCGGCACTGGTTCCGCTGCGGGTGCCAACGATGGCTCCGCAATGATCGGAGCCGTCTGGACCGTGGCGGCCAGAACGTCCGCTGCCTTGCCGTTCGCCACCTGGCCGTCTGCCGCGGGAGCCAGCGCTGGGTCGGTTGATCGGGTAGTAAGGGATTGCGCGGTTGCGGGTAC
This sequence comes from Streptosporangiaceae bacterium, assembly GCA_052143255.1. Taxonomy (GTDB): domain Bacteria; phylum Actinomycetota; class Actinomycetes; order Streptosporangiales; family Streptosporangiaceae; genus JAJYUU01. Next base: position 31,940 of record JBKQTJ010000243.1, on the reverse strand, counting down.
TGCTGCGGGCTCGGCTGGCGCCCCGGGTACCTGGACAGGGCCATCATCGGTGACGCGCAGGCGGTGCTGTACGACCTCAAGCCGAGCATCTGTACGGCCGCTCACCCGCGCCAGCCACGAGCGCCACGTCACGTCGTCGACCACGCGATAGCCGAAGCCCAGGTCGGTCGGCGCGCGGCGCCGGCCGTCGGCCGGCGCGGTCCAGCGCAGCAGCATCATCGCGATCTGCGAGCCGAAGCCCGCGGCAAGGCGAAGCGCATAGGTGACGGGGTAGGCGCCGCCGCGGGACAAGTTCAGCTGGCCTAGCTCGGGATCGATCTCACGGAAGTTCGCGACCGGCGGGACGATCCCGGTTTCTAGCGCCTTGACGGCCACGACCTCTTCGATGCCCGCGCCCATGGCGTGACCGGTGAAGCCCTTCGTATTCGTGATGACGACCGAGTCGGCGGCGGGACCGAAGACCTGCCGCAGGGCGCTGATCTCAGCCGACGCGCTGCCGCCCCTGGCGGGGGTGTATGTCTCATGAGAGACGAACACGGTCCGGCCCGCGATCGCGCGCCGGTCGATTCCCCGCCGCTCGGCCTGGCGGATGAGGTTCTCCATGACCTGGCCTATGTGCTCCACGTCGAGCCGGGTGCCGTGGAACGCGCTGTTGGCGGCTACCACCGCGAGCACCTCGCAGATCGGGCGGATGCCGCGCTCCCGTGCCGCCGCCGCAGATTCGACGACCAGCGCCGCTGCACCAGAACCGATGATCATCCCGTGCCGACGCCGATCGAAGGGCAGGGCGGCGTCCTCCACGACATCGTCGGTCGCCGCCGCGCCGCTAGCCAGGAACCCCGACCCGGTCCAGGGCAGCAACGTATCTGAGGCAGCGGTGTCCGCCGACACGACGATCACCCGGCGGCAGCGGCCAGCCCGGATCCAGTCCTCGGCGACAGACACCGCCATAGCTGTGCTCGCGCAGGCAGAGTTCACCTGGGTGTTGGGGCCGCGAGCGCCGATTAGCTCGGCAAACTGCGAATGCCCCATCGCCAGCGCCCTGAACAGGAAGCGGCGGTCGAATGCGAACGGATGGGTCTCCAGCGTGTGTCGCAGCCCGGCGATGCGCCGGTCCACCTCGGCGGCCCCTTGGTCCGCCGCGTTCATCCGGGCGCGCACGTCCGTGAGCGTCGCGAGCTCCGTCCTGCGCGAACGGTCCTCCTGGTAACAGTTGATATCGTGCGCGAACGACTCGTAGCCAGGGAACGCCGAGGCGAACACCACACCGGTGTCGTCTCGCAGTTCATCGGGCAGGCCCCAGGGGCCAGGCAGCTGAGTCCCTAGCGTGGTGGTGTGGTAATGCCGGACCAGCGGGATGCCGGCGTCGCGCAATGCGTCGATGCCGGCGCCGATCGCGAGCCGGGTGCATGGGTCGAGCGCGGCGTCGCGGTCGGGATCGAGGCCGAACTCGTCAACCGCGTCGAGAGGGCTGTAACGGCCCGCCAGCTTGATGACGTCGTCCTCGCCGTTGATCACGTCGAAGATGGGGTCGCCGTGGTCGCTCTTCACCAGCCGGGTGATGTGCTTGTCGACCATCTCACGGCGTATCTGGCGTGGTATCACGTCGATGAACTGCTGGCCGGACAGGATTCGGGCAACGTTCTCATCGTCGAACACGCGGTCCACGCCGGGCAACCCGAGCGCGGCTCCCGTGATGACGACCGGCTCCATGGGTTCAGGTGGGTAGCGTGACGACGCAGGTGCCGCGTCCCTGGCGGGCGCGGGTCCGTCAGCGTCGGCGAGGACGTGACGGCTCCGCTCGAGCAGGTCCGTCAGCAGATGGCCGAGTTCGGAATAGCGATCGGGAGGCGCCACTGCCGCCGCGGCAGGGGGGCCGGGGAGGTCCGGAACTGGGTCGGCCGCCACCGGCGTGGCGGCAGCAGTCGCAGCTGCCGGGATCCTGGCTGACGACAAGGCGTGTGGTCCGGCTGGTGTGCTCGCCACCACCAGCTCGCTCATGCTCACTGGCTGGCGATCCGCTGCCGCGGGATAGCCCAAACCGGCAGCGTACAGACCGCAGAGCGCGGCATTGAACGAAGGCAGGTCCCCGTTCTTAGGATGGTTGGTGAAAAGGGTGAGGACATCGTCGTGCTCCGTGCCGAGCACATCCTCGGCGAATCCAGCCAGCGCGCGCTTCGGGCCGACCTCGACGAACACGCGTGCGCCGGCCTCGTAGAGGGTGTTGAGGCCCTTGACGAACTGGACCGGCGATGCGACCTGCCGGGCCAGGACATCGAGCATTCGTCCTTCCGCGTCCGGCCCTTCTGCCAGGTAGAATTCCCCGTCGACGTTGGCCACGATCGGCAGTGTGGGAGCGTGCAGCTGCAGCCGTGCCAGCGTCCGCCGGAGCGGCTCGCTGACGGGCGCCATGATGGATGTGTGGAACGCGTGGCTGACCGGAATGCGCACGGCCGTCAGGCCCGCCTCCTGGAACGCCAGCATCACCTGCTCGACGGCCGCAGTGGCGCCGCCGACGACGGCCTGATGACCGCTGTTTATGTTAGCGATCACCACGTAGCCGTCGACCGAGGCCACGATTCGCTCGATCTCCTCCAGCGGGGCCGTGACGGCAGCCATCGCTCCGCGGTCGGGGATCTCCAGGCTGGCCATCTCGCGGCCGCGCGCGCTGACTGCCTCAAGCGCCGCGTCGAACGACAGGGCGCCGGCGGCCACTAGCGCTGCGTATTCACCGAGGCTGTGACCCATCACCATGTCGGGCTCGATGCCATAGGCGCGCAGCAGCCGGGTGAGGGCAATGTCGGCGGTCAGCACGGCGGGCTGGGTGATCTCGGTCTGCAGCAACTGCTGCTCGAGCTGCGCGACCGCGGCCGGGTCCTTGCTGTCTGCGAAGATGTAGTCGGTCAGCGGCTTGCCGAGCAACGGTGTCATCACGTGGTCGGCCTCGGCGAACGTCTGCGCCACGATTGGCTCCGTCGCGCGCAGATCTTCGAGCATGTTGGCGTATTGCGAGCCCTGGCCGGTGTAGAGGAAGGCAACCTTGGGCGCAGGGCCGTGTCCTAGGAAAATGCCGCGCGCACGCAACACCTTCCGCATCGCGGGGGTTCGGCTGGCCAGAGCCTGCACGGCCAGGGCCGCTTTGTCCGCGAGTTCGGCAGCGCCGTCGTAATCGATGGCAGCCCGGACACTGGCCCTGGCCAGGGCTGGATCGGGCAGGTGGGGTCGCGGCGCCTCTCCGAGGGCTGCCCGGTCACGTACCTGGGCCAGTTGCGCGGCCACGTCAGCCTCGGTTTCACCGCCCACCACGAGAGCGCCGCGCAGCGGGGACCTGGCGACGCCGGTAATCGTGGCCATGCCCGCGTCCGCCGGGGCCGCTGCGTCCGCGCCCTGGGTTGCGCCTTGCGCAGCGTGGCCGGCGGCGAGCGCCGGGATCCCGGCGCCCACGGTCGGGCGCGTGTCAGCGCGCGCTGACCTCCGCCGCCCCGTTTCGTCGAACTGGCCAGGTATGTACTCCTCTAGCACGGCGTGGAAGTTGGTGCCGCCGAAGCCGAACGCGCTGACACCGCACCGCCGCACTCCCGATGGTGGCATCCGCAATTCGCGAAGCTCCGTGTTCACCCGGAATGGTGAGGCCGGCCAGTCGACGTTCGGGTTCGGGTCGCGGAAGTTCAGGCTCGGCGGCAGGACCTTCTCGTGTAGCGCCATGATCATTTTGAACAGCCCGGCCGCGCCTGCGGCGCTCTTCAGGTGGCCGACGTTCGACTTCACCGAGCCGAGCGCGATCGAGCCGGGGGTGAGGTCGGCTCCACCGAAGACGGCGTTGAGGCTTTCAAGCTCGGAGGCGTCACCGACGCGAGTCGACGTGCCATGCGCCTCGACTGCGGACGCGGTTGAGGGCTCGACCCCGGCGTTGCGCCAGGCGCGCTCGATCGCCAGGCGCTGGCCGGCCGGGTTGGGGGCGGTGATCCCCTTTCCCTTGCCGTCGCTCGATCCCGCGATGCCGAGCAGGACCGCGTAGATGCGGTCGCCGTCGCGCTCGGCGTCGGCGAGCCGCTTCAGGACGAACAGCGCCGCGCCCTCAGCCATGACGAAACCGTCCGCGCCTGCATCGAACGGACGTGTCCCCGTCGCGGAGAGCGCTCCGATCTTGCAGAACTTCACGAAAGCGGCGACGTTCATGTTGCGGTCCACACCGCCGGCGACCGCGGCATCGAATTGCCCGTCGACGAGCCCCTCTGCGGCGGCGCTGACGGCGGCCAGCGCGGAGGCACACGCCGCGTCGGTGGTGAAGCTGGGCCCGTGGAAGTCGAATAGGTTGGCGATCCGGCCTGCGAGGATGCTCGCCAGCTCGCCTGGCATCGTGTCCTCATTGATCTCAGGGAACTGGCTTACGAACGACCGCGAGGTCTCGGCCGTGATCAGTTCGCGGGTACCTGCGGGCAGCCCGGCGAACGCCGGTGACCTGGCGAGCTCCCTGGTGAATTCGGGAAGCTGAATGCGGAGGTTGCTCGCATAGTGCTTCTCGCCGCCGATCGCGTTGCCGACCACGACGGCGACCCGCGCCGGATCCACCTTCCAGGTCGGCCAGCCCGCGTCGACGAGTGCCGTGCGGGCCGCGGAGACTGCCCATTTCTGGCTGTCGTCCATCTGGTCGCCGACCTTCGGCGGGATCGGTAGCCGCCACGCGATCGGATCCCACGGGAATTCGCCCACCCACCCGCCGATGCGCGAGTATGTCTTGTCGGGCGCCCGCGGATCAGGGTCGTAGTACAGATCCGGGTCCCACCGGTCCTTTGGGACATCGGTGATGCTGTAGCGGCCTCCGGTGAGGTTGTTCCAGAACGCCTCCGCATTGGGTGCCTGGGGCATGATGACGCCCATGCCGACGATGGCGACCGGCTGCGGCTGGCGCGGAACGGGCTGGCTAGAACTCATGACGATCGATTCTGTGTCGGGGGCGGCGGTCTGGGCGGCCCGTAGAGGGCGTCAGCGACGCTGTCCATGTCGGCTATCAGTCCGGCCTGAGCGGCGCTTACGGCGTCCAGGCGCAGGCCGGTTTCGAACCCCGCTTGGTCGGCGCCCTGGCTGGCGCCAAGCACCCAGCGCAGCCCTTCATAGGCCACTTTGTGCGCGGCATTCCGCGCGAATACGCGGCTCATTGCCGCGAGCGCCGCTGGGTCGAACCGGTGGTCGGCCTTGGCCGGAAGGGCGCCATCGAGGGCCGCAGCAGCGCGTGCGGCGAAGGTGCCCGCACACTCCGCATAGGCGATCAGCTCACCGAGCCGAAGTAGCACGTGCTGGCCACGGGTGAGGCGGCCCGCGCGGCAGGCTTCGAGCACGCTGGCGAGTGCCCCATTGGCCAGCGCCGCCGTTTCGGCGCCCACGTCGGCGTGCCGCGCGTGCAGCGCGCGAAGCTCGGACGCGATCTCGTGGTAGTAGTGCCCGGCGGACTTCAGGTGCTGCTGCCAGCGGTCGCGCGCGATGGTCATCTCCATGATCTCAGATGTACCTTCGTAGATCGTGGTGATGCGGACGTCGCGCTTGATCTTCTCGACCAGGTAATCGCGCGTGTATCCGTAACCGCCATGCGCCTGAATCGCCGCGTCCGCGGCCAGGTTACCCGCCTCGGTCGCGAGGTACTTGGCGATGGCTCCCTCAGTGTTGAGAGCGCCGTTTTCACCCTCGCCCGCGTCGATCCGTCTGGCCGTGTACTCGATGTAAGAGCGGGCGGCCTCTAGCAGAACGGCGTGCGGGACGATGAGCTTGTGCGTGTAACCCTGCTTCTGCGACAGCGGCGCGCCGGCCTGGATACGCGTGGAGGAATATGCGATGGCGCGGTCGAGTGCAGACCAGCCGCCCCCAAGACCGAACGCCGCTACCGTGAGTCGCGTGTAGCCGAACACCATCTGTGCCTGGATGAGACCCTGCCCCTCGATGCCGCCGACGAGGTTCTCCGCGGGCACGAATGCACCATCGAGGAACAACGCCGCCGTGTTGGACAGGCGGATGCCGTGCTTGTCCTCGGGCCGGTTCTGGGTGAAGCCCTCCGTGCCCCGCTTGAGAACGAACCATGATGGCCCGCCCGGAGCCCTCGCCAGGATGGTGTACATGTCGGCGATGCCGCCGTTGCTGATCCACTGCTTGCGGCCGGTCAGCCGGTATCCGGTGGTCTGCCCGCCTTCGACCACGGGCATCGCGGTGGTCTTCAGCGCGCCGAGGTCGCTGCCAGCCTCCGGTTCGGTGGCGCCGTACGCATAGAGGAGTCCGTGCTCGGCGATATCGGTCAGCCACATGCGCTTCTGCGCGGGCGTCGCGCCCACGAAAATCGGATCGCTACCCAGAGAGGTGGCGAACACGCTCGTGGCAAGCCCCAGGTCAAGGCGGGCCATCTGCTCACAGATCCGGTAGACATCGACGGTGTCACAGCCCATCCCGCCGTATTCCTCGGGGATGAATAGCAAGTGCACGCCAAGCTCATCACTGCACATCGCCCGGACCAGATCTTCCGGGCAGACGTCATCGTGGTCGAGCTCAAGCTGGCGCTCCTCGGGCATCGCCTTGGCGACGAACTCCTTGATCGTGTCCAGCGTCATTTTGAGCGTCTCGGCGTCGATACCGGTACCGGCGTCACCCTCTGTCACTGCAAGCGTCAGCACGGCAAATCACTCCTCGAATTCGAACGTATGTCTGTCAATCGCAGTCAACAGGGCCATTGGTCCCGCGTATTAAGGCGAGCGAACTTCTACCGGCTGGTAATGCACCCGGCCGCGTGAGGGACCACCGGCGCTCCCGGGTGACGGCGGTGGCCATAGCACCACCCAGCGAGCATCAACCCAGCTAGCACCGGTCCCCTGGGTCCGTGCGCGGCACTGCGACCTGCCTTGGACAGGGCTTGCGATCACGAGCTAATGTCCTCAGCGCGCTGCTGGCCTGCGCGGTAAGCGCTGGCGTCTTGCTGCTGCTGACCGACGTCGAGGCTGTCATCGACGGCTTCGGTACGCCTGACGCGCGTCCGGTTTCGCAGGCGACGCCCGGCCAGCTGCGAGCCCGGTCGTTGCCCGCCAGATCCATGGGCCCGAAGGTCGATGCGGCATGCCGGTTGGCCGGAGCGACCGGTCGGCAAGCCGCCGTCGGCCGACTTGACGATGCGGCCGCGCTGCTGGCGGGCCAGGCCGGCACTACCGTCGTGCGCGGTAAGAGCTGCCACCTTTTGAGTCTTAGTCCGGCGCGGGACTCAACTGACCTTGGTCAATCGGCGCGCACCACGTCGGCCGGGCACGAGGCGTACCCGGCTCTGGCGATGGCGACCGAGCCTCGCGACTAGCGGGAGCCACCGCGGCTGCGGGCGGCTCGCCCATCGACAGCCACACGTGGGCATGGACAAAGTCCGCGTTGCCCTCGTCGCTGGTCACGGTCAGCCGGGCGCCCCGGCGGAACAGGTACTGCGGCGTCCGGAACCCGATGGGATCCGCGGTTGCGTACGCCGTGCGCCGGGCGTGTCTGGCGCGCACCCGGCAGTGCCGCCGCCGGCTGGCCCTGCTCGTCTATCCCAGGCCGGCGCGGGCCACGGGGTCTCGGGTTCCATGATCGAGAATGGGCTTCAGGACATCTTCGATCGTGGGAGATCCTTCGGTCTCGACGAGGTCGTACCGCACCCGGAGCACCGGTTTGCCGATCGTAATCAGCCGGGCGAGGTCGATCGGCGTTGCGATGACGATGACGTCGGCGTCAGCAGCGTTGATCATTTGCTCGAGCTCGTGCAGCTGCGTGCCGCTGTAGCCCATGGCGGGCAGCACCGGCCCGACGTCGTATTTGGCGTAGACGTCGCGCATTGTGCCGGTAGCGAGATGGCGGGGATCGACGATCGCGGCAGCACCGCCGCGCCGTGCGGCTACGACACCGGCTCCGTACCGCATCCCGCCGTGGGTCAGCGTAGGCCCATCCTCGATCACCAGCGCCCGGCGTCCCGCGAGCAGCGCCGAGTCCTCGATAGTCACCTCGCTGCGGGCGCGTACCACGGTGGCGGCCGGATTCAGTTCCGCTATGGCCCCGTCAATTGCCGCCAGCTGTTGCGCGGTCGCCGAGTCGATCTTGTTGACGACCAGCACGTCGGCGGCGCGGAAGTTGAGCTCGCCTGGGTAGTAGCCGCTCTCATGCCCGGCGCGGAGCGGGTCAGCGACGGTGATCCACAGATTGGGGCGGTAGAACGGGTAGTCATTGTTCCCGCCGTCCCAGACGACAATGTGGGCTTCTGCCTGGGCCTGCTCAAGGATCGCCTGGTAGTCGACGCCCGCGTAGACGACAGTGCCTTCGGTCAGGTGCGGTTCGTACTCCTCGCGCTCCTCCACCGTGACATCGGCGTCCCGCAGATCCTGATAAGTAGCGAATCGCTGGACCCGCTGGGCGGCCAGGTTGCCGTAGGGCATGGGATGGCGAACCACCACGGGCGTCTGGCCGGCCGCCCGGATCGCCTGGGCGACCCGGCGGGAGGTCTGGCTCTTGCCTGACCCGGTGCGCACGGCGCATACCGCCACGACAGGAACCCGCGCGGTAAGCATGGTGTCATCCGGCCCGAGCAGGACGAACGAAGCCCCGGCCGCCATCACCTGGCTGGCCCTGTGCATCACGTACTGGTACGACACGTCGCTGTAGCTGAAGGCCACCTCGTCGACGCCGAGATCCCGGATCAGCCGGTCGAGGTCGGTTTCTGGGTGAATCTGGATGCCGTCTGGATAGCGCTGGCCCGACAGCTCTGCGGGGTATGTCCGGTCCTCGATGAACGGAATCTGGGTAGCCGTGAAGGCGACTACGTCGTGGTCTGCGCTGTCGCGGTACACGACGTTGAAGTTGTGGAAATCGCGACCAGCAGCTCCCATGATGAGTACGCGTCGGGACATCAGTTTCACGCTCCTCACCTACTGTGGCGGCCAGACTCAGTGGCCGGGCAGTCCAGCATCCGAAGCTTGCCTCCACCAGTTGCTCAGCCGGTAGGGACTAAGGCCCCACAAGGCCACGGATCCGAGCGCTGGCGGTTACCGGACCCACGAGCCGGAGCGGGATCAACAGATCACTCGGCGCGGCCGGAATGATGCGCAGTGTGGCGCCCAGCTCACAGTTTCTTGCGTGACGTAGCCGGATGTTGCAGGAGAGCGGGACTGCGTTGGCTCCGCGGGTTTGGCTCTGGTTTTTCTCTCAGCTTGGCGGCCTTTGGCCCCGTGAGTGCGGAAGCGTCGCTGGCCTGCCCCAATCCAGCATGGCCGCTCCGGCGGTGCGAGTTTTCACTGCGCGAGGTAGCAGTACCGGCCTGGGTCGCATCGCAACCGCGGCTCGTCAGCGCCCACTGCTGCCGTTCTGGACTCTCGCGCCCGATCGCTCGGCCATCATGCCGAGGATCTCGCGCTCCCGCTCGGTCAGTTCGTCCAGCGGGCCACCCACCCGGCTGCGGCTCAGCAGTTGGCTGACGATGGCTGGATCGACCACGCATTCGCCCGCGCATACCCGCCGTAGGGCATGTCCTAGGACGGCCGAGTCGGCCAGCTCAGCCCGCAGTCGCGCACCGGCCGCGACGTGCTATAGCCAGCCCGGCGGCTCGTGCCGCGGCGATGAGCTGGTGTGACGCGCCGGCCAGTTCTGCCGGTACCGGATCTCGGCCACCGCGAAGTCAGCGCGGGTGACCCGCATGACGGCATACCCGTGATGCGAATTCCTGACCGGCAGACCAGTGGCATCGATGGCACGGCCGTCGTCGCGGACGAACACCAGGGCAAGATCAGGATCACCGATGCTGCCTGCCAGGGCCGTCCGCAGCGATTCCGGATCGGGTAGCGCCGCGACTACTGCCCGGCCTGCCTTTCCGGTAAGCCAGCGGGCTCGGAGCCGGCTGGCCGGGCGCGCCCGCGGCTTACTACGTGCGCGACCGTGACGAGTGAGAATCCGCGTCCGCCGATGCGGCCAGTGGCAGCCGAGCCGTAGTGGCCGGACTTATCCTCATGCCGCATCCCGGCCGGCCCGGGGGGAGAGAATTGGCCGTTTATGCCTGGTGGTGTGGCGCTGCGGTAGCGGGCGTTCGCCGGAGCGCTTGAGCGGACAGGGCTGTGACCCAGCCGAAGCCGGTGATGATGCTGGCGCGCTGGAACAGCCCGCCCAGGTTGACGAGCCGCGGCGATTGCCCGAAGCCCGCAGCGGCCAGGGCCATGGTGGCCAGCATGGTGACAGCGGTGCCGGTGCTGTAGAGTCCGAACCCGCGCTGGCCGGCCTGCCAGGACCGCCAGCCGCAGGCCAGCGCGGCGGCGGGCAGGCCGAAGAACACCGGGACCGCCGCCAGGTTGTGTGCAGTGCCGGCACGGCTGGGCCGGATGAGCGCATCGGGCGTTCCGGGCGGGTAGCCGCTGACCGGGTCGGTAGTGAAGACGGCCGAGCCGATAAGCCCGGCGCCTGCGGCGCCGATCCAGGCCGGTGCTGCGCGGCTGCTGGTAGCGGTATCCCCGGCACGCGCCAGGCCTGCGGCTCCGGCCAGGAGCAGCGTCCCTGTCACCGCGAAGTTCCCGGCCTGGATCCAGCCGCGTGGTCCGAGGGCGAGCGAACTGACCGGGTGGCGCAGCGGCCGGTAGCCGTCCCGGATGGCACCCTCGAGCAGGAACACCGCGGTGAAGACCGGGCCTGCGGCCACACCGCAGCGCAGCAGCCTGCGGGTCCATGCCTGCGGCGTGCCAGAGATGCTGGCAGGTTTCACCTGCGAAGCGTAGCGGGCCAGCCACTGCGCCACCGGCAGGCTGTGCCGGCGGAGCAGCTTGCGGAGCTGCTGGATCCGTCCGTGCGGCCGCAGGTGACGCAGCTACGTGTATTCCTGCGGAGGTATGACGGCGCGGTCTTCGATCAGGTTCGTCGTGGCGGCTTCGTGCTCGGTTCACAGTACGAGCTGCCCAGCTAGTCCGGCTGAGCCGTTGGTTGAGGTGGCTGTAGCCACTGTGTATAACGACGACCTTGGACATTCGACCACGGGCATCTCCCGGGTCGGCTGGCATCCTGGTCCGCAAGGCCTCTCAGGGTGGCTTCATTTCTCCGGGGCGACAAGATCTTCCAGGTACCGCAGCACCGGTCGCTGGCCGCGCATGTCGAACTGCACCCGGCACCCGACCGGAAACACGATCTTGGTCTGCTGATGGCCAAACCGGACGCCTGTGATGACCGGGAACCGGCCTTTCACGCAGCGCAGCACCAGTTCGTCGGTGCTGGTATCGGGGGCGTCCTCGGCCCGCCAGTCAGCAGGCGCCCCGATCACCAGGGCGGCAATGTCGTCGAAGACCCCGGCCAAGCGCAGGTGCGTGAGCCGGCGGTCCACCTCCTCGAAAGTGGTGATGAGGTCTTCGAGCAGCACGATGGCACCCGCTGTGGTCGGCATCCAGCGGGTCCCGGCCACTGCCAGCAGGGCCCACAGGTTTCCCCCCACGACCGGGCCAGCGACCACGGGAACGTCAGCGCGGTACATCCGCCAGTCCTCGCCTGTCACCTCCAGCCCGGCGATCGGCCCGGACACCATCTGCCAGAACGCCGTCTCGGTCGGCTCATCGACGTCCGGCCACCCGAAGAACTGGAACCCGCTGACACCATGAACGCTCGGCAGCCTCGCGGCCGCCAGGATCGAGTTGTTCAGCACCGACGGGTCGCTGAAAGCGGTGAATAGCTTGGGGTGCGCGCGGATCAGCTCATAATCCAGCAGATCCACCAGGTGAGCAGCGCCCGTACCCCCGGTAGCGGGCAGGACCAGGGACACCTGCGGGTCGGCGAACATCTTCCGCACGCCCGCGGCCCGCCGCTCCGCGCTGCCCGCCAAGTGCCCTGCCCGGTCCAGCACGCCGTCGGCGACCTGCACCGCATAACCGCGACCACCCAGATACGCGGTCAGCCGGTCAAGCTCACCGGCCGTCACCGGCGAGGATGTCGAAACGATGCCGATGCGGTCACCCGCCTGCAGCGCCCGCGGCTTCACCAGCTCCATGAGCCCACTCAACCACCGGGACCGGCATCCCACTGGCCAACGCATGCTCGGAAGTCCTGTCAGACCAAGCCGCGCCGAATGCTACTTCAGGCGCGCCATCGGGCCTCGCCTGCCGCCTAATCTCGCGCGCGGAATGGCGGCTAAGCGCGCGCGGGAGAGCTCCCACCAGCGCGCTCCGGCTGCATGAATATTCGGCGGAGCTAGGAGGAACGAGAGCGCGCTTCTGTGGCAGTCTTCAGAGACCCGGATCCTCTGCGCGGGCGTGTTGCGCAGGCGAGGCCGTGAAGGCGAACAGGCCGCGGCTGATGTCGGGGCGGCCCGAGACCAAGATCAGCGCGCACGACGGGGGAGGCGGTGCCGGAGGCCGCCGCGAACTAGCGCCAGACCGGTCAATGTGGGCCGCATGGCCAGGTCGCCGGTCGCTGTTGGTCCGTCCCCACCGTGTGTCCGACACGGTTGCTGTACATATTTGCTGTACGCGACTGGCCGGGTTTGCTGCCCGCCAGGCGGATTGCCGCGAGCAGGATGGCAGGTCAAGATCAGTGAGCCGGATCGTCATTAACGGATGCGCAGTGGTCACCGTCGACCAGCAGCGCAGCGAGTACGCCAGCGGCCATGTCGTCGTTGAGGGCAACAGGATAACTGCCGTCGGTCAAGGCCCGGCGCCGTGGACGCAGGACGACCGTCGCATCGATGCCACCGGGTGCCTGGCGACGCCCGGCCTGGTCAATGCCCATCATCACCTGTACCAGTGGGCCACCAGGGGCCGGGCGGTCGACGCGACGTTGTTCGCCTGGCTGACCGAGTTGTACCCGGTATGGGCAAGGATCGACGAGCCGATCGTCCGCGCGGCGGCCACCGCGGCACTCGCATGGCTGGCTCGCTCTGGCTGTACGACCAGCACCGATCACCACTATGTGTTCCCGCGCGGCGGCGGCGATGTGCTGGCAGCGACGATCCGGGCCGCGGGCGACGTCGGGCTGCGCTTCCAGCCTGCACGCGGGTCAATGGATCTCGGCGCCAGCGCCGGCGGGCTGCCGCCCGATGAGGTCGTGGAGAGCCGGGATGACATCCTCGCGGCGACCGAGTCGGCGATCGATCGCTTCCACGACGACGCACCGGACTCGATGTTGCGGATCGCCGTCGCCCCGTGCTCGCCATTTTCAGTGAGCAGGGAGCTGCTAGCCGATACGGCCGAGTTGGCCAGGCGCCGTCGGGTCCGGCTGCACACGCACATAGCGGAGACGGCCGACGAGGATGACTACTGCGCGGAACACTTCGGCTGCACGCCAGTTGAGTACCTCGACTCGCTCGGCTGGCTTGGTCCCGATGTCTGGCTAGCGCACGCCGTGCACCTCGATGACGCCGGCATTGCCAGGCTCGCGGCCACCGGAACGGGCGTCGCGCACTGCCCGTCATCCAATGCCAGGCTCGGCTCGGGTATCTGTCGGACCCGCGACCTGATTGATGCCGGCGTGCCAGTCGGCCTCGGCGTAGACGGCGCCGCGTCTAATGAAGAGAGCTCCCTACTCGGCGAGGTCCGCCAGGCAACGCTGTTCGCCCGTGCGGTCGGCGGGCCGCGCGCACTGACCGTGCGCCAGGCCCTCGATCTGGCGACGATGGGCGGCGCCAGGCTGCTAGGCCGGGCGGCCGACATCGGCTCCCTGGAGTCCGGCAAGCTGGCTGACATCGCGCTCTGGCGGCTGGACACGCTGCCGCACGCCGACATTGCCGACCCGGTCGCCGCTCTAGTGCTTGGCCCGCCAGCGCCGCTTGAGCTGCTGCTGGTCAACGGCGAGGCTGTGGTAGAACGCGGCCGCGTGGTCACAGTCGACGAGCAGCAGGCGGCCATCGCCGCCCGCCGGGTCAGCCAGATCCTGGCCGATAGTTCGGGTCCCAACCGGTGAGTGCGCGCGCATCGCGCCGATGACTAGTGGAGATGCCCGCGCGGCAAGCCTGATCGGGCGACGGCAGGCGGCATCCTGATCCACATTGTGATCAGCCGGTCAATTCTGCCATGACCTGCGGGACCTTCGACCCTGGCCGGGTCCCGAGCCAAGAACCAGCGTGAGGTCATGGCGACGGTGTCAGCATATTGGCGGCCAGATACGGTCGAGAACGCAATCGCTCTCTTGCAGCGCCAGGGTGCCGTGCCGGTCGGCGGCGGCACCAAGGTGAATGCGGCACCGGGTGTCGAGCCCGTCGAGATCGTGGACCTGCAGGCCCTCGGCCTGGACTGCGTTGAGCCATTGCCCAGCGGGGTATCGATCGGCGCCCTTGCCACGCTCCAGCGGATCGCCGAGGATGTCACGGTCCCGGCCGCGGCCAGGGAGGCAGCCCGCCGGGAGGAGCCGAGCACGCTGAGAGCTGTCGCGACACTCGGCGGCTGCGTGGCGGCGGCCAGATTTGACAGCGAGTTCCTCGCCACCCTGCTGGCTTACGACGCTGTAGTGACGCTTACCGGGCCCGAAGGGGAACAGGACCTGAGCCTGGAGGCACTGCTAGCAGCTCGCTGGCAATTGCACGGCAGGATCATCAAGCACGTCGCCATCGCCACCGACGGCGTCACGTTCGCCGCCCGCACCGGCCGGACGTCGGCCGATCGGCCGATCGTGGCCGCGGTGGCCCGCCGTGCGGCCGACGGAAGGCGGCTGGCTCTGACCGGGGTAGCGGGTACGCCGGTGCTCGTGAGCGAAGCAGGCGCGAATGGCCTTGGCTGGCTGCATCAACTCGACCCGCCGGGCGATTTCCGCGGCTCGGGTGCCTACCGGCGCGCCTTGGCCGCCATTCTCGCGAAGCGGGTTCTGGAGGCGATCGGATAATGGAGGTGCACCTCAAGCTGAACGGGACGCCAACACGGCTGGCGTGCGCGCCCGGTGATTCGCTGCGCGCTGTGCTCCGCCGGGAGGGATGCTTCAGTGTCCGCTACGGATCGGACACCGGGGAGACCGGGGCCGCGGCCGTGCTGCTTGACGGTCGGCTGGTATCGGCCGACGTGCTGCTGGCAGCCCAGGTCGATGGCCACGACGTCACGACTGTCGAGCACCTGAACACGGCAGTGGGTGCGCTGCATCCGATCCAGGAGGCCGTGGTGGATGCGGGGGCGCTGCAGTCCGGTTACTCGGCCGGCGCCCTGGTTCTGGCAGTCGAGGCGCTCCTGGAGCGGAATGATGATCCCTCGGAGCGCGAGATCCGCGACGCCCTTTCCGGCATCCTCGACCGGGAGTCCGGCTACGTCAAAGTGGTCGAGGCTGTCCGCCGAGCCGCGTCGACGCTGCGCGGCGATAAACCGCAGCCGATGGAGCCGCTGGCGCTCAAGCGCCTGACCGGGCCGGACTCGGCCACAGAGGAAGCTGACGAACTGGCCGCCGCGGGCTCGGAAACTTCACCGGCGGTGCCGCGGGTGGTTGCGAACCCTGACGTGGCCGCGACCGCCGTGATCGGCAGGCCAGAGCACAAGGTGGATGCCCTGCGGCTGGTGAAGGGCAATCCCGCGTTCACCGACGACGTTGAGATCCGCGGAACGCTGCACGCGAAAGTGCTGCGCAGCCCGCATGCGCACGCCCGCATCCTGGCCATCGACGATTCGGAGGCCAGGGCATTGCCCGGAGTGCACGCCGTACTGCACTGCGGCAACACCCCGCGGGTCAAGTACGCATCTGGCGGTCAGTCATGGCCGAATCCGTATCCGTGGGACCAGGTGAGCTTCGACGACAAGGTGCGTCACGTTGGCGACCGGGTGGCTGCGGTAGCCGCCGACACGGCAAAGATCGCCGCGGAGGCCTGCCGCCGGATCAAGGTGAGCTACGAGATCCTGCCGGCGGTATTCGACGAGATGCAGGCGTTGGGAGAGGGCGCACCGGTGATTCACGACGAGGCTGACAGCGTGGGCATGCACGATGCCGGCCGCAACGTCAGTAATCACATCGAAGGCGCCACGGTAGCCGACATCGAGGCAGCCATGGCTGCGGCCGACCAGGTCTTCGAGGGAACCTTCCATGTCCAACGGGTCCAGCACTGCGCGATCGAGCCGCACGTGGCGATCGGCTGGCTTGATGAGGACGAGCGGCTTGTGCTCCGGACGTCCACGCAGGTGCCGTTCCACATCCGCCGCATGGTAGCGCCGTTGCTCGGCTTGCCGGTGAAGCGGATCCGCGTCATTAAGCCGCGGGTTGGCGGCGGCTTCGGCGGCAAGCAGGAGATGCTGATCGAGGACATCGTCGGTCACCTGGTCCTGGCCACCCGCCGCCCGGTGCGCCTGGAGCTCACCAGGGAAGAGGAGTTCACCTCCGCACGCACCCGGCATGCCCAGACGATCACGTTCAGGACTGGAGTGCGCTCTGACGGCACCCTACTTGCGCAGGACATGAGGGTCGTGGCGAATACCGGCCCGTATGGCACGCACGGTTTCACGGTGCAGTCCGTCACTGGCACCCGCGGCCTGTCGTCCTACAACTGCCCGGCCAAGCGGTTCTGCTGCGATGTCGCCTACACCAACGGCCCAGTTGCAGGCGCCTTCCGCGGGTACGGTGCGCCGCAGGCGCATTTCGCGCTTGAGTCGCACATGGATGACATTGCCAGGGCGCTGGGCATGGACCCGGTTGAGTTCCGCCGCCGGAACTGGGTACGCTCTGGCGACCCGCTTGACATTGCGCCGCGGCTGGGCGAGCGGGGCGGCGTCGAGGATATTGCACCTGAGGACCTGCCGCGGGTTACCAGCTGTGGCACAGAAGAGTGCGTGGCCCAGGCGCTGCAGGCCATCGGCTGGCACCGCCGCGCCGACCCCTCGTGGCGCGAGCCGCCTGACCGGCCGAACGTACGGCGGGGCATCGGATTCGCCCTGTGCATGCAGGGATCAGGTATACCAGGCATGGACATGGGCGCGTGCTCGATCAAGATGAACGACGATGGTTCGTTCAACATGCTGGTGGGCGCTACGGACTTGGGCACAGGCGCCGACACCGTGCTGGCTCAGATCGCCGCCGAGGTGCTAGGCGTGCCGGTTGACGACATCGTCGTCTACGCGGCCGACACCGACGTCACGCCGTTCGATGTCGGGGCATACGCGTCAAGTACTACTTACATCTCGGGTATGGCGGTCAAGAAGGCGGCCGAGGCCGTGCGCCGGCGGATCACGGCCAGGGCCGCCCGGATGCTCGAGCTGGCCGACCCGGACGCGGTTGCGCTTCACGAGCGGTGCGCCTGGGCGCCGGATGGGCGCTCGGTGCCGCTAGCAGACGTGGCACTCGACGCCCTGCACGCCCGGGACCAGGAGCAGATCATGGGAACGGCGTCGCACGTGGCTCCCGATTCACCATCCGTATTCGCCGCCCAAGTTGCCGAAGTCGAGGTGGACACGGCCACTGGCCAGGTCACGGTGACCAGGCTGGTCATGGCGGTCGACTGCGGTGTGGCTATCAACCCGGTCACAGCCAGCGGCCAGGTGGAAGGGGGCATGCTGCAGGCGCTCGGCTACGCCCTCACCGAGGAGCTGGTACTGGACGCGGCCGGCCGGCCAGTGAACGACAGGCTCGGTCCCTACTGGGTCTACCGGGCAGACGATGCTCCGCCCATGCAGGTCGTCCTCGTAGAGACGGTGGAACCGACTGGCCCGTTCGGAGCGAAGGCTGTAGGCGAGATCCCGATGGATGGCGTGGCGCCTGCCGTTCGCAATGCGGTCCTGGACGCTACCGGGACAGCCATCAACGCCATTCCGCTGACGCCCGAGCGTGTGTGGCGCGCGCTGCGGGAGCGAGCGAGCTAATGGCTGCGCCCGGCGATGATGCGCTGCTCCGCGAGTTCTTGGCCGCCATCGACGCCGGTGAGCCGGTCGCGCTCGCGACCATCGTTGAAACCCGGCAATCCGTGCCGCGCCATGCCGGATCGAAGATGCTCGTCTGGGCAGACGGGCGGTGCGCTGGCAGCGTGGGCGGCGGGGAAATGGAAGCCAGGGTGGTGGCCGGGGCACGGCAGGCGCTGACAGATGGGCATCCCAGGTTCCTGCGCTACGAGCTACTCGATCCGAGCAGGGGCGATCCGGGGGTGTGCGGGGGCGAGGTGGCCGTGTACATCGAGCCGCACGCGGCAGACTCGACCGTGCTGGTCGTTGGGTGCGGGCATGTCGGTCGGGCAGTGACAGAACTCGCCCACTGGCTTGGGCTGCGCGTGGTGGCCACCGACGACCGCGCCGAGATGGTCACGAAGGACCTGCTACCGGACGCTGATGTCCTAGTCCCCGGCCCGGTCGATGACGCGATAGCTGCCGTCCAGGCCGGTCAGACGCACGCTGTGGTGGTGACGCGCAACATGCGCGTGGACCTGGATGTGTTGCCCCGCCTGCTGGCAGCGCGAATGCGCTCGGTCGGCATTATCGGCAGCAGTCGGAGGTGGCAGGCTACGCGCAGGCAGCTGCTCGCCGCTGGCGTGGCGGCGGGCGACCTTGACCGGGTACGCGCCCCGATCGGCCTTGAGCTAAACGCAGAGACACCGCGCGAGATCGCGATTTCGATCCTGGCCGAGATCGTCGCGCTGCGGCGCGGTGACAAAGAAACCACCCACCGCTCACCGGCGCACGCGGCACCGCCAGCCTGCGCCAATACGCTGGTGGTAGTGCGAGGTGGCGGGGACCTGGCCACCGGGGTGGCTTGGCGGCTGGCACGCGGCGGGTTCGGAGTCATCGTCTGCGAGCTGGCACACCCATTGACCGTGCGCCGCTCCGTGGCGCTGTCGACCGCGATTACCGACGGGTCGATCGATATCGAGGGCATGGTAGGAGTCCGCGCGACCCTATCCGAGGCCGTGGACCTGGCCCAGCAGGGCATGATCCCGGTGCTTGTCTCACCCAAGCTCCCGCCGCTTCCCGCAGAGGTGATCGTTGACGCGCGCATGGCCAAGTGCGCGCTCGACACGACGATCGACGATGCCCCGCTGGTCGTGGCGCTCGGCCCCGGCTACACCGCCGGCCGGGACTGCGACGCCGTGGTGGAAACCATGCGCGGCCCGCGGCTAGGCCGGGTGCTGTGGTCCGGCTCGGCCGTGGCCGATACCGGGACGCCTGGGGAGGTGGCCGGCCGCGGCGCAGAGCGCGTATTGCGCGCACCCGCGGAAGGCGCTGTGCATTGGCGCGCGCGCATCGGCGACGTGGTCGAGGCCGGCGCCCTGCTCGGCACCGTGGGAGGACGCAAGGTCAGGTCTCCGTTCGCGGGCGTGGTCCGAGGCCTGATCGCTGATGGCACTGTCGTGCCGGCAGAGCTCAAGGTGGGCGACGTGGACCCGCGGGCTGACACCGACTGGGGCCAGATATCGGACAAGGCCCTCTCGGTGGGCGGCGGTGTGCTTGAGGCGGTCTTGACCTGGCGGCAAGGAGCTGTTAAGTGGAGTCCGGCGACCCCAGGCCGCCGGACTGTAGCGACCTGACCAAGCGCAGGAGGAGCAACGATGTCTGAGTCATTGTCAGGGCAAGGTCAGCTGCCGGATAGTGGCCTGTCAGCGCTGGCGCACCGGATAGCGGTCGCGAGGGGTGATCGCCCGGCCGACCTGGTGCTGCGAGGCGGCCAGGTACTGTCGGTTTTCACTGGCGAGCTGCTCAAGGCCGATGTGGCCGTGGCCGGTGAGTACGTGGCGGGGCTCGGCAGCTACGACGGCCGCGAGGAGATCGACACGACTGGCCTGATCCTGCTGCCCGGCTTCATCGATGCCCACATGCACATCGAATCGACCAAGCTCATGGTGGATCAGTTCGCTCGCGCCGTGCTGCCGGCCGGAACTACCACCGTAATTCTCGATCCGCATGAGATCGCCAATGTCTTCGGTATTGCGGGCATTCGCGCGCTTCTCGCCTCGGCGAGCGACATGCCGCTCGACTACTACACGATGGTCTCCTCCTGCGTGCCAGCTGGCCCGTTCGAGTCAAGCGCGTGCACGGTCGGGGCTGGCGACATCGCCGAGCTGTTGGCCGGCGAGCCAAATGCGCTCGGCCTCGCCGAGCTGATGGACTTTCCCGGAGTCGTCCGGGGCGACCCTGCCGTGCTCGCAAAGATCGGCGTCGTCAAGGCTGCCGGGCGGCACATCGACGGTCACGCCCCCAGGCTGACCGGCAAGGACCTGAACGCTTACCTGGCGGCCGGAGTCGGGAGCGACCACGAGTGCACGACCTACGAAGAAGCCCTGGAGAAGCGGCGGCTGGGCATGCAGATCATGATCCGCGAAGGATCTGCCACCCGCAACGTCGAGGCGCTAATACCGCTGGTAATCTCCCGCGGCCCGGCCAACTGCATGCTGTGCACCGACGACTCAGAACCGCATCTGCTGTTGCGCCAGGGCCACGTGAATCGCGTAATCCGCAAAGCCGTGGCGCTCGGCTGCCCGGCCGCCGACGCGGTGACGATGGCGTCGCTCCATGCCGCGCGATGGCACCGACTCTGGGAGCACGGCGCGGTCGCGCCCGGCTACCTGGCCGACGTCGTCGCCGTGGAGGACCTGGAACGGTTCGCGCCGGTGCGGGTCTGGAAGCGCGGGCGGCTGGTGGCCGAGAACGGCCGCGCTCTCGCGATGCCAAAGGCCAACGTCCCGGACTGGATGCGCGGCAGCGTACACATACCGACTGTTACCGGCGCTGACTTCGAGATCGTGGCGTCCGGCCAGGTCCGTGTAATCGGGGTGGAGTCTGGCACCATCGTGACCAGGAACCTGGTGCGCCGGGCCACTGTTTCGGGTGGTGCTGCGGTCGCTGACCCGTCCAGGGACCTGGCAAAGGTGGCGGTGATCGAACGGCACCATCGGACCGGACGCATCGGCCTCGGGTTCGTCACCGGGTTCGGCCTGCGGCGCGGTGCGCTGGCGTCCACCCACGCGCACGACGCGCATAACCTCGTCGTGGTCGGAGTTGACGACGCCGACATGGCAACCGCTGCGAATCGGCTGGCAGAACTCGGCGGGGGACAGGTCGCGGTCTCCGCGGGACAGGTGCTCGCAGAGCTACCCCTTCCGATCGGAGGGCTGGTGTCGGACCAATCTGCCGAGGATGTGGCGGCTGCGGCCGAGCGGCTTGAGAAGGCCGCTGCGGCCGACCTCGGCGTAACGCTGCCCGCGCCGCTAATGGCCATGTCGTTCCTGGCGCTCTCGGTGATTCCCGAGTTGAAGATCACAGATCTGGGCCTGATCGACACCGTGAGGTTCGAGAAGGCGCCGCTCGAGGTTGCACTGTCCTGACCCAGCGTGTCGCGGGTAGCGCGTGCGCAACTGAACGAAGGCGTCAAATAGCCGGCCCGCCGGGTTCGTGGCGGCAGGCTACTGCGAGTCCTGACAGGAAGAGGTGTACAGGTGCCGACACTAGGGCTTGAAGAGCACATCGTGGATCGCGAAATCTACGAACGGACGGTAGGCCGGTTCCGCGAGGCGCGGATCTTGCTGCCGACGTTCGCCCAGCTTGCGGAGCCGGCCAGCATTCCCGATGCGGTCCGCGGCGCGCTCGCCGGGGTAAAGCCGGACGACGCGCACCCGCTCAACCTGTTCCGCGCGCACTGGTACAACGGGCCGGACCGCGCGAGCCAGGTCGGCATTCCCGGTCACGTGGTGCTGCCCAGGGAACTTACCGGCGTCAATGCTCAGATCGTGGTGGCCTTTGGGGCCCGGTTCCCGATGATCGCCTCGCATAAAGTGCTGGCGGCCTACGGTTGCCTCGCCCCCCGGATCCTCACCGGGCAGTTCGATCCGACCAGGCATCGTGCTATCTGGCCGTCCACCGGCAACTACTGCCGGGGCGGCGTGGCGATCTCGCGGCTAATGGGCAGCCGCGGGGTCGCTGTACTGCCTGCGGGCATGAGCCAGGAGCGCTTCGACTGGCTCAACGGGTGGGTCACCGACCCGTCGGACATCATCCGAACATCGGGCACTGAGAGCAATGTGAAGGAGATCTACGACAAGTGCGCCGAGCTCTCGGCGGACCCGAGCAATGTGATCTTCAATCAGTTTGCCGAGTTCGGCAACCACCTCGTGCATTACCTGACCACCGGCCGGGCACTGGCCGCCATCTTCGAGCAAATGTGGCAAGCCAATCCGGCTCTCCGGCTGCGTGCGTTCGTCTCCGCTACCGGGTCGGCGGGCACTCTGGGCGCCGGTGACTACCTGAAGGAAAGCTATGGCGCGGCCATCGCTGCGGTCGAGGCCGAGCAGTGCCCCACGATGCTAAGGAACGGCTTCGGCGCGCACAACATCCAGGGCATCGGCGACAAGCACATCCCGCTCATCCACAATGTCGCCAACACCGACTTCGTGGCCGCGGTGTCTGACCGGGCAACTGACCACCTGTCACTGCTGTTTGCCGATCCGGCCGGCCTGGACTATCTGCGTAGCAGGCGGGGCGTGAGCGAGTCGGCATTGTCCGCGCTGCCATCGTTCGGGCTGTCGAGTATCTGCAACATCGTGGCGTGTGCAAAGATCGCAAACTACCTGGATCTCGGACCCGACGACGTAATCGCCACTGTCGCGACGGACGGTGCCAGCATGTACGAAAGCGAGCGGACTCGGATCGCTGCTCGTGACTTTCCAGGCGGCTTCGACGAGCTCGCCGCGGCCGAGGCCTGCGGCCGGTGGATGCTGGCTGCCGGCACGGACAACCTGCTGGAGACGACCCGGACGGACCGTCGGCGGATCTTCGATCTCGGCTACTACACCTGGGTCGAGCAGCAGGGCGTTCCCGTTGACTCGTTCACCGCGCGCTGGGACCAGTCTTTCTGGACCGGGCTACGAACCAAGCTGCGGGCGTGGGACGAGATGATCAGCGAGTTCAACGGCCGGACTGGCGTAAGCCCATGAGCGCGCCAGACAGCACGATCGCCTGCGCGGGCTGCGGTACCGCGCCCGCGGCGTCGGATCCCTACCCGTTCCGCTGCCGCAATGCCGGGCAGGACGATGTCGACCACGTGCTGGTGCGGATCCTAGACGTGGCACGCGTGCGCTTCCCGCCGGCGGCAGGCGAGGAGCCCAACCCGTTCCTGCGTTACCGGGGCCTGCTGAACAGTTATCACCGCGCGACCGCGGCCGGGATGACGGACGAGGCCTTCTGCGACCTCGTCTATGAGCTGGACCGGCAGGTCGCGCAGGTGGCCGGACATGGATTCGGGCCGACCCCGTTCCGGCGCAACGAGATGCTCAGCGCCAAGCTCGGCTTCCGCGAGCCAGGCGGCTTGTGGGTCAAGGACGAAACCGGCAATGTGGCCGGCTCGCACAAGGGCCGTCACCTCATGGGCGTGCTGCTGCACCTCGAGCTGGCCGACCGGCTGGGGCTGGCCGGCTCCGGGCCGCGCCCGCAGCTCGCGGTCGCGAGCTGCGGCAACGCCGCGCTGGCGGCCGCCGTGCTGGCCAAGGCGGGCAACTGGCCGCTGCGGGTTTTCGTCCCTGTCGATGCCGAGCCTGGCATCGTGGCTCAGTTGTCCGAGCTGGGAGCCGACATAACATCCTGCCCGCGGCAGCCCGGCCAGCCCGGCGACCCGCCCTATCACCGGCTGCTGCAGGACCTGGCGTCGGGAGTGCTGGCGTTCAGCTGCCAGGGCAACCTGAACGGGCTGGCCATCGAGGGCGGGCAGACGCTCGGCTACGAGATGGTCAGTGATCTGCGCGCAGCCGGCCTGACGCTTGACCACCTGGTAGTCCAGGTTGGCGGCGGAGCCCTGGCCACCGCGTGCATACGGGCATTCGAGGAGGCGGGTGCACTCGGCGTTCAGTCGTCGCTTCCTGCGGTGCACACCGTGCAGACCGAGGGCGCGCACCCGCTGGAGCGCGCCTACCAGCGGGTGCGCGCCAAGCTGCCGCCCGAGCCTGCAGCCACCGAGGTGCAGGCCGCGATGGCGGCTGCTGCCAGCCATCGGTCCTCGTACATGTGGCCATGGGAGAGCGAGCCGAAGAGCATGGCCACCGGCATCCTCGACGACGAGACGTACGACTGGCGGGCGGTAGTCGAAGGCATGCTTTGCAGTCACGGAACGCCAGTCGTCGTGACCGAGGACTTGATCGCGGAAGCGCACAGCCTCGGCAGGCAGGCCGGCTACCCGGTCGACGCCACTGGCACCGCTAGCCTTGCCGGGCTGCTCGACCTGCGCGCCTCCGGCGTCGTCGGGCCAGAGGACCGGGTGGCGGTGCTGTTCACCGGCCTGCAGCGGCCCGGGCTGTGAGTACGGTAATGGCGACATGCGCATCCGGCCAAAGGTCCTTTGCCAGAGGAGCCGGATGTCACTTCAGTGTGGCCCCGTCTGGTGCTTCACTGATCGCTAGTCACGCGCGACTCAGGCGTTAAGGAGGCCAAGATGGCCAGGGATAGTTCGAAGGATATGTCCGCGGCCGTGCCTGCGGGTCACGAGTATGCCGCATTCAAGATCGAGCAGCGGGGCATCGACCTGATCCCCGACGACGAGCGGAAGCAACGGCCCAGCGGCCTTGGCTGGCTGTGGGCGGGTGCGGTCTTCAATGTCGAGTTCTTCTTCTACGGCACGCTCATCATGATCTTCGGCCTGACTGTAGCGCAGGCGATCGCCTGCATCCTGATCGGAAACCTGTTCTACGCCCTGCTTGGAGCAGCCAGCATCCAGGGGCCGCTGACCGGGACGACGGCGTTCATGGTGAGCCGGGCGCCATTCGGCAAAAACGCGAACCGCTCGGTCGCCCTGTTCAACTGGGTCACTCAGGTGGGCTTCGAGACCGAGGGCGTGTTCTTCGTCGTGGCCACGGTGATCCTGCTGTTCTCCCGCTATGGCAACCACCTCAATACCTTTGCCAAGGTCGTACTGATCATCGCGGCGTCCCTCGTCCAGCTGCTGATGCCGCTGTTCGGGCACGCGACGATCTCGAAGGTGCTGCGGTACCTGGCGTACGTGTTCATCGCGCTGACCATCGTGCTGGGCGTATTCATCTTCCAGCGGCTGCACCTGTCCACCTTCCACGCGGCTGGCGTGTCGTGGGCGGTGTGGACCACGGCGCTGGTGCTGATCATTTCGGTCGGCGGCCTTGGCTGGACAGAGAACGGCAATGACTACTCCAGGTACCTGCCCAAGGACACGCCGAAGAGCCGCACATTCTGGGCTGCCACCATCGGCGCTGGCGTGCCGTCGATCGTGCTCGAACTGCTCGGCGTCTTCGCCTTCACGGTGACCGCCAAGACGGTCGGAATCGCGCAGCTCGGCGTGCCGCAGGCCTTCCCGGCCTGGTTCGTCGTGCCGTTCCTGATCTTCGCCATCGTCCAGCTGTTCTGCATCAACACGATCGACCTGTACTCCTCCGGGGTGACGCTGCAGGCTCTCGGCCTGCCGATCAAGCGGTGGGGCGCGGTGATCATCGACACCGTCGTGGTGGCGGTCGTGACCGGGTTCGTGCTGTTCAAGGGCAACTTCTACAGCGACTTTTCCGGCTTCCTGCTGTACATCGTGGTGTGGCTGGCGCCGTGGTTCGGCATCTTGATGGTCGACTACGTGCTTCGCCGCGGCCGGTACGACCGGGAGTCGCTGGCGGCTGGTCGCGGCGGCCTGTACTGGCGCCGTGGCGGCATCCACTGGCCCGCGGTGATCGCCCAGGGCGTCGGAATGGTGGCGGCGCTCATGTGGATCGACGCTCCCACCGCGTTCCCGTCCTATGTCGGCCCGATCTCCAGCCGGACGAACGGCTCGGACTTCAGCTGGCTGATCGGAATCGGCATCGGCGCCGGCCTGTACTGGCTATTCGCCGGTCCGCTGCACGGGCTTTTCGGCGAGAGTTCGGTCCGCGCTGAGGGCGACGCCACCCAGCTGCAGGCATAACGGCAGGTGATAGCGCCGCTGTCCGGGCCGAGCCCGGACAGCGGCGTTAGCCAACGCCACGGCGGGTCGGCGCGGCCGCCGACCGGAGTCCTGGCGGCAGCCGGGGATGCTGAGTTAACTGCGGCCGGACACCGTTCCGGCCATCAGCAGGCCGATTGCCTCGCGGCTGGTTGTGCGCGGGTCCACTTCGCCGACGATCCGCCCCTCGTACATGACCAGGACCCGATCGCAGATCGTCATCACTTCGTCCAGGTCCTCGGAGATGACCACCACGGCTGTTCCGGCGGCGCGCTGCCGGAACAGCCGCTCGTGAATGTACTGCGCCGACGCCACGTCGATGCCGCGGGTCGGCTGCGCCACCAGCAGCACGCCGGGAGACCGGGACAGCTCACGTGCCATGATCAGCTTCTGGATGTTGCCGCCAGACAGGTTGCGGGCCGGCGTGTCGAGGCTTGGGGTCCTAACGCTGAAGTCGCGCACCAGCTCGGTGCAGTGCTGCCGGACGGCTTCCGGGCGCAGGAAGCCCCGGCGGAAGAACGCCGGGCTTGTGCTGTCCACGAGCAGCAGGTTCTCGGTGACCGTGAAGTCCGCGACCAGGCCGTCCTTCATTCGCTCCTCGGGGACGTAACCGAGTCCCGCGTGCCGGACCACAGCAGGCCTTTTGCCGGTCACGTCGGTCCCGTCGAGCACGATCCGGCCGCCGGTCACCGGCCGCAGCCCGGCGATAGCTTCGGCGAGTTCCCGCTGCCCGTTGCCGGAGACACCAGCGATGCCGAGAATCTCACCGGCGCGCGCCCCGAGCGACAGATCGCGGACAGCCTCCGCGCCGCGATCGCCTGCCACGTGCAAATCTGTCACCGCCAGCCGGGCGTCGCCTTGCCGTCCGTCCGGCAGCGTGATGGGCGCGACGTCGTGCCCGACCATCATCGTAGCCAGCTCATCCCGTGACGTACTTGCAGCAGTCACGGTGGCGATCTTCCGCCCGCCACGCAGTACGGTGATCCGATCGGAGAGCTCAAGCACCTCGTTGAGCTTGTGTGAGATGAAGACCACGGCCAGGCCGTAGCCGCGCATCTCCTTGAGCACCCTGAACAGCTCACGTACCTCGCCCGGCGTCAGCACGGCGGTGGGCTCGTCGAGTACGAGCAGCGAGACATCACGGTAGAGCGTCTTGATGATCTCTACGCGCTGGCGCTCGCCTACCGAGAGCTGCCTGACCAGCGCATTAGGGTCAATCGCGAGCCCGTAGGTGTCGGACAGCTGGCGGATGCGGGCGCTGACCCGGCCCAAGTCAGTCAGCGGCCTGCGAGCTGACTTGAGGCCGAGTGCCACGTTCTGCGCAACGGTCATCGTCGGCACCAGCATGAAGTGCTGGTGAATCATCCCGATGCCCTGGGCGATGGCCATCGCCGGTGAGCGGATGGCCGTCTGCTTCCCGCGCAAGATGATGTCGCCGGCATCCGGCAGGTAGAGGCCGTACAGGATCCGCATGAGCGTGCTCTTGCCCGCCCCGTTCTCGCCGAACAGAGTGTGCACCTCGCCCGCAACGACGTCAAAGTCGACCCGGTCATTGGCGAGCACGCCGGGAAAGCGCTTGGTGATCCCGCGCATTTCCAGGAGCGGGACTGATGCGGCCGGAGTGCTCGCCAACGCCGTCTCCTCCTCGTTGCTATCCGTTACTGGGTTGCCGGTTACTGCGGCGGCGTGAGCGCGCCGGACTCGATCTTGCTGAGCACGGACATGCCTGCTGCCTTCACTGAGGCAGGCAGCGGGTAGCTGGGGTTAAAAACGATCTTCTCCCCGCCGTTGCCGAGGCCGATCGAATAGGTAGCGCCGCCCAGCTTGCCGCCCTTGATTCCGGTGAGGATCTGCTCAAGCACCGGCGCCCAGTTATAGACCTGGCAGGACACCACGTTGGACGGGGCCAGCGATGACTGGTCCCACTGAGTACCGAACCAGGCCACCTTGCTTGACTTGGCCACCCCGATCGCGCCGACTACCGACTGCGAACTGCCGGTCAGCACGTCAGCGCCCTCGGAAACGTAGGAATGGGCGGCGCTGGCCATGAGGCTCACATCGCTGAACGAGCCGGTGAACGACAGGTGCACCGTCGCCTTCTTGTCGGCCGCAATGACGCCCGCCTTGAAGCCGTCGGTATATAGCTGTGCGTCACCCACATCGATCGGCCCGATGACGCCTATCACCTTGCTCTTGCTCAGCAACGCGGCCATGTATCCCTGCACGTAGCCGCCTTCGTTAGCCGAGGCCTGGTAGGCGTACACATTCGGCAGGTTGTAGGTTGACCCGGCCGTGCCCCAGGCGAAGGAGACCTTGGGGTATTTCGGGGCCAGCTGCTGCACGGTGCTGCCGTACTGCGACCCGTTGGCGATGATCAGGTTGTAACCCTTCGCTGCGTATTGCTGAATCGCATTGGCGGCGTCGGGTACCACGAACATGTTGTCCTGCACCGAGATCTGCAAGTCGTACTTCGTCTTCAGTGACTCCACCGCGCTGTACATGGCCTCGCTGAAGGCCAGGTCATTGGTGGCGCTGGGAGTGATGAGCGCGACCTTCAGCACATGTGCGGAGCTTGTGCCGCTGCTGCTACTGCTGGTCGGGCTGCTGCTGCCACAGCCAGAAGCGGTCACGGCCAGGGCCGCGGCTGCCGGAAGTAGCACCCACCTCGCTATCTTCACTTTCATCGTCGCTCTCCTCCTCCTGTTTAGTAGCCATAGATTTCTGACGAGGTCATGACACCCCGCGCAGGTACGGCTTGCTGAGCGCCGTAGGCTGGCGGTACCGCCCGACCAGGAACAGCAGCGCGAGCACGACGATCACTGCCGGAGCCGTGGCCGCAAGGTCGGAAAGGGACAGCGGGATGATGCCGAGCGTCTTCCAGGTGAGGATGACCGCTCCGGTCAGGCCGTACAGCAGCGCGCCGATGGCGACTCCTGCAGGCCGCCAGCCGCCGAAATACACGAGCGCCACCGCGATGAACCCGGCGCCCTGCGTAAGGTTCTCCTGGAAGATGCCGTCGAGTAGCAGCAGGGAGGCGCCGGCCAAGCCGGCCATCGTGCAGCCGAAGATGACCGCCGAGTAGCGAACTCTGGTAACGCTGATGCCGAGGCTGTCCGCAGCCGCTGGGTTCTCGCCTACCGCGTGCACGTTCATTCCGTACGTCGTGTGGTGCAGCACGAAGGTGAGGGCTGGGATGAGCAGGATCGCCAGGTAGACCAGGATGTTCTGCTTAAAGAACATGGTTCCCAGGTACGGGATCCGGTCCAGCAGGGGGATATCGAGTGCATAGAACGGCCCACGCGTATTGGTGATCGGCAGCGGGGTACCGACGTACCGCTCGAAGAGCATGCCGGACAGGCCAAGCGCGGCAATGTAGATCCCGATGCCACTGATGCCCTGCTCGGCGCGGATGGTCACGTTGATGAACGCCGTGATCAAGCCCATGACCGCGCCGATGGCGAGCGCGACGAGCACGCCTAGACCGGTGCTGCCGGTGCGCAGCGCGGTGAAGTAGGCGCCGAACGCCCCGAGCAGCATGATGCCGTCGACGCCGAGGTTCAGCACCCCACTGCGCTGCCCGACCGTCTCCCCGAGCGCGGCAAGCAGCAGCGGGCAGCCCAGCGCGATGCCTGACGCGACCGTCGCCGAGAAAACCGCCACGGTGAAGAAATGGCTCACGGCAGCGCCTCCTTCGCCTTATCAGCTGATGTCGACTCCGGGGCCGGCTGTGGCCCGGCACGGGAACTGGCGGCTGCTGGCTGCGGTCGGCGCATGGTCAGCAGCTGGCGCAAGCTGCTCGGTCCGGCGGCCTGCTGTGTCGACCGCCGCCGGACTGCGTCCAGGGAGACAACGAAGCAGACGACGAGGCCGACGATCGTAGTGACGAGTTCGGAGGAGTAGGGCACGTTTAGTGCGATCCCCATCGAGACGCCGCCGACCAGCAAGCCGCCGAAGAGGAAGGCGGACACGATGGTCCAGAGCGGATTCAGTCCGCCGAAGAGGGCCACGACGATGCCGTAGTAGCCGTCACTCCCGGTGAATCCGGTGAGCGTGCCGTCGGTCACCATGCGGTGGCTGATGCTGCCGAAGACGAGCATCGCGCCAGCCAGGCCGCACATCGCGCCGGACAGGGTAAGTGCCAGGGCCATGGTCCGCTTGACTGCCATCCCCGCGTAGTTGGAGGCGTCGGTGGACAGGCCCACGGCGCGGATCCTGAACCCAAAACCGGTACGCCGCAGCAGCACGTACACGGCCGCCGCGACGAGCACGGCTATGACGACGCCGAGGTGCAGCTGGGTGCCGGGGATGATGATCGGCAGCCACGAGTTCGGGGACAGCAGCTTGGTCTGCGGGATCCGGCCGACAACGGCGAAGGACTCCGATTTGTCGATCATCGGCCCCGCGAGCAGGTAGTTCATCAGCTGGACGGCGACCAGGTTCAGCATGATCGTGCTCAGCACCTCGTTGACGTTGCGGTAGGCCTTGAACAGGCCGGGGATCGCGCCCCATACCGCACCGCCCGCGCAGCCGGCCAGCAGCACCAGCGGGATCAGCACGATCCTGGGCAGATTCGGGAGCGCCAGAGCGGCAGCGGCGCCAGCCAGCGCGCCCATCACAATCTGACCCTCACCGCCGATGTTGAGCACGTTGGCACGGAACGCGATGCAGATGCCGACGCCGACAAGCAGTAAGGGCACCGCCTTGATCGCGGTGCTGGCGAGCGCGTAGGAGCCGCTGAATGCACCGGTGAACAGCGCGTGGTATGCGGTCAGCGGGTTGGCACCCATGACTAGGATGATCACCGCGCCGATAAGCAGCGCCCCGACAGCGGCCATCGGGAGGGTAAGCCAGCGCAGGACTAATGCCCGCCAGCCGTCACCGAACATGCTGACCACAAGGGTCTTGCCGCGGGACGCCGCCTTAGGCTGGCTCATCGCGCCTCCTCTGGCCTGCTGCGGCATTCGTCGCGCCGCGCGGCTGCAGGTGACGCTAAAAGACCAACAAACCTCTGTGGCAGGGCCTTTGGCCCTAAGTCTGGGGTCCTGAGTCCCGACAGCTCGGCCCAAGACATCCCAGGAGTTTTGATGTCAAGCTGCGACGGGAGATTGGCCGGTGTTTTCCCGGTGGCCCCAGGCGGTGGCCTCGTCGTAGCAGGTGCGTGTCTTCAGGCATCCGTGCAGGATGCCGACGAGCCGGCTGGCGAGCCGGCGCAGGGCGTCGTTGTGTTCGATCCCGCGGGCGCGCAGGACGTCGTAGAACGTGCGGGCGCCGGGCGAGACCCTGAGCGCGGCGAAGGCCTGGATCATCAGGGCGTCGATGAGCCGGTCGTTGCGCACGAACCGGGCCGCGACGATCTTCTTCCTGCCCGAGGCGCGGGTGATCGGGCTGGTGCCGGCGTAATTCCTGCGGGCCTTGGCGCAGGCATAGCGGTGCGGGTCGTCGCCGAACTCGCCGAGCACCCGGGCGCCGGTGATCGCGCCCAGACCGGGCTGGGACAGGTAGATCTCAGCGTCCGGGTGCCGGCCAAAATGTGCCTCCACCTGCCCCTGCAGGACGGCGACCTGCTCGTTCAGGGTGGCGATGACCGCGATCAGGGACCGGACGGTAGCCGCGTACGCGGCGGTCAGCGCGGGCGGCTGGCCCAGCTGCGGGCCGCGCAGCGCGGCCAGGATCGCGTCGGTCCTGGCCGCGATCTTGTAGCGGCCGGCGTGCTTGAGCACCGCCGAGACCTGGGCGCGGGTCAGCTTCGCCGCGCGGGCCGGGTCCGGTGCCTTGCCCAGCAGCTCCAGCGCGTCCGGGGCGTCCAGGTCCTCGAACGCGGTCACCGCGGCCGGGAAGTACTCCAGCAGCTGGGCCCGCAGCCGCTGCACCACCGCGGTCCGCTCCCAGATCAGCGTCTTGTGCGTGCGGGCCAGCACCTTGACCGCCTCGGCCTGCGCGCTGTCCCCGGCCGCCGGGCGCAGCTGATGAGCATCGGTACGCACCACATCGGCCAGCATGTGCGCGTCCCCGCTGTCTTCTCCGAACTTAGAAATGATCATGGAATGTGGAGGGCTGGCTGCAGGCTTGCCGGGTTGGTGACTGTGCGGCCGGCGGCGTCGGCGAAGGCTGGAATGCCGAGGTTGATGGCGGTGCTGCGG
>JBKQTJ010000242.1:0-3594 GCA_052143255.1 Streptosporangiaceae bacterium | reverse complement strand
ACCGGAGCCGGACCGCTGCGCTGCTGCCGGGCGTATTCTGACTGATCCCGGTGTCCTACCGTCAACCCGGCGACTTGGGGCCAACCGGCAGCGGGATGCAGGTAATGCGGTATCGTATACAAGGAGTAATTATCAGCGATCGAGATCCGGGCAGGAAGCAGCTGTGAGTCCCCGCAGACACCTCGTACTTATTATCACGGAGCGCGAAGCCCGCACGGGCTCGCGCTACCACCTCTTTGCCAGCCGGCAGGGAGGTTTTTTGTTGGCCCAGCAGACCACGGAAAGAAGGAGCCCGTCGTGCAAGAGCTCACCGGAGCCCAGGCACTGGTCCGAAGCCTCGAACTGCAGGGCGTCGAGGTAGTCTTCGGGCTCCCCGGCGGCACGATCCTGCCGACATATGACCCGCTTCTGTCCTCATCGCTGCGGCACGTCCTGGTGCGGCACGAGCAGGGCGCCGGCCATGCGGCGGAGGGGTACGCGTGGGCAACCGGACGGCCTGGCGTGTGCATGGCCACCAGCGGTCCGGGCGCCACCAACCTGGTCACCGCGCTGTCGGATGCCTATATGGACTCGGTGCCGATGGTGGCCATCACCGGCCAGGTCGGCACCAGCCTCATCGGCACCGACGCGTTCCAGGAAGCCGATATAACGGGCATAACGCTTCCGATTACCAAGCACAACGAGCTGGTTACCTCGGTGGAGCGGATCCCGGCCGCGGTTGCCGAGGCCTTCCATATCGCGACCACCGGCCGTCCGGGCCCCGTTCTCATCGACGTGCCCAAGGACGTGCAGCAGGCCAGCGCTCCCTGGCGGCTGGCAGACGGGCAGTGGCCGCCGGCCATGGAGCTACCTGGCTACCGGCTGCCGGGCCCGCCGGACCAGGCCGCGATCGAGGCGGCCGCAAGGATGCTGCTGCAGGCGCGCCGGCCGGTCCTGTACATCGGCGGCGGGGTGGTCAAGTCCGACTCGCACGCCGAGCTGTTCCGGCTGGCTGAGCTTGCGCAGGCGCCGGTCACCACGACGCTGATGGCCCGGGGCGCGTTCCCTGACTCGCACCCGCTTGCGCTCGGCATGCCGGGCATGCACGGCACCTACCCGGCCGTGGCGGCGCTGCAGGAGGCCGACCTCGTGTTCGCGCTCGGGGCCAGGTTCGACGACCGGGTCACCGGCAGGCTCGACGCGTTCGCGCCGCGCGCGCAGATCGTGCACGCCGACATCGACCCGGCCGAGATCGGCAAGAACCGCAAGCCGGACATCGCGATCACCGGCGACCTCAGGCTGACGATGGGCCGCCTGGCCGACGCGGTGGCCGCAGAGCTGGCCCGCGGCACCCGTCCCGACACCGCCACCTGGCTGGCCACCCTGGATGGCTGGAAGTTTCAGTTCCCGCTTCGGTACAACCAGGAGCCAGGCGGCCCGCTCAAGCCGCAGTACGTGACCGAGCGGCTGTCGGCGCTGACCGGCGGCGAGGCCATCGTGGTGGCCGGCGTCGGCCAGCACCAGATGCACGCCTCGCAGCATTACGCCTTTACTAAGCCGCGTAGCTGGATCAACTCCGGCGGCGCAGGCACGATGGGATTCGCCGTGCCCGCAGCGATGGGCGCGCAGGTCGGCCGGCCCGGTGAGCTGGTCGTCGCGATCGACGGCGACGGCTGCTTCCAGATGACCGCGCAGGAGCTGGCGACCTGCGCGATCGAGAAGATCCCGATCAAGGTGCTGATCTTCAACAACGGCTTCCTCGGCATGGTCAGGCAGTGGCAGGAGCTGTTCTACGACGAGCGCTACTCCTCGGTCGAGCTCGGCACCGCGATCCCCGACTACGTGAAGCTGGCGGAGGCCTACGGCTGCGTCGGGCTGCGCTGCGACCGGGCCGATGAGGTGGACGCGGTGCTGGACAAGGCCCTGGCGCCAAGCGAGGTGCCGGTTGTGGTCGACTTCCGCACGCATGACCGGGAGGGCGTCTTCCCGATGGTCCCGGCCGGCAAGCCGAACGACGACATCGTGCTGGGACCTGAGTTCACCGCAGACGAGCAGCGCGCCGCAACACAGCGGCAGCTGAAACAACACAGTGGGAAGTGAAGGGCTAGATGAGCACGCACACCTTGTCCGTCCTGGTGGAGAACAAGCCGGGCGTGCTCTCGCACGTCGCCGGGCTGTTCTCGCGGCGGGCCTTCAATATCTCCTCGCTCGCCGTCGGGCCAACGCACGACGAGCGGGTCAGCCGCATCACCATCGTGGTCGACGGCGCTTCTACTCCGGTCGAGCAGGTCAAGAGCCAGCTCGACAAGCTGGTCCGGGTACTCAAGGTCGTCGAGCTGACCGACGGATCTGCGGTCGAGCGCGAACTCGCGCTGATCAAGGTGCAGACTGACCCCGCGCTGCGCGGCCAGCTGCTGGAGGTGGCCGCGGTATTCGGCGCCAGCGTGGTCGACATGAGCCCGACGACGCTGGTGCTGGAGGCGGTCAGCAGCCCTGCCAAGCTCGACTCGCTGCTGACCATGCTCGACAGCTACGGTACGTGCGAACTGGTCCGGACTGGCCGGATCGCGCTGGCCCGCGGCTCCGGCGTGATCACGGACGAGGCTCCGGCCCTGTCGTCCATGCTCGGAACGACAGTTCCCGACGCGGCACAGTCAGCCGCCTGACGACCCGTTCCCATTCAAAACCTTACCGAGAGGACTTTCCGACATGGCCACCGTCTACTACGACTCCGACGCAGATCTCAGCGTGATCCAGGCCCGCAAGATCGCCGTCCTCGGTTACGGCTCGCAGGGCCACGCTCATGCGCTGAGCCTGCGGGACTCGGGCTGCGAGGTGCGCGTCGGGCTGCCCGAGGGCTCGCGGTCCCGCAAGCGCGCTGAGGCTGCCGGGCTGACGGTCACCACGCCAGCGCAGGCCTCGGCGTGGGCGGATGTGATCATGGTGCTCACGCCGGACACCACGCAGCGCAAGCTGTACGCCGAGGCGATCGAGCCGAACTTGCAGCCCGGTGACGCACTGTTCTTCGCGCACGGCTTCAACATCCACTTCGGCTACATCACCCCGCCGGACACCGTGGACGTGGCCATGGTCGCTCCGAAGGCGCCTGGGCACCTGGTCCGGCGACAGTACGAGGAGGGCCACGGCACGCCGGTACTGGTCGCCGTTGCCCAGGACGCCACCGGCAAGGCGTGGGACCTGGCCCGCTCATACGCGTCCGCGATCGGCGGAACGAAGGCCGGAGCCCTGGTCACCACGTTCCAGGAGGAGACCGAGAGCGACCTGTTCGGCGAGCAGGCGGTGCTGTGCGGCGGCGTGACCGCGCTGGTGAACGCCGGGTTCGAGACCCTGGTCGAGGCCGGCTACCAGCCGGAGGTCGCTTACTTCGAGTGCCTGCACGAGCTCAAGCTCATCGTCGACCTGATGTATGAGGGCGGGGAGAGCTGGATGCGGTACTCGGTCAGCGACACCGCCGAGTACGGCGACCTGACCCGGGGCCCGCGGGTAATCGGCGAGCCGACCCGGGCGGCAATGAAGAAGCTGCTGGCCGACATCCAGTCCGGCGAGTTCGCCCGCGAGTGGGTGGCCGAGGACGACGCTGGCCGGCCGAACTTC
>JBKQTJ010000241.1:0-6541 GCA_052143255.1 Streptosporangiaceae bacterium | reverse complement strand
CCCGAGGGTGGGGTACCAGCGCCCAGCCACGTACCTCTCACGGCATTGCTGATCACGAATGGAGATGCTGGCCTCTGCATAAGAATGCGATGCCGGAACTCGCTCACATCGGCATTATGCCGGTGATCCTTGTCAAGTTGATCATGGCTTGTTCCGGTAGCGGCGTGCCGCTGTGGCGGCGGTGGTGTTGAGGAGCTCGCCGATCTGTGTCCAGGTGAGTTCCTGGTCGCGGGCGTCGACAGCGGCTGCCCGCGGCGCGGTCCCTTGAGCACCACGAAAACCCGGTCGGTGCCGGCATCAGCGGGCCGACCCCGCCGAAGTGCTCCGGGCGCTGCTGGCCGAGGAAGTCACCGGCCGGGACCGCTCGGCGCTGGCCACCCGCCGCGCCCGCGCCGGGTTCCCCACCGGCAAGACATTCGACGCCTGGGACGATGCGCTGTCCTCGATCCCGGCCCCGACCCAGGCCGCGCTGCGCACCCTGGAATGGATCGGCCGGCACGAGAACCTGGTCGTCTGCGGCCCCTCCGGCACCGGCAAGACGTTCCTGCTCGAAGCCCTCGGCCAGGCCGCCGTCAAAACCGGCAAGCACGTCGCCTGGTTCACCCTCGAGCAGCTCGGCGTGCTGATCCGCCGGCACCGCGCCGACGACTCGGTCACCAAGGCCATCAGCCGCATCCTGCACGCCGACCTGGTCGTGGTCGATCTATGCCGACCCCGCGACTATGCCGACATGGGCGGCGGGCCCGTGGCCGGTGCCCTGATCAGGGCGGGCTTCGGGCGCGCCGGCTAGCTGCTGTGATCGGCATAGTTACAGGCCCTCAAGGAAGGCGAGCATCTTGTCGGTGGGGCGGTAACGGCCGGGTTTGGCGCTTGCGGGGGTGGTGAGTGCCAGGGCTCTTTCCTTGATACTGATGTCGGCGTGCACGTACGCGTCGGTGGACCGGACGCCGGCGTGGCCGAGCCACAATGCGATCACGGAGGTGTCGACGCCGGCTTGCAGCAATGACATGGCGAACGTTATCTGTACTTGATCTTGAAAACTTCCTGGTGACAGAGCATTTGGGCTGTTGAGTGACGTGAGCGACGTGAGGGAAGCCGGTACGGAGCCGCGGCACGGGTGGTGGGTCACCGGTTTGCCTGCCGGATCGCCCGGCGCAGGCTTTCGCGGGCGGCGGTGAGCTCGTCTTCGAGCTCGCGGATGCGCTGCTGGGCGTGGCTTGCCTCGGCGGCGCGGGCGTCGCGCTCGGTGGCAAGCCTGCGGGCGGTCTCCTCCAGGCTGGCGATGCGCGTGATCAGCTCGGCCCGTTCTGGTCCGTCTATCTCGGCGCCGAGCTGGAGGCGGAGCCGGCCGCGGAGCTTGTCGCGTTCGGCGCGGAGCTGACGGATCTGCTCGCGGGCGACGGCGAGGTCAGTGCGCAAGCTGGCGTGGGTCACCGGCTCACCGCCAGCCCGAGCGTGTGCGGGGCCGGGAGCCGGATCGAGCTGCGCCTGGCGGCGGCGCGCGGCCTGGACGTGCTCGCGCACGCCGTCTGCGTAGACCAGCCACGTGGACACCCGGGCGACGGTAGCCACGGCGGTCGCGGTGACCGGGGTCCCGGCAGTTTCGAGGGCTTGCACGGCAGCCAGTGCCCGGTCCCGCTTGCCTTGGCTGTCTTTCGCGCGGGCGGCCAGCATGGCCTCGGTGCGGGTGCTCATGCCGTCTGCGTGCCGCGGGAGGTGACGTCGGTCAGCGGCAGCGTCCGGGCCCCGCGGGCGCGGCGCAGGATCCGGCTGGCTTCCTCGACCTCGGCGCGCCGTGCCGGGTCTAGTTCGGCCAGCGCGCGGCGCATCTTGCCGGCCACGGCGGTGAACGCGCCGATTTCGGCTGACAGGCCGGCCAGCACGTACCCGGCGGCATCCATCGCCCGGGCGGTTTCGAAATCGACGCGCAGGCTGGCGATGTGCTGCTCGAGGGCGGGCAGGTAGGAAGGGTCGGGGCGGTAGAACCCGCAGCCTGCGCACTGGAAGCGGATCGGGCAGGCACCGCCGCCGGCTTTGACGTTGGACGGCTCGGTGCAGTTGCCGAACGGCACCGCCACCGACGCCCGCTGGTAAGCGGTGGGGCTGGCAAACGGCGCGGGGTTGCCCGCGGCGTCGGTCGCCAGCGGGCCGACCGAGCGGATGGCCTGCTGCTTGCGCTTGAGGCTGACCTGGTAGTAGCCCATCGTGGTGGTCACTGACACGTGGTCCATCAGTTCTTTGAGCACGTCCACCGGGACTCCGGCGTCAGCGTGCCGCTGGGCGTAGCTATGGCGCAGTGCATACGGGGTGATCAGTGACGGGCCGAACGGGACAGGTGTGCCGTCCGGGCCGGTCAGCTCGGAGTCGACGGCGCCGATCCGCTCGACCCAGGTCTTGAACGCCCGCGCCACGCAGGCCGGCGTGACGTGCCCGCGGGACTGGCGGGCGCGCAGCAGCGGGGTGGGGAACAGCCACCGGTCCAGCGCGGGTGGCACGCGCAGCTGGGCGCGGTGTTGCTGCCAGGATGCGATGATCTCGGCGGTGCCGGAGGTGATCGGCAGCCGGCGGCGCATCCGCCCGGCCTTGTGGTTGTCGTAGATCAGGTTGTGCTGACCGCCGATGACCTCGACGCAGCCGGTGCGCAGGCTGACTATTTCGCCGGGGCGCCGCCCGGTGTCGCGCAGCATCTGGTAGATCGTCTGGTGCATGAGCTTCAGGTCGGCGGCGGAGATGGTCCCGGCCCGCCCGGCCGGGCCGAGCAGGTGCAGGCGAGCGTCGAGCTGGCGGATCACCGTGTCGGGCAGGGCCTTGCCCAGCTCGTCCTCGCTGGGGTCGTCGTGCACGCGGCGCCGGGCCGCGGGGCGGAACGGGTCGGGCACTGTGGCCATCAGCCCGCTGGCCCGGCCGTGCTCGATGACCTGGCAGAACTGGTAGATCATCAGGTTGCGGTGCGACGCGGAGTACAAGGTCCCGTCGGTGCGCCGCTGCGCGCTGATCGCATCGAGGATGCGGGTGAAGTCCCCGGCGCCCAGGCCGGCCGGGTCAGCGGGACCGGCGGTGGTCAGGGCGTGCGAGGCGGCCTGGCAGGCACGCACCGTCTCGCGCAGCCGCTGCAGATACGGGCGGGTCGAGCTGGCCCAGTCTTTGACGATTTCGCGCAGCCACCCCGGTTCGATCACCCGCAGGTCGATCACGCCCTGGGTGCCCGGCCAGCGCCGGGAGGCGTTGACGGGCAGGTCGAGCAGCGCCACCTGCCACACGTCACCGGCGAACGGGTCGGTGCCGGCATACCGGGCCCGGGCCCGGTCCACGTGGCGGCGCAGGTCGCGGAACAGGCCGCGAGTCCCCGCGTTGTACTGCACGCCGCCGGACTCGCAGACGGCCTGCGGGTCGGCCTCGCGCAGCGAGGCGGCTCCGTGGAGGCGGGCGAGCAGGATCCGCACCTCGGTGGGATCCAGCGGCGGGGGGCTGTGGTCGCGCTGCTGCTGCGCGTAGAGGAACTCCACGCGCAGCAGTTCCGGCAGCCCGGCCAGGGAGAACTGGTGCACCCCGAGGCGAGGCTGCTCGCCGGCGATCCACGCCGCCAGCTCTCCGTCAGGCATCGCCCCGATCACGCGCTGCCGTCGGAGGAGCCGCTGGTCATGAAAGCGGCACAGCCCGCGGCCGGTGATGCTCTCCCGGTCGCAGCCGGGCACCTGGCACTCGGCGGCCCGGGACAGCGGACGGGCCCGCGCGATGAACGCCGCAACCGGCTCAGTCCTGTCCTTGCCCCAGGCGCGTTCGTGGCGGAAGCACAAGCCGGCGCAGTGCAGATCGCCCCCGCAGCCAGGCACCGCGCAGCGGCCGCGCTGCAGCGGCCGGGTGACCCTTGGCGGCGGCGCGGCGTCGAACTCCGCCCAGGACAGGCCCGCGCCTACCCGGGCGCGGCGGCAGCCATCACAGCGGCCCGACGGGCGGCGCGTCGCTGTCGGGCAGCCCGGGGTGCGGCACGCCCATGACGCGGTCCGCGCGCTGGTCAGGTCGCCGGTGAACAGCAGCGTCTGGCCGTCCCACTCGCCCGCCCGCCAGGCCGGATCCAGCTGGGGCCGCAGCCACTCCAGCCACCCGTGCTCACCGTGCCGTTCCTCGCCGGCCTCAGCCGGCGCGGCCGCCCGCACCGCGCGGCTCACCGGTATCGCCTGCCCGCCGCGACGGCCTCAACCGCCCGGCGCTTGTCCTCGTCACGGGCGTGCAAGTACACGGTCGTCGATGCCAGGGATACATGACCGAGTAAGGCCCGCACCACGTCAAGATCGGTTCCGGCCCGGACCCAGCTGGTGGCTGCCGTGTGCCGGAACATGTGGGGCCGCACCGCGAAGCCACAGTCCCTGGCCAGCCGCTCAAACAGCCGCTTGGCGGCGCGGTAGGTCATCGGCACGCCGAGGGGCTGGTGGTAGAGGTTGACGAACACCAGGTCGCAGTCGTCCGCACCGAGGATCTCCGCCCGCTCGTGCTGGTAGTCGGCATAGCTGGACAGCACCGCGTCGCTGGCCGGGACGGTGCGCGGGAACCGGGACTTGGCCAGGGCCCCGTTCGGGTTGGCCCGGTGCCGCACATGAACGTGAGCACCCAGCACAGCGCATCCCACCCAGCGCGAGTCGGGAAGCAGGTGCAGGTCAGACCTGCGCAGTCCGAGGGCCTCCCCGATCCGCAGGCCACTGTCGCGCAGCAGCGTCACCATGAAACGCTCCCGCGGCCGCCGGCAACACGCCGTGACCCGTTCGGCCTGCTCGGGGGTGAATGCCTCCGGGAACGCCGTCTCCGCCCTCGCCTTGAGCATCCGGGCCCGCACCATCCGGAACTGGCCGGACTCCCCGGCATCGAAACCGGGCGGGGTGAACCGCAGCCAGCGGGGCCCGGATAACTGGCCGGCGACGGCCTCATCGATCACCCCGGTCCTGGCACAGAACCGCAGGAACTCGCACACCGCGGTGAGCGTGGCGTTGACCGTCACGCCCGAACGCAGCCGCCCGCCCCGGCCAGGGGTGGCCTCGACGAAATGCTTGAAACGAGCCAGGCTCGCCAGGCTGATCGAGCACCACTCGACGCCCTGGCTCGCACACCACCCCAGGAAGCTCGCCAGCCGCCCGGCATAGACACGGATCGTGTGAGGCGAACGGCTCGCCCCGTGCAGCGCCAGCAGAAAGTCGCTGGCCTCCCGGTGCACGACGAACTCGGCGTCCAGCACGACCCACTGCTCAGATCCGTCGAGGGGAGACACCGCCCGTTCCGCACGGAATGCCACGCTGATCAACTCAGTCACGTGACAGAACGTAACTGACGTGCCACAGCAAGTACCGGATATTCGTCAGGCACCGGCGTGTCACGCCGCCGAACCAGCGTCCCTCACAGGGTCGGAGGCAGTACAGATAACGCAGCTGTGACGCAGGACGTGCGGGTGGATTTTCCTGCCTAGCAGCGACGGGCAGCGCTGTGCCGCAGCCGCGGCGTGGGTGCTGACCCGCAGTGCGACGGCATCGCGGCTGAGCCGCCGTCCGGTGCGGGTCGGGAACAGCGGGTCGTCGGGGTGGCCGGCTCGTTCCCTGAGCCACAGCCGCAAGATCGCCTCGACTGGGCTGGTCAGAGGGACAGCGCGCTGCTTGCGTCCTTTGCCTTCGCAGTGGACGCTGGCGCCTGTTCCGAGTGTGACGTCGCTGTAGTTCAGGCTGGTGAGTTCGGAGACCCGAAGGCCGGCCTGGACAGCCAGCAGCATCAGGGCCCGGTCTCGCCGGCCTTCCCAGCGGGCCAGATCGGGCGCGGCGAGCAGCGCATCGACTTCGGCGGCGGTCAGGAACGTCACGATCCGCTTGTCGAACCGTTTCGGCGGGATCGCCAGCACGCGCTGGATGAGCAGCGCATGCTCGGGGTGGCGCAAGGCGGCGTAGGAGAACAGCGACCGGATCGCTGTCAGGCGCACGTTACGGGTCCTGGTGCTGTTATGCCGCTCGGTTTCGAGGTGATTCAGGAACTCCGAGATCGTGACGGCGTCCAGGTCGTCCCAGTCGAGCTGGGCGGGCATCTTCCCGGTCCGCTGGTGCACGAAGGTGAGCAGCAGCCGCAGGGTGTCGCGGTAGGCCGCGATGGTCTGCGGGCTGGCCTGGCGCTGCTGGATGAGCCGGTCAGTGAAGAACGCCTGCAACGTGGGCGCGATCAGCGTCATGACCGCGCCGCCAGCCACGCAGTGTCCTGCCGGGCGGCGGCCAGCGCCAGCAGTTCCGGGGCGGCCGACAGGTACCAGTAGGTGGATGACGGCTCGCGGTGACCCAGGTAGGTCGACAGCGACGGAATCCTGGACTGCACGTCCTCGTGCGCCCGATACCAGCCGAGCAGGGTGCGGACCGCGAACGAGTGGCGCTTATGGGGAATTCCCCATAATCGCCATTAGGCGGACGGCTAGGTTATGCGCCCTGCCGTGGCGTTTCCGCTGGTAGGGGCGGCGGAGCTCGTGTTGTTGTCCGCATAATCTCGGTGCGCCGTCGTCAACGCGCCAGCGAGTCGAGCC
>JBKQTJ010000240.1:0-52659 GCA_052143255.1 Streptosporangiaceae bacterium | reverse complement strand
GCCGCAGCCAAGAATGGTATGCGATATTGTCTGGCAGACAATTGTGCCTTCCTATTCCTTACTATCCGGAGTTAGTGACGCAATAAATGTGTCTTAGTAGCTATTCAGAGCTATAGCTACTCATCAGATGAGATTAGGGGCAAGCGGAGGCCCGTCCGCGATACTGGCTGGCGGCGGCGACCGGTGCGGGCCATCGGCAAGTTCGGGTGCGATTCGGCCGCAATGCCGATCGCAAGCACCACCGCGAGCGCGGGCACCAGGTACACCGGAACGACGATCGCGCCCATGAACACCAGAGCCATGGCTGCCGCTGAAGTCGCGAGCCGTACCGTGCGGCCCCGCCGGTTCAGTTTCCGGGACGGAAGCACGGCGCTGGCAAGCATGTACAGGCTGACGCCGCCGTACAGAGCTGCCCTAGGGCCGACCGCGATCGTTGACGCACCGTCCGCGGCCAGGATCGCGGTGTGCAACCCTGCGCTCGCGGCGGCGGCTCCGGCGACGATCGGCAAGTTGACGGCGGTGAACCCGGCGATGGAGTTGGGGCCGCCTAGCGCCGCCCGGTCCGCGGCGGTCAGCCAGCTCCACCAAAGCGCCGCCAGGGTGATAAGCGCCGCGCCAAGCACCACCGCGAGTTGAATGCTCCACGGCCGCAAGGTGGCCGCACTGATCAGCCGCGCCACTGACTCGCCGAGCACGATCAGCACGAAGAGCTGGAAACGGTCGGCCAGGTGCGAGGTGTTGAGCGGAACCCGCTTGCCCGGTCTGAGCATCGTCAGTGCCCCGGCAGCGTCGGTGGCCAGCGCCGCTGCCCAGAACGCGAAGCGGACCGGGCCGCCGGCAGCCAGTGAGGCCAGCCATAGCCCGCCGCCGGCCCCGAAGAACATCAGGTAGCGCCCGTAAAGCGCCCTGGTCATAGGCAGGTGACGGCGCGCTCTGGCGTACAGCACTAGCTGCAGTCCGCGCAGGCACACGAACGCGATGACAAAGCCGGTGGTGCTGCCTGCCAGCGCCCTAGGCGCGCTGGCAGCCAGGCCGACGCACAGCAAGATCGCGGCCAGGAACGCCGCCCGGTGCGCGGCGTCCTCCGACTCGTGCCGGTCGGCGTAAAAGGTGAGCTGCACCCACAGCCACCAGATCGGTGTGAACAGCATGAAGAAGCGCGCGAGCGTGCCCAGGCCAGGATTATGCTGCAGTGCGCCAGCGAGCTGGCCGACGGCGCCGGCAAAAACCAGGTCGAAGAAAAGCTCCAGCCAGCTTGTCCGCCGCTCCTCGCGGTCGTGCCCGTCAGCGGTCCGCAGCGGCGGCGGTTGCAGGTGTACCGGGTGCGGCAAGGTTGTGGCCAGCCGGGTCTGGGTTCTCATGGCTGGGCGTAACCGGCGCCGGTTGCGGTCTCGGTGGCAGGGGCGGGCGCGGAGAACTGTTCGCTGGTGCTTGCGGTGCACATGAGTGATGGCCTTTCTGAGTACTGTCACGAGCCTGCTGGCGGTATCGGGTGATTGGAGCGGATCAGGTTGTGCGGGTCCACTGCCGCCTTGATGCAACGGAGCCGGTCATAGGCGGCGGCTGACCAGAAGGAAGCCGGGTCGCGGCTGGTGTCGGCGAGATTTAGGTACATCTGCGGAGCCGCCCAGCGGGCCAGCTCCGACGTCACGGCCGTCACGCCACACCTGGCCGCCGATGCTGCCGCGGCGGTGGGTGCGGGGCCGACGGCATACAGCGCATAATCAGCGTCGACTGCCGCGAGGGCGCCGTTCTGTGGCCGCGCCCGGCGCATCTCGCCGCCGACGTGGCGCAACTCGATTGCGAGCAGCGCGGAGCCTGCGGCAGCGTTGAAGACACCGGTCGCCTTATCGATCGCCTCCGGCGGCAATGCGCCGAGCGTGAGCCCATCGCCGACGCTCGGCACCGGGTGCTCGGGGTCCATGTGCAGGTGCCCGAGGGCTGACGTAGGCATCAACTGGATCGTGTCGGCAACCGGGGCGAGCCCGCGCAGCGGCCGCAGCAGTACGTCGGCCTCGTCCGCGGGGCCGAGGTGGATCACGTCGATGACCACGAACGATCGGCCCCGCAATGGCGCTGGCACGTCCGCGGCAAGAGGGAAGCGCATGAGCCGCGCGCAGGTGGTGAGCTCATCGGGTATGGCGGTCTGGGTCAGCTGCCGCCAGGAATGGAGGACCTCGGCGGCAGTCTCGGCCGGCCACCACAGCAGACCCGCGTACACGCTGGCAACGGGGAAGAGCCGGATCTCAAGCCCGGTGACGATGCCGAAGCTGCCGCCGCCGCCGCGCAGCGCCCAGAACAGATCGGGCTCGCGACAACCGTCGGCGTGCACCAGCGTGCCGTCAGCGGTGACCAGCTCGATCGACTCGACGTTGTTGGCCGACAAGCCGTAGGTCCGGCTCAGCCAGCCCATGCCGCCGCCAACGGTGTAGCCGACGACGCCGACGTTGGGGGAGGAGCCCGCAAGTGCCGCGAGCCCATACGCGCCGGCTGCGTCGGCGACCGGCTGCCACAGCGCCCCTGCGGCAACAAGGCCCGTCCTGGTCCCCGGGTCGATGCTGACCTGCTGCATCGCG
The DNA here is from genome assembly GCA_052143255.1 of Streptosporangiaceae bacterium. Taxonomy (GTDB): domain Bacteria; phylum Actinomycetota; class Actinomycetes; order Streptosporangiales; family Streptosporangiaceae; genus JAJYUU01. The sequence continues at coordinate 50,083 of JBKQTJ010000240.1, read as the reverse complement.
GTGGTCTTGACCAGGAGCGTGTCGGCCAGCGACCCCAGCGGGGCAGCATTGTGCCCGGTGCCCTGTGCGGCGATGCGCAAGCCGTGGCGGCGCGCGAACTCGACCGCAGCGATCACCTCCGCTGCCGAGCCGGGCCGCGCGATCGCGGCGGGCCGCTGGTCAACGGCCAGGTTCCAGGCCCTGCGCTCGTCATCCCAGCCGACCTGGTCGGAGGTGAGGATGGTCGCAGCTGGGGCTACTGCTGTCTTCATGCACCCGACGCTACGGACGAGCGGCGCGCGCGGAATCCGCTGCGAATACGGATATCAGCCGGCCGGTCAAGGCGGCTATGGCCCCGGTATACGTAGTCTCACGGAGCCGCCTGTCCGTTATTTGGTAGCTGTGCCCAGAAGGTGCCGAGTCAGCTCGGCTCGAGTACGTACGCCGAGCTTGCGATAGATCGAGGCGACGTGCGTCTCAACGGTCCGAACGCTGACAAACAGCGCCGCGGCGGCATCGCGGTTGGTTGCACCGCTGCCGATCAGCTCAGCTACGCGCTGCTCAGTGGCCGTAAGCTCAGCCCGCGAGCGCGTACCGGTCACCCTCGGCAACTCCCGCTCGATCTCCGCCAGCAAGGGGCGATGGTTGGCAGCGGATGCGATCTCACGCGCACGCTGTAGCGCGTTGCGTGAGTCGGTACGTGCCTTTCTCCGCCGCTCAATCCGGCCGAGCGCGAGCAGGCTGCGCGCCAGTTCCAGGCGCAGCGGCGACTCCCCGTGTGCTGCGACGGCGGCGCGGGCGAGCTCCGCCGCCTCGTTCAGGTTTCCTGCCTGGGCCGCCGCCAGCGCGTCGATCCTGTCTGCGCCGCCAATTAGAGCCGGACGGCCGAGCCGGGTGCCGGTAGAGCGCAGCATCGCTGCAATTGACCTCGCCTTCTCGGGCCGCCCCAGTGCCAGATATGCCTCAGCAAGCATTGCATCAATCAGGTCCCGGACGCCGGGATCGGCCCACTCACATTCATCTGCGCACCGCGCGGCCAGTTCGAAGTGACCCGCCGCCACGGCCGAGTCACCAAGCCAGGCGGCTACCTTGCCGCGCACACCGGCTCCGACGAAGCGAGCGGGGACCGGAGAGCTTTGGTCGTCCGGCAGCTGCTCGTCGGCGATGCGGCGTGCTTCGTCTAGCTGACCCATGGCAATCCGCAGCTCACACAGCGGCTCCAGGTGCCACGGGGATGGTGGCCAGTCGTGCCAGGCGGCAACCCGCTCGGCATCTGCGAGTACCGCCGCCGCCGTCGGGTAGTCTCCGGCCAGTTCCTCGGTCGCAGCAAGGTAGGACAAGAACGTGACCAGCGCATAGTCCTCGCCGGCTGCCCTTGCCATGTCGATGGACCGGCGCATGGCCGTGCGCGCGGTGGTCAGATCTTCGACGTACCTTGACCACAGTCCGCGGCACACATCCGCTCTGTCGTACAGCCGGGCGACGGGCGCATCAGCCTCCAGCCGCTCGGCGCGGTCGATCAGTTCGCCGTCGAGGCCCTCACCAGCGGACACCTTGGCCACCATGAGGTTGAGCAGTGCCCGGTGCACTGCCGGCGCCGCGTCTTTGCCAGCGGCCTCGCCGCAGCTGATGGCCTCGACAGCAGCGGCGCGGCGCTCCCCAGGGATGCCGTACACCACGTCAGATGCCAGCGCGAGTATCAGTGCCCGGCGCCTCGGGTCGGTGCCAGCAGCCTGGAGTGCTTGGCCGACCAGGGTGATCGCCGTGACAGCACCACGGATCAGCTCAGTCGTGTCCAGCAGGAGCGGCAACGCCCGCTCAAGGTCCTGTGTCGCGAGCTGGTGGATGTCGAGCGTCTCAAGCTGCGCTAGCGACCCTTCGACGTGGCCGGCCAGGAAGAGCAGCTCGGCCGCCCGGATCCGGCGGCGCTGCAGCGTGGCGGGATCAAAGTCGGCGCTGAACTCGACGGCTTGCACCGCGAACTGGGCAGCCGGACCGTTGCTCGCCCTGGCGTGCGCAGCAGCTGCCGCCGCGTCAAGTGCTTCGGCGACCGCCGAATTTGACCCGGGGCGAGCCGCTAGGACCGCGAAGTGCGCGTATCGTTCCGGGTCAGCCGAGACGATCGCGGCCAGCCGACCGTAGAGCCGCGACCGCTGGCCAGGCGGCATGGACTCGACCGCCGCCGCGCTGATCAGGGGATGGGCGACCGCGATACGGCTGCCGGTCTCGACCAGCACGCCGGCCAGGACAGCATCGTCCACGGCCGCGGCGGGATCGTCCAGGTCGTCGAGTACCTCCAGTGCCTCTGCCAGTCCGATCCGGCCTGCCGCGGCGACAACGGCGAGCGCGGCTGCCGCAGGCGGGCTCAGTGACCTCGACAGCCGCTCGGTCAGGCTCCGGGCTAGCGGCGGCACGGTCGTATCGCCTGAGTCCAGGCTGGCCAGGATCTCCTGGGCCCAGAACGGATTGCCTCGGGATTGCCTGGCGATCAGCCGGGCTTGCTCAGCCGTGATGCCTGCAGGCAAGAGGTTCTGGATCTGCCACATGTCGAGGGGAGCCAGCGCGATTTCTTCGGCGGCGGGCAGTGCGTCAATCAGGTTGCGCCAGCGGACCGACAAGGGCGCCGCGCCGGCCGTGAGCAGGTCAGCCGACGCCTCGGTCCTGGCGGCGATGAGCAGTGACATCGGTCCGGCGCCCAACCGCCGGAGCGCGAACGCTAGTGCGTCCACGCTGGCCTCGTCGAGCCACTGGACATCGTCAATGGCGACGACCACCGGGCCCGCTGCAGCGCACGCACGCAGGCAGGCCAGAACGGCGAGTCCGACGGCATTGGCGGTCGGCGGCTGACTTCCAGCGCCCCGAAGCAACAGCGCGACTTCGAGTGCCTCAAGCTGGGGCGCGGGGATGTCCGCCGCGACCATGGGCAGGACCTCAGTCAGCAGATCGGACAAACCGGCGAAGGACATGTCTGATTCACTAGCCGACGGTTCGCTGCGGAGGAGCCGGTGGCCGGCAGCCACTGCGGCATCGGCGCCAGCTCGCCACAACGTCGACTTGCCGGCACCGGCCTCGCCCTGCAAGGCAAGTACGGCGGCGGAGTCACGGACGCCCTCGGCGAACTCGCGAACCCGGCGGCACTCGGCCGAGCGCACGATCCCGCCGTAGTCGGCAGGCATGAATCCATCTCACCACAGTCGAGGCCCTTGGGCGCGGCTGGCCGAGCACGCAGATCGCGCTAGGGCGCCGCCTCACGGCCCAAGCGCGGCGCTGATCAGGTCGGTGAATTCCTGGTCGCTGATCTCGGCCGCGTCCTGCGGCCGCAGCCGGATGGTTGCCTTGCCCGAGGTGAGCTCAGGATGGCGGGCGGTGAACCCGGCGTCGCGGTCGGTTTGCCAGCCGTAAATCGAGATGCCATGCTGCCACGCCGCCAGGTGGAGACGCCGGCGACCGACCCGGTACGTCGGGATCTTGTAGGACAGCACCAGTGCCGCGTCCGGGTGCGCAGCCAAGATCAGCCCCTGCAGCCGGTCGAACAACGGCCGGTGCTGCACGGGAATGCTGTCCATGTACTGCCGCACGGCCTCGTCCACGAGCCCATCGTAGCTAGCGAGTGGCTTGCGCCAGCGCCTGCCGGATATCACTCTCACTGGCCGGCGACCCGGTCTCGTTGCTGAAGGGCCCGTAGGGCGCACCGTAAGCCGGAGATCCTGGCTCCTGCCGCCAGCTGTCGGCGAGCGAGCCCGCGTCTACCGCGCCGTAACCGATGGTGTCCAGGTACTGCGTCACCGCTGACTTGGCGGCAGCATCGTCGCCGGCGATGGGCAGGTAGCTGCGGTCGGCCGCGCCCGCTGGCCGGGCCAGCGAGCGCAGGTGCCTGAAGTAGATGTTGTTGAACGCCTTCACCGCGCGGCTGGCCCGCAGGTGCCGCTGGATCAGCTCGCTGCTGGTCGCCGACTTGCTGTCGAGCTCGGCGATCTGTCCATCCCGCTGCGGATAGTAGTTGCACGTGTCGATGACGACCTTGCCGGCCAACGGCTCCGGCGGCAAGGTCTCGAAGGCCTTCAGCGGGATGGTAACGACGACGAGGTCGCCTGCTACGGCTGCCTCCTCGCTCGTGCCGGCCGCGGCGAGCTGCCCAAGCTCGGTCACCAGTCCCGCGAGGGTCGCCGGGCCACGTGAGTTGCTGAGCACTACCTGATGCCCGGCAGCCACGCTGAGCCGTGCGACCGTGCTGCCGATGTGTCCGCTGCCGATGAAGCCCACTGTCGTCATGCACGCGCCAACCGAAGACGGCGGGCCAGGATTCCCCGGCGTCATGTGAGGATGTAGCAATGAAACTCGGCGCGGTGGTTGGCATGCGCGACAATCCGGAGGTATTCGCGCAGCATGTCAAGCGGCTGGAAGAGGTCGGCGTCAGCTACTTGTGGGCCGGCGAGGCGTACACGGCCGACGCGGTATCCACTTTGGGCTTCCTCGCAGCCGTCAGCAGGCGGGCACAGATCGGGTCCGCGATACTGCCGCTGTACACCAGGAGCCCGTCGCTACTCGCCATGACCGCGGTCGGCCTGGACAAGCTGTCGGGCGGTCGTTTCATCCTCGGCCTCGGCGCGTCCGGCCCCCAGGTGATCGAGGGCTTTCATGGCATTCCCTATGACGCCCCGCTAGGCCGGACGGCCGAGATCATCGACATCTGCCGGGCGGTCTGGCGGCGCGAGCGGCTTGAGTACGACGGGGCTCACTACCAGATCCCGCTAGCCGAAGGCCGGGGCACCGGCCTGGGCAAGCCGCTGAAGCTCATCGACCATCCGGTGCGAAGCCGAATACCGATCTACGTTGCCTCCCTCGGCCCCCGGAACGTGGAGATGACTGCTGCCATCGCCGAAGGCTGGCTGCCGTTGCATTTCTGGCCCGACCGCGCAGCCGATGTCTGGGGCGCCGCGCTTGCGGCGGGCCAGGCCAAGCGCCCGGCAGGCCTGCCGCCGCTGGAGATCGTGGCCGGCGGCCCGCTGGCGATCGGCGAGGACGTGGCCCGCCTGCGCGACCTGGCCTGCCCGAACCTGGCGCTGTACTTCGGCGGCATGGGCGCTCGCGGCCAGAACTTCTACAACGACGTGCTGAAGCGATATGGCTTCGAGCAGGCGGCAGAGCAGATACAGGACGCTTACCTCGGCGGGGACAAGCCAGGCGCGGCCGCGCTGGTCCCCGCCGAGCTGGTGGCCGGCATGTCCCTGATCGGCCCGGAAGGTTTCGTGCGCGACCGGATAGCGGCCTATCGCGCGGCCGGCGTCACCATCCTGAACGTGCAGCCGGTCGGCCCGAACGGCGCCGCGGACATCGAGACCGTGGCCGGGTGGCTGGACTAGGAGGTACAGGCCAGTGAATACCGCGGCTGAGTACGACGAGTTCGGCATGCTCGGCGACAACGCGGCCGAAGCCGGGCTGCCTTTCTGCGAACCGCCGATCGTCGGCCGCCGTTCCTTCACCGTCGGCGGTGGCCAGGAGGTCAGCGCGATCTTCTGGGGCGGCACCGCGCCTGAGCTGGTGCTGCTGCACGGCGGCGGCCAGAACGCGCACACGTGGGACACAGTCGCGCTGGCGCTAGGTCGTGCGCTGATCGCGATCGATCTTCCCGGTCACGGCCATTCGGCCCGCCGCGCCGACCGTGACTACGGGCCCTGGCGCAACGCCGAGGCTGTCGCAGCCGTGCTTGAACAGCAGGCCGCGCAGGCCGCAGCGGTCGTGGGCATGTCACTTGGCGGGGTCACCGCGATCCGGCTGGCTGCTGCCAGGCCGGACCTGGTCCGGAGACTGGTGATCGTGGATGTCACCCCGCAGGTCCAGGACCCGGTCCGCCAGCTCAGCCGGGCCGACCAGGGCGCTGTGGGGCTGATCGCCGGGCCGCCGGTGTACGACTCATTTGCGGAGATGGCGGACGCGGCGGTCGCCGCCAGCCCGCGGCGGCCCCGGTCCGCGGTCGAGCGCGGCGTGCGCCACAATTCCGTGCAGCTGCCCGACGGCCGCTGGACGTGGCGATACGACCTGTTCAACCGGCCCGCAGGGCTCGCGGACTTCACGCCGCTGTGGGCAGACGCCGCCGCGATCACCGCGCCGGTCATGCTCGTCCGCGGTGGTGACTCGAAGTTCGTGGCCGATGCCGACCTTGACCGCTTCCGGCAATTGCAGCCCAGCATGCGGGCGGAGACGGTGCCGGACTCCGGCCATGCGGTGCAAAGTGACCAGCCGCTGGCGCTAACGCGGCTGCTCGAGGACTTCGTCTTCAGCTGAGCCAGGCCGCCGCGGCCAGTGCCATGATCTCCGCCCGGTCCTCGGCCAGCAGGAACCCGGCCGAGATCGCCGCCCGCAGCGAGGTCGCGAACCTCGCCAGGTAATCTTCCTGGCCACCGGGATAGAGGCGGCCGAGATCGGCCCGGCTGAGCTGCCCCGTCGTGCCGAACAGGAACGCGAACAGTTCGCCGCGCTGGCCCGTCCCCGACAGCACCGATGTCGGCACGTCGGTCCACGGCGTCCGGATGCCGCCAGTGGCGATGCCCAGCTCATCCCGGACGAAGTCGCGGCCATCGGCGCTCGGGTTGAGCCGCGGCGCCGTCGGCGGCTTGGATTCGCCGCGCACCCAGGCGTCGAGCTGCTCGACCGCCGCGCACTCCACGTAGTGATGCTGAGGCCCGCTGTTGACCGGGGACTCCGTGCTGCCCATCAGGATGTCGGTTGTCGGCTTGAGCAGCTTGGCCAATTCCTGCGCCGGGAGGTGGCCGTCGTCCAGGCCGCTGGCGAATAGCAGGTACGTGTCCGCGTGGGCGGCCCCGGCCAGCTCCCAGTTGCGCAGCAACTCGCCGTCGGGCTGACCGGCTCGTCCGCTGCCGAGCAGGGCGACGTCGGTCTCGGTCTGCAGCACGATGACCGGAACCCGAAGATCACCGCGTATCCGCTCGCCAACGCCGCCGAGCCGTGCCGGGTTGAACCCGGTATCCAGCGCGGCGGCCACGCCCGGCCTGCCGTGCACGAGGAATCCGTCGTAGGCAGCCGCGTGCCAGTCGATCGCGTTGACGTAGGTAACGAGGAAGGATCCCGACTGGGAGTGCCCGCTGGCCAGCAGCCGCAGGGGTCGGCCATCCCGCCCTTCGCCGGGCAGCCCGGCCTCGGCGCGGATGACGTGGCCCGCCTGGCTGAAGATGTCGAATGCCCACTGATCACCCGGATGGGACAGCTCGGCGTAGCGCTGCGGGTGCGAGACCTTCAGGTGCAGGCCGTCGACCATGCCGCCGCCCTCGATCCCGGCGCGCTGCGCAGACACGCCCGCCCAGGCGTGGCCCTGCCTGAGCACGTCGGTGTGCGCCAGCATCCAGTCCGGCGCGGCGTCGAGGCCGCCCGACACGTTCAGCCACTCGACGGCGACCGTTCCGCTGAACCGGGCCGGGTCGGCCGGGCGGCGCAGCAGCACCCTGGTCGTGAACGGAGCACGGTCTATTGCCTGCACCGGCCACCGGCCATCCGGCGCGCGCTCACCGGTGAGCTGGTACGCCTGCGCCGTGCCGTCGAGCCGGAACTCCTGCTCGCTATAACCCAGTCCGGCCAGATCGAAGGCACCCGCGGTGACGGGCACCGAGCCTGGCAGCTCGGTCAGCCGCGGCTGGCTCATGCGGCCGACTTCTCCAGGATGTGCACAGCACACGCGCTGCCCAGCCCGATGACGTGAGTGAGGCCGACCTTCGCACCCTCGATCTGCCGGTCGCCTGCTTCGCCACGCAGGTGCGTGGAAACCTCGTAGATGTTCGCGATGCCGGTCGCGCCCAGCGGGTGACCCTTCGATAGCAGCCCGCCGGATACGTTGACAGGGATCTGTCCGTCGCGCCAGGGACCGCGCTTGTCGATCCATTCGCCCGCGCCGCCCTCAGGGCACAGCCGCAGGTTGTCATAGTGCCGCAGCTCCGCAGTGGCGAAGCAGTCATGCAGCTCGACAAGATCCAGGTCCGCAGGTGCGACCCCGGCGAGCTCGTAGGCCTTGTCCGCCGCCTGCCGGGTCAGCGTGTTGACGTCGAACTGGACAGAGCCGCCATCGACGTAGGGATCGCTGGTCAGTACCGAGGCTGACACCTTCACCGCGCGCCGGCGCACCGCGGCTGGCATGCTCGCCAGGCGTTCCCCGCTGCACAGTACTGCCGCGGCCGCGCCGTCGCCGGTCGGGCAGCACATCAGCAGCGTGTTCGGATAGGCGATCATCTCCGCGTTCATGACCTCGTCCAGCGAGTACGCCTTCTGGTACTGCGCCAGCGGGTTGAGCGTCGAGTGCGCGTGGTTCTTCTCGGCCACCTTGGCAAACTGCTCGAAACCGACGCCCTCGTGCTGGTAGGCGTACTCCATGCCGGACTGCGCGAACGTGCCGGGCATCAGGCTGGTGCCGAGGATCCCCTCCACCGGTCCGACAGCGCCGTACCGCCCGGTCGGCTCATAGGGCTTATCCTTCTTGCCCGGCTGAGCGCCGAGCAGTCCCAGCTTGCCCATCTGCTCGAGCCCGACGGCGAGCCCGATACTGGCCTCGCCCGCCTTGATGGCCATGGCAGCCACCCGGAAGGCCGTCGCGCCGGTCGCGCAAGCGTTCGTGACGTTGTAGACCGGTATGCCGGTCTGGCCGATCTGCTTCTGGATCCGCTGGCCGATGCCGTTGGTGTCGTACAGGCAGCCGGCCGCCAGGATGTCCGCATCGAAGATCGTCAGCCCGGCGTCCGCCAAGGCCGCCATGGCGGCCTTGCTGCCCAGGTCGATCAGGTCCTTGTCCTTGTAGCGCATGAACTTCGTCATCGCTACGCCGATGATCCACAGCGAGTCAGCCATGCCAGCAGCCTAACTTCGCGCCGGGCGGGCCCGCCAGAGTCAGCGGTTGCGGTACTCCGGCTCCCGCCGCCCGCGGTAAGACTCCCTCGCCTCGGTGGCATCCGCGGTTGCGCTGGTCAGCACCTGCTGGCGGTTCTCCACCTCGACCATGGCGTCGAACGACGGGATCTCCAGCGCCAGCCACATGCCCTGCTTGGTCAGTGAGAGCGACAGCGGCGGCGCACCTAGCAGCGACACGGCCATCGCGTCGACCCGGCCGGCCAGCAGCTCTGGCTCGACCACGTCGGTGACCAGCCCGATCCGCAGCGCCTCCTCGGCGTCGAACCGGCGGCTGGTCAGCATCAGCTCGTGCGCCCTGGCAGCGCCAACGAGCCTCGGCAGCATCCAGGAGGTGCCGATGTCACAGCCGGTCACGCCGATCCGGATGAACGAGGTGGAGAAGACCGCGCTAGCTGACGCGATCCGGATATCGCTGGCGCACACCAGCGCCAGGCCGCCGCCTGCCGCGGGTCCGTTGACGGCCGCGATCACTGGCTGTGGCATCCGCCGGATTTCCTGGACCAGGCCGGCGATGGAACGCTGCACGAACCAACTGCGCTGGGTGGGTCCGAGGGACTCCGTTCCCTTGATCGTGCCGAAACCGGTCAGGTCGAGGCCGGCGCAGAAGCCACGGCCCGCCCCGGTCAGGATGACCACCCGGCAGGCCAGGTCCGTGCTGAGCTCGCGTAGCTGCCGGTGCAGTTCGCTGACCAGCTGCTCGGTCAAGGCATTGAGCTTGTCCGGCCGCGACAGCGTCAGCTGCACCACGCCCGGCCGCGGCTCAGACCGCAGGACAAGCTCGTCAGCACCTTGCGTCACGTCGGCACTCCGTTCTGTGTGCAAGGACGCCTGGTCGGTCGTCCGACAGTGGCAAGCACAGCTAAAGACGGCTCATAATGCAACCCGCCACCTGCCCGCTGCATCTATCTGGGCGGAGCGCGCGGGCCGGGGGCGGGCGGCCGGAACGGAGGAGCCGTGAGCCGTGACATCCGCGGAGGATGAGTTCATCGCCTTCGCTGAGGCTGATGCCGCCCGGCTGCGGCGGACCGCGTTCCTGCTCTGCGGGGACTGGCACACCGCGGAGGACCTCGCCCAGACGACCCTGGCCAAGGTCTTCGTCGCCTGGCGACGCATCACCAGGCAGGACGCCGTGCGCGCGTACGCAACCAAGACGCTGGTCAACACCTACCTAGCCGAGGGCCGCCGGAAGCGCCCGGCGGAGGTGCTGACAAACCGTCTGCCCGAGCGGTCAGCCGAGCAGCACTCACCCGAGCTGCGCATGGCCGTGCTCGGCGCGCTCGCAACGCTCCCGCCCAAGAGCCGGGCCGTAGTCGTGCTGCGCTACTGGGCCGATCAGAGCGTCGAGCAGGTCGCAACCACATTGGGCTGCTCCACCGGCAACGTCAAGAGCCAGAGCGCTCGCGCGCTGGCCAAGCTGCGCGAACTGCTGGACGACGCCGCGGCCGAGCCAGGCTCGCCGAACAGAAAGACCGAGCATCTGCAACAGACAGGGGACCGCAAAGATGGATGAAACAACGCTTCGCGCGATGCTCGACCGCGCCACGGCCACCGAGCCCCCCATCGGGCCGCTCGCTCGCAACGCCCTGCGGGCAGGCATCAGGCTGCGGCGCCGCCGCCGGGTAACCAGCGCCGCGACGTCCGCTGCCGCCGTTGCCGTCCTGGCTGGAGGAGTGCCGGCAATCACTGGCGCTATCGGCGGCCCGGCGAGTGGCGGACACAGGCCGGTGAAACCGACCGCCTACGTGATCACGGCCGGGAGCACTGTGGTGCCAGTTAACCCCGCCACCGGCAAGGCCGGCAAGCCCATCGCCGTACCTCCGGTCGGCCTTTCCTCCTTCCAGATGCCCGTCATCGCTGCCACGCCGAACGGCAGGACTGTCTATGTGCTCGGCGGCGAGCGCTACGAAATGGCGACGCCCATCGACACGCAGACCAATCACGCCGGACCGCCGATCAACGTGCACCAACAAGGCTCGATTTGGGGCATCGCGATCACGCCAAACGGCAAGACTGCGTATGTAGCCGGGCAGCCCGGCGGCGTCGTTCCCGTCGACATCGCGACTAATTCTGCACTCAGGCCGGTCAAGATCCCGGGCCACAGCAGTCTCAGCATCGCGATCACGCCGAACAGCAAGACCGTCTACGTCGCTGACTCCGAAGATGGTCTTGGTAGTACCCGGACCAGGTACGTGACGCCGGTCCGCGTTGCCACGAACGTCGCGCTCAAGCCGATCAAGTTCTCCGGCGGAAGGTTTGGGTTCCTGGACAGCGTCGCGATCAGCCCAGATGGCAGGACCGCATATGTCCTTGACGCCGTGCAGGGGGGAAAGGCCTATAGCAACGTGGTCACCCCCATCAGCACCGCCACCAACACAGCTCTGAAGCCGATCAGGATCAAGGCACCCGGTTTCGCCGAGAAGGTCATCGTCTCGCCAGACGGCAGGACAGCTTACGTGCTAAGCAGCCTGGCGGTGACGCCGATTGACACTGCGACCAACAAGGCGTTCCCGCCCATCAGCCTGCCGGCGAGGGTGGGCGACGCTTACACGATGCTCATGTCCCCGAACGGGAAGACCATCTATGTGCTCTGCCCCGGCGGGGTAATCCCGGTTGACCTCGCCGCCAGGCATGCATTCGAGCCAATCAAGATCAAGGGCGTTGACAACTCCGCGGTCATCGGACTCACACCCGACGGAACGGCTCTCTATATCGGCGCCATGAACGGCGTGGTCCGGGTCGAGACTGCTACGGACGCCGTGGGACCGTACACCGCGCTGTCCGCCAGACCTAAGAACGGCCAGCCCGTCGGCATCGTCTTTACGCCGTAACGCCGTGCCCGGATGGCCTGCAACCGGGGCCCGGCTATCCGGGCGCGGCAGCACCGGCCCGGTGGGCGCAGTACATCAGGAGCGTGCTCACGTCAGGTCGCCAGCGGCCCGATGCGGGCGGCGCCCGGCCGGAACAAGGTCTCTTGCGCGATCCCGGCGCATAGCGCCCCGTCCCGGCTGAAGATCCGACCGGTGTACATGCCCCGGCCGCCGGAAGTGGACTCCGGCTGCAGGTCCATCAGCACCCAGTCATCAAGCTCGACCTTGCGGTAGAACCAGACGGAGTGGTCAATGCTGGTCAGCGGGCCGGTGACGGCGACAGCGCGCACTGCCGCCAGCCCGGTGAACATGTCGGAGACGTAGGCCAGGGCACAGGCATGCAGGGTCTCCGAATCCAGCTTGTGCGCAGACCTGACCCACATCCGCGATGGCCACTGCTGGCCCGGCTGCGGCTGCGGCGGGATCCGGATCTCCACGCCGTGCATCCGGTGCCAGCGCACGTCGTCGGGCAGGTCCTCCGGTGCGGGCAGCTGTGGCGCCGCGTGCGCCTGATAGTCGGCGCCGTCCTCGGCGACATGAAAGGACGCCGCCATGTTGAAGATGACGACCCCGTTCTGCACGGCGATCACACGGCGGTTGGAGTACGAACCGCCGTCGCGGTCCCTCGACACAGTCAGCAGCACCCGGCGCGACGCGTTACCCCGGGACAGGAAATAGCCGTGCAGCGAGTGCGGATAGCGCCCCGCCGGGACAGTCTCCGCCGCGGCACGCAGCGCCTGGGCGGCGACCTGGCCGCCGAACAGCCCGGCCTGATCCGGGCTCACCACGACGCTGCGGAACATGTCGTCCTCGATGCGCTCGAGGGAAAGCAGCTCGGGCAGACCAGCGCCCGCGCTATCGAGAACTGGGTCAGCCGGGCGCGCCATGGCCCATTGATATCACAGGACGATCATGCCAATCGGGCCCAAATCCTCGTCAGGCGGGCTCGTACCCGAAGCCGATGGCTTGCGTTCCCTCCGAATCGGTGCCGATGGCGAACGTCGTCAGCTTCAGCTTCATGCCCAGCGCGACCTGATCCGGCGTCGGGTCAATGCCCACGACGTTTGACTTCACAACGCCGCCGCCATCCAGGTCGATGATGCCGGAAACGTAGGGCACGACGACGCCGGGCGTGGCACGGTGCACGATCGTGAAAGCACGCAGGACACCCTCGTTGGCCAGGCGCCGCTGGCTGAAATCGGTGCCGCCGCAGTTCGCGCAGGCGTTACGCCGGTCAAAGAAGAGCGCTCCGCAGGAGGTGCATGCGTTGGCCACCAGGTGCGGGTCCTCGCCCAGGCGGAGATAGCTGACGTACGGCACCTGTGCGGGCATCCGGTCCTCCTGTGGCTGGACGGTGATAGGCATATCCAAATGCCGCCTCAGCCGCCACCGCAAGCCGTGCTCGCCCAGTTCGGCGTAGCAGGCCTGCCGCTCGCGCACCTGGGCGGCGGCCAGGGCACCTCGTGGCGGGCAGGCGATCTGGTAGTCAAGCCGGCTGACCTGCCCGTTGCCGAGCTGGAATGGCTGGCAGCGGTCCTCCCGCGGCTCGAGTGCGACGGGTTCCGGGTGGCCGGGCAGCGCCTCGCCGCCGACGGCTCGGTCTGCGTCGGCGGCTGGTGCGCTACCGAGTACGTGGCCGGGGCGCACGCCGCGGGCCGGTGGCCGGAAGTGATAGCCGTCGGCCACCGTTTTCATGCAGCGCTGCGCGGGATCGCCAGGCCGGGATTCCTTGATCAGCGGGACAGCCCGTGGGCGATCGGCGATCGGGTCGCATGGGGTGAGCTGCCTGCCGGTGAGTTCGCGCAGGTGCACCACCTTCGCCGCCTTATCGCTGCGAGGCGCCCGGTACCGGCACCCAGCCAGCTAATCCACGGCGACCTCGGCGGCAACGTGCTGTTTCACGACGAGCTGCCGCCGGCGATCATTGATTTCTCGGCCTACTGGCGGCCAGTTGCGTTCGCCGCCGCGATCGTGGTCGCCGACGCCCTGGTCTGGGAAGGAGCAGATGCGAGGCTCCTGGACGCCGTCAGCGGAATCGAGGACTTCGGCCAGCACCTGATCCGCGCCCTTATCTACCGGGCGGTGACCGACTTCCTATTCGCGACCGCCGATCCAGTGCCGGCCGGCCGCGACGCCGACCCGTGGCTGCCGGCGGTGGATCTGGCCTGCCGGCTGGCTATGAGTTGAGCGCCCTCGCACGCTAGGCCTACAACATACGGAAGGTTGCAGTCATTTCGGTGTACTGTTTATACCCTTTCGAGGTAACGAAAGTAACGGGGTGTTGCCGGGCTCTCTCCCGTCGCGCTTCGCGCCGGTCGCGCACCGGCTATAGCACGCAAACTGCTCGGCCATCACAGTGTGTCGAACCCGCCGCACCGGTATGCAGGGGCTACGCCGCCGATGACAGAGTGGTACGCATATGACTCAGAGCGCGGTAACACAGACAGCCGGCGCGGGCGGCCGCGCCGCAGCCGGCCAGCCGGCGCCGGGGCAGGCCCCGCCGTGGTGGCACGTGACCTGGTCGGCTCCCGCCGCGATGCGCGCCGCTCGCGCCACCATCGTCATACCGGTGCTGTTCGCGATCTCGCTCAAGGTCATCGGCAACTCGCAAATGACGATCTTCGCCACCTTCGGCAGCTTCGGCGCCCTGGTCATGACGTCGTTCGGCGGCACGAGGCGGGACAAGCTGGTCGCGCACCTCGGCCTGGCGGTGGCCGGCAGTGTCGCCTTGACGATCGGCACGCTCGTTAGCGGATCGGCCTGGCTCGCCGCGATCGTCACGGTCCCGGTCGCATTCGCCATTTACTTCGGCGGCTCAGCCGGGCCAAACGCCGCCTCCGGCGTGACAGCATGCTTGCTCGCCTACATCCTGCCGGTAGCCTCGGTCGGCACTTCCGGCATGATCGGCTGGCGATTGGCCGGATGGTGGCTGGCCTCGGTGGTGAGCACTGCAGCGGTGCTGCTGATGTCGCCGCGCTCGCCAGGGGACCGGCTGCGGGCGCAAACGGCGAGCCTGGCCGCAGCGCTGGCCCGCCAGCTCGACGATGGCCTCGCAGGGCGGGCGACCGAGGCCGATCGGGCGGCTTCGGTCGCAGCCAAGCACGAGCTGATGAACGCGTTTGTGTCCACTCCGTACCGTCCGATCGGCCTCGCCTCGGCCGATCAGGGCCTGGCGAGCGTCATTCACCTGCTCGAGTGGTGCACATCGCTCATCAACGACGTGGCCGATGGACACCTTGACCTGCCGGCGACAGTGCCCGAGGACAAGGAACTTCTGACGTTGTCCGCCCGGGCGCTGCAGCAGGTCGCAGCGCTGCTGTCGGGCCGTCCCGCCGAACCGGACCTGGCGCAGATCTGGCACGCGAGGCTGGCCAGCGCGCGGCATCTGCAGCGTCTCACCGACGAGCCTGAGCTCGCCGTGCTCAGGGCGGACTACGCCTTCCACGCGCAGACAATCGGCATCGCGACCTCGGCCGCCGTCGTTGAGGCCATGGTCGCGGCCGGCCGGGCTAGTCCTGCAGAGGTAGGCATGCAGCGCCGGAACTGGCTGAGCGCGCCGGTCGAGCCGCCGTCACCCGAGGAGGCCGCTGACCCGCCCGGCCAGCCGGAACCGGCGCGCCCGGCCCTGGCCTGGCTCCCGATCCCGGCTCGTGCCGCCGGCATCATCGCCACCGATGCCAGCCTGCGATCAGTGTGGTTCCGTAACGGGGCGCGAGGTGCCGTCGCGCTTGCTGCCGCCGTCGCGGTGGCGAAGCTGACTGACGTCCAGCATGCTTTCTGGGTCGCTCTTGGCACGCTGTCGGTGCTGCGGACCAGCGCCGCGGCCACCGGCAGCACCGCCGTGCGGGCGCTCGCGGGCACGGTGGCCGGGTTCGTCGTCGGGGCGGCACTGCTCCTCGCCATTGGTACCAACCCGGTGGCGCTGTGGGTGGTGTTCCCGCTCGCGGTCCTGGTCGCGGCCTACACGCCCGGGACCGCCCCGTTCGTCGCCGGGCAGGCCGCCTTCACCGTGACGGTCGTCGTCCTGTTCAATCTGATCGTGCCAGCTGGCTGGAAGGTGGGCTTGCTCCGGGTGGAGGATGTCGCCATCGGCTGCGGTGTGAGCCTCGTGGTCGGGCTGCTGTTCTGGCCCCGCGGCGCCTCCGGCGTTGTCGGGGACAATCTCGCGGATGCCTTCCGCAGCGGGGCGAGTTACCTGAGCGATGCGGTCAGCTGGGCGCTGGGCGATCGCGCCTACCGGCCCGAGCGAGCGTTGGCGGCCATCGCGGCGGGCACCCGGCTGGATGACGCGCTGCGCGGTTACCTTACCGAGCAAGGTTCCAAGCGGCTGGCCAAGGCCGACCTATGGACCCTGGTGATGGCGGCCATGCGTCTGCGCCTGACCGCGCACTCGGTAGCGAGCCTGCCGGGTACCGGTCCGCACCCCAGCGACAGCCCGCCGCACGCGACGCTCGAGCGCCAGTCAGCCGAGCTGACCGGGTTCTATGACGGCCTCGCCGACATCGTGGCCAAGCCCGGCCGCAACGGCCAGCCGCCGGTGCGCGCCGCGCTTCCACCCACGGCCGGGTACCTGTCGGCGGCCGCTGACCTGCGCGACAAAGACGGGTCAGCCGGATACCGCGCGGACGCGCTGTGGGTCGGCCACCACCTCAGCCATCTGGCAGCGCATACGCCGGGCCTGACCGAGCCGGCTGAGCGGCTGGCCAGGATCCGGCGCAGGCCCTGGTGGCGTTAGCGCTCTGGCTCGGCTTTTACATCCGCTGCCGCGGCGGCGCGGCCGGCCGGGACGCTGTTAGCTGTCGCCCCGTGCGGCGCGATCGTCATTTCTTCCGGCCGGCGTTCGGGCACTGGCCGGCCGACAATCTTGTAGACCTCGGCGCCGTCGACCGTCTCGTGCTCCAGCAGCAGCGACACGAGCTGCCCTAGCTCCTCGCGGTGGGTCCGGATGAGCCCGACAGCTGACTGCTCGGCTTCCCGGAGCAGCCGCGCGACCTCCTCGTCGATTACGGCCTGGGTGGCCTCGGCGAATGGCCGGCTGGACAGCCCGGATCCGCCGCTGCCGAGGAAGACAGATCCGCCCTCCGGATAACCGACCGGGCCTAGCGCCGGGGACAACCCAAACTCGCGCACCATCTTGGTCGCCAGGTCGGTGGCGGATGCCAGGTCATTGGCGGCACCGGTCGAGCCCTGGCCCAGCTCGACCAGCTCCGCGGACCGGCCGCCGAGGCGGACCGCCAGCGAGTCCGTCAGGTAGTCCTCGCCGTACAGATGCCGCTCGTACAGCGGCAGCTGCTGCGTCACGCCGAGGGCCTGCCCGGCTGGCAGGATAGTGATCTTCGCGACCGGATCGGCGTGGTCGGACAACGCCGCAACCAGCGCGTGCCCGGCCTCATGTATCGCGACCGCGTGCTTCTCCTCGGGCAGCAGCACGTTCGAGCCCTCGCGGCGGCCGAGCAGGATACGGTCCCTGGCATTGTCGAAGTCCGCCGCCGTGAGCACGTCGCGACCTTCGCGCACCGCGAAGATCGCGGCCTCGTTTGCCAGGTTAGCCAGGTCCGCGCCGGAGAATCCCGGCGTGCCGCGTGCTACCACGGTCAGATCCACATCCGGCCCGAGCTTCTTGTCCCGGCAGTGCACGGCGAGGATCGCTGCCCGCTCGTCCAGCGTCGGCAGCGGAATCACGACCTGCCGGTCGAACCTGCCTGGTCGTAGCAGGGCCGGGTCCAGCACTTCGGGACGGTTGGTGGCACCCAGCACCACGATGCCGGCCGAGATGTCGAACCCGTCCATCTCCGAGAGCAACTGGTTCAGGGTTTGCTCGCGCTCGTCGTTCGATACGACCGCGCCCGAGCCGGCCCGGCGCTGGCCGATAGCGTCGATCTCGTCGATGAAGATTATCGCCGGGGCCGCCTTGCGCGCCTCGGCGAACAGGTCCCGAACCCGGGCGGCGCCGACGCCGACGAACATCTCCACGAAGCTCGAGCCGGTGACCGAGAAGAAGGGCACCGATGCCTCGCCTGCCACCGCCCTGGCGATCAGCGTCTTGCCGGTGCCGGGCGGGCCGACCATGAGCACTCCGCGTGGCGCCATCGCGCCGGCCCGCCGGTACCGGTCCGGGCTGCGGAGGAAATCTACGACCTCGGTGATCTCTGCTTTGACGCCCTCGTAACCAGCTACATCGGTGAACTTAGTCGTGGGCTTCTCGGCGTCAAAGACCTTCGCCCGTGACCTGCCGACCCCCATCACGCCCTGCAGCGAGCTGCCGGCCGCCCGGGCCATCCGCCGGAAGACGAACAGGAGCAGCGCCAGCGGCAGCACGACGATCAACACCAGGTAGAGCAGGATCCCGCCAATAGAGCTGCCGGGAGCCTGATAATTGACGCTGACGCCCGCGGTGCGCATGCTGTCCGCCAGCGGCGATCCGCTGCCGATGTAGGGAGTCACCGCGGTGAAGTCATGACCGTTGCTCAGCATTCCCGTTACGGTCACGTTGGCGCCGGCGGTCGCCGGGCTGGGGATGTCGGCGGTCTTGATCTTGTGCGCGTTAATTTCGTTCACGAACTGGGTGTAGGTCAGCTGAGTCTGCGGCGTGGTGTGCACGAGGCTTGGAATGACGTACAGCAGGATCACTACAAGCCACAAGAGCCACAGCCAGTGCCGCCAGGCGGGCGGCGGCGGCGGCGCGGTGCGCACGGGCTTGTCGCCGGGTGGCGGCGCAAGCGGAGATTTGCTCATGAATCATTCTTACGCAGCCCGGACACCAGCCGCGCCGCTGCCGTGCGGCGCGCTGCAGCAATTACTGCTTTCCGCCCTGCTGCCTTTGCCATATTAAGTTACTTTCCGGAACATATCATCCTATAATGATTCTCATATAGCCAGCGACCTCCGGCCGCATCTCCGCTGCGGCAGAATCAGGCCCGGTGCACAAGCAACAGGAGGCGCATGGAATGGCTCGCCCGAAGTGGAGTGACCTCAGCGACCGGCAGCGGGCCTTGCTCGTCACCGCCGCGGCTGCTGAGCTGTCGCTCAAGATCGCTGCGCTTATCGACATCAAGCGGCGGCCCGCCGAGCAAATCCGCGGGCCGAAGGCATTCTGGCGGTCGGCGATGGTAGTGAACCTGCTCGGCCCGCTGTCGTACTTCGCCGTCGGCCGCAGGCGCAGGTAGCCTAAGCGCGGCGGAACGCCCAGATAACCGAGGCTCCGGCTGGCAGCCGGATCGGCACGGTCTTGCGCAGCCGCAGTGCGCCGGGAATCGCAGCTTGTGGTAGGCCCGGCGCGAGCACGACGACGGCGCCACCGGTCCTGGTGACCCGGCTCAGCTCGCCGAGTACTGCGCTCGTCCGGTGCTGCCAGCCTGCGGGCACCTGGAGCGTCGGGCCGGCGGGCAGCCTTGATACGCACGCGCCCACGCTGTCGTCGGGCAGCAGCAGCGCACGCGCATCACCAAGCTGCACGGTGGCCGCAGGGGCGAGCCGGGCAGCGGCCGCGACCGCTGCCTCGTCGATATCCGTGCCCTCCGCAACCCAGCCCGCGGCCAGCGCCTCGGCCAGGATCGTGCCCGACCCGCAGCACGGATCCAGCAGCAAGCCGCGCGGCTCACCGGCCAGCGCCACCATGGCCGCCGCGACCGTCGGTGGCAACGCGCCTGCCCGCGTCGCCGCGCGGCTGCCGTGCTGCCGCCCGCCTGACCCGCTGAGCCGCAGCGCCGCGACATACTGCCCGTCTTGCCACTCGCGGAACCAGACTTCCAGCTGTGCTGGATCAGCGAGCTGCCAGCGGGGCTTGTCCCTGGCGATTGTCGCCGTCATCGCTTGCCGCAGTTCGCTACGGCGGACCCTGCTCTCGGTGCGCACCAGCACCTTCACCCGGTAGGTCATCGAAGCGGACAGCGGCGCGACTTCCTCGGCCCACACCGACAGGGCTCGCTGCACGGCGCCGGGGCGCCAGGCCATTCCAGCCAGGGCCTCGGGGCCTGCGCCACCTGCCCTGCTGGCCCGGCCGATCTCAGCGAATACATCCTCGGCCAGGCGCGAGCGCATGAGCGCGGCCCGGCCCGCGCGGTCGGCGGCGACGAATACCAGCTGCGCCCGGCCGTCCGAGCCGGTGCCGGTGATAGCGGTCCCGGCAGCGGCCAGGTCCGCGCGCAGCATCCGGCCAATACCAGGCACGCACGCTGCATACAGCGGCAGCTGGCGCATCCGGGCCGGCCCGGGCCGGCCGGTCATCGCAGCGTCAGCGCGAACCGCTGCCATCGCAGCAACATGCCGCCTGACAATACTCGCGGGCGGCCGGATACCCGCGCGGCCAGGCGACTGTCAGCGCCCTGGGCTAGCGTCGGCTGCGGAGGAACGCCTTTCTGGAGGAACCATGACTCGCCCGTCGATGACGCTGACCGCGACGGTACTCGGCGCGCCCGATGCCCGCGCGCTGGCCGGTTTCTACTGTGAGCTGCTCGGCTGGGAGAGCCGGGCGGACGAGCCGGACTGGGTAGCGCTCACCGCGCCTGGCGGCGGCGCAGGCCTGTCCTTCCAGACCGAGGAGGGACACGTGCCGCCGGCCTGGCCGGCCGGGCCGGGCGACCAGCAGATGATGATGCACCTCGACATTGAGGTTGACGACCTGGAGGTAGCGGGGGCGCACGCGGTCCGGTGCGGCGCGAGGCTGGCCGACTACCAGCCGCAAGACGACGTCAGGGTGTACCTCGACCCGGCAGGGCATCCGTTCTGCCTCTGGATTCCTACCTGATTCAGGTAGCAGGCCACGACTGGTGACAACGCAGCCGCCCCGGCGCGGCCTCGTTCCCGCCGGAATCCCGCTCGTCGCGCGGTTACCGCGCCAGGAACGTTGCGGCGAGCTTCTTCGGGGCCCTGGCCAGCCAGGCATCGGTGATCAGCTCGGTCAGCTCCGGGACGCTGATGCGGTCAAGTTCGAACAAGACAGCGGCATAGCCGTCGAAGTGCGGCGTGGTGAAATAGACGGCGGGATCGTCGGCGATCAGGGCGTGCTTCACGCCCTCGTCGCCCGTGCGCGCCGCGTATACCGGGCCGGCGGGCACCCGGTTCCCAAGCGCGGCGATATCGCCCTTTCGCAGCGGGCGCTCCCAGACAAAGCTCTTATCCGCCACGCGCCAGTCGAGGTTTCCGCGCGAATCGCGCTCAGCGGTCGCCGGCAGGCTCAGCGCGATCCGCCGGACGTCGTCCACAGTGGCCATGGCTGCGACTGTAAAGCAATCCTCGCGATGATTCCTCCGGCCGGTGGCATGATGACCTCATGGCCGATCTGTACCGAGATAAGCGGATCTCCTGTGACGAGGACGCTATCGTTGTCCGCTGGTATTACCTGTGGGGCGACAAGCGCATTCCCTACTCGGCCATCAAGGCCGCCCGCATCGTTACGCTCTCGCCGGTCCGGGGCCGAGGCCGGATCTGGGGCACGGCGAACCCGCAGTACTGGGCACACCTCGATCCGCAGCGCCCCAGGAAACGCGCAGCGCTCATCATCGACACGGGCGGCGCGGTGCAGCCGTACCTGACGCCGGACGATGTCGACGCCGTCGCGGCCATAGTCAAGGCGCGAGCCGGGCTGGCCGATGTGCCCATGACCGGGCCCGGTCCGTTCCTCTAGGCAGTAGCGCGCGCCGCGCGGCGCCCCGCGGTCCGGCCGGACAACAGGCAGCCGCCCAGGAACGTGCCCTCGAGCGCGCGGTCGCCGTGCATGCCGCCGCCGCCGAAGCCTGCCACTTCGCCCGCCGCGTACAGGCCACTGACCGGCTCCCCAGCCGGGTCCAGGACCTGCGCATCGAGGTTGGTATGCAGGCCGCCCAGGCTCTTGCGGGTCAGGATGTGCAGCCGGACCGCGATCAGCGGGCCCGCCGCAGGGTCGAGGAAACGGTGCGGCTTGGCGACCCGGATGAGCCTGTCGCCCCGGTAGCGGCGCGCGCCATGAATCGCGGTCAGCTGCGAGTCCTTGGTGAACGGGTTGGCGACCTCGCGGTCCCTGGCGTCTATGAGCCGGGTCAGGTCCGCCAGGTCGATCAGCTCGGCACCGGTCAAGGTGTTCATGCGCGCCACCAGCGCAGCCAGGTCGTCTTCGACGATGAAGTCGGCACCCTGCCGCATGAACGCGGCAACCGGCCCCGGCGGCCCCGGCTTCAGCCGGTCGAGTAGTTTCACGATGCTCTTCCCGGTCAGGTCCGGGTTCTGCTCCGAGCCAGACAAAGCGAACTCACGCTCGATGATCTTCTGCGTCAGCACGAACCAGGTGTAGTCGTAACCGGTCGTCATGATGTGCTCGAGGGTGCCGAGCGTGTCGAAGCCGGGGAACAGCGGGGCCGGCAACGGGCGGCCGTGCGCGTCGAGCCAGATTGACGACGGACCAGGCAGGATCCGGATGCCATGCAGCGGCCAGATCGGATCCCAGTTTTCGATGCCCTCGGTGTAGTGCCACATCCGATCCGGGTTGATCACGGCAGCTCCAGCCGACTGGCTGATCGCCAGCATCCGGCCGTCCACGTATGCGGGCACTCCCGACAGCATGTGTTCCGGTGGCTTGCCCATCCTGGCCGGCCAGTGCTGCCGCACCAGTTCATGGTTGCCGCCGATCCCGCCTGAGGTCACCAGCACCGCTTGTGCGCGCAGCTCGAAGTCGCCGGTTACCTCGCGCAAGCTCGACTGGCCGCGTGCCGCGCCGGACCGGGCCAGGACGCTGCCGCGCACCCCGTCGACGCTGCCGCCGGTCACGGTGAGCTCGTCCACCCGGTGCCGGAACAGCAGCCGGACCCGGCCAGAGGCGGCCGCTGCGTGCACCTCCCGCTGGAACGGCGCCAGTACGCCGGGCCCCGTTCCCCACGTGATGTGGAAGCGCGGCACCGAGTTGCCGTGCCCCGTCGGGCCGTAACCGCCGCGCTCGGCCCAGCCCACCACCGGGAAGAAGCGCGCGCCCTTGGCATGCAGCCAGGCCCGTTCCTCGCCGGCCGCGAAGCCTACATACGCCTCGGCCCACCGCCGCGGCCACGCATCCTCCGGCCGGTCGAAGCCCGCGCTGCCGAGCCAGTCCTGGAGCGCCAGTTCGTAGCTGTCATGAATGCCCATCCGGCGCTGCTCGGGCGAATCGACGAAGAACAACCCGCCGAAAGACCAGAACGCCTGACCGCCGAGGGACGCTTCCGGCTCCTGCTCCACCACGATGACGCGACGGCCTGCCGCGGCTAGCTCGGCAGTCGCCACCAGGCCGGCCAGCCCGGCCCCGACGACTATCGCGTCAGCATCCAGCGCCATACCTGCCTATCCTCCGGATCGGCGAGTGCCAAGGCCTCTAGCCTGTCATCCCGCAGGCAGGGGGGTCACGCCTGGCCGGGGGAGGGCACGGCGCGGCGCGGGTCGAGCAGGTCGGGCTCGGTGGCCATGAACAGGTCGAATTCGTCAAACTGCCAGCCCGCGGCCAGCAGCGGGCGAACCGCCGGATGCGGGCCGGGCAAGCATACGTGAGCAGGGCCTGCGAACGGAAGCTGCTGCTGCGCCGCACCGCGGGCCACCGCATCCAGGTCGGCCAGGACGGCTAGCACTGCCCAAGCGGCGGCGGCATCATCTGCGGCCGGTGACAGTGCAACGTGCTCGATGCCCCGGTCCGGCCCGGCCGCGATCACGGTTCCTACGGCGAAGACCTCACCGCCAGCGCTCACTATCACCGGTGCGCCACCTGGCCGGGCGGCCCAGGCGTGATGGTCGGCTGTCCGGTCCACGCCGGTCCAGCCGAGCTCAAGCTGCGCGACCTCGTCCGGGCCGGCCAGCTCCGCGGACCAGCCCACCGGACCTGGCAGCCGGTCTGCCTCCCCGTGCAGGTACAGCAGCGGCCACCACGCATCCAGGCCGAAACTGGTGTACAGCGGGATCGCGTGCGAGTGCAAGCTGCTGAACGTCATCCGGCGGACCGAATCCGCCAACAGGCTGGTCAGCATCGCGCGCCCGCAGCCGCTGCCGTGCACAGCCGGGTCGACGAACAGATCGCACAGCATGGTGACCGCATCCGGCCCGCTGCCAAGCCGCTGCACCGCACCGAACCCCGCGACCTTGCCGTCCCGTTCAGCGACTACGACCCGGCCGTGCCGCATCAGGTGGCCGATGTAGGCCGGGTTGGCAGCAGTCCAGTCTTCATGCTGGCCGGTCGCGATAGTGATCGCGGCGATCGCGGCGAAGTCAGCCTCGGCCGCATCTCGCACTAGCACGTCAGGCATTGATCACTACCGGACAATGGGATAAGCGGCCGGCTGGCTGCCGTCGATGTCGGTGAAGCCGTACTCCCGCGCCAGGTTGCCGACGGCCAGCGCCTGACCACTCTTGCGGAGCACGCCCGGGTCACGGGCCAGCGCCGCGACCGCGCGGCCTATGTACTCCGGTGACTCCGTCTGGGCTCGCTGCCCGGCTGTCAGCTCCGTCATCCGCTCGACCAGCACCCATCCCGGTGTCAGCGCGACCACCGCGACCTCGTGATCCTCCAGCTCGCCGGCCATGACCTCGGCCGCCCGGCAGATGCCGTTCTTCGCCACGTCGTAGAAAACGTTGCCGAGGTACTTACGGCCCATGGTGAATGTCGTGAAGACCACCAGTCCTCGCTTGGCCGACACCATCAGCGGCAGCCCGTACCGCGCGGTCAGCAGGTGAGCGCGCAGGCCGCCGGTGAACATGCCATCCCAGCGCTGCATGGACTGCTCCCAAAACGGCTGGCTGAACCAGTCGTTGTGCTCCGGATAGGGCATGTAGCCGGCCCACGCATTGCACACCAGCAGGTCCAGGCGGCCCTGCTCACGGTCCACGCGCTCAAAGAGCTCAACGACCGACCGCTCATCGGTGTGATCACATCGCACCGCGATGCCCTGCCCACCGCGCTCCGTGACCGCATCGGCGGCGTCCTCCACACCCCCCGGGTACTCCGGCACCATCGGCCCGCCCCGAACGCTGCGCCCCGTCACGTAAACGACCGCGCCCTCGTTGCCAAGCACCTTCGCGATCCCCAGCCCGGCGCCCCTCGTCGCGCCCGTGACGACCGCGATCTGACCAGCCAGTCTCCGCACATCAGCACTTTATCGAGGAGCCGGGCGGCCTGCTGGCGGTCACCGCCGGCGTGCGGGCCGGGTGGCCGCTGGCCGCAGCGTGCTGGCCGGCCCGGCTAGCCGATCACGAAGTCCGACGCACGGAACTCGCGCGTGCGCCTGCGGAACTGGAAGGTGAAGCCAGGCCACATCGTGAGGTTCCGGCCCTCGCGGTCGAGGTACCAGCTGGAGCAGCCGGAGCCCCAGACCGTATTCGGCAGCTTGCGCTGGAGCTCGGCGTTGTACGCCGCGGCCACCTCTGGGCGAACCTCGAACCGGCCGCCGCCCGCCTCCGCCTGAGCGATGCCGTCGGTGATGAAGGCGAGCTGGCTTTCGACCATGATCAGCATGGAGGAATGGCCAAGCCCGGTGTTCGCCCCGGTGAGCTGGAAGTAGTTCGGGAAGCCGGGCACGACGGTGCCGAGGTAGGTCTCGCCGAACGCATCCGCGAGCGTGCGGCCCTCCGTCCCGGCGATCCTCGCGAACATCGGGTTGTCGGTGACATGGAAGCCGGTAGCCAGGATGACCGTGTCGACGGGATGCTCGGCCCCGTCGGCTGTCACGACCGCATCCGGCCGGAACTCGATGATCTTCTCGGTGACCAGGCTGACATTGGGCCTGGCGATCGCCGGGTAGAAGTCGTTGGACGGCAGCACGCGCTTGCAGCCCATGTCGTAGGTCGGGGTGAGCTGGGCGCGGGTCTGCGGGTCGGTGACAGCGGCTTCCATGTGCTTGCGCCAGACTGCCTCGGCGCGCTTGAGGATCTTCGGGTTCTTGATGAACCCGAGTGCCAGGAACTCCCGCATCCAGTAGACGGCCAGCCGGGACGCCCGCTGCGCCGCGGGCACAGCCCGGTACAGCAGCTTGGTCCGCGGCTTGACCGGGTGATTGTTGTGCGGCACCACGAACGGGGCAGTTCGCTGGAATACCGTCAGGTGATCGACCTTCGGCTGGATCGCCGGCACGATCTGGATCGCGGACGCGCCGGTGCCGACGACAGCCACCCGGCGGCCGTCCGGCTGCCAGCTGGTGTCCCAGCGGGCCGAGTGCATGATGGTCCCGGCGAACGACTCGATGCCGGGGATGTCCGGCAGCGACGGCTCGACTAGCGCGCCCACGCCGGCGATGAGATACCGGGCCTCGAACGTGCCCTTGGTCGTGCTCACCAGCCAGCGGGCTGAATCCGCATCCCAGCGCGCGCTGGTCACCACATGGCCGAAGTGAAGGTAGCGGCGAAGCCCGCGGTCGTCGGTGATCTTTTGCAGGTATTCCCACAGTTCGGGCTGCGACGGATAGGACTCGCTCCAGTCCGGCTTGAGCGCGAAGGAATAGGAATACAGGTTGGACTGGACGTCGCAGCGGCAGCCAGGGTAAACGTTGTCACGCCAGGTACCACCGACGTCATCGGCCCGCTCCAGCACGGCCAGGTCGGTGTGCCCCGCCGCCAGTAGCTTGATCGCCGCACCCAGTCCGGAGAACCCGGCACCGACGATCAGGAACCTGACGTGGTTCCTGGCTTGCTCGGCGCCGCTTTGGTCCGGGCTGGTCAGTGAGGCCGGGGAGTCGCGCGTACTGGCGGCGGTCACTGGCGGCTCCTGGCTAGCGGGGCAGGGCTGGCAAAACAAACGGTGTTTACCGTTTCCTAGCCTAGGTGGTCGCCCGGCCAGGCCGCCACCGGCGGCTATACCGGTTGCGCCCGCTGCCCGGTCGTGGTGAGGTTCGCTGGTGGATGTGAAGAAGGTGCTCGCGGACTATGACGCGCAGGTCCGCCGGAGCACGAGGGCAGACCTGGCGGGCTCCTCGGCCGAGGACCTCGGCAACGTCGTCCGCTGGCTGGCACCGCCCGGCCAGGGGCTGTCGACCATCACCTGGTCGGGCTTGGACGCCGATACCGCCGATGCGGCCATCGCGGGTCAGCGCGACTACTTTGCGGCCCGCGGCGAAGGCGTCGAGTGGAAGCTCTACGACTATGACCAGCCAGCCAATCTCGGGGACCGGCTCGTGGCGGCCGGGTTCCTGCCCGACGAAGAAGAACTGATGCTGGTCGCAGAGACAGCCGCGATCCAGGCCGGCGTCGTACTGCCCGACGGCGTCCGGCTGGTGCCGGTCACCGACGAAGCGGGCGTGCACGCGCTGATGGCCGTGCACCGGCACGAGCCAGGTAGCGAGGAGATGTCCTGGCTGACCCAGGCATTGCTGGCGACGCTCAGCGACCCGCGTCAGCTCACCGAGATGGTCGTGGCGATGGCGGGTGATGAGCCGGTCAGCTCGGCCAGGATCGAGTTCGTACCGGGCACCGACTTCGCCGGGCTGTGGGGTGGCAGCACCGTCCCGCACTGGCGCGGCAAGGGCATATTCCGCGCGCTTGTCGCCTACCGGGCTGGCCGCGCGGCCGCCCGCGGTTACAAGTACCTGCAGGTAGACGCGTCGCACATGAGCCGCCCTATCCTGAAGCGGCTCGGGTTCACCCCGGTTGCGAGCACCACTCCGTACGTGTCGAAGCCGGACGGGACCAGCGCCGGCAGCTAGTGCTCTGACACCATGTTCTGGTGGTAGAGCTGAAGACACCAGCCGAGATCGAGGCGATGCGCGCGGCGGGCCGGGTCGTCGCGACCGCGCTCGAGCAAATCCGTAAGCACGCGGACGTGGGGGTGAGCCTGACCGAACTCGATCAGGTCGCCAGGTCGGTCCTCGCCGAGCACGGCGCGACGTCGCCGTTCCTGGGTTACCAGCCGAGCTTCGCGCATGCCCCGTTTCCCGCGGTGATCTGCGCCTCGGTCAACGACGCGGCGCTGCACGGCATCCCCGGCCCGTACCGGCTGGCGGACGGTGACCTGGTGAGCATTGACTTCGGGGCAACGCTCAACGGCTGGACCGGGGACTCAGCCATCTCGTTCACCGTCGGCACGCCGAGGAAGGCCGACCTGCGGCTGATCTCAGCCGCGGCGCGGGCGCTGGCCGCCGGGATCGCGGCGGCCGTACCCGGCGGGCGGCTCGGCGATGTGTCAGCATCGATCGGAGCGGTGGCCAGGGCCGCCGGTTACGGCCTGCACACCGATTTCGGCGGCCACGGGGTCGGGCGAACCATGCACGAATCACCGTCCGTGCCCAACGACGGCAAGGCAGGCCGCGGCCTCAAGCTCGAGCCGGGACTGGTGATCGCGATCGAGCCCTGGTTCATGGCCGGCGGTCACGATACCTACCGCGTCGACCCTGATGGCTGGACGCTCCGCAGCGGTGACGGCAGCAGGGCCGCCCATGTCGAGCACACCGTCGCCGTGACCTCGTCCGGCCCGGTGATCCTGACCGCCGCGTGACCGGCGAGAAGCACCGTGACCTGCGGATAATTCAGTTGCCGCCGGATCAGGCCGTCTCCATCATGACCTGATGACGACGGAACGAGGTCCGCAGCCACCGCCAGCCGAAGGCAAGCGACTGCCGTTCTCGGCAATACCTGCTCGCCTGCGCGCTGAGGTCGAGCGGCAGCTGGGCGGGCGGGTCGTGGCAGCCGTTACCCAGCGTGGCGGGTTCTCGCCAGGAGTAGCGGCGCGAGTTTGCCTCGCCGACGGCCGGCGGGCTTTCGTCAAGGCGGTGGGGGACATCAACCCCGACTCACCGGGCATCCACCGGGCTGAGGCGCAAATAGCGGCCGCCCTGCCGGCCGCCACGCCCGCAGCACGTCTGCTTAGTGCCATCGACGCGGGCGGCTGGGTCATCCTGGTCCTCGAGGACATCGACGGGCAGATGCCCGCCCAGCCGTGGCAGCCGGACGAGCTCGGTCGCGTGCTGGCTGCCCTTACAGAGCAGGCAGCCGCCCTGACGCCAGCGCCAATTGAGGCGCCTCCGGCCGCCAGCCGGTTCCGCCATCTTGGCCGCGGCTGGGGGCTGCTGGCCGCCGCCGCCGCCGCTGGCGCAGATGACCTGGCCGGGCTCGATCCGTGGGCCGTCGATCATCTGGGCGAGCTGGTCACGCTCGAGCAGCACTGGGGCGAGGCGGCGCGCGGAGATTCACTTGCCCACGGCGATGTGCGGGCCGACAACATACTCCTGACGCCCGACCGGATCGTGTTCGTTGACTGGCCGTGGGCGTGCCTGGCACCGCCCTGGTTCGACCTGGTGACGCTACTGCCGAACGTCGCCGTCAACGGCGGGCCCGCCCCGCAGGACCTGTTCAGCGCGCACGCCCTGGCCCGTGCTGCCGATCAGGACGCGGTCACGGCCGTCGTGGTTTCGCTGGCGGGCATGTTTGCTTACGCTGCCCGCCAGCCCGCCCCCCGCGGGCTGCCCACTCTGCGCGCGTTCCAGCAGGCGCACGGAATCGCCGCCCTGGAATGGCTGAAGGCGCGGCTCGGGGCGGCCTGAGGGCGGTCAGAGACAAGGAACTGAGCCCTTGTGGCGGCGGCGCAAGTCTGCAACGCTCGCACCCTGACAGTCAGCGGCAGGAGGGCAGCGTGCGCGATTCCCGGAGCGAACGAGACGGCGAGACGACGGCTGGAGCCCCGGGAGCCGGCCGCACCAGACGCGACATCATGAAGGCGGCGCTGGCGGCTGGCGTCGTGGCCGGCGCTAGCGGGCTGTCCAGCGGAGCAGCGGCAGCGGCCGTGCGGCCCGCGGCGCGTGCGGCACAGCGCAAGCCCGGCTCGCGGCCGTACCCCCATCTCGCCGAAGGCACCGACACGCTCCCGCAGATCCAGCACATCGTGGTGCTGATGCTCGAGAACCACTCCTATGACAATCAGCTGGGCATGCTGCGCCGGCCCGGCGCGGACGGGTTCACGCTCGGCTCGGATGGCAAGCCGACAGCGCAGAACCCTTATCCGGACGGCCGGATCCAGCACGCGTTCCGGATGCCTACTACGTGCCAGCTGTCCGGCCATCCGAGCCAGACCTGGGTGGACACTCACACGCAGCTGAACGGCGGCAAGCTCAACGGGTTCGTCAAGTCCGGCAGCGGCCCGGTGGCGATGGGGTACTGGCAGAAGGCAGACCTGCCGTTCTACTACTCGCTGGCATCCACGTTCCCGCTCGCCGACCGCTATTTCTGCTCGGTGCTCGGGCAGACCTTCCCTAACCGGCGGTACCTGATGGCCGCCACGTCGCTGGGCATGGTCAACGACGGGGTACCCAACCCGTTCGACTACCCCGCCAACGGGACCATCTTCGATCGGCTCCACAAGATCGGCGCGAGCTGGGCCGACTTCTTCTCGCCGCTTGGCGACTTCCTGCCCACCCCGACGGCGGGACTGTTCCCCGAGCTGCTCGTCAAGTACGCCGGCAACATGCACAAGATCGAGAGTTTCTTCACTCAGGCCAAGGCAGGCAAGCTGCCGAGCTTCTGCCTGGTCGAGCCGAATTACGAGTCGAACTCCGGGGAGGACCCGCAGAACATCGCGAACTCAGAGCAGTTTGCCGCCCAGGTCATCGACGCTGTCATGACCGGGCCTGCCTGGAAGAACACGCTGCTGATCTGGACGTTCGACGAGCATGGTGGCTATTACGACCACGTGGTCCCGCCGCCAGCGCTCGCTCCTGACAACATCCCGCCTGATATCCGGACTGGCAGCGCCTACACCGGCTTCAAGCAATATGGCTTCCGGGTACCGTGCGCGATCGTGTCGCCGTGGGCGCGGCCGGACTACGTCTCCCACCAGGTCTTCGACCACACGAGCATTGCCGCGTTGGTGCAGGCCAAGTGGAACCTACCGGCGATGACCTATCGCGATGCGAACGCCAACAACATGCTCGACATGCTCGATCTCAGCGCGCCGGCCTTCCTGCATCCGCCGAAACTGGCACGGCCGTTGGTCGACACCGATCCGGGCGCCCTGGCCTGCAGCACCGCCGGGCCGGGAGTCATCCCGCCGCCCAGCTCGGTGTCGCCGAAGCCGTAGCTGCCCTGGCCTTCGAGCCAGCCGGGACATCGAGCCGGACGCAACACCATGCCGCGGGTCAGCGATTGTTGCGATCCCGGCGCGCCAAGCACCAATCCGGGGTGACGATGGCCTCGAATGGAACGTATGGCCGCACCAGGTAACCCGGCATCGGAGCGATTTGGCGGGTCAGCCGCGGGCGAGACAGAACCCGATCTGGACGCGCTGGTGTGCCGCGTCGCCCGCGGTGACCAGGCTGCATTCGAGGCTGTCTACGACCGGCTGGCCGGCCCGGCATACGGGCTGATCCGCAAGGTGGTACGCGATCCGTCTCAGTCGGAGGAGGTCGCGCAGGAAGTGCTGCTCGAAGTCTGGCGCCAGGCGGCGCGGTTTGATCCGGCCAAGGGCAGCGCCATGACCTGGGCAATGGTGATCGCGCACCGGCGGGCTGTCGACAGGGTCAGGTCCGCCGCCGCCGAGTCCCAGCGCGACCACAAATCTGCTGCCGGGGCTATCAGTAGCGCCGATGAGGTGGCCGAGACAGTGGAGGACACCCTGGACCGGGAGCGGCTTCGCCGTTGCCTGCAGACGCTGACCGACACGCAGCGCGAATCGGTCACGCTGGCCTACTACGGCGGTTACAGCTACCGGGAGGTGGCCGGGCTGCTCAACGTGGCGCTGGGGACCATCAAGACCCGCATCCGGGCCGGGCTTATCCGGATGCGCGATTGCATGGGGGTGGTGTCGTGAGGCTGCTGCCCGGAGACGACATGCACGCCCTCAGCGGTGCGTATGCACTCGACGCCCTCAGCGGGACCGAGCGCAACCGGTTCGAGCACCACCTGGGTCGCTGCCAGTCCTGTCGCGTCGAGGTCCGCGGCCTGCAGGAAACCGCCACCCGATTCGCCCTCGCCGTCAGCGAGGCGCCGCCGGAACAGCTGAAGACTCACGTGATGACCGCGGCCGCGCGGACCAGGCAGCTGTCGCCGCTGCCCGATGTCCGGCCGCTGCCGGCGCCAGGGCCGGGCTGGCTGCGGCGACTCGCGATTCCCGTCGCCGCTGCCTGCCTGGCGGTGGCGGTCGTGCTCGGCGTGCTCCTGGGCATCTCGCGGAGCCAGCTAAGCAACGAGCGCGCGCAGCAGCGCGAGATCGCCGCGGTACTGACCGCACCCGGAGTTCGCCTGTTGCAAGCCCGCACGGCGGTCGGCGGCTCGGCCACTGTCATAGTTGCGCCCCGGCTGCACCGGCTGGTATTCACCAGCACGGGCATGCCCAGCCTGCCCCGAGCCGAGGTCTATCAGCTGTGGGTCATTGGCCCGCCAGGCACCACAACCGCTACCTCAGCCGGGCTGCTGACCCGCGCGGCCAATGGCAGCACCCTGCCGGTGCTGGCATCGGGGCTGGCGCCCGGTGACCGGGTCGGCGTCACGGTGGAACCGGCGGGCGGCACCAGCAAGCCAACCACCACCCCGGTAGTAGTTATCCCGCTGCCGTCCTGACGCCGAGCGCGGCGGACCAATACTGGCGCCTTGCGGCCCCTCGGCGTCCACCGCCGCGGTTGCGTCGCAGCGCCGCCGGCACACGCCGCGGCGCGCTCAGGTTGACCCGATCAGTGATGAACGACATGATTTGCGCCGACGGAGACGGTCTAGCTCGCGGAGACAACCATGGCGGACAGGCTGGCAGGCAAGCGGGCGGTGATCACCGGAGCCGCGAGCGGCATCGGCGAGGCGACGGCGCGGCTGTTCGTCACCGAAGGCGCCTCGGTTGTACTGGCCGATCTCGACGAGGAGCGCGGCAACCGGATCGCGCGCGAGCTAGGGGACCGCTGCCGTTTCGTTCCTGCTGACGTCGCGACGGAAGGCGATATCGATCAGGCCGTCGCGACCTGCGTGGCGGAGTTCGGCGGCCTGGACTGCCTGTTCAACAATGCCGGCAATCCGGGCTCCACCGGCGGGATCGAGGAGATGGATGTTGCCACCTTCGACCGCACGGTCGCAGTGCACTTGCGCGGCGTCTTCCTCGGCATCCGGGCCGCCGCCAGGGTGATGCGGCCGCAAGGACACGGCAGCATCATCAACACTGCGAGCATCGCGGCCAGCCGGGCGAACTACGCGGGTCACGATTACAGCGCGTGCAAGGCCGCGATCACGCAGCTCACCCTGACCACGGCAAACGAGCTGGGCGAGCACGGCGTCCGCGTCAACGCCGTGTGCCCGGGCGGCATCGCCACGGCGATCTTCGGCAGGGCCGCCGGACTAGACGGGGAAGCGGCACAGCGCACCGTCGAGTTCATGGCAGCAGCGCTCAGCGACGTCGCGCCGATCCGCCGGGCCGGCCAGCCTGCTGACATCGCGGAGGCGGTGCTGTGGCTGGCAGGCGATTCCTCGAGCTTCGTCACCGGGCAGGCGATAGCCGTCGACGGCGGCCTGCTGACTGGCTCGCTGCGGCGCAATCGGGTGGTAGCCGGCGACGGGCTGATCGGCTTGCTCAGGCAGGCAGCTGCCCAGCCGGACCGGGCGTAGCCAGCCCGGCTAGCTCGCCCGCCCGTGCGGACGCTGACCTGACCGGGCGCCTGCCCGGCCACCCGAGCTGATCAGGGCCCGTGCCCTGGCGACCCGGACAGCCTCAGACAGCGCATCGATGTCATAGGCACCGTGATGCCGCCTGCCGTTGACGAAGAACGTCGGCGTGCCTGAGACCCCGCTCAGGTCGGCGGAGTCAACGTCCTCGGCGACCTTGGCCTGCCCCGCACCATTGCGCAGATCGCGGATGAAGCGCTCGATATCCAGGCCGACTTCGCCGGCGTACCGGACCAGGTCCTTGGCGGCGAGCGCGCCCTGGTGGCTGAGCAGCTGGTCGTGCATCTCCCAGAACTTGTCCTGAAGAGCGGCGGCCTCTGCCGCCTCGGCGGCAAGCTGTGCGTGCGCGTGCACGTCGTTGAGCGGCAAGTGCCGCCACGCGTACCGAAGTTCACCGGAGTCAGCGAGCAGCTCGCGGATTACCGGCTCGGCCTGGCCGCAGTAGGGGCACTCAAAGTCGCCGTATTCCAGCAGCGTTACCGGGGCGTCCGCAGGTCCCCGGATGTGGTCGTGGCCGGGATCGACGGGCACCGCGAGGTCGATGATGGTCTCGGCTGTGCCGAACAGTGCCGCCAGCCGGCGACGTTTCGGCAGCAGCGCGGTGATCCGGGACACCACCCAGGTCAGCACTGAGGCGCACAAGGCCGCCGACAGCACGCCAACCTTCGCCTCCGCGAGCTCGGTGCCGTGGAATGCCAGCGATGCGATCAGCAGCGAGACGATGAAACCGATGCCAGCAATGGCGCCCCCGCCGACAACCGCGGCCCAGCCGATGGGTGGCCGGATCCGGCCGCGGCTGACCTTGGCGAGCAGCCACGCCGCCCCGACTGTGCCGAGCGGCTTACCGACGACGTAGCCGAGCAGGATTCCCAGCGTCACCGGTGAGGTGAAGGCGCGGGCCAGGAAGCTCCCGCTGATCGCGATTCCCGCGTTCGCCAGGGCAAACAGCGGCACTATCAGATAGCTCGTCCAGGGATGGAACAGCTGCTGCAGCCGGTCATTGGGGGAGAGCGCAACTCGCAGGCTCTCCCGCGCGTCGCGAGCCAGCTCGGGCGTGGGCTGCTCGCGGAACAGCCGGAACGACTCGGAGGCCAGTTCGAGGTCACGGCGCTGCGCCGGGTAGGCGAGAGCCAGCAGGCCCATCGCCAGGCCGACCACGACCGGATCGACGCCGGACTTGAAGAAGGCGATCCAGGCGACTACCCCGAGGGCCAGGTAGTAGCCGCCACCCCGGAGCCGTCGCACGCTGGCTATAGCGGTCACCGCCAGGACACCCAGGCCGATCCCCAGCGCAGTGAGGTCGATGTGCCCGCTGTAGGCGAGCGCGATGATCACGATTCCGGCGACGTCGTCCACGATCGCGAACGTCAGCAGGTAGGTGGCCAGCCGATCCGGGAACCCCGAGCCGACCAGGGCCAGCATGCCGAGCGCGAAGGCAGTATCGGTGGACATGGCCGTGCCCCAGCCAGAGGCCGATGCGCGGCCCGCGTTCAGTGCCAGGTAGATGCCGATCGGGAAAACCATCCCGCCGAGCCCGACCACTAGCGGCAATGCCAGCCGCCGGCGCTCGCGAAGCTCGCCCATGTCGTATTCGCGGCGTGCCTCCAGGCCTGCGACCAGGAAGAAGAACACCATCAGGCCCGAGTTGACCCACTCGTGCAAACTTGCCGCCAGCCCGGTATCGCCCAGCCTGACCGAGAACTCGGTATTCCACACAGTGGCATATCCCGAGCCCGAGATGTTGGCCCAGGCCAGCGCCGCCAGAGTGGCCGCGAGAAGCACAACGGAACTGCCGGTCTCGGTCCGCAGGAACTGGCGGAGCGGCGTCTCCAGGTTCCGTGCCCATGCGGTACGCAGCGAGAACTGCGGGGCGGCCGCGGCCGCGGAGTCGGTCACTGTGCGATTCTCCCGCGGCACCGCCGGGCGCAGTACGGCGAGCGCCGCGCTGGGCGCGCTACCGGGCGGCTGCGAACATGATCCGGTCGTCGCCTGCGGCGTTGGAGCCGGTCAGTGGCCCGCGACAGCAATAAGCCGGGCCCGGCGGGGGGTCAGGCCCGGCTTACTGGTCCAGGGCGTCAGGGCGAGCCTGACGCACTCAGCTTGCGTAGTCGAGCAGCGGCTGCGCACGGCTGGGGTGTCGCAGCTTGGACAGCGACTGCTTCTCCAGCTGCCTGATACGCTCCCTGGTCAGGCCGAGGGCCTTGCCGATCTCGTCGAGGGTGTGCGGGTTGCCGTCGTACAGCCCGAACCGCATCGACATGATGGTGGCCTCCCGCGGGGTCAGCGCATCGAGCGCGTGCCGCAGCTGTTCGGCCATCAGCTGACGATCGACAAGCTCGCCTGCCTCGGGCGCGTCTACGTCCTCGATCAGGTCGCCGATGCTGGTCTCGCCATCTTCGCCGATGGTCGAGTCGAGGCTGATCGGCTGCCTGCTGGTACGCAGCAGCTCCTCGATCTGGTCCGGCGTCCGATCGAGCTCAACGGCGAGCTCCTCCGGCGTTGGCTCACGGCCGAGCCGCTGGTGCATGTCACGCTCGACGCGGCTTAGCTTGCTCAGCATCTCCAGCACGTGCACGGGCAGCCGGATGGTGCGCGCGGAGTCCGCGAACCCGCGCTGGATCGCCTGCCGGATCCACCACATCGCATAGGTGGAGAACTTGTAGCCCTTGGTGTAGTCGAACTTCTCCACTGCCCTGATCAGGCCCAGGTTGCCCTCCTGGACTACGTCGAGCAGCGACAGCCCGCGGTCGCTGTACTTCTTGGCTACCGACACAACCAGCCGCAGGTTGGCTTCGAGCATGTGCGCCTTTGCCCGCCTGCCGTCCTCGGCGACGGCCTCCAGGTCAGCACGGTGCTGCTTGGAGAGCCTCTTCTCGGTGTCCAGCTTGTACTCCGCGAACAGGCCCGCCTCAATGCGCTTGGCGAGGTCGACCTCTTCCGCCGCGGTCAGCAGGCTCCGGCGGCCAATCGACTTCAGGTAGGTATGCACCGAGTCGCCCATGACCGAGGTCTGGTCATCCAGGTCGGTCTCGGGCACGCTCACACTGGCCTCAATGGCGCTCGACGCCAGCTCGGCCAGCTCAGCGTCCACATCGGGCAGGTCGGCTTCCGCGGCAAGATCGGGCTCGGCGGGCGGGTTGGCGGGCCCGTCCGCTCCTGGCCCGCCGGATGGCTCGTTGCCGAGCCGCACACCCGCCTCAGTCAGCTCACGGATGATGGAACGGGCCTCAGCCGGGGACACTCGCGCCTGGTCAAGGGCATCGCGAAGGTCAGGCAGGGACAGATACCCCTGGCCGCGGCCGCGCTGGATCAGCTCGTCCACGTGGGTCGTGGTCTCCTCGTCCTCGCGCGCAGACGACAGCAAGGTCGCGCTCCTCGGCATGAGACACTCCCTTCGTGGGCGCATATAGACATGCGCTTGGTCACCGCGCCCTCGTCGGCGCAGGTATCTTCGCTAGCGGGGACCGTCGGCGGTCTTGGCAGCGAGCACCTCAGGCACTATCTTGTAACGCACGAGGCGGCGAATTGTTCCCGCGCAGTTGACGCGCGCCTGTTTTTGGCTATCCTGCGCCCGCGCCGCTTGACCCGCCGCCTCGGCTCCTCGCACCCCTGACGTCAGGCTCCCTGAGCTGCTAGGTGCCGCAAAGCGACCCTGTCCGGCTTACCGGACGCTAGTACCGGAAATTCCCGCACAACTACAAACCTCTTCGGCACTGCGTAGCCAGATAGCGCCCGCCGGGCGTGCTCCCTCAGCTCGTCCGCGCCCGGCGGATCCGCCGGATCGGCGGCAACCAGGAACGCCGTCACTGCTTCGCCCCAGTCAGCGTCGGGTACGCCCACCACGACAACGTCTGCCACGCCGGCGCAAGTTCCCAGCGCCGCCTCGACCTCGCCAGGCACCACCTTCTGCCCGCCGGAGTTGATTACATCGTCGGCCCGGCCGCGCACCACGACGCGCCCGTCGACGGACACCTGGCCGAGGTCGGCCGTGCGGAACCAGCCGCCAGCTAGGGCCTGCTTGGTGCGCTCCGGCTGCAGCCGGTACCCGGAGAACAGCACCGGCCCGGTGATCATGATGCGGCCGTCGGCGCCGGCGCGCACGGACACGCCGTCCAGCGGCCAGCCGTCATAGACGCAGCCGCCGCTGGTCTCGCTCATGCCATAGGTGGTAACCACCCGCCAGCCGACGGCGCGGGCCTCGGCGAGCAGCCCGTCCGGGGCCGCCGCGCCGCCCAGCAGCACGGTCCGTACCGGGCCGGGCGCTGCGCCGGCGTCCAGTAGCCTGCGCAACTGCGTGGGCACGAGCGACACGTGCTGGCAGCCCGCGGCGGCCAGCACGTCCGGAGTCAGCGCAGCGGAGAAGACTGGCTCGGTGCCCGCGATTAGCGACCTGACCAGCACGCCGATGCCGGCGATATAGAACGTCGGCAGGCAGCAAAGCCACCGGTCGCCGGGTCCGGCGCCGATCCGGCGCAGCGACGCGGACGCCGATGCGGTCAGCGCTGCGGCACTCAGCTCGACGCCTTTCGGCTCGCCGGTAGAGCCCGATGTCGCGATCACCACCGCCGTACCGGCCGCAACGCCGGGGGGCCGGCCGTGGGCCGAGACCGGTGTCGGCCTCGTTCCCTCCACCGTTCGGATGGCGTCCGGTGCGAACGCCTCGAGCACAGCGCTGACGGCACCGCGGGGCTGCGCCGGATCGAGCGGCAGGATCGCCGGGCCCGATCCGTCGAGTGCC
Source organism: Streptosporangiaceae bacterium (assembly GCA_052143255.1). Classification (GTDB taxonomy): domain Bacteria; phylum Actinomycetota; class Actinomycetes; order Streptosporangiales; family Streptosporangiaceae; genus JAJYUU01. Next base: position 12,049 of record JBKQTJ010000240.1, on the reverse strand, counting down.
GCCGCAAGCGCGGCCAGCGTGTCGTGGCCAGCCGACGACGGGAGCAGGACCGCGTGCAATGGCCGGGATGTCACGGTCGTAAGGTTAATCGGGCAGATCAGGGCAACATCGGGAGGGCTGCGGTGCTCGACTGGAAATCATCAGGGCCGGCGGACGGGCAGGATTACGCCGACATCCGGTACGAGACCGCAGAGGGCATCGCCAAGATCACGATCAACCGGCCCGAGGTGCGCAACGCGTTCCGGCCGACAACGCTGTTCGAGATGTCGCACGCCTTCAACGTGGCCAGGGATGACGCGGAGATCGGCGTCATCATCCTTACCGGCGCGGGCGACAAGGCGTTCTGCTCCGGCGGTGACCAGCGGATCCGCGGCGACGACGGCTACAAGGACACCCGCGGCGTCGGCCGGCTCAACGTGCTGGACCTGCAGGTCCAGATCCGCCGGACGCCTAAGCCGGTGATCGCGATGGTGGCCGGGTACGCGATCGGCGGCGGCCATGTGCTGCACGTGTGCTGCGACCTGACCATCGCGGCCGACAACGCGGTATTCGGCCAGACTGGCCCGAAGGTCGGCTCGTTCGACGCTGGCTACGGCTCGTCCCTGCTGGCTGCGACCGTGGGCCTGAAGAAAGCCCGCGAGATCTGGTACCTGTGCCGCCAGTACAACGCGCAGGAGGCCCTGCAGATGGGCCTGGTCAACACCGTCGTCCCGCTGGACCAGCTGGAAGAGGAGACCGTCGCCTGGGCGCGGGAGATGCTGGCCAAGTCGCCGCTTGCGCTGCGGATGCTGAAAGGCGCACTGAACGCCGTGACCGACGGGGCCGCCGGGATGCAGCAGTTCGCCGGAGACGCGACGATGCTCTTTTACATGAGCGAGGAAGCGCAGGAAGGCCGGGACGCCTACGTGGCCAAGCGCGCGCCTGATTTCGGTAAGTTCCCGCGCCGCCCGTGACCAGCGCGGACCCGGACGGTCAGGGCAGGGCCGGCGGCAACCTTCGCGGGCTCGCCGCTGAGTTGCTGCCAACGCTGCGGGCCTTCGCCATCCCGATGCCGGTCAGGTTCCGCGGCACGACGCTGCGCGAGGGCGCGCTGGTGCACGGCCCGGCCGGCTGGGGGGAGTTCTCGCCGTTCCCCGACTACGGCCCCCGCGAGTGCGCCCGCTGGCTGGCGTCTGCGCTGGAGGCCGCGGGCTATGGCTGGCCGGCACCCGTGCGGGCCAGCGTGCCGGTGAACGTGACCGTGCCGGCGGTCGGCCCCGACCAAGCGCGCGCGATCGTCGCCCGATCCGGCTGCCTGACCGCCAAGGTGAAAGTCGCCGAGCCTGGCCAGGACGAGTCGGCCGACCTCGCCCGGGTGGAGGCGGTGCGGGATGCCATCGGGCCAGGCGGCAAGGTCAGGGTCGACGCCAATGGCGGGTGGAGTGTCAGCCAGGCCGAGCGGATGCTGACCGCACTGGACCGCTTTGATCTTGAATACGCGGAGCAGCCGTGCGCCACGCTTGCTGAGCTAGCCGCGCTGCGCCGCCGGGTGACCGTACCGCTGGCCGCCGACGAGTCGATCCGGCGGGCCGAGGACCCGCTGGCGGTGCGCGCGGCGGGCGCTGCAGACCTGGTGGTGCTGAAGGTGCAGCCGCTCGGCGGCGTGCGGGCGGCGCTACGTATCGCCGAAGCCTGCGGCCTGCCAGTGGTTGTTTCCAGCGCGGTCGAGACGTCGGTCGGCCTGGCCGCGGGCGTGGCGCTCGCGGCGGCATTGCCGGAGCTGCCGCACGCGTGCGGGCTGGCCACCATGAGCCTGCTGGCAGGCGACGTAACCGCCGCGCCGCTGGCCGAGTCACGCGGTGAACTGCCGGTCCGGGCGGCCGTGGTCGATCCGGGCGAGCTGTCCCGCTGGGAGGTGGACCCGGCGGCCTGGCGGGCACGCATGCTGGCAGCGGCCGAGTTCCTGCCCGAGACCGGCCGCCTTCCCGGGACCGCCCGCTTGCCCCGCGGGGCCGGGCTGGCGGGCTGAGCCAGCCGTGAACCCGTCGACCGCGTTCGCCACCGTACTGGTGGACGAGTTCGTGCGCTGCGGCCTCCGGGAGGCCGTCATCGCGCCGGGCTCTCGCAGCGCGCCGCTGGCGATGGCGCTGCACGCCGCCACGTCGGTACCGGGCGCCGCGCTTCGGCTGCACGTCCGGATCGACGAGCGATCGGCGAGCTTCCTGGCGCTCGGCCTGGCGAAGGCGAGTGGGCGGCCAGCTGCTGTGGTATGCACGTCGGGGACGGCGGCCGCGCACCTCCACGCCGCTGTGATCGAGGCGGATGAGGCCTGCGTGCCGTTGCTCGTGCTGACCGCTGACCGCCCGCCTGAACTCCGCGGCACTGGCGCCAACCAGACGATCGACCAGGTCAAGCTGTACGGCGGGGCCGTTCGCTGGTACTGCGAGACCGGGGTTGCCGAGGACCGGCCCGGCCAGGTCGGCTACTGGCGTTCGCTGGCATCGCGCGCCTGGTCACTTTCAGCGGGGAACGGGGTCGCCTCGGCCGGCCCCGTTCATCTCAACGCGCAGTTCCGTGAGCCCTTGGTGCCCGCCTACGCGGACTCGGGCTGGTCGGCGCCGCTGGATGGTCGCGACGGCGGCGCTCCCTGGACGCGTGCCTGGCCCGCCGCGCCGTTGCCGGCGGCCGGGACGGCTGGCCGGCTGCCCGGGATCGAGCTGGACTGGACCGGGCGCGGCCTGGTTCTATGCGGTGACGGGACAGCGAACCCGCAGGAAATGGCCGACCTCGCGGCGGCCGCAGGGTGGCCGTTGCTGGCCGAACCGTCGTCGGGGGCGCGGCACGGCCCGGCCGCGCTGCGCTCGTACCAGTACTTGCTTGACTCGGCTGATTTCCTGGCGGCGCACCGGCCTGACCTCATCATCTCGGCCGGCCGTCCCGGCCTGTCGCGGGGTCAGCTGGCCTTGCTGCGCTGCGGCGGCCTGCCTGGCAGCGGCGGGTCACCTGTCCGGCACGTCGCGCTCGGCCAGCCCGACGCCCGGTGGGCGGACCCGGCGCGAACGGCCACCGACGTCGCCTGCTCCGTCCGGCTACGCGGCGTGCCTGTTGCCGGGCATGGCGGCCCGGGCCGGGAAGCGCCGCCTGAGGCCAGCTGGCTTAGGGACTGGCTCGCGGCAGACGCGTCGGCCAGCGCGGCAGCCGACGCAGTGCTAGCCGCAGCCGGCGGCGGGCTCAGTGAACCGCTGCTGGCTCGCCGCGTCGGCGCGGCGCTGCCTGGCGGAGCATTGCTGTGGGTAGCCTCCAGCATGCCTGCCAGGGACCTCGATCGGCACCTGGACCAGCGCGCAGACGTGCGGGTGCTTGCCAATCGCGGGACAAGCGGGATCGACGGCCTGGTGTCGTCGGCTATCGGCGCGGCGCTCGCGCACCAGCGCGCAGGCGGCGGGCCGGCGGTAGCGCTGCTCGGTGACCTCGCGGTCTTGCACGACGCGCCCGGCCTGGTGATCGGGCCGGTTGAGCCCCGGCCGGACCTCTGCCTCATCGTCGTCAATAACAACGGCGGCGGGATCTTCTCGGGCCTGGAGCAGGCGGCGTTTCCCGAATCGTTCGAGCGAGTCTTCGGCACGCCGCACGGCGCGGATTTCTCCCACCTCGCCGCCGCGGCCGGGCTGCCATACACGCTGATCCGCGACGCTGCCGGGCTGGCCGATGCGCTTGCCGGACGCGGCCTGCGGCTGGTCGAGGTAAGGACCGACCGCGACGAGCAGGCAGCGCTGCGCGCCGCCATAGCTAAGGCGTGCGCGGCCGCGATCGCCGGCCCATAGGGCGTTCGCGTCGGAGCAGGCCAGCATTCTCACCCGCGCCGGGTGATGTCGTTATGTGACAGCGAGGGAATGCTGATCTCGCCAATACGCAGCAGGCCCGGGCGGCGAAACCGTCGCCTCGCAGGCGCGAAGGAGAAGAAGGTCACCGAATGATACTGGCCGCATCTGGCTCGTCCTATCCGCTCTTGAATGTGTTCTGGACGATCCTCGAGGTATTCCTCTGGGTGATATGGATCTGGATCCTGATCGCGATCTTCATGGATATCTTCCGGAGTCGGGACCTGTCGGGCGGCGCCAAGGCGCTGTGGTTCCTGTTCGTGCTGTTGATCCCGCTAGTTGGCGTCCTGGTGTACTTGATCGCGCGCGGCGGGTCCATGCACGAGCGATCGGTTCAGCGGGCACAGCAATCCGACCAGCAGTTCCGCGAGTACGTGCAGTCGGCCGCCCAGTCCGACGGAAGTACGGCCGACCAGCTGGACAAGCTCGTCGGCCTGCGCGACCGTGGCGTGATCACACCCGACGAGTTCGACCAGCAGAAGGCCAAGATCCTAGCCGCCTGAGGCTGGTCCGGGAGGTCCGGGCAAGCGCATGGAAGCTGATCACGTACTCCGCAATCGGTCGGCCTGGGACCGGTGGGCGGCTGGATACGCCGCGCCCGGGTTACGCAATTGGTCGGCAGCCGAGCCAAGCTGGGGCATCTGGGGAATCCCGGAGGCGGACGCTGGCGTGCTGCCATCCGACCTGGACGGAATGGCCAGTATCGAGCTCGGCTGCGGTACCGGCTACGTGTCGGCCTGGCTCGCTCGCCGCGGCGCCCGGCCTGTCGGGCTGGACAACTCGGCCGCGCAGCTTGCCACCGCCAGTGGCCTGCAGCGGCGCTTCGGGCCGTCGTTCCCGCTCCTGCAGGCCAGCGCCGAGCGGGCGCCGTTCACCGACGCGAGCTTCGACTTGGCGATCTCGGAGTACGGCGCGAGCATCTGGTGCGATCCGTATGCGTGGATCCCGGAGGCCGTCCGCTTGCTCCGGCCGGGCGGCCAGCTGATATTCCTCGTCAACTCTCCGCTGCTGATGCTCACGATCCCCGACGAGGACGGCCTGCCGGCCACTGAGCATCTTCGGCGGCCGTATTTCGGCATGCACCGGTTCGAGTGGCCTGACGACGAATCTGTCGAGTTCCATCTGGGACACGGCGAGATGATCCGGCTCCTGCGCCACTGCGGCCTGCGAGTCGAGGATCTCCTCGAACTGCAGCCGCCGGCAAGCGCCACGGCGTCGCATCCGCTCGCCACCATCGAATGGGCTCGCAGATGGCCCTGCGAGGAAGTCTGGAAAACTCGCAAGGTCGGCTAAGTCGGGCACGATGACCGGCAGGCCCCGCCGCCGGCTACACCGCGACGACGTACGGGAAGCTGGCAGTCCGCAGCTGCTTGGCGACAGCTGGCGTCAGCCCCGATGGCACGGCCGTGTTCAGGACGAGGGAAAGCATCTCCTCAGGTGCGTTGTCGGCCAGGGTCCAGCCGTTTCGCAGAGCGAACCCGTAGGCGGCGGGTGCGCCTATCACGTAAGGCAGCACGTCGGGGAACAGCACCCTGGCCACGGTCTGCCCGTAGCCCTCGGGGTCACCGGAGGTTCCGCTGGCCGCCACGACCGCCGTGACCAGGTCGGCGATGTGCTTGCCGTCCGCGTTGAAGTCTGCGGACGGGTGCCGCTGGTTGGACGGGTTAGAGAAGTCGGTGTCGTCAGGCCCGAAAATCGGCCACGTCATCGGGCGACCGGCACGGTTGATCTGCCGCCAGCCGACGGCGTCGGTTGCGAGCTTGGCAGCGCACCAGATGCCCGCGCGGGCACCTCGGTGCAGCAGCGGATGCTGGTGCGAGACTTCGAGCACGATCGATTCGACGGTCGTGTTAGCGAAGCTGTTCCGCGCATCTTCCGGTTGCCACGCTGACAGGTCCGCCGCAGCGCCGTCTTTGACGGCCGCGTTGACGATGCCGAGAAGGGACAGGTCAATGTAGAACGGGTCGCGATGCGTCCTGCCCAGATGCGGATGTCGCCCGCGCTGGCCTCCTCGCCGGTCCTGCCTTCCAGGACCAGCGCGCCGACTTCGCTGTCCTCGCGGGCCTGGTCGCCGATGAGCGCGTGTACCTGCAGTCGCTGCCGCCCGTCGGGGTCCGGCTCGCCGAACGACACCCGGTAGGTCAGGGATTCGAGGTCAGCGCCGTCGAGATGGACCGTAACAAGGCGCGGTCATCCCGAGCCGAGCCCGGCTCAGCCGGGCAGCAAGATGTGAGTTAACTACCGCCCGGTACGCTTCTGGCCTTGTGACGGAAATTGCTGGCATTGACCAAGAACCGGCCTCCTACCGGCAGCACCGGTTCGAGCCGCCGCCTGGTGCTCTGGAGCTATTGCTGGTACGGCACGGCCAGTCCGAGGCGTATCAGGACGGCAGGCCGTTCGCGCTGGTGGGCGGGCACGGCGATCCGCCGTTGTCCGAGCTTGGCCACGAGCAGGCGCGCCAGGTCGCGGCCCGCCTGACCGCCACGGGACTCGCCGCGATCTACGTCACCACATTGCAGCGCACCGTGCAGACCGCCGCACCACTCGTCGCCGCGGTCGGGCTCGACCCACTGGTGGAGGCTGATTTGCGGGAAGTCAACCTGGGTGACTGGGAGGGCGGAGAGTTCCGCAAATGGGTCGCTAACGGCCACGAGATCGCACAGCGCATGTTCGCCGAGGAGCGATGGGATGTCATCCCTGGTGCTGAACCCGATGCAGAGTTCGACGCCCGGGTTCGGGCCGCAATCGAGCGACTGGCTGCTGATCACCCCGGCCAGCGGGTTGCGGCGTTCACGCACGGCGGTGTCATCGGCCGGGCCATGGCGCTAGCCAGCGGCTCAACGCCGTTCGCGTTCATCGGGGCGGAGAATGCGTCGATCTCACGGCTGGTGATCACGGCCGACCGCTGGATCGTCCGCGGCTTCAACGACACCGCACACCTCGACGGTCTCGCCTGAGCTCTTCGGCGGCACGTCCAGCCGAGAGGGGGAACGGCATCGTCGTAGTAACACAAGTACCACGGTTAACACGTGGCGCGTCGGCTTCTAGCGACGCGGGCGCCGTAAGCCGGAACCGATTGTGGTCAGAATCCCGCTTCGGAGACTCATCTGATGCTCACATGCCCGATGACAGCGCGTTGACCCGCTGCGTGCCGATGCGCTGGCGAGGATGAATGCGCGCGCGAGAGGCCGCCGCTAACTTCTGCCAGGGCTTGGGATCCAGGGTTTCCTGCAAGTTGTGATGTGAACGGCGGTGCGGTGAGCCGGGGTGATCTCTCCGCGTGGGTGGCACACTCATCCGCATGGGGCTGTTCCACCGGCTGAGTCGCCGAGGACCCGCGGCTGGACGGGCGAAGAATGGCCGCCCACTGCCCAGCCCCATTGCAGAGAAGGCGTTTGCCGATATCAATGGCGTGCGGCAAGGGATGTTCATCCAGGCCACAACTACGGCGAATCCGGTGCTGCTGTATCTCCACGGGGGATTGCCAGAATACTTCCTGGCGGACCGATACCCCACAGGTCTTGAGAATGAGTTCACGGTGGCCTGGTGGGAACAGCGCGGCTCCGGGCTCTCCTACAGTCCCAAGATCCCGCCCGAAACGATGACGGTGGAACAGTTCATAGCCGACACGCTGTCGGTGACTAACTACCTGCGGAACCGCTTCAGCCAACAGAGGATCTACCTCATGGCGCATTCGGGGGGAACGTTCGTCGGGCTGCAAGCCGCAGCCAGGGCACCGCAGATGTACCACGCTTACGTTGGCGTGGCACAGGTAGTGCACCAGCTCAGCTCGGAGCGACTGGCCTGGGAGTACATGCTCGACCGGTTCAGGCAGGCCGGTGACAGCGCCATGGTCGGCAAGCTCGAAGCCGCGCAAGTCACCATGACGGGCGGGACGCCGGACGGGTACCTTGCCGTACGCGACAGAGCCATGCATACCCTGGGCATTGGCACCACGCACGACATGACGTCAGTGCTTCGCGGCATCGTCTGGCCGTCGCTCAAGAGCCCGGATTACACGCCGAGCGAGAAGATCAGGATGTGGCGCGGCAAACTCGCGTCGGGCGTGAGCGCTCTGTGGGACCAGATCCTGGCTACCGACCTAGCCGAAAGGGTGACAGAGCTCGCTCTCCCCGCCTATTTCTTCCACGGCGCGCACGACTACACGGTCAACTATCAGCTGGCAAAGGATTACGTTGAGCGATTGAACGCACCGCTAAAGGGCTTCTACACGTTCGCGCGATCGGCCCACAGCCCGCTATTCGAGGAACCTCAAAGAGCCAGAAAAATCATGCGCGAGGACGTAGTGGGCCGAGCCAACAGGCTCGCGGACGGTTCCCGCCAATGAAGGCTGGTCCGAGCACCAGTTGTCATCAGCGGCCGCGCCGCCCCAAGTCCGGGCCATGCGGACACCACTAGTGGTTGGGACCTGGCCGTCCGGCCAGGCCGCGCGCGCGTGCCAGCGATCGGTGTGCCGCTCGGCAGCCTGAGCCACTCGCTCGCATGCCGCCCCGGTGCGCGCTTTATACAGTCGCCGATCTCGCCGAATACAGGACGTTGTCTCGGCGCGTAGTCGTGCGGTGACCGGGATGTTCACGCGACATGTAAGCAGCAGGAGGCCTTCGCGATCAGCGTTCCGGCATTGCCAGCGCGGCTAGGCCGGCGCGACGCCGGCTAGGGTTCCACAGAAAGCACCAAGGCGCGCCTGCGAAGGCGCACCGAAGACCCTGCGCTGGAACGCTCCGAGCGCTACCGCGCAGCCGGCCCTGACCGAACCGGCCGTCCCAGGTGAGGGCGTCGGCATCACGTCGCCGGGTGATCAGACCGCCCGCCCTCAGCCTCCGGCGCGGAACTATCACGCAAAGCGGGGGCCTGGATTGGTTCTCGGGCGCCACGGTGACCAAGGGCCCTAGCGACACCCAAGGGCCGACCTCATGCTGGTCGACGTGATCCGCCGAGTGCTCTTTCCTGCCGGACTGCTCCTGGCAGCGCTGATGGCTGGGTGCAGCACCGCACCACCCAAAGTCCCGTTCCCGCTTGGCACTGCGGACCGCAATCTGACCTACTGCAACTCGCAAACGCTGGATCTGTACATCCCTCGCGCCGCTGTCACCCGCCCTCTTCCCGTCGCCATCTACGTCCACGGAGGAGGTATGACCGCGGGCGACAAATCGGACCTGAACCCGGTGTTCCTTGACGCGCTGGCTTCAGCTGGGTACGCGGTCGCCAGCGTGAATTACCGGCTTGCTCCGCAGTTCAAGTTTCCCGCTCAGATCGAGGACGTCAAGTGCGCGATAAGGTACCTGCGGGCCAAGGCACCTAAGTACGGACTGAACGGACGCGAGATATTCGCGTTCGGTACCAGCGTTGGAGGACAGGTTGTGGCACTCGCTGCCCTCACCGGCCCCCATTCGGCATTCGATGTCGGGCCATATGCGACGGAACCGAGCAACCTCATTGCGGTAGCGGACATGTTCGGCCCAGCGAACCTCACCCAGCGGGCGTCAGGGTTCAGTCCCTCCGGCATTCAGCAGGTCTTCGGCACGAATGATCACCCGGACCTGGCTCTTGCCAGCCCCACGCATTTCGTTGCACCGAACTCGCCGCCCATCCTCCTTATTCAGGGTGCCGACGACACGAAAGTTCTCAAATCGCAATCGATTGAGCTCTATCGGGATCTCAAAGCCGCGGGTGATCACACTCAACTTGTCCTGGTCCAGAACATGGGCCACATGTTCACGCATGCTGGACCGAAGCCGCTTAACCCCAGCCTTCAACAGATCGCGAAAGACGTCACGAGCTTCTTCGACAATGAACGGAAGGTCTGACGTCCCGTGATCCAGATCGGCCCAGCCCGTAGGTCAGAAGGCCGATCCCACGGGATGCCGCTACGGGTGCCCCCAGCGGTCCCCTATTGGCTAGGTCGTTAGAGAAAAGCGCTCTACCGTATCTCACTTTCAAGCTCTCTAATACCAAGCAGTGCTCATCGATGTCGCCGTCAAAGTCATCGCGTATGTAGTAAGGAAGCCAGCGCTTGGCAATGAGCAATTGGCGATACATGTTGCTATCCATCTGCATTGCCTGGTCCCGCTTCCCGGGATCATCCGCAGTTGCCGCACCTGGTACGCACGGCTTTGACCGCGTTGCGAATGCCAGGACGCTTGTCCGGGATCAGTGCTCGGGTTCGTACTTGAAGGAGAGCTGAAGCTTGGTGCGATAGGTGATCGCGCCGTTCTCGTCGAGGTGAATGTCTTGCTTGACGACCTCAGCCACTCGAAGATCGCGGATCGTCCCAGCCGCGGTCCTGATCGCCTCCGCTGCAGCGTCTTCCCATGATGTGCCGCTTGTCCCGATGATCTCAGTCACCCTGTACACGCTCATCGCGCTCTCCTTTGAGGACTCCAGGCTCAGACGACGCCCGGCGGGCGGTCCGCTTCCGGCTGGCGATCAGGCTCGGATCGTCGAGTACGACACCCGCCGACAGATCTGAGCCTGGCACTTAGCGTCGGCGGCGTCCAGCATGCTTGCCCCGCAGATCAGCGAAGGCGCTAAGAAGCATCACCCCTGGCTAGAGCAAGGATTGCGCGTTTCTGCCGCATATGGCGAGCGTTTCTGGCTGGGTCTGATGCGGCTTGGCCGCGGCAGCGATGAGGTGATGGCTGAAGCCGATGAGCGACGGCTGTGTCTCGACTGAGCGTGCTGCGAACAGGATCTGCTCGCGCCGCTGCGGATCTTCCCACTCCTGCCGCAGCGGCCAGCCTGGGCCCTCGACCCCGTAGACGGCCACGCCGTTGAAACCAGCCCGTTCGATCTCGCCGGCCAGGCCGTCGGGGGTATGGAAGTAGGCGGTGGTGAAGAACTCCGGCCTGCCGACGGGATCGGGGTTGCGGTGCTGCCCGTCCAGCAGGTCCTGATCCACGATCGGCCGGAAGTCCGGATCCTCCAGCCAGCCCTCGTACAGCCCGTCGAGGAGCGAGGCGAATCGGCAGACCGCCATGGCCAGCAGGCGGCCGCCCGGCCGCAGCACCCGCCGGGCCTCGGCCAGGGCCTGCAGGCGCTGCGCCGCCCCGGTCAGGTGGTAGAGCGGCCCGAACAGCAGCACCGCGTCCTGCGACTCAGCCTGCTCCGCTAGCTCTCGCGCGTCACCCAAGGCGGCGGTGAAGCCGGAGGCGGGATCGCGGCCGGCTGCCTGGTGTGCCTGCTCCACGTGCAGCGGCACCGGATCCACCAGGTGCACGCGGTATCCGCGCATGGCCAGCGGTGCGGCATAGGTGCCAGGGCCGCCGCCGACATCCAGCAGCCGCGCGGGCGGCCCGGGCAGCAGCCGGTCCAGCAACTCCATCGACCTGACGAATTCCAGGGACGGATTCCCGCCGGGGAACAGGCGGGAGCGTTCGTAGCCGGTACCGTAATGACTTTCGATCGCCGGATCAATCACCAGTACAGGCTGCCGCGAATATCCCGCCAGGGCTACTGAAATTCAGTCTCGCCTGAACTCGCAACCGACACTCTCATGACCCGACCGGACGTACTCATCTGACCCGTTGCCGGCGCGCATTCGTCCGGGCTTGGCCTCGCTCAGTCGGTCGGGCGCTGTCGCTATTGCCGGCGACGTGGCCGTGGTCGATCCGGCCGCTGGGGGCGTAAGACGCGGCCTAGAACCCGAGTTGGCTCAGATGAGTGCGTTGTTAGTGGAGCCGGTGGCAGGCACCGGTCACGAATCCTGTCGGTGACGGGCGTGCCGTCAGGGCAGGCGGCGAAGTTGGCGACGTTGCCTTTCAGCCCGGCCAGGGGCCCAGACGTTCCTGCGGGGTAGGCGTTCGCTGGACTCGCCTGCTGGTGCTAGGCATTAGCCCGGCGCAGGCGCTCGGCTGCTTGTGCCCGGAGCGCATCGCCGCACACCGGGGTGTCGCCGTGCAGTGCTTCCTCCCGGGCGTTGTACGCTGCCATCCACAAGCTGGCCGCCCACGCGATCTCCTGCTCCACTGCCGTGAACATGCGCCCGCGGATGTCCTGGTAAGCCACCAGGAACGCCTCGGAGCTTTCGATCGGCGCTAGCGTAGGCGGCCCGGCACTGGCGAAAGACCCACTCGCCGCTCCCGCCAGCGCCGCCTCCGGTTGCCACGCCAGGCTGTCCCAGTCGTGCACCGCCCACACCTCCCGACCGTGCCACCGGAGGTTCTGCGCCT
>JBKQTJ010000239.1:0-3681 GCA_052143255.1 Streptosporangiaceae bacterium | reverse complement strand
CGCCGACGTGCGGTACGTCTACCTGCCGGTCGCCGCGGACGGCGGCAAGACCGGGCTCGATGACTGGCTCGCCCGCAACGGGCCGGACATCGGGGGGCTGCTGACGCTGGCCGACGAGGACCCCCCGGCCAGGCCGAAGCGGACAGCGGCACCCCAGCGGACCAAGGTGCCCGTGCCCGCCGACCCGGCCGCGCTGCTCGGCGAGCTGCGCGACTGGCTGTGCGCATACGTGGCGTTCCCCTCGGCCCATCACGCGGTCGCGGTCACGCTGTGGACCGTGCACACCCACCTGGCGGCCCGGTTCGACGCCACCGGGCGGCTCGTGCTGCTGTCCCCCGAACCCGAATGCGGCAAGACCCGCGTGCTCGAGCTGCTCGAGCTGGCCTGCGCCGGCGCCGAGATGCTCAACGACGCCAGCGCGGCATACATGTTCCGCCGCATCGGCACCGAGGACGCCGGGCCGGTCACGCTGCTGCTCGATGAGGCCGACGCCATCTGGAAGCGCGGCAAGGGCGACGAGAGCGCCGAGGCGCTCCGCTCGATCATCAACGCCGGGCACCGCAAGGGCGCCACGGTCGGCCGCGTCGAGATGAACAGCCACGACGCCAAGCTGACCCGGTTCCCGGTGTACGCCCCGGCCGCGCTCGCCGCCAAGGGCGCCCCCCTGCCCGACACGATCATGTCCCGCGCCGTCGTGGTCCGCATGCGGCGCCGCGCCCCCGGCCAGCAGGTCCGCCGGTACCGGCAGCGGATCACCCGCCCCGAGGGCGAGGCGCTGCGCGACCGCATCGTCTCGTGTGCCGAGTCGGTCGCCGCCAAGGTCGGCGACCCGTGGCCCGACCTGCCGGACGGGATAGACGACCGGCCCGCCGACGTGTGGGAACCGCTGATCACGGTCGCCGACCTGGCGGGAGGCGACTGGCCGAAGCTCGCCCGCGACGCCTGCACCGCGCTCGTCAAGGGCGCCCGCGAGGATGCCGAGAGCACGGGGATCCTGCTCCTGGCCGACCTGCGGGACGTGTTCGGCGCCAGCGACGGCGCCTTGCTCGGCCATGCCGAGGTGCTGTTCACCAGCACCATCCTGAAGGCGCTGGCCGGGCTGGAAGAGGCGTCGTGGGGAGGCTGGAACGAGGGCAAGGGCATCAACGCGCGGGACCTGGCGAAGCACCTCAAGCCATACGGCATCACGTCGAGGCAAGTGCGGATCGGTGCGAGCACCGCCAAGGGCTACCGACGCGCTGACCTGGCAGACGCATTGTCGCGGTACGTCCCCCCCGGGGGAAGCGAAACAAGCGAAACAAGCGAAACGCCCCTGGCCAGCCACGTTTCCCCTGTTTCGGATGTTTCCCATACCCCGGACGGGGCCGCGTGGCCAGAGGACACGATCGGCGCCGAGGCGCACGAGCCGGACGACAACCCCCCGGACCTCGATCCCGAGGCCGGGGGGGACGACGAGTACCCGTTCTGAACGTCCCCGCCACCAGGCGGGGCAAGCACAGGAAGGCACGACACATGAGGCGACCGAGGCTCCTCGACCTGTTCTGCGGCGCTGGCGGCGCCGCCGCGGGATACCACCGGGCCGGCTTCGACGTGACCGGGGTCGACCTCGCGCCGCAGCCCCGGTACCCGTTCGGGTTCATCCAGGCGGACGCGCTGACCGTGCTCGCCGACCCCGGGTTCCTCGCCGGCTTCGACGCGGTTCACGCCTCCCCGCCCTGCCAGCACCGGTCCCTGGCCACCCTTAGCCAGCGCCGCGCCGGCCGCCAGTACCCCGACCTGATCGGCCCGGTACGGGACCTGCTGACGGCGAACTTCGCCGGCCCGTTCGTGCTCGAGAACGTGCCCGGCGCGGCGCTCCGCCCGGACTACCGGCTGTGCGGCTGCATGTTCGGCCTGGCCTTGCCCGGCATCGGGTACCTCAAGCGCGAACGGTGGTTCGAGACCTCCTGGCACGGGTTCGACCTGATGCCGGGCCACGTCCATCACGGCCCCGCGATCAGCATCGCGGGGCACGGCACGCCAGCGTGGATGCGCCGGCGCACCGGGCACGTCAGCGTGGCGCAATGGCGGCAGGTCATGGGCATCGGGTGGATGAACCGGGACGAGCTGACTGAGGCGATCCCGCCGGCGTACTCCGAGCATGTCGGCGCGCACCTGATGATCGTGCTGGCAGGCCGGCCAGCGCACGCAACGGAAGGCTAGACCCATGACCGGACCCAATGGCCAGGCTGCTGACCGCGACATTGCCCTGGCGTGCCGGGCGGCCAGCCGGCAGCTCTACGCCGCCGCTACCGCCGCGCACGACCTCGCCGACTCACTCTTGCATCACGGGCCGTGGCCGACCATGGCCGCGGAAATCAACGACCTGGCGGTCGACCTGCGGGACCTCGCCCGGCAGGTCGCAATACTCACACGGCAGCGGGAGCGAGACAATCAGAACAACGAACGGAAGGACGACCAATGACCATCGACACGACCGCGCGGCACGCAGACGACGCCGCGCTCGCCACGTACACAAACCGCACCATGCGGGACCTGATCACCGCGGAACGCGCCAAGCCCAAGCCGGACCGCACCTGGCTCGCCGCCGCCGAGCACGCCGTCGCGGAGTCGGACAAGTCCGGCCGCGCAGCCAACGCCGCGCTCATCCGCAGCATCGCCGGCGCACCCGGCGCGGCCCCCGCATCCTGGGGTCAGCGGTTCACCAGCTCACCGCAATGGCGCAGCCGGACCGGGCTCACCTGCCCGCCCGTCGACCTCGGCGGGTACCTCGAGGAACGCGCCACCGCGGGGCCGCTGGCACCGGGCGCGGCGGACGGCGGGCTCGGCCCGGTCGCCTCGAGGTGCGGCGCCATCCCGGCTACGCCCGGAGACGTCGCGCTGCTCCGCTGGACGGGGCCGCTCATCCCGGCCGAACCGCAGATCCCCGAGCAAGTCAAGGCGTCCGGCGGGCAGGCACCCACCCTGACACCCGTGGTCGCGCCGGTTATCGCCAGCTGGATAGCCGCCACCCGGCAGCTGCTCGCCGACCACGCGGCACTGTCGGCGCTGATCGATACCCGCTTGCGGCTCGGGCTGGCCCTCGCCCTGGACGACGCGATCATGGACGCCATCACGGCCGACGCCGACATACCCACCGCCGATAGCGTTTTGGCCGGCGTCGGGCAGCTCGCCGCTGGGGGCCACCCTCCCGGCCTGATGACCGTGGTCTTGTCCCCGGACGACTACGCCGTCCCCGGCCAGGCAGCGGACTTCCTGGCCCTCGGCGTGACCGTCCTGGCCTCGGCCGGGCTCCGCGCCGGGACCGCGGTTGTCGGCAGCCTGGGCGCTGGCGTCCAGCTGCGGACCGTCGGCGCCGCGCAAGTCCTGGTCACTGACAGCCACTCGGCAGGCTTCACCGCCAACGAGCTGACGATCCTGGCTGAGCAACGGGTGGCACATGGCGTCGCGGATCCGTGGGCGCTGCGGCTCGTCGGCGCCGAGGCCAGGACGGCAGGCACCAGGACGGCAGGCAAGCGCCGGGCATTATGGTCCGTCACCACACCCTCACCCTACGTCGGTTCGAACAGCCAGCGTCATACGAACACGGCAGCTAATCAGCCCGCTACCCTGCTCCTATACGGCTCCACCCGGACCCATGTACGGCCCCCGCCCCTCGGAACACAGGCCCGCCCCCCACAG
>JBKQTJ010000238.1:0-18842 GCA_052143255.1 Streptosporangiaceae bacterium | reverse complement strand
CCCCGAGGGCCCGGATCCACACCATGGCGGTCACTGGTTCCGACCCCGTCTACATGCTCACCGGGCCGATCCCGGCCACCGAGCAGGTGCTGTCTAAGGGTCACCTGACCGTCGACGACATCGACGTGTTCGAGGTGAATGAGGCGTTCGCGCCTGTCCTGATCGCCTGGTCGAGGGACACCGGGGCATCGCTGGCGAAGACCAACCCGAACGGCGGCGCGATCGCGCTCGGCCACCCATTGGGTGCTACTGGCGCGGTCTTGATGACCAAGCTGCTGCACGAGCTGGAGCGGACCGGCGGCAGATACGGCCTCCAGACGATGTGCGAGGGCGGCGGACAAGCCAACGCCACGATCATCGAGCGGCTCGCCTGACAAAACCGAGCTCGTGATTTGAAGTACCGGGCCTGCCTGGGTGCCCGGTAACCTCGCGACCACGTTTTCGGCGCCGACGACCGCGAGGCGGCACAGACGAAGATTCCCGGCAGGAACCCGTTACCAAGAAATATATAGCTTCAGTTGTAGGTTCGTTCTAGCGACAGGTCTAGGTGTTCTAGATTCGAAGCTTCAAGTACAACTGGAAAGGTACGGGACATGCTGCTTACGACATTTAACCCATTCGCGAATTTTCACCGTGCGCTGCGGGCCGGTGATGGCGACTTCGCGACTGTACGGATGGATGCGATCCGGCGCCAGGAGGGCATCGAGCTTCGGTTCGACCTGCCCGGCATCGACACCGACAGCATCGACGTCACCGTCGACCGGGGCGTGCTGACCGTCACGGCACGGCGGTCTGAGGAGTATGCCGAGGGCGAGAAGCCGTTCATCCGGGAGCGCGTGATGGGCTCGTTCACCACGAAGATCAGGCTGTCGGACGTCGTGGACGCCGACAAGATCTCCGCGTCCTATGACGGCGGCGTGCTGACTGTCAGCGTTCCGCTGACCGAGCGCGCGCAGCCGCGCAAGGTGGAGATCAGCACGCAGGCCAAGGCCGCGGTCACTGCCTGAGTCACGCGATAGCCTGCGAGGGGCCCGGGCGGCTCAGGCCGTGCGGGCCCTTGGCTGTTGACCGCGGGCCGCCAGTGCCTGGGACGGGCGCCGGGGCCGGCTCACTACCGGCGGGAGGTAACCATGGCATCGCTGCCGCTGGATGACGCGAACATGCCGCTGTTCACCGTCGGACAGGTTGCCGAGATACTCGAGGTGCAGCAGGCCTTCCTGCGTCGGCTCGATGAGTTCCGGGTTGTCCGGCCGTCTCGGTCTGCGGGCGGACAGCGTCGGTACACCAGGAACGAGATGGTCGTCGTGAGGTACGTTGTCGAGCTCATGGACGGCGGGCTGACGCTGCCAGCGATCCGGCGCGTGCTTGAACTGGAAGCCCGAGTGCGCGAACTGGAAGCCGAACGAGATGCGCTGCGTGCCGCGCTGGCCAGGCTGCGGTCCCAGCTTCACTAGGTCACCGCGGACGCCGGCCTCTGTCCCGGGCGGTTAGTCGGACTGCGCCAGCGCGGCGATCGCGGCGTCGGGGCTAATGCGCTCGTGGCCGGCACGGCTGACAAAGACTTGCGGGCTGATGGTATGCAGCGCGGTAAGCATGTCACCCAGTTCGTCGTCGCGGGGCAGCTCAAGCACGACATCGCCCGACAACTCGGTGTCAGTGCCCGCACGGGGCGTCAGCTGCAACGCGCTAACCCGCTGCCGTGCCAGCACCTCATCTAGCCGTGCTCTGCTCCGCGGATCGTCGGAGAGGTTGATCCTGATCCTCCACATGGCCATCGGCTGGCCCTCCAAGTCTGAGTGGCGCACATTCATAAAGATGCCGCCCACCCGTTGCCGACGTGATTCGCATTCGTAACGGCGACGTGAATTGCGTCGTCGCCGCCCGGGCATGCCGCTCCGCCGCGAAGGTCGCACAGAGGTGAGACGGTAGCGGAGTTGGCTGCGCTCAGGCCTTGGATCCTAGAAACTCAGGTAATGCCCGGACGACGGAGGGCAGCGCTGATCTTGGCAGCCCTGAGCTCTAGGCCTGCGAGCCGCCGGGCCACGTCATCTGGCGACGTGATGACGTCATTAGCAGCTCCGGTACGATGGCGGGCGAAGGCTGGCCGGTCGGCTGTATCCTGCAATGCGGCGCCAGGTCAGGTAGCCATGCGGGTGTAGTTCAATGGCAGAACGTCAGCTTCCCAAGCTGATAGTGCGAGTTCGATTCTCGTCACCCGCTCCACACCTAAGCCGCAGATCAGCGGCATGCAATGATTCCCGCGCCTGGCTGCGAGCGGCCGTTCAGCTACCCGTCGTGCCATTAACGTGCCATTAGCTCGCCGGGACCAGCGCACCTGAACTGCCCTCGTCGTCCTCGTCGTCGCCGTGCTCAGAGCGGAGCTGACGGTCGATGGCCTCGGCTATCGCATGGTCGGCGCCGAGCGATTCATGCTGATAGATCAGCGCGGCCCGCTCGCTGTCGTGCCCCATCCGGGCCATCAGGTCACGCAGCTTGGCGCCGCTCTCGGCCGCGAACGTGTTCCCCGTGTGGCGTAGATCATGGAAGTGCAGTCGAGGCTCGCCGATCGCCTGGACGGCGCGCGGCCAGCCGGACATCCGGTTGAAGTTGCCCCTCCTGATCGGCCCGCCCTTTGCCCCTGGGAACGCCAGCGCAGTCGGCTCAGGACCGGCATACGCGGCCAGGTGCTCGCTCAGCACGGGGATCAGGCCCTGCGGGATGCCCACGACCCGGCGGCCAGCTCGTGACTTGGGCGGGCCCAGCAGGATCTCGCCGGTAGATCGCTCCACGAAGGCAGCGCGGACACGGACCGTCGCGGCGGTGAGGTCGAGGTCGGTCCGGCGCAGAGCAGTGAGTTCGCCCCAGCGCAGGCTCGCGAACGTGGCCAAAAGCACGAGCGCCAGGTAGCGGCGATCGCAAACAAGATCAGCCCGGCCGTCGTTGGCGAGAGCCCACAGCTCGTCCTCGGCCAGCGCTCGCGTGGCGAAGACCCGGGGATGCGTGCGCATTGCACCGCATCGGGCAAATCGCAGCCGGTAGCTGCCAGCCGGGAGCTGGCGGACGTTGCCGACCGGGCGACGGCCCACGAGTTCGGCTAGCTCGAAAACCTGGGTCACAGTCAGCACGGGCCGTTCGGCAGGGTCCTCGTCACCAGCCCCGCGGATACGGCAGGGATTTCGCGCGAAGACCTTGTCCTCTTCCGTGGCTGTCATGAGCACTGCCCGCAGCAGCCGGTAAGCCTTCGCGGCGACCGACACCGACACCCCGCTGTCGAGCAGCAGTGCCCGCCACTCGCGGATCAAGGCGGCTCCGCTGCGCTCCGCCGCGGCGCGCTCCGCGCCGCGCTCTGGCTTGAGGCCCCGCTCGCGCGGGCGCGCCAACTCGATGCACCAAGCCGACTGACCAAGGTGGCTCATCCCCGCTTTCGGATTATCCGGCGTCGACCGGAACCCGTCGAGAGCGCTACGCGTCGCCTACGGCGATGGCCTGCGGCCTCTCCCGACAGAACCCGGCCGAGAGTCGCCGGTTGTAGGCAGCTATCGGGGATGGGCACGTTCAGGTACGGCATCATGGCGGCGTGGCTATCGACCAGAGCTGGCCGAACGCAATCGACAGATACCAGCAAGACCTGGGCAACGCCGTAGCGGAGCTGAATGTCGCGATCCTGAGCGCTCTCAGGGACCGATGGGAGCCGGTTATCCATATTATCGTACGAGTGCTGCCTGCCTCGTGCCCGCTGTGCGGCGAAACGTCCGGGCCGGCGGCGGGGCCTGGCACTTTACGGACAGGGGCGCAAACTGACGATGGCGAACAGTCATTTCGGCAACCTCGGCGACGTCTGGAAGCATCTGGTGCTGGCGGCGGTACTGGAACGGGAACCTCCCCGCTGGTATGCGGAGACGCACGCTGGTTCGGCGGCCTACCCGCTGAATCGCGATCCGCAGCGAGAGTTCGGCATCTGGCGTTTCCTGGCCGCCGCGCCGCGGTCAGCTGAGCTGGCCCGGTCCCGGTACTACGCCATTGCCGGGTCCTGCGCCAGTGCCAGCCCGGCCACCTATCCCGGCTCACCTCTGCTCGCCATGACAATTCTCGGTAACAGCAGCTCGTACCTGCTCTGCGACCTGGATCCGGGCAGCGTCGCCGATCTCCGCTCCTGGTCCCGCCAGCTCGGCTTGCGTAACTGCGAGGTGGCCGGCGCTGATGGCATGGCGGCCGTGGCGGCGTACCTGGCCCGTGGTGAGGGCCGTGGCGATGGCCTGGTGCACATTGACCCGTTCGAGCCCGATGCCGCAGCTCCGGGCGGAGCGTCGGCGCTGGAGTGCGCCGCGGGAGTCGCGGACAGCGGCAGCGCACTGGTGTTCTGGTATGCGTCCGGCCAGGCGGCCGAGCCGGACGGCGCCCCGGCGCGGCTCAGGGCGCTCACGGATGCGCCGTTGTGGTGCGGCGAGGTGGCTGTCGTCACCCGGGATGTCTCCGCCCGCGATGTGCGCCGGGCGGCAACGCCAGGCATGGTTGGCGTGGTTCTCGCGCACGTGCAGCCCGCCACTGCCGGCGCCTGCGCGGCCCTCGGCCAGGCGCTGGCGGAGGCTTATGCCGGCGCCACGCTTCCTGCCGGCCCGCCGGCCAGCCTGACCTTCACCAGCCGATGGCTGCCCGCGTCTGGCCGGACCTTCGCTGAGGGATCGCAGGGATAGTTTCTACTGATCTTTCCTGCTAACGTCCGCTCGGAACATTGTCGGGTGACGGGGGCAACATCGTGAAATCGAGATTCCGGGCGGCTCTGGCTGGTCTTGCGGCGGCTGCACTGGTTGCTCCCGCGGCGGCGCTCGTTGCTCCAGCGGAAGCCGCCGGTGCAGCCGAAGCTCCGCACGGAAACATGATGCTGCCGAAGCGGTGACCAGCGCAGCCGACGCCGTCTTGACGCTCCTGGAGCGTGACGAACTCTTTGGGCCTTCCGTGGATGCTCGTCTTGCCTCACGAGGCGAGCACGGGCTGCAGCTGAGCGGGTGGCGTGCTCAAATAACTCTGAATGAGGCGCGCCGCCTCCCGCCGGGGCCGGACTGCCTTGACCAGGGGGACGTCTTCGCGCTGCCAGCTGACGGCAACGACCCATAGACGGCCAAGATCGGCGTGCCATTAGCGTGCCATTAGCAACGGTCAACAGCGGTCGGCGGCGGTACATTTGCGGCGGGGTCAGCACGAGGTCGGCCGCGTTCCAGCAGCACGAGAAGACGACTTGCAAGCAGGTGGTCCAACTTCCCAAGCTGATAGTGCGAGTTCGATTCTCGTCACCCGCTCCACGCACTTAGGCCCAGCTCAGGGCCGTGATCCCGAACTTTGGTCTTGATCATCCTGAGCATTTGATGATCTTCCGTGCAATTAGCCCACGGGAGTGAGCGCGCCCGCCGAGCCGTCGTCATCGTCAGTGCCACCCTCGGTCACGATGTGGATGTCGATACCACTTGTGATCGGGCGGATTCACGAGTAAAAGTGCCTTGCGCTCGTACCAGTCGATCAGTTGTAGCCATAAGAGTCAGTGTGGGGTGGTCATTGTGCCCCCGAAGGTGCCCAGCGAGAGCAGGACGGTCCAGATGTCCCTTGAGCCTTTGGCGATCATCTTGCTGTCAACAATCGGCCCGGTTGTGATGCTGATTATCCTCTACTGGATCATCCGTCTCGCTGTCTGCCACGGGATCGAGGACGCATCGCGGCGCCGCAGCAAAGCGCAAGCCGAGTCGGGCTACTGGGACCCCGCTCGCTAGTAACGCCCGCAGGGGATGGGCAGTGTCGGCGGCGTGGCAGCCGGAGATCTGCTTGGTCAGGTACTTGGTGAGGTAGCCAACGCAGCGGCTGGCGTCCTTGGTTCCGGCGAGGACGCCCTGGGCGTCGACCTTGGCCCCGAACCGGGCGACGTGCAGCGGCTCGTCGTGGGGGCCGATGGTGTCGGGGGCCCTGGTCCCAGGTCGCCTTACAGCGGACTGGTCTACAGCGGCGCTGCTGACAGTCGCCTTCGCGGTCCTCTGGCTAACCTTCCGACGCGTGCTGCTAGCCGCGGCATGATCGCCCCCCAGGACTCGGGATCGCGGCCATCATCGGCCTGATCGCCGCCCTGCCACCTTTCTTCGCGGTGGTGGGCTATGGGGGCCCATTCATCGTTTTCGGCCTCGGCCTCGCCGCAGCTGGCACGAAGCTGCCCAATCACCTGCTGACCCGCTGGGGACTGGCCATCAGCGGAATCGGCGTCTTCGAAGGATTCTTCGGCATCACGAACCGCCCGCCGGACTCCGTATGGGCCGATTGGGACCATCCGCCGTCTACCTGACGCTAGGCATCCTGACCGTCCTCGCCGGAATCATGACCCGAGTACGCGAGATCCGCGCGAGCGGCCGAACGCGCGCGTATAGCAGCCTGTGATCCGCCAACTGATCTGCAACACACGTCCGCCAGCTGATGTGCGACGGGTCTAGCAACCTGCCGATCACATTACGGGCGGACATGTGGTGCAGATCTTTGCTCTAGCGTGGCGGGTCTCCTTCGATCAGACGGCGTCGGGCAGGAGTTCCCGTACCTCTTGCGCACAGCGGCACGCGACGGCGATCTTGGCAGCCCACTCCAGCGCCTCCTCGCGTGAAGGCACGTCGACGACCGCGAACCCGCCGATGACCTCCTTGGTCTCCGGGTAGGGGCCGTCGGTGACCATCCCGTCGGTGGCCACGACGCTCGCCCTCTGGCTTTCCAGTCCGGCGCCGAAAACCCACACGCCGGCGTCCTGGGCCTCCCGGACCACCTTGAGCGCGGCCTTGGCCACGTCGGGCAGATCCTCCTCGGGGAAGGTCATCGCGCCGTCATCGAACGAGATCAGGTACCGCGTCATCCTATGGCTCCTTGTCCCGGCGACCCCTCCGGCCGCCTCTCACCTCATATACGAACGACTCGCTCCGGACTCGACACTCTGCCAGAAGAAATTTCTCACGGGACCTCCGCCGTTCGACCCCCCGGGCGTCATGTGACCCCTGTTCGCGGAGATCATCGCCGCTGCCACCGGTACGAGTAGTCCAACCGCACTCTCATGCATGATGTGCGGGTGATCTTCAGGGAGATCTTGACAGGCTGTGGGCCCGTTCTTCGTGGAGATAGAGGCCCTGCATGCCGGTCACGGATGAGCTGACCCGGTCGCGTGATGCTGCTGGGAATGTGGCAGCACGGCTGGGGCTGCCGCTGGCCGATGAGTACCTGGCGGCCGGGATTATGCAGACGACCGGTCATTCCTCCCGGCGGCCGGGTTTCAGGAACTGACCCGGACCAGGCGAGGATGGATCCGTATGCCGCACACGCCATGACAGACCCGGGCACGCCTTTTCCGGCGGCCCCAGGTACAGGGAGGAACCGGTAGTGCATCTGACGGTGCTCGCAGTGCCCGACTGCCCGAACGTGAAACTGCTAGAGCAGCACCTGATGGAAGCGCTCGAAGGACGCGACGACGTCACCGTCTCCCGGCACGAGATCGCAGATCAGGACCAGGCATCCCGGAGGGGTATGAACGGATCGCCGACGCTCCTGGTCGACGGGATTGACCCGTTCGCGGGGCCGGGTCAGCACACCAGCGTGTCCTGCCGCCTGTTCCGGGACGGCCGCGGCCACGCTGATGGTGCTCCGTCAGTCCGCCAGCTCCGCGAGGCGGTGAGGCACCCGCTCACCGTCGTGGCCGACGCCGATGGCGAAAGCTGGCTCGATGCGTTCGGGCGAGGCGGTCGAGGGCGGATAGCGCCCGCCGAGCGAGGACTCAGGACAGTGCACCAGGCAGTGCTGCGTTCCTTCGCGGCGACAGGCAACCCGCCGGACCCAGAAGTACTCGACGATGCCGCCGGGCCCTACGAGACCAGCGAGGTGCTGAGTGAACTGGCCGAAGGAGATTATCTCTGCCTCGATCACGCCGGGCAGATCACAGCCGCCTACCCGTTCTCCACCGCGGCCACACCGCACACAGTCCAGATCAGCGGAGGCGCCAGCGTCTATTCCATGTGCGCCATCGATGCGCTGGGTATCGCAGGCATGCTGGGCGCGAGCGTGCTGATCAAGTCCGCCGATCCGTCAACCGGCGAGCCGATCGCTGTAGCCGTCGATGGAAGCAGCACGGCATGGGAGCCCGACACCGCGGTGGTATTCGTCGGCCGCACAGCCAGCGGATGCGAGGGATCCTCTGCGGCGATCTGCTGCGGCTACATGAACTTCTTCACCAGCCACGCAACAGCTACGGGCTGGGCCGCTTCCCACGCCGAGATCACCGGCGGCATCCTGAGCCAGGGCCGGGCGCTGGAAGTCGGGCAGCAGATATTCGGCCAGCTCCTCTGCTGAGATCACGCAGCCCAGCCGGGCGCGGGCGGCGAGCAGCGAGCTTCGAGAGCTCGCCTGTACTACGAAGCGTGAGACATTAGGAGCATGTCATCGGCGATCAGCGTCCGACTGGATCCCCAAGCTTCGCAGGCACTCGCGCAACTTGAGGCGACCGGGCTCAGCGGATCCGAAGCGATCCGTCGGGCTCTCCTCGACAGCGCAGGTCGCCTCCGGGAGCCGGCTGCGCTGGCGGCTGAGGTCGCCGCTCTCGAGGACGACGAGGACGACAGGCGCGAGATGACCGAGCTCGCCGCGTTTATGGAGAGCATGCGTGCTCCGGGGTGACATTCACGAGTTCCGGCTAGCACGCGGAACTTGTCACGAGCAGCAAGGTCGCCGATATGGCGTGATCGTCCAAGCAAACGAGCTGCTGCCCCGCTCCGTGGTGCTCGTTGCCCCGACGTCGCACAGCGCCCGACCTGCGTCCTTCCGTCCTGAGATTGACCTGCTGGGTGAGACAACCCGGGTCCTGGTCGAGCATGTTGGCGCTGTCGACGCCAGCTGGATCGGAGACCTTGTCGGCCGGGTTAGCCCGCAGCAGCAATGGGGCATCGACGAAGCCCTTGTGACCGTTCTCGGCCTTCGGTAAGCGCAGCCCGTTTCATTGACTTGCCGAATCAAGCGTCCAGGTCCGTCACGCACCTCAAGATGATCAAGGGGAACAAGGCCGAGCTAGAGGTCCTCCCCGGCATTCTTGGCGCCTGCGGACTACCTGACTCGGATGCGGTGCACGTGCGGCCCGGCGGTGAAGGCGAGCAGGTCGTCACGGGCAACCCGGCGTCTGCTCGCCGCGAACCGGGTACCTGCGAGGAGCACGGGGAATCTACAGTCGAGGCATGGTGCTAGCCAGGTACGACGCGGTTGCAGACTTCTACATCAGCGGTTTCGATTCCGTCCACGACTCCAACTCGCTGGCTCTCCTGCACCTCCTGGGACCAGTCGCCGGCAAGCGTGTCCTCGACGTTGCATGCGGACACGGACGCATCACCCGTGAGCTGGCGCGGCGAGGCGCCAAGGTCACCGGCATCGATATCTCAGGCAAGCTGATCAGCAAAGCCGAAGAAGCCGAGCAGAACAAGCCGCTCGGTATCCGCTACATCCACTCGGACGTCACAGCACCTGCAATTCTCGGAGACCGCCAGTTTGACGCGGTGGCCTGCAACTTCGGCCTCTCCGACATTGACGACATCGACGGCGCGATCACGGCCATCAGCACGGCACTGCGACCGGCCGGGACGTTCGTATTCTCGATCCTGCACCCGTGTTTCCCCGGCGGCAGGGACATATCAGGTTCCTGGCCGACGACGGACACCTACTACGACGAAGGGCGCTGGACAGCCCAAGAAGCGCGCTCTGCCCTGCGCCGTCAGGTCGGAGCCAATCACCGGATGCTTTCGACCTACATAAACACGCTCAGGCATCACAACCTGTGGCTGGACCAGATCGCTGAGCCCGCGCCAGCACCGGACTGGGACCCGGCCCACGACGCCGACCGCAAGCCTGTGCACCTCGCGGTCCGGGCAATCAAGATGATCGCGGATTAGCAGGAGGAAGCAAAGGCCGCCAGGCCGCTGCTATGGCCTGTAGGCCGCGGTCAGCGCGCTAACGTTACTGCGGGGTTTGCCCGCTGTGATGGCGGCAAGATCGCCGCTGACCCGGCCCGCCGTCGGACTCCGGCGCCAACGGTCACTCCGAACTGCTGCCCTGAGATTCCTCTGGATTATCAAAGAGCCCGACGAGCGCCCGCCCCTGAAGGATGCCTTCGACCCAGCCAGGATCGTCATCTTGCTCGTCGTCAGATGTGCGTGCGGAATAGCGGGCTTTTGATGGCCTACCAGTTCGCCATGCGGCGTGGTCCTTTGCAACGTGACGTGCTGAACTATCGGCGCCGCCCGCACCGTCGGTGCCCTCCGCCATGCCGACACCATAACCTGCGTACCTGGGTGTCATACACGGCTGGGGCGCGGCCATCCGTGAAGACTTGTCCATCCGTCAACCGACCAGACCCGTTCCCCATCAAGCGTCAGTCGGAGGTCCGGCGGCGAACGTGTTTGCCGCGGCTTCAACCTGAGCGATGTACTCCCGCCACGTGGGTTCGTCGAAGGCGTCTTGGTCCGGGCCGCCCGTCCCGTCGATGAGTTCCCGGATGATGTCCGCGTGGCCAGCGTGCTGGGCCGTTTCAGCGACCATCCGGATGAGCAGGACGCCCAGGGTCGTATCTCGCCGGTCCTCGGGCCAGTGCGCCACCGACCCCGGCGCCTGCAGGACGAGCGCGGCTATGACGCCATCGGCGTGGGCGCAGGCGCGCCGGTAGAGGCCGATGATGTACTCGCTGGACTCCTCGGGCTTGACCCACATGTCGGCGCCCTGCCAGATCGAGCCATCCTCGATCCACGACATGCTCTCCGGAGCCGGCCGGCCGAACGATTCACCCAGGTATCCATACTCCAGCCCGGCCAAGTGCTTCACCAGGCCGAGCAGGTTCGTGCCGGTTGGCGTCATCGGACGGCGACGATCGTATTCGCTTAGGTTGTCGAGCTTGGACAGCAGCGCGGCCCTGCCGGCCTGGAGCTTGCGATGTAGCTCCTCTTTCAAGTCAGACATGGCACTCCCCTAACCCGTCTCCTGCTACTGGAGGCCCCTCAGGCCGAGGATGTTAGAGCGCTTCTCGCACTCGTGAGAGGAAATCGGCTTGCTCGCTGCCGCTGGTGACCCTCATGCGCTGGAACTTGCTGTCGAGCTTGACGTCGACGTAGAGGTCACCGGCATCCTCGTGGAAGTGAAGGAACGCCCGGGAGCCTCGCGAAAAATTGCCGCGCTTGCGCTCTCGCAACTGGGGGAGCCCGCGCAGCCCTACGAGCAGCACGTCCAGACGATCAAGGTCTTCCTGCGTTGCATGCCGCACAAGTCGAGCATGAGGCTGCACGTAAGGCACCGCAAGAACCGAACAATACGGACCGATCTCCGACGTTTCGCCGCCATGAGAAATATGCGGAGATCTTGTCGCATACTCGATTCATGCGGTGGTCCTTGCTGAGTTCCAAGATGGTGCGGCGCACCTGTCTCAACTGCGGCGAGAGCTGGACGCTCGACAGGAGCCTGGCGCACCTCAAGGGACGGCCGCGAAACTTCGGCCCAGGCTTGCCTGCGGGCTGGCCTAACTTGGCGATCGGCCAAAAAGTTGGCGAGCAACAAATGGCCGATGCGGGCGCCGGACTGGACCAACACCTTGAGACGGTCAGGCAGTTGCGTACCTGCTCGAAGTGCGGCAGTGACCACTACAAAGATACGCGAGCCTGATCTTGCGCTAGGAGCACTGCTACCCCTTCGCCTCGCAGCCGTGACGGGCGCTTGTGTCGTATGCCTGACGGTGGGCGTCGATGTCGGGGTTGTGCTCGACGGCCCAGTTGGCCAGGGCGACCGCATGTGGGATCGAGGTAGTGGCGAGATCGCTTAAACGGGTGTGGCTTTTGTAAGGGCTCCGACTCTGATCGACAATGCTGCTACTTACAAGAAGTAACTGAAGGGCGTGCTCTATGACCGTGGCCTACTGGATCGTCGCCGCACTATTGGCGTTGCTCTACCTGTACTCGGGTGGGCTCAAGGTGCTGCGGTCCCCAGATCAGCTGCGGCCGATGATGGGCTGGATCGACACCCTGCCACTAAGGCTCGTGCGAACCATCGGGGGGCTAGAGGTGCTGGGAGCGCTCGGGCTGATCCTGCCCCCGCTGACCGGCGTCGCACCGGCCCTTGCACTCGCGGCAGCTATCGGGTTCGTACTGATCCAGGTCGGCGCGATTTCTCTTCACCTCAGCCGGGGCGAGGCGAAGATGATCGGGCTGAACGTCGTCCTAATCGTCCTCGCCGGCGTCGAGATCTGGCTTGCGACCGTCTGGCTGTAGAGCGCTGCCCGCCGGGCCGCCATCGACTGGGTCCTCGCGCACCTGTAGCGCGCCTGGATCCAACGGTCGGCTGTCGGGCGCCTAGGACGGCGCGGTGGCCGCCGTCCAGCTAGTCGGGTAATTCGGAGGCAGCAGGCCGTAAGCTGCCTGACCTGCGTTGCTAGCTGCCGGCACGCCGAGCGCGATCAGCAGGTTGTCGAAGTTGACACCCACAGCCGTCGGGAACGGGCCGCCTCCGCTGATGCCGCCGGCCACCGGCAACTGGGACTCCGCCGACGATCCGTCCGGCATTGCCCAGCCCGTTTCGATCCCGTCGCCACCGTTGTACATCTGGGCGACGATCGTCGAGGATGTCACGTGCTCGCCTACCTGCACGGTCGGCGTGACGTCCTCGGCGACGTAAACCTGCAGGCCGGCCGCGGGGCCGTCGGTCAGCTGATAGGTGATCCAGCCGCCGCCTGGCCAGCCGGGCGACGTGGCGGTCGCGTTGGTGATGACCGCATCACCGATGGCATAGATCGGTCCCGCGCCGCCAAAGTCCGCGCCCATGTCGATACGCTCGGGCACCAGACCGGAGATGGCCCGGAGCGGGTTGAGATAGACCGGCGGCGGCGGCGCAGCCTTGGCCGGCTTCGGCCGTGGCGTCCGCAGATGGCTGGCCGCAGGCTTGATCGGCTTGACGGTCTTGATCGACTTGCTGGGTTTGCGCCCCCTCCCCGCCGGAGCCGGGGCCGGAGACAACGTGCGGAGTTTCACGCCAGCCTCAACGAGCGCTGCCGCCAGCTGGCCGTCCGGCAACTGCCGGGCGGCGCCCGGGACCGCATATCCCGGCGGGCCGCCGGCGGTGGACAGCTGTGGCCGGGTCTGCTGCGCCTGCCAGGCGAACACCGCGGCCGCAGCCCCCGCCACCACGGCGGTAGCAGCGATCGCGACGATTGGCGCCGGCTTCCGTCTTGCCACCGTTGCGCGGGCTGGTGGCTTACAGCGGCGGAAGAAGGGCCGCCGTGCACCGGCATGCGTGGACGTTTTCCGGTGGCGCGCGGATGAGCGGGACACAGCGAGCCTTTGGTCGGGGCAGAACATGGCCTTCTGCTGCCACCCAGGACTCCGGTCACGAGTGCAGGTGCTGTGACCAGTGGCGTGCGGACGCCGCGCAGGGATCAGGGCGACGGATCACGGTCAGGTGCCGTCACGCACGCTAGGTGCTGTCGGCTCAACACCATGCACCTATTTCGGTCGGCACATGACCGAATCAGCAAATATTAACTATGACATAAGTCACTCTCAGCGATGAATCGCCCGCTAAGGACGGGAACGGGCGACCCCGTGCTAAGACGCGGCAGGCGGGTCCGCGGGCGTGTTAGCTGACCCGGAGGCACCGGGCTTGGCCACCCGGTCGCCGGCCAGCTCGCCTGGGTGCTCGGCCAGCTCAAGCCCGGCTTCTGGTGCCGCGCGCCCTGCTCGGCCGGGTGACCGCGTCCTGGCGGCTCGGCGGGCAATCCGTCACGCTCGCCGGAGCTGTACTGGCCGGCTCGCATGGGCGGGTGCCCCTGCGGCGGCCCCGTTCCCGTTGTCATGCCGACCGGGACTTAAGACGGCCGGGACGCAGCAGGCTTGCTCAGCCAGGCGCGGCGGGCTGCCGCTCGAAGCCGATCTGGCTCTCGGCATCAGCGAAGCCGACTGATCTGTAGACCCGGATGGCGGCGTCGTGCGGGTCGGCGACCATGACCAGGGTGTTCGAGCCATCGCCGAAGGCATGTTGTCCGGCCCGCCAGACGAGCGTGCCAGCTAGGCCCCGGCGGCGTGCCGCCGGATGAGTCTCGACGTTCTGGTACCGGGCGATGCCGTCGCCGTCGGTAATGAGGCCTAGCTGGGCGCGCAGCTCGCCGGCTATGAACGCGCCGAACCAGGTGCCGTTTCCGCCCTCGGTCATTGCCCGTTCGGAATCGATCCGCGACTGCAGGAACGCGGGCTCCGCGCCCGGCTCGCCCTCGCTGAGGACCGCACGCAACTGCGCTGCCTGCCGCCAGTCATCGTCACCGGCCAGCGCCCGGTACACCGCGGCCAGGTTCGGGCGGAGCGGCTCATGCACCTCCGTCGCCACCATCACCGTGTGCCGGACCATGCGCAGGCCAGCGGCCACCAGTTCAGCCGGTTTCACGGCACTGGCCTCGGTGACGTCGATGCCGAGTGCGACGTGCCTGGCGCCGGGGAACTCCGCCGCGAACAAGTCCAGCCACTTGCGACTTTCGCCGCGCTGGGGCGGCGCGGCCAGCAGCAGGAAATTACCCCACCAGAAGGCGGGGTTCTGCGGGCTGCGGATGGCGAGATAATCCCCGAGGTCGTCGACCTGACTGCCCTCAAGAAGCCGGACCATCAGGTCGGTGCGGTACCCGAGCGAGCGAACCTCCACCCGGCTGAGCGTAGTGGGGCCGGCACCGCGGCGCACCGATGTGTAGCCTCGGCTGCGTAGGCCCCGGCTGCGTAGGCCCCGGCTTCGTTACCTCTTCCTAGGGAGCGCACCGACATGACTCTGTTCCAGCGCGCGCACGACATCGTGGCAGCCAAGGCAAACAAAGCGCTCGACGCGGCCGAAAACCCCAACGAGACGCTCGACTACTCCTACGAGCAGATGCTCGACCACATCACTGCGGTTCGGCGCGCGCTCGTCGACATCGCTGCCTCGAAGAAGCAGATCGAGTTGCAAGAACAGCAGCTGCAGCACTCGATCGACCACCTGCAGGACCAGGCTCAGGCGGCGCTGACCCAAGGCCGGGAGGATCTGGCGCGGGAGGCGCTGTCTCGCAAGGCCGCTGCTCAGCAGCAGGCCAGCGGTATGGAGCCGCAGCGTCAGCAGCTCGACGAGGAAGAGCAGAAGATGGAGCAGACCCTCAGCGCGCTGCAGCAGCGGGTTAACGCCTTCCGGTCGCAGAAGGAAGTGATGAAGGCTCAGTACACCGCGGCTCAGGCGGAAAGCTCGGTCAATGAGGAGGCCACGGGCATCTCCAAGAGTTTCGGCGACTCTGGCGCCGCGCTGCAGCGAGCCCAGGACAAGATCGCCAATATGCAGGCCAGGGCCGGAGCCATGGATGAGCTGCTCCAGTCCGGGGTGCTTGAGGATGTTGGCGGTGGCACCGACGACATCCAGCGCGAACTCGACGAGGCCGGCGCGAACGCTGACGTGGACAAGGAGCTGGCTGCGCTGAAGGCGCAGATCGGCGCCGGCGATGCGAAGCCGGAGCTGCCCGCCGGAAGCTGACGAATCGGGCAGTCCTGCCTGCTGCGCCGCCGCACCGCGTGCGCCTGTCGGCGCTTCGGGACTAGCATTTGTCACGTGGGTTTCCTTTGACTGTGACCTGATCTAACGGCCCGTGGCCCTCCTTCCTCGTCCGCCCACCCAACAGGCGACGAGGAAGGACGAGGCATGAGGTCCGCAGCACTGAAACCCGGTCCAGCCCGGAACCTCCGATCGGCCTGGCAAAGCCGGCTAGTCCGGCCCGGGCTGATCGCGCTGCTTGCCGCGCTCGCGGTGGAGTTCGCGGACGAGCTGGTCGATGGCACCAAGAGTGCAGCCATGCCGCTGATACGGCATGACCTGTCCTTGAGCTATGTGCAGATCGGCCTGCTCGGGGCGGTCCCGCTGATCGCGGGGAGCATCCTGGAACTACCCGTTGGCGTGCTCAGTGGTGCGGGCGTGCGCCGTCGCCGGGTGATCCTGGCCGGCGGGCTGGTTTTCGTGGCCGCGATTCTGGCAGCCGGCCTGGCCAGGTCGTTCGCTGGCCTGCTGATCGCGTTCATCGTCTTCTTCCCGGCGTCGGGCGCGTTCGTCAGCCTGACCCAGTCAGCCCTGATGGACGCGGCGCCCGGCCGGCGGGCTCAGCACATGGCCCGCTGGACCCTGGCGGGATCGGCCGGCGCTGTGGCGGGGCCGCTCCTGGTCGCAGCCGCCCTCGGTGCAGGCGGCGGCTGGCGGATTGCCTTCGTCCTGGTTGCCGCGTTCGGCCTGCTGGCGTGGCTGACGGTCGCCGTGACCGGCCGCCGAGGCGTCAGCGCCGCGTCAGATCAGGAACTCCCCGCCGAGGATGACTCCGCGGCCGGCGGGCCCGGCTGGCGCGAGGCGGCGGCAGTCGTCGCGCGTTCGGGCGCGCTGCGCTCGCTGGTGCTGCTCCAGGCCGCCGACTTGCTCCTGGACGTGCTGACTAGCTTCCTGGCCCTGTACCTGGTTCAGGTGGCGCACGCGTCGCCGTCGGTAGCGGCGCTCGGCGTCGCGGTCCGGCTTGGCGCAGGGTTGCTGGGCGACGTGATCCTGATCAAGCTGCTGGAGCGCTACAGCAGTCGCAGCTTGCTGCGGGCCAGCGCGGCCGTCGCCGCGCTGCTATTCCCGGGCTTCCTGCTGGTTCCGGGCCTCGGCCCGAAGCTGGCGGTGCTGGCCGGCTTGACCATCGCCACCGCATCCTGGTACCCGGTGCTGAACGCCGAGTTGTTCGGCAGCCTGCCGGGCCGCAGCGGGCTGGCGGTGTCGCTTTCGAGCGCGGCGGGCCTGGCTGGCG
The DNA here is from genome assembly GCA_052143255.1 of Streptosporangiaceae bacterium. GTDB lineage: Bacteria > Actinomycetota > Actinomycetes > Streptosporangiales > Streptosporangiaceae > JAJYUU01. The sequence continues at coordinate 1,996 of JBKQTJ010000238.1, read as the reverse complement.
GACTTGGGCCGCTGGTGGTCGGCGTGCTGGCCCAGGACTTCGGCCTGAGCTGGGCGATGGCGGCGCTGTGCCTGGTTCCGGTGGCGATGGTCGCTGGCGCGCCCACCAGGCGGCGAAGCGGCCTCGGCTAGACTCGGCTGCCGTGGCTAGCACGGGTTCCGGGGTCAGGGTGCGGTTCGCGCCATCGCCGACTGGCATGTTCCACGTCGGCAGCGCTCGCTCGGTCCTGTTCAACTGGGCATTCGCGCTGCGACAGCACGGCAGCCTGGTGCTGCGCATCGAGGACACCGATGCGGCGCGCAACCGCCCCGAGTGGATCGACGGCATTATCAGCGCGATGGCCTGGATCGGCATCGACGGCAGCCAGTACGAGGGCCCGTTCCTGCAATCAGGCAACTCGGCCAGGCACGTCACCGCCGCCCGGCAGCTGTACGAGCAAGGTCGCGCGTACTACTGCGACTGCACCCGAGAGGACGTGATCGCGCGCACGGGCGACCAGCACCGCGGCTACGACGGCTACTGCCGGGACCGCGGCCTGGAGCCGGGCCCGGGGCGGGCGCTGCGGTTCCGTGCTCCGGACGAGGGCGCCACGGTCATCGACGACCTGATCCGGGGCAAGACGATCTTCGAGAACGCCACGATCGAGGACTTCGTGCTCGCGCGCAGCGACGGTTCGGTGCTGTTCCTGCTGGCTAACGTCGTCGACGACATCGACCACCGGATCACCCATGTCATCCGGGGCGAAGAGCACCTGTCGAACGCCCCCAAGCAGCAGTTGCTCTTCGAGGCCCTCGGGCAGCAGCCGCCGGTCTGGGCGCACCTGCCGGTGCTGGTCAACGAGAAGCGGCAGAAACTTTCCAAGCGCCGCGACAAGGTCGCGCTCGAGGACTTCCGGGACGAGGGCTACCTCGCCTTCGCCATGCGCAACTACCTGATGCTGCTCGGCTGGTCGCCCAGGGACGGCCGCGAGATCGTGCCCTGGGAAGAAATGGTGGCTGAGTTCCGGATCGAGGATGTCATCCCGTCTCCCGCCTTCTTTGACGTGAAGAAGCTGCGCGCGTTCAACGGTGAGTACATCCGGGCGCTCGCGCCGGCCGACTTCATCGAGGCCTGCCGACCGTGGCTTGAGCCGCCGCATGCGCCCTGGCCGCCAGAGCGCTTCGATCCTGCCGTGTTCGCCGAGCTGGCACCGCTAGCCCAGACCAGGGTTGCCGTTCTGCCGGAGATCATCCCGATGGTGGACTTCGCGTTCCTCGCCGAGCCCGCCGTAGACGAGGCGTCCTGGGCCAAGGCCATGAAGGAGCCGGCCGCCGAATTGCTCGCTGCGGTCGCCGCGTCGTACGAGGGGGTCCCGTGGCGGGCCGATGCCCTGCGCGACCGGCTGGAGGCGGTCGGGACAAGCTTCGGCCTTTCCCTGGGCAAGGCGCAAGCCCCGGTCCGGGTTGCGGTCACCGGCCGCACCGTTGGACTGCCGCTGTTCGAATCGCTGCAGGTGCTGGGCCAGGAAGAGACGCTGCGCCGGATCGCGGCTGCCCGCGAGCGGGTCACCGGCCTGGCCTGACCGGGCGGGTCGCTTGCCTGGCTGCTCTGGCTGCGAGCGGCCCGTGCCGCCGGTGCCAGACCCTCGCTGGCCAGAGCGAGCAAGCTGGGCGCGGTCGCGGTGCCGCTGTCGATGGCGCTGGCGGTCGCGGCCCAGGCGATCACCGGCGACTGATGAAGTCTGACGAGCCGCAGGTGTGAATCCCAATATGAATCCCGGTTTGTTACCATCAAGACGTGAGCACTCAGATCGCCGTGCGGCTACCCGAGAGCATGGTGGCGGAGCTTGATCGGTTGGTGGCCGACGGCGAAGCGCCGAGCCGCGCCTCGGTCATCGAGCGCGCGCTGGCCAGGGAGTTCCGGCGCCAGATCGCCGCCAGGGACGCCGCCATCTTGGCAGGTTCGGGGCCGGACGCTGATATGGACAGCCTCGCTGACTACGCGGCTGGCGGCGCCG
>JBKQTJ010000237.1:0-101528 GCA_052143255.1 Streptosporangiaceae bacterium | reverse complement strand
TGGCCGGCCCGGGCACCGCCCGGGCCGGCCATCCGCGACCATAGTGACGCAGGCGTATCGCGGGGGAGGAGCGCTGGCTGTCATGGCTGATCTGGTTGCCGGCAGCTTGCTGTCGGTGAACGTGGGCAAGCCGCAAGACCTGAACTGGCATGGCAAGACGGTGCACACGGCCGTCTGGAAGCACCCGGTGCACGGACCGCAACGGGTGCGGCGTCTCAACATTGACGGCGACGGGCAAGGCGACCTGGCCGGGCACGGCGGCGAGCACCGCGCTGTGTTCGTGTACCAGATTGAGTCCTACCAGTACTGGCAGAAGCAGCTTGGCCGCGACGACTTCGAATACGGCCAGTTCGGTGAGAACTTCACAATTCGTGGCCTGGCCGACGACCGCGTGTGCATCGGAGACCGTTATCAGATCGGCGATGCGCTATTCGAGGTAACCCAGCCGCGCGTCACCTGCTACCGGGTTGGCATCCGGCTGGATGACCCGCAGTTGCCAGCGCTACTGGTCTCGCACCACCGGCCGGGCTTCTACCTGCGCGTTCTGCGCGAGGGTCAGGTGCAGGCCGGTGACGATATCGTGCAGGTGGCGTCGGGGCCCGAAGGCATGACCGTAGCCGAGGTCGACGCGCTGCTGTACCTACCTGGACATCCGCGCCAGCAAGTGCTGCGGGCGATGCGCATCCCGGCGCTGCCCGAGGGCTGGCGGATCTCCTTCCAGGCCCTGCTCGACCAGCCCGATAGGCCGGCCGGCGGGGCGGGGAACGCCGGCCTGAGCGAGGCGAGCCCGCCGCCGGCCTGGCCCGGATTCCGCCGGCTGGTGGTGACGGCGACCGAAGCCGAGAGCGCGACGGTGCGCTCGGTCCGGCTGGCAGATCCAGCGGGCGCCGCCCTGCCGGCCGCGCAGCCGGGCCAGTTCCTGACCCTGAAGATTCGCCTGTCGGCCGGCACCCAGCCGTTGCTGCGCAGTTACTCGCTGTCGGGCGCGCCGGACGCGGGCTCGTACCGGATCAGCGTGAAGCGCGAGCCATACGGCGCGGGCAGCCAGTTCATGCACACTCAGGTGCACGCTGGCGATCTGCTGGAGGTCGCCGCCCCGCGCGGGGCATTCATTCTGCGGGCGGGACCGGAGCCGGTGCTGCTCATCAGTGCTGGCGTTGGCGCGACACCGGTGCTGGCCATGCTGCATGCGCTGGCCGCCCAGCGCTCTGGCCGCGACATCTGGTGGCTGCACAGCGCCCGCAACCGGGCTGAAGAGCCATTTGCGGCCGAGTCGCGGCGGCTGCTGGAGGTGCTACCCAGCGGGCACCGGCACGTTTGCTACAGCCAGCCGGGATCGGGCGACGTCGAAGGCCGGGACTATCAGACGGCAGGACGCCTTTCGCCATCGGTGCTGGACATGCTGGGCCTGCCGCGCGACGCGACAGCCTATATCTGCGGACCAGGGCCGTTCATGAGTGAAGTGTCCGCGGCGCTTGTCGCGATGGGCGTCGACGGCGCCCGGATCCGGACTGAGATATTCGGCGCCACGCCTGGCCAGACACCCGGGATCGCCGCCGCTGCGGCGCGGCCGCCGCACCCGCCGGTCGGCGAGCGGCAAGACGGCACGGCGGTCGCGTTCGCGCGCAGCGGCCTGACGGTCCGCTGGGATCCGGACTACGCCAGCCTGCTCGAGCTTGCCGAAGCCTGTGACGTGCCGGTGCGCTGGTCCTGCCGTACCGGTGTGTGCCACACCTGTGAGACAGCGCTGATGTCCGGCGCCGTCGCTTATGCACCTGATCCGGTCGACGCGCCAGCCGATGGCAACGTATTGATCTGTTGCTCTGCTCCGCGCGGGGAACTCGTCCTCGACTTGTGACAACAAGCAGCCGGCGGACGCACGGGCGTGACCGGCAGTTCCGGCACCATTGGCGCGGTCATCACACCATCAGCTTTCCTGGTCCGGGCTCACGTGGTCGCGCCAGGTGTGCCGGGGAGTGAATCCCAGTGCCTGGCGAGCATGTTCGATCGACAGCAGCGTGCTGGTGCCGGGGATGTGTCTGGTGAGCGGGACCGTGGGAAAGACCTCGCGCATGAGCTCGGCTGACGGCTTGGTCATCACGGTATCCGCGGCGGCGATGATGAAGCTCTGGCTGCCATTTATGTCAGCGTCGAGTGACAGGCGGCACGCTGCAGCGGCGTCTCGCTCGTCGATGTAACCCCACAGGTTCCACTTCCGCAGCCGCGGGTCGTTCCAGTACGCGCGAAACGCCGGATAGTCGGTCGGGCCGAGGATATTGGAGAAGCGGAGCGCGATGAACGGGATGCCTGACCACTCAGCGATGTGCCCGGCAATCGTCTCGCTCGCTACCTTGGACAGCGCATACGTCGTGGTGGCGATCGGATAATGGGCTTCGTCCAGCGGCGCGTACCGCGGCGGGATGTCAAACGGCAGGCCCAGCGTGGTCTCACTGGACGCCCACACGACCCGGCTGAGGCCCGCCGAAGACGCCGCCATGAAGACGTTGAAGTTCATGGTCATGTTGGCGTTATAGGTAACGGCAGGGGTGCGCAGTCCAGGCGCCGGGATGTTGGCCATGTGAACGACGGCTCCGCAGCCCGTCAGTACCTCCACTGCCTGCCCGAAGTCGGTCAGGTCCGCCCGCAGGACCGGCACGCCGAGGTCGTATCCGGCTGGCATGACCAGATCCGTGGCCACGACCTTGTGGCCGTGCGCGATCAGGTCGGCCACCACCGCCCGCCCCGCTCGGCCGCTAGCGCCGGTGACGCACACCTTCATCAGGTTCCTCCTCAGTCGGCTCGCGATAACCGCTGAACTTACCGTTAGCGCGGGTCGTGCTTCGCCAGCTGCGCGTCCCGGAGTTCGGTGTGCATCTCCCACGGTGCGTGCGGCAGTACATGCCCGGTCTCCAGCAGGGACTTGAGGTTCGCGAACACGGCGGGCCAGCCGGCGGCGGCCGCCTCGTAATCGGCGTCGGTTGGCAAGTTCTCGTGCGTGACCGTTAGCCGGACGATTTCGCCATGTGGCTCGATGCCGAATGTGACCAGGGACGGTGGCAGGGCAGGCGCTGCGCCGGTTTCCCCGCTAGGCGATTCGAACGTCATCACCAGGCTTCGCGGCGGCACGGCTGCCAGGATCGTCCCGACGACGTCGGCTATGCCAGAACCGTCCGTGCGCTGGTGCTCCCAGGCCGACCCAGCCTGCCAGTCCGAGACATTGCTGTGGCCCCAGTACTCCGCGGTCAGGTCGGCATCGGTCAGCGCATGCCATACGCGCTCTGGCGTTGCCTGGATATAGGTGACGTACACGAAGGTCGGCCGGTCGGCCATGGTGGTCTCCTCTGCTTGCCGCTTCAGGCTGCTCAGCGCCCGGAGGCGGGGATGCTCGAAGTTGCCGATCCAGCGGTCCTGGATCTGGTAGATCGGGACCGGGTTGAGGTAGTGCAGCTTTTCCCGGCCGCGCCAGACGGTGCTGATGAGGTTGGCCGCCGCCAGCAGCGCCACGTGCTGGCTAGCCGACTGGCGCGCCATGTCGAGTTGCTCGCATAGCTCGCCCAGCGTCTGACCGTTACGCTCGCGCAAGCTGTCCAGCAGATACCGCCGGGTGGGGTCCGCGAGCGCCTTGAAGACTCTGTCCGCCTCGTCGCGCACGGGAAACATTATGCAGGTGATTGCCTGCATAATGTCAATCTCCCACGGCTAGGCTCGCAGTGCGCCCGGGGCGCGCCATCGGTGGCGCAGCGCCTGGCACCGGGTCACGGCAGGACACGCCAGGACCGGAGCGCGTCAAGCAGCCCGCCGGTCAGCTTGCCGTCGGCGTCGAGTGCCTCGGCCTCGCCCGAGGTGACCCAGCGGACGTCGGCGGCGTCGTCGCCGGCCGCCAGCCCGCCTCCGGTCACGACCGCGGCGTAGTCCCTGATGTCGATGATGGCCCCCGCCAGCCCAGGCCGCTCTACGGCCCCGAGCAGCCGCCCGCAGGCAACTTCGAGGCCGGTTTCCTCGCGGACCTCCCTGACCACGGCCTGCTGGTCGGTCTCACCCGGCTCGATCCGACCGCCGGGCACCGACCACAGGCCCTTGCCAGGCTCGTGACCTCGAAGAATAAGCAGCAGCCGCCCGGACTCATCATTAATGATCGCGCCCACGCACGGCACCCGGAGTGCCGAGGTAACGGGTCCGGACCCGGCAGCCTGGTCTGTCACCTGCGCAGCCTAGCTTCGGTCCGGACCAGCCCGGCTTGATTGCATCGACTTGCACTTGCCATCTCGGCGGCGAGCTTGCCAAGGCTGACGGTGATGAACGTGCCCGTTCCCTCCTAAATTTCTCATGTCTATCGGCTCGATCGGACTGCCAGAGTCCGACCCTCGTAGTTGACGCCGCAGATCTTGGGGATAACCCTGTGTGAGATGAGACCGGTACTCACATGCCCGCGCTGTGAGTCAGCCCTGCGCGAACCCAATATCTGGTCCAGCGCGTACCACTGCGAGCAACACGGCGAGGTGTACCCGCTGCGCACCGGCCTCAGCCCCTCGCCGGCCGGGCTGGACGGCGTGCTGCGCGGGGCCGAGGTGCCGGTTTGGCTGCCGTGGCCGCTGCCCCAGGGCTGGCTGGTGACCGGGTTCGCCGCGGCTGGCGACGAGCGCACGGGCACCCGGGGCTGCTCGGTGGCCCTATCGGGGCCGAACCCGATGGGGGGTGCTGCGGACATGATGCTCATCTCGGAGGAGCCGGGCGTCGGCCTGGGTGCCCGGTTTGCCGGGCTTGACGGCCCCGATCCTGGCGATGATCTGACCAACGGACAGCCAGCCGGGGTAGTCGAGGTCGCTAATCACGAGTTCCCGCTCTGGCACGTCGACGCCAAGGGCTGCGCGGCGTTCGCCGGCGAAGTGGCCGGTAACTGGCTCTGGCTGGTCATGTGGCCCGATACCGCGGGCATGATGCTGGTTGAGCCGCTAGAACTACGGGACCTGCGCGATCCTGGTCAGGAAATGGACCTGCCATTCGGTGCTCGCTCGCCGCAGCTGCCGGGCTAATCTCGCATAGTGCGCGCGGACCTGCATAGCCATAGCAATGCCTCAGACGGCACGGAGCCGCCTGCCGAGGTCATGCGCCGCGCGGCCGAGGCGGGCCTAGACGTCATCGCGCTGACCGACCACGACACCGTGGCCGGCCACTGGGAGGCAGTGCAGGCTCTCCCGGCTGGCCTGACCTTTATGCCGGGAGCTGAGCTGTCGTGCCGGATCGAAGGCCACAGCGTGCACCTGCTGGCCTACCTGTTCGATCCGCGAGACGACGAGCTGGCCGGTGAGATGGCCGAGATCCGGGAGAGCCGGCTGCACCGGGCGCGGGCGATGGTGCAAAAGCTCGCGAAGCTGGGCGCGCCGATCTACTGGGATCAGGTCAGCGAGATAGCCGGCGGCGGCGTCGTCGGCAGGCCGCACATCGCCAGGGCGCTGGTTGCGGCCGGCGTGGTGCCGACCTTCGAGGATGCGTTCACCAGCGAGTGGATCGGGCCTGGCGGCCGGGCGCACGTGTCCAGGTACGCGCTGGACCCGGCCAAAGCGATCCGGCTGGTGCACGCGGCGGGCGGGGTGACGGTGCTGGCGCACCCGCGCGGTCATACCCGCGGCTGGCAGATCCCCGACGAGGTCATCGAGGACCTGGCTGGGTCGGGACTGACCGGGATCGAGGTCAACCACCCGCAGCAAAATGAAGGGGAACGGGGCCGGCTGCTGGCCCTGTGCGCCCGGCTGGCACTGGTCGCCTCGGGCGGAAGCGACGATCACGGGGAACTGACCGGTTACCGGATAGGTTCGGAAGTCGTTCCTGACGGCGGTTATGAGCAGCTTGCCGGGCGGGCCACCGGCGCGTCCCCGCTGACTGCTTCCTGACCCTCCGTATTCCAGGTCCGCTTCGCCGCGAGCGTCGTCGCCCCGGTCGCCACACGACTTCTCACGCTTGCTGCGCTGGTGTGCCTGGCTAGGGCGGCCGCCGTAGCCGGCCGGCTACCCGTTCCCGGCCGAGCGGGTCAGGCTAGCCCCGCACGGCCGGGTCATGGGTAGACCGCGTTCGCTTGCTGTGTCAGTTCACGAATACCTTCTGGCTGCCCTTCACGCTGGTGTCCGTCACCGGGCCATAGGTAGCCGAGAATGTCGCGGTACTCCCCAAACTCGTGCAGAGCGAACCGCCGGTAGAAAACTTGAACTTCACGTTCGCGAAGGAGATGACATTGCCCTTGTTCGACGCCTTGCCCAAGATGCTTGCGGCCGTGTACGAGCACGTGATCGTGCTGGTGCTGCTGAGCTTGACGGTGGCAGTCAAGCCGATCGGCTTGGACTTACTGCGTCCGCTAACCTTCACCGGGTTGCCGGTGGCGGCGCTGACTGAAGCTATGTAGGGCAAATTATTGGCCGCGACAGTGATTGACAGCACGCCGGGCACCGAGCATGTCCCAAGCTTGGACGCCGTGACCGACTCCGTCGCCATTGCTTTCTTTGAGACGGCCGGGTTGTTCGTGACCTTGCCGGTGAATGACGCCGACTTGCACGTCACCGTTGTCGTCCCGATAGAGAAGGTAGCCTTGGTCTTCGCCGCCAGGCCTGATTTCAGCACAGCGCCCTTGCTGACAGCGGTTCCGCCCGTCCTGCGAATCGTCAGCACGTGGGCCGCGGCGGCGTCAGCTTGGACCATGGGCGCTGCGATGAGCAAAGCGGAGGTGGCGGCCGCCACCATGTAAAGGTACTTGGGCATAAGCCTGGCTCCTTCCAGGGTCGGACTGTTCCTGACCAGAGTGCCATCGATAGGTAGAAATCAACCCCTTTTCGTAGCGGTTTCCCAGGAATCTCCAAGGTTTCGGCACCACGAGCGGCCGGACACCGCGTTTTCCCCGGCAGCTCCTGTCAGCAACAGTCGCGGCAAACTTCGGTCGGCGTTCGGCTTCATCGGGCTTCAGCCTGCGTCGACGCCATCACCGGTGCGTTTCGGACTAAGGTGCTGCAGAGCTAATCTGGTCCACTCAGCAACCTTGGGGAGCAGCGTCGATGGCAACACATGGTGCGCGGATAGATCGCGTCACCGGTACGGTCAACTCGTGGGTCATCGGCGACGACGATGAGGTCATCGTGATCGATCCGGGCGAGGACGCGGCCGCGGTGCTGGACGCGGTCGATGACCGGGAGATCCTCGCAGTCATCTGCACCCACGGTCACGCCGGGCATGCGGCCGCGGCGACAGCCGTAGCTAAGCGCGACGAATCGCCGGTGGCGCTGCACCCGGGCGATCGGATGGCCTGGCGCGAGGTGCACGCGGGCATCGAGCCGGACATCGCGATGGAGGACGGCGGAAGGTTCGATGTCGCGGGCGTGACCCTGGAAGTGCTGCATGCGCCGGGTCACAGCCGCGGATCGTGCTGCTTGTACTGCGAGGACCTGGACGTTGTGTTCAGCGGCGATGTCGTGACCGAGACCGGCCCGGTTGCCCGGCAGGACGGTTATCCGAACTGGGGCCGCCAGCTCGACGCGATCGGCGCGCAGATCCTGACGCTGCCCCCGGTTACGCGGATTCTGCCTGGTCATGGCGGGGAGTTCACGGTGGCACTCGCCGAGAAGCGGTTTGACACCTGGGTTGCCGCAGGCCAGGACGCTGGCAACCTGCCTGGTGGCCTCAGCGCGGCGGCGCTCGACGCGGACGACGAATAACGTGCTGGCCGCGGGCGGTGCCGCGCCGCTGTCGGTGGCCTGAGCCAAGATAGGGGAATGGAGCAGCTCGGGTTCGAAGGCATGCCGCGTCGCCTCTATGCGTGCACGCCGACCCGGCTGAGCACCTGGCTTGACTGCCCGCGCCGGTACCGGATGACCTACCTGGACCGGCCTGCGCCGCCCAAAGGGCCACCATGGGCCCACAACAGCCTTGGTGCCAGCGTTCATAACGCGCTAGCTGCGTGGTGGCGGCTGCCGCGGCGGGAGCGGACGGTGACGGCGGCAGGAAGCCTGCTGGAGAGCGGCTGGCTCACCGACGGCTTCGCCGACGAGACGCAGTCACTGGATCATCGGCGGCGCTGCCGCGCGATGGTCGAGAACTACGTGGCGACTCTGGATCCGGCCCTCGAACCGCTGGGCGTGGAGCGCACCGTGGCGACGCGGACCGACCTGATCGCAGTCTCGGGCCGGGTCGACCGGCTCGACGACCGCAGGCCGCACGGCGGGGAGCCGGGCGAGCTCGTAGTGGTCGACTACAAGACGGGCAGGCACTTGCTCACCGTTGACGACGCCCGAACCTCGCTGGCGCTGGCGCTCTACGCGCTCGCGGCCGCACGGGTCATGCGCCGCTCCTGCCAGCGAGTTGAGCTGCATCACCTGCCTTCCGGCGCGGTGCTGGGCTGGCAGCACACGCCAGAGTCGCTGGCCAGGCACCTTGGCAGGGCCGAGTCCATCGCTGCGGAGTGCGCCCGCGCGGATGGGCAATACAAAGTGGCCGGGCCTGGCGGAGCGGCCGCCGACGAGATCTTCCAGCCAAGGCCCGGCATCGGATGCGGCTGGTGCGACTACCGCGCTCATTGCCCCGAGGGCAGCGCGGCGGCGGTGCAGCGTCGGCCCTGGGGTGGACTGAGCGCCGATGCCCCGGAGCGCGACGGCGGCCAGCCCGCGGCCGCGGCCCCTGCCAGGCCTGCTGGCGGGTCGGCCGCCGTCGGGTCGGACCCGGTCGGGTCGGCCCCGGTCGGGTCGGCCCCGGTCGGGCCGGCCCCTGACGTGCCAGCCTCTGGTCTGCCGACCGTGGCGCCGGACGTGGCGCCGACCGCGGTCCTGAGAGCGTGACTGTCAGCCGACCGGGCCAGGCACGGCGTCGGCGGCGTTGGCATGCGTGCGGCCGCACGAGTGGATGGTGGGCTGGCGGCCTTCGGCGGCATTCCAGAACTTGGTGAGGATGCCCGCGGTGGTGACGGGGGCTTCGACAGCGGGGGAATGCGCCGCGCCCGGGATGCAAGTGCGCTCCGCCCCGAGGCGCCTGGCCATGAGATCTTGCTCGGCGGGCAGCCAGGCGTCGTCGTTCTCGCCGTAGACGACCGTGGCCGGCAGGCCGGCGGTGGCGACGGCCTTAGCCAGTTCGTCGGTCCGATCTGGGCAGTTCAGCAGGTAACGCGCCACGGCGATGTAATGGATCGGGCAGGTCCGCAGGGTCCGCTCACGCAGGAACGCGATGATGTGGTCGTCGGTGCTCTCGGCCCGCGCCTGTGGCTCGAGCTCGTCGTGCCAGAACTGCCTGACCAGTTCGGTTAGCCGAGCACGGTCGTCTGCCAGTTCGCCATTGCTCGGGTCCAGCACGACAAGCACGTCGGTCAGCGTCGCGGCTCGCTCGCCGTCGAGGCTGCCCGGTCCTGAGCCAAGCAGCGTCAGGGACAGGAACGCGGGCGCTCGTTGCAGCACGGCCTCGCGCGCGATCAGCCCGCCCATCGAGTGGCCGACCAGGTGCACGCCGCCGGCGTCTGGCGTCACAGCTTCGGCGATAGCCAGTACGTCGGCCGCCAACTCGGCGGCGGCGTAGCCAGACCGGTCAGCCGCGTGCGGGCTCTGGTACTGCCCTCGCTGATCGTAGGCGTAGACTGTCCGGCCCGCCGCGGCGAGCGGCTCCAGAATCGCCAGGAAGTCTTCCTTGCTGCCGGTGAAGCCGGGCACCAGCACCGCAGGCCGACGAAAGCTCACCCCCCGGGAAGGCTGCGCCTCCAGGATTGCGAAGGATCCGCGAGTAGTCGGCAGGGTAGCCGAGCGGACATGGTCGGGCATCTCCAGGGAGCGGGGAGTACTCACGAGGTCGCAGCCTATCGAGTAACCGCTGAAATGTAACAGTCAAATAACGCACGATTAGCTGAGAGAGTTCCTGCTGATCGCCTGACCAGGCCGGCCCGGAACCGGAGGTTCAGCCGCCGTTGCCTGCCCGGCCAGCTAACTCGCCGTTGCCTGCCCGGCAGCATCGGGTCCGCCAGCCGACGTGCCCTCCTCGCGTGCTCGCGACGAACGCCGCCTGCGCGGCTTGCGGGCGGCCGGATTTGCCGGTCCGTCGGCGGCTTGGCGTTCGACCGCGTTCGCTCGGGACGGCGTACCGTCGGCCTGCGCAGCGGGCCTGGTCCCGGTACCGTCGGCCTGTCGCCCGGCCCTGGTACGCCGGCGCGAACGGGGAGCCCGAGCCCGGGCCTCCCGATCGCCGTCGGACCCAGCGCCATCCCGGTCCTGCCTGGCTGGACCGCTGGATTCCGGCCGCCTGTCCCGCGGGCTGCCGCTGCGCGAACGGGTTTTGCCGGTCTCGCCGATGTCTTCAAGAACCTCGGCCTCCAGCCCGGCCCGCTCCCGCTGTGCCCTCGGCAACACGCCCTTGGCGCCCGCCGGGATGTTCAGCGCGGTGTAGAGATGCTCGGAGGTGGAGTAAGTCTCCAGCGGCTCGTCGCAGCCGAGGTGCAGCGTGTCGTTGATGGTCTTCCAGCGATGCAGGTCTGCCCAGTCCACGAAGGTGACGGCCACGCCTTCGCGGCCGGCCCGGCCGGTCCGGCCAATGCGGTGCAGGTAAGCCTTGTCATCTTCAGGACACTCGTAGTTGACCACATGAGTCACGTCATCAACGTCAAGGCCGCGCGCGGCGACGTCGGTGGCCACGAGCACGTCGACCTTGCCGGACCGGAACGCCCGCATGGCCCGCTCGCGCTGGCTCTGGCCGAGGTCACCGTGTACCGCGGCAACGGCAAAGCCCTTGCTCGTCAGCGTGGTCGCGACCTGGTCCACCGAGCGCTTGGTCCGGCAGAACACGATGGTCAGCCCCCGGCCCTCGGCCTGCAGGACCCTGGCGAGCACTTCGACCTTGTCCATCTGGTGCGCGCGGAAGACATGCTGTTCGGTGGTCGGCACATGGGCAGGCTCGTCGTGCTGCTCGGCCCGGATGTGCATCGGCCGGCTCAGATGACGCCGGGCCAGTGTGACGATCTCGCCTGGCATGGTGGCGGAAAAGAGCATTGTCTGCCGCCCCGTCGGCGTCAGTTGCAGGATCCGCTCGACATCGGGGAGGAAACCCAGGTCCAGCATCTTGTCGGCCTCATCAAGGACCAGGTGGCGCACCCGGCCAAGCTTCAGGTGACCCTGCCGGGCGAGGTCGAGCAGCCGACCGGGCGTCCCGACCACGATGTCGACGGTGGCCAGGGCTTCGATCTGAGGTTCATAGGCCCGGCCGCCGTACAGCGTCACGACGTTGGCGCCAATCCGGGAGCCGGCGATGCGGATGTCGTCGGCAACCTGGATGGCCAGCTCACGCGTCGGCACAACGATGAGGGAACGGGGTGCGGAATTTTCTCGCGGTGTCTGGTCGAGGCGCTCGAGAATAGGGATGCCGAATGCGAACGTCTTGCCCGTGCCGGTCCTGGCCTGGCCGATCAGGTCGTGGCCATCGAGGGCGATCGGAAGGGTCAGCGCCTGGATGGGGAAAGCGGTCGTGATGCCCTCGGCTTCGAGAGCGGCGCAGATCGGCTCGGCGATGCCGAAGTCACGAAAGGTCTTCTCACTGGGCAGTGCGGCCGCCACAGCCTCGGTGCCAGGTGCCCCGCTGACCGCCGGATCAACCACCGGGTGGCTCGTGGTGCCTGGCTCGATCACATCCTCGGGATCAGTGGCTGGGTTATCGTCCATTGTGGTCGTATACGTAGTCAGGGCTTTCCGCCTCTAGTTGGGCCCGCGGCTTCCTGGCAGGAGATGCCAGGCCTTGTCTGCCGCAGGCAGTCTGTGACCTCTCCAGCGGGCAGCCTTGCCGTGTCGCGGCTGCGGCCGCGCTCTCGCGGAGAAGAAGTGGTGCGTCATCGTCCGGATGCCTTCTGGCTCCGACGATCATGACGCCTAACATCTTGGACAACAAGGCCGGGGACTAGCACATTCCGTATGTCGCTCAGTCAGCAGTCTAGCAACCTGCGCCTCGTGCCCTTGTCTCGCTGGCCGGCGCGTCGCCGTCGGTGCCTCGGCAGCCCAGCTTTGAGGCTCGCTCGCGCGCTGACCTGAGGCTCTTGTTACAGTGCGCCGGTGAGCGATGTAGGACCTGAGACCGGCGATTCTCGCGCCGACGGCATGCTGGACCTGCTTGGTCTGCTGGCCTATGCATCGCTTACCGCTTTCTTCAGGATCTCCGACGACGCGGCGCTGGCGCTCTCCCTGACCGACAAGACGGCCTTGGCCGAATTGGCGGTCGCCCAGTTCGGCCACTTTCAGCTGCTCAGCCAGCGAATCAAGGAGCTGAGCGCTGAGCCGGAGGAGGCCATGCAGCCGTTTGTCGCCCCTGTCGATGACTTCCACGCCAGGACGGCACCGTCAGATTGGCTTGAGGGCCTGGTCAAGGCCTATGTGGGAGATGGCATAGCTGCGGATTTTTACCGCCTGACCGCCGAGGTGCTCGATCTACCGACGAGGGACCTGGTGCTTGAGGTGCTGTCTGACGCAGGCCAATCGGAATTCGTCATCGCAAGGGTCCGCGAGGCAATCGAGGCAGATCCCAGGGTTGCCGGGCGGCTGGCGCTGTGGGCACGTCGGCTGGTCGGGGAGGCGCTTGGCCAGGCGCAGCGAGTTGCGGCCGAGCGCGAGCCGCTGGCCAGGCTGCTGGCCGGCGGAGCCGCCAGTCAGCTTGGTGACATCGGCCGGATGTTCGCCGAGCTCACCGATAAGCATGCGCAGCGGATGGCGGCGCTAGGCCTGGCCGACTAGACGCTAGGCCTGGCCGACTGACAGCCAGGCCACTGGTCCACGGTCGAACGCCAGTGTTCTGGGTAGGCGGATTGCCGGGCTGGCATGGACGCTGCCCCGGTCGCGCTCGGCGGGCTGGCATGGACGCTGCCCTGGCCGCGCTCGGTCGGCCCGTCCGGCCGCTAGCCAAGCAGCCCTCGGTCAGCGCGCTGGACGCCGGATTGTCGATCAGCACGATGGCGAAACCAACGCCGAAGTGCCTAGCCTGGGACCCGTGAGCCAGGACGCGCAGCGGATCGCCGCAGAATCGCCGGCTGGAGGGCGGGCCGAGCGGCTGCGGTCGATGGCGATGATCGCGATCTTCGACATTGCCGGGCCACTTGTCCTGTATACCGTGCTGCGCTCGGCCGGGCTGTCCGCCGTGTCGGCGCTGATACTGAGCGGTGCATGCCCGGCCATCGGCGTGGTCGCCGGCGTTATCCGGCATCGTCGGCTCGACGTGATTGGCGCGCTGGTGCTGGCGGGAATCCTGGTCGGCACCGTGATAGGGCTGGCGAGCCACAACGCCAGGCTGGTGCTGCTTGAGGGTTCGGTGCCTACTGCCTTCTTCGGGCTGGCGTGCCTTGGATCACTGTGGGCCCGGCGGCCGCTGATGTTCTCGTTCGCGCTGGAGTTCGTCGGCCCGGACACAGCCAAAGGTCGCGAGATGGCCGACCTGTGGCAGTACGGGGG
The DNA here is from genome assembly GCA_052143255.1 of Streptosporangiaceae bacterium. GTDB lineage: Bacteria > Actinomycetota > Actinomycetes > Streptosporangiales > Streptosporangiaceae > JAJYUU01. The sequence goes on along the minus strand of JBKQTJ010000237.1, from coordinate 88,095 downwards.
CTTCCGGCACGCGCTCCGGGTGATCACCACGGTTTGGGGAGTTGGCTATCTCGTTGAGGCCGGCTTGCGGGCCGTCATCGTCGAGCAGACTTCGACCGGGACGGCCCTAGCCAGCTCCAAAGTCCTGCCGTTTATCGTCGCTGCCGTCCTGGGCACGTGGACGGCCGCCTACGGGACGCGACAGCGGCGCAAGGGCGAACGGCTACCTGCCGCAGCGGCTGTCTCGGGTTCAGCGGCTGGCCCCGGTCCGGCGAAGGCGACATCAGCTCTGCCGTGAGGTCAGCCCGGCCGTTAGGTCAGCCCGGCCGTGAGGTCAGCCCGGCCGTGAGGTCAGCCCGGCCCTGCGAGCTGGGGTTGGGAACCAGACCGGCCGCGCCGGAATCTAGATTGCAGGGCCCGTCAGGTTACCGAATCCGACCCGACGCTGCTCATTGCCCCCGAACTCGACATAGGCGATCTTGTCCGCAGGCACCAGCACGCGGCCACCCTTGTGGTCCAGCAGCGTGAACACGCCACCTTTGGCGACGGCGTCTTCCAGCGCCGCCGCAACCTCGTCCTGCGAGGAGTTTGTCTCAAGGACGAGCTCACGCGGCACGGACTGTATCCCGATCTTGACTTCCACAGCGCTCCTCTCCGCAAGTCGAGGCTAGCGTGCAGGTCGTGGCCGTAGGCGAAACCGAGGCTGCGGCTTGCTACGCCGCCAGCGAAAGCACGCCGCAATCTATGGAGATTTGCTGTTCGCCGGCGGACAGCAAACTTCCTTACGTTCCGAAGCCGGCCGTGGCGCGCTCAGCTCGTGAGCGGCCAGCCGCTGATTCCGCGCCAGGCGAGCCTGGCAATCAGCTGCTCAGCGGCATCCTTCGGGATCTCGCGGTCAGTGCTGAGCCAGTATCGCGCGGTGACCTGGGCCATCCCGACCAGCGCAACGCCAAGCAGGCGCGCCTCCTCGTCGGTAACGCCGGCGTCCTCGCGGATGAACTGGCTGACCATGTCGGCGCATTCGTAAATGGTCTTCTCGAGCCGCTCCCGGACGGCCGGCTCGTTGCTCAGGTCTGACTCGAAGACCAGGCGGAAGGCTTCGCCGGTGCCTGATACGAAGTCGTAGAAAGCCTTGAATGTCGCCGGGACACGCTCCCGGTTATCGTCAGTGGACGACAGCGCTTCGCTGACGCACTGGACCAGCTGCTCTGCGCTTTCGTCGAGCAAGGCCAGGTAAAGCTCAAGTTTGCCGGGGAAATGCTGGTACAGGACCGGCTTGCTGACGCCGGCGCGCTCAGCGATCTCATCCATCGCTGCCGCGTGGTAGCCCTGGGCCACGAAGACGTCACGGGCTGCCCCTAGCAACTGCAGCCTTCGTGCAGGCCGCGGCAGCCTTGCGCTACCCGGCTTGGCCTGTGGCGATGCGGTCAACTATGTCTCCGAAGTTGGGATATATGTCGGCTGCGACGCTGCAGCTTTCGCCAATCCTACGGCCGGGTAGTTGGCCCTGGCGGCGGCGCGGCGGTCTGCCTGGGGAACCAGCGCTTGGCAGCGCGGCCCGCGCTGGCGGCTCGCGCCGCTCAGCGGTCGTGGTCGTCGTCGTCCAGGTTGACTAGAAGCGCCTGCTCGACAGCGTCTGCCTCGTTGGCTTCCAACGGCACCTCGTCCGGCAGGTTTCGCTGGTCAGCATCAGCATCGCCGGGTAGCGCGTCCATTTCTTGCTCTGCCACGTCGGCGTCTGGTGCTTCCAGTCCCTCATCGCTCACGCTGCACCTCTCGCCGTTTTCGCTACTCGAACATATTGCCGAACAACGGAATGCGGACAACACTACTGGTATCAGTACCCCCTAGGGGCCTGACATGCGCCCTAGATCAAGGCCAGAATTAGTAGCCGGTCCAGTGCGGGGTAGGGAGATGCCATGCGAAGCATGTGGAAGGGGGCAGTCTCCTTCGGGCTCGTCATGATCCCGGTGAAGCTCTACACCGCGACCGAGCAAAAGGACATTGCCTTCAGGCAAGTACACCGGGAGGACGGCGGCCGGATCCGGTTCCGGCGCTTCTGCACCATCGATGAGCAGGAAGTGCCCTACGAAGACATTGCCAAGGGCTACGAACTGCCAGATGGCCAGATGATCGTCCTTACCGAGGAAGACATGGCCGAGCTGCCGCTGCCGACTACCAAGAGCATCGAGGTCGTGCAGTTCTGCCCGAGCGAACAACTCGACCCGATCTTGTTCAACCGGAGCTATTACGTCGAGCCAGAGGCCGCGGGCGTGCGCGCGTACTGCCTGCTCCGCGATGCGCTTGAGGAGTCCGGGAAGATCGCTATCGCCCAGGTCGCGCTGCGCCAGCGCGAATCTCTGGCGGTCCTGCGCGCACGTGACGGCGTGCTGGTGCTGGAGACACTGCTGTGGCCCGACGAGATCAGGGACACCGCGTTCTCGTTCCTCAATGAGCCGGTCGAGGTCCGGCCGCAGGAACTGCGCATGGCCAGTTCGCTGATTGAGTCGATGACCGTGGACTTCGATCCAGACGAATTCCACGACAACTACCGCGAGGCGCTGCAGGAACTGGTGGCAGCGAAGACGGAAGGCCGCGAGATCATGCAGCCTGAGGTCGGCGCGCTCGACACCGGCGAGCCGTCCAGCCTTGCTGATGCGCTGCGCGCGAGCCTCGCTGCCGCCAAGGGCGGCCGGCTCAGCATTGCCGCTGCCGACGATGAGGCCGAAGACGAGGACGAAGCAGGGCGCCCGGCCGGCGGGAGTCCGGCGGCCAGGAAGCAGCCGACGCCGGCGAAGCCGGCCGCGTCGAAGGCTGGTACCGCGAAGGCTGGCACCGCGAAGGCTGGCACCGCGAAAGCAGGCCCAGCGCAGGCTGGCACCGCGAAAGCGGGCGCCGCTAGGAGCGGAACGGCGAAGCCTGAATCCACCCGGCCGAGTGCCGCCAAGCCGAGTAGCGTCGAATCAGGGACGGCGAAGCCGACCCCAGCCAGGTCGGCTCCAGCGGCGAGCAAGGCGACCGCCAGAAGTAAGTCCGCGGCGAAGGAACCGGACGCCGCGGCGCGCCCGCGTCGGCGGGCCGGCTGAGCTGCGCGATCTGCTGGATTCCTTGCCTGTTTCAGCAAACGAGGAGAAGTCATGCCAAACCCAGTTGCATGGTTCGAGGTCGCTGGTCCGGATGCTGGCGCGCTGCAGAGTTTCTACGCCCAGGCGTTCGACTGGCAGATTGACGCGGACAACGAGATGAATTACGGAATGGTGGCCGCATCCGAGGGCGGGATCCCAGGTGGCATCGGCCCAAGCCCGGACGGATCTGCGCACGCCACGTTCTACGTAACGGTGGCTGACGTCCAGGCCGCCCTCGACAAACTGAGCGAACTCGGCGGCAAGACTGTCATGCCGCCGATGGACGTCCCCAACGGCCCGACGATCGCGTTCTTCTCCGACCCAGCCGGGAACGTCGTCGGGCTGATGAAGGGAATGTAGGCAGCCGCTCTTCTGAAGATCATTCGGGTGCTGTTCGGTCGAAGGTAGTCCCGCCGCCATCTGGCGCTATTCTGCCGGACCACTGGTCCTACTCGGGAGTAGCATTAGTCGGCATGACTGACCAGTTCGATGCCGCTGCCCCGGTTTCGCCCACTACGGACGGCGGGTCCTCGCCCTGCAGCGCTGCGCCTGTCCATCACGGTGCTGAGCATGCCATGAGGTTCGCGGCGGCCAATAGCGGCAGTGCGCCCGGCGACGGTAGTGCGCCCGGCAACGGCATTGCGCCCGGCAACGGCCAGGCCCGGCCGCGGCCGATCGCCGCGTGGCCAGGAGAGCTAGTTCCGCTCGGCAACGGTCCGGTATTTGTCCGAAAAGTTCCGGTAATGGCAGGTGCCGAGCCGGCCATATTCGTGCACGGGCTGGGTGGGTCGGCCACGAACTGGACCGATCTGATGGGCCTGGTCAGTGAACCCTACGGCGATGCGCCGGTGCTCGCCGGGGAGGCGGTCGATCTGCCCGGATTCGGCCACTCTCCGCCACCCGCGAACGGGGATTACTCACTCGACGCACGAGTCGCTGCGGTCGTCGCGCTGATCGAGAAGCGCCACGGCGAGCCGGTTCACTTGATCGGCAACTCGCTCGGCGGCGCCATCAGCACCCGGATCGCCGCCCGCCGCCCCGACCTCGTGCGGTCGCTCACGCTGGTCTCGCCCGCGCTGCCCGACCTGCGGCCACGGCTGCTGCCCATGCGGCTAGCGCTAGTTAGCACGCCAGGGCTGGGGCGGTGGATACTGAAGCGGCTGGTTCAGATACCGCCCGAGCAGCGGACCGAGATGACCATCAATGACCTGTTCGCCGATCCCGGCCTGCTGCACGAGGCGCGGCGGGCTGAAGCGGTTGCCGAGGTGATCCGCCGTGACGGCCTCGGTTATGCGGGCGACGTGCTGCTGCGCTCGGGCCGGGCCCTGGTGGCCGAGTACACCCGGGCCGGCCCGGGCTCGCTCTGGCGGGACGCCGCCAAGGTGACCGCGCCGACGCTGGTCATTCACGGAAGTCACGACCGGCTGGTCAACCCGGCGAACGCGGGACGGGCCGCCCGGACGTTCGGGAACTGCCGGGTGGTTGTGCTACCCAAGATCGGTCACGTGGCGATGATGGAGCGGCCGGACCTGGTCGCCGCCGAGATGCGGGACTTCCTATCCGGCCCGGCCGCGTGCGGCCGCGGTGAGCTGAGCCAGGCCAGCCGCTAGCCTGCGTGCTGTGCTGATAGCCGCTGAGTGCATCCTCACGGCCGGGAGATCGGCTGGCCCCGTTCCCGGCCAGGGGTTTGTCGAAGTGACCGGCGGTGTCATCGATCGCGTCGGAAACCGAGCGCCGCCGCCCGGCGCGGGGGACCATCGGCGCCTGGTGCTGACCGACGGCTATCTGGTACCTGGCTTCGTGGACCTGCAGGTCAACGGGTACTTCGGTGAGGAGTTCCAGACCGCTGACGCGGCCGGCTGGGCCGCCGTGGCGGGCAGGCTTCCTTCCACCGGGACGACCTCGTTTGTGCCCACGTTGATAACGGCCCCGGTTGCTCACCTAGCCGCGAGGCTGCGGGCGGCCGCCGGATTCGTGCCCGGCCTGCCAGCCGGCGGCGCCCGGGTGCTCGGCGTGCACGTCGAAGGGCCGTTCATCGCCCCCACCCGGCGCGGCGCTCACAACCTGGCTTGGATCACCGACCCCACGCCCGCCGCGATCGGCTCGCTGCTCGATGCCGGGCAAGGGCTGCTCCGGCTCGTCACGCTGGCGCCGGAACGCCCCGGTGCGCTGGCGGCGATCGACCAGCTGACCGCTGCGGGCGTGCTGGTCAGCGTGGGTCACAGCGACGCCGTTGCCGAGCAGGTCGCGGTCGCGGCCCGGCATGGTGCGCGGATGGTGACCCATCTGTTCAACGCTCAGCGCCCGCTCGGTCACCGGGAGCCCGGGGTCCCTGGCCAGGCGCTTGCCGACGACCGGCTGACTAGCGGGCTGATCGTCGATCTGCATCACGTGGCCGGCCCGGTGTGCGCGCTGGCCTTCCGGGCCGCACCGGGCCGCATCGCGCTGGTCACCGACGCGGCCGCGCCGGCCGGCATGCCGCCGGGGGAGTACTTGCTTGGCGGTGAGCCGATCACGCTGCCGCCCGGCGACGGCGCGCCCCCGGTGCGCCGTGACGGAACGCTGGCCGGCTCTGCGTTGCGCATGGACACCGCCGTCGCCAACGCCGTGGCCTGCGGCATCCCGCTCACCGACGCGGTGACTGCGGCGACTAGGATTCCGGCGGACCTGATCGGCCGGCTCGACCTGGGCAGGATCAGCGCCGGGGCCGCCGCCGACCTGGTGTGGCTCAGCTCGGACTTGAAAGCGCGCGCGACCTGGGTAGCCGGGCAGCTCGTATATTCAGATGGCGCCGCAGCCACCTTGGCGGCGGTCTGCCCATGGCGTGGAAAGCCGGCGTGAGCGCCGTAACCGAAGGGGAATCACGTGAATCAGGAGGGGACCGGCGGCGGCCCATCACTGATGCGCCAGGAGATTGCGCAGCAACCCGAGGCGCTGCGGGCCACGATCAGCGCGCTGCTGCCCCGCCGCGACGAGGTGAGCCTGCTAGCGGCCGACACCAAGACCGTCCTGTTCATCGCCCGTGGAACCTCAGATAACGCGGCCGTCTATGGCAGCTACCTGGTTCAGGCGCATGCGGGGCGGCTGACTGCACTCGCCGCGCCTTCTATCGCCACCACTTACCGGGCCCGAGTCGACCTGACCGGCGTGCTCGCTGTCGCGCTCTCGCAGTCGGGCCGAACTGAGGAAATAGTCGAAACGCTTCAGTGGGCTGGCTCATGTGGTGCCCGGACGCTGGCAATCACCAACGGCGGAGCGGCCTCCCCGCTGGCCGAGGCGGCGGAAGTGGCTTTCGTCACCGAGGCCGGGGTCGAGCAGGCGGTGCCGGCTACCAAGACGTTTACCACCCAGCTGGCTGCGCTGGCAGTGCTGGGTCTTGGTCTTGGCGCCAGCCTGGACCCGGGCGAGCTGATGGCGGCGCCGGACGCAATCGAGGAGTTGCTGGCAGCGGCCACGCCGGCCGGGCTGGAGCCGATCGTCAGCGAGCTATCGAAGGTGCCAGGCGTCGTGGTATCCGGCCGAGGCATGGCGTATGCCGCCGCGCTGGAGCTGGCGATCAAGCTGAAGGAAGCGTGCTACCTGCACGCCATGGGCCTGTCTTACGCGGATCTGCTGCACGGGCCGATCGCCGTCGTGGACGCCGACACCCCGGCCATCGTGCTGGCGGCCGACTCCGGGCCGACCCTGGCCGGAACCGTTGACCTCGCCCGGCGGGTGCGTGGAGCGGGGGCGAGCGCGTTCGGCATCGGCGGCGGCTCTGCGCTTGCCGAGGCCTGCACGGCGTCGCTGGCCGGGCCGCGGCTGCCGGAGTGGCTCGCACCGATCGGGCTGATCGTGCCGGGCCAACTTGTCACCGAGGCGCTGGCCCGCCGGCTGGGGATTAACCCGGACCGGCCGCGCGGTCTCAGCAAGGTGACACAGACCGACTGAGGTTTGACGCGTTCAGTGCTTACATGCTGCATCATTAGGAGCAGCCACTAGCCGCCGCTGTGGCCGGGTTTCGGGGAAATTAAATTAACTGGCTTGGGCCGCGATGGGGACGAGTGTGAGAAGGACGCGGTGTCTGACGCGCCGGTTGCCGGCGGCGCTGATCGCAGCGCTTGCCCTCATCGCAGTGGGTGCCAGCCAAGTGCTCGCCGCAGTGCACTCGCCAGGCTGGCGGAGTGTTTACCTCAGCCGCGCCGCACAGGGCAGCCTGTTGCTGAGCGTGGCCGCGCCGAGCAGGAACGATGCCTGGGCGGTGGGGGAGTACGTGCAGCAGACCGGGCCGATCATCTTGCACTGGAACGGCAAGCGCTGGCTGCGGGTCCGCGTGCGGGGGGCAGGCGCGTCGTTCGAGCCGGCCAGCGTCTACGCGACCAGCCCCAGCGACGTCTGGATCTTCGGCTCCATCTGGCGGACCGGCATAGACGAGGCACTGCGCTTCAACGGCACTGACTGGGAAACCCTCCAGCTCCCGATCAATAGCGGCGCGGCGAACGAGACCGCGGTCCTTAGCGCGACCAGTGCGTGGGCCATCAACCCGGGTAGTTGCCTGTTCCGCTGCTCTACGCCCGCCACTTACTGGAACGGCGCGGACTGGCTGGTGTCGAGGGTGCAACTCGACCTGTGGGGGATCGCGGCGGGGGGCGAGCATGTCTTCGCCGTCGCCGTCAGAGCTTTCCGGCCGGCGGATCAGACCTTCGTGCCGGTGCTCTACGAGCGGGCACGCGGCAGGTGGCTGCGCTGCGCCGCCATAAAGCAGCGACTCAGCAATCCGGTGCTGTCCGCGAGTTCGGCCAGCGACGTTTGGATCTGGGGGTACCGTCCGGGCCGCGGCGATCGGAGCGTGCTCTATCACTGGAACGGGACCCAGCTCCGGCGCGTCGCCATCCCGGCGGGATTGGCTACCAGCGACGTGCTGACAGCCGACGGCCGCGGCGGGGTCTGGGCCGGGCCGTTCGCGCACTGGACCGGCAGGAAGTGGATTAGCCTGCGCGCCGATGCCAGCCGACTCGACGGGCTCCTCACCGGGCTGGCACCGGTAGCCGGGAGCAGGAGCACCTGGCTTGTCGGCGGCCTTGCCTGGCACGGCCGCGATGAGAGCTTCGTGGCAGTGAACGGCAAGACTCCGTAGGTAGCCGGCCCTCAAGCCTCCCGGTAGACCTTGTGCTGCGCTGCTTGCGCGCGTGGTCGCAGCACCATGAGGTCGACGTTGACGTGCGCGGGGCGGGTGACTGCCCACACCACCGCGTCTGCCACATCGCAGTCGGTGAGCGGCTCGGCTACCCCGGCATAAACTGCCGCTGCCTTGCCGGCATCGCCTCGGAACCTGTTCACAGCAAACTCGGCGGTCTTGACCATGCCGGGCGCGATTTCGATGATCCTGACGGGCTGGTCATACAGCTCCAGCCGGAGTGTCTCGGCGATCGCGTGGGTGCCGTGCTTGGCGACTACGTACCCGCCGCCGCCCTCGTAGCTGATGAGCCCTGCGGTAGAGCCCATCAGCACGATCGTGCCGGCGCCGCTCGCGACGAGCTTAGGCAGCAAGGCTTGGGTGACGTGGAGCGTGCCGAGCACGTTCACGTTGTACATGGCCTGCCAGTCATCGGCCGAGCTGTCCGCAATGGTCTCGGCGCCGATCGCGCCGCCGGCGTTGGCGACCAGCACGTCACACCGTTGGAGTGAGTTAGCCAGCGCCGTAACGGCTGCGCGGTCGGTGACGTCCAGCTGATACACGAACGCGTCGCCGCCGTTGCTCGTGATGCGGTCGGCGACTTCGGCGAGCCGGTCGGCGCGCCGAGCTGTCAGGACCACCCGGTACCCCGCTTCGGCGAGCTGGGCGGCGGTCGCCGCTCCGATACCGCTGCTCGCTCCGGTTACCACCGCTGTGCGCTGATCCATGCCCTCGATTCTGTCAGCAGCCTCGCTGGGCATTCCGGCAGAGGCCGTCGCTTACCATCAGGCTGTGGCTGAGCTGTGTGGCGTCATCACCGACTGGGGTGGCGTGATGACCAATCCGATCTCCGAGACCGTTAATGCCTGGCTGAAGTCCGATCGCATCGACCGCGACAGCTATGTCACGGTGATGCGGGAGTGGGTCAGGCAGGCATACGCCGACGGCCAGGACCGCAACCCGATCCACGCGCTGGAACGCGGCGAGTGCACTAACGCCGAGTTCGAAATGGCGCTGGCCAGCAAGCTCGTGCTGGAAGACGGCGGGCCTGTGGCTGGTCCTGGGTTGCTGGCCCGGATGTTCGCTGGATCTGTGCTCGACGACGCAATGCTTGAGCTGTTCCGCAAGCTGCATGCCAGCGGTGTGCCGACTGGATTGCTGTCCAACTCCTGGGGTGGCGAATATCCGCGCCACATCTTCCCGGACATGTTCGACGCCGTCGTGATCTCGTCCGAAGTAGGCATGCGCAAGCCAGAGCCGCAGATCTTCCTGCACGCGGTTGAGCACCTCGGGCTCTCGCCGCAGCAATGCGTGTTCATCGACGACATTGAGGCCAACATCACCGCGGCCGAGCAGATCGGCTTCACCGGCGTTCTGCATCTCCAGCCGGACGCGACCAGGGAGCGGCTAGCCGACCTCCTCGGGATCGTGCTCTAACCGCGCCGCAGGGATCTCGTCCCGCTAGCCTTGCGGCTGTGGCTGACTACCCGCACCCGGCTAGTCCGGGTCGCTCGGCCAATATGCGGGCTAACCGGCGGCGCGACACGAAGCCGGAACTCGCCCTGCGGCAGGCGCTGCACCGCCAGGGCTACCGCTACCGCAAGGATTACCGCCTCGACCTGACCGGAGCCAGGGTTCGGCCCGATATCGCCTTCACCGCGCGGCGGGTGGCCGTGTTCGTTGATGGCTGTTTCTGGCACTGCTGTCCCGAACACGGCAGCCAGCCAGCCGCGAACACCTGGTACTGGGAGCCGAAGCTGGCCCGCAACGTTGAGCGAGATCGCGCCGCCGACGCTGCGCTGACCGCAGCCGGCTGGCGAGTAGTGCGGGTATGGGAACACGAGCCGGTTGATTCTGCTGTCGCCGCGGTCGTCGCAGCGCTCGGAATTAGCTGACTGCGCGGTGCCCGGCCTGGCACACTCAAGGTCTATTCGCCCTTAAGGGCGTTGTCTGCGCTTCGGGAATCCAGATGCGCGTGTACTTGCCGTTCACCCTTCCGGCTGTCGCCAGGCTCTTGCGCACCGGCGAGATCGGGTCGCCGGCCCGCGGTTATACCGTCACGCCCGCGCTTCGCGAGTGGTACTCCAGCGGTGACATCGAAGAGCTTGAGTACGTGGCAATGATGCATGCGGCCAGGGCGTCGCTGCGGCTGCTCGCGGCCGACCAGGACGCGCCGCGCCGCCGGGTTGTGCTCGCGGCCGAAGCCAACGACGAGCAGGTCGCAGCGAGCGCCGGATTCGAAGAGCCGGCCCTGGTAGAGATAACCAGGTCCGTGCCGTTGCGCGATGTCAAGGCCGGCCACGTAGATGACGTCAGCGCGGTTCCGGCGATATCTGCTGCCGTCGACGCGCTGGCGGCCGCAGATGCCGGTGACGACGACGCCAGGTTCGTCGTGGATGGCGCCGAGGGCTACGAGTTGCTCTGGTACGCAACTCAAGAGCTAGGCGATCTCGCCGGGTAGGCCCGGGCCAAGATCGTCAGGCTGGAGTCCGTGCGTGCCGTCCTGTCGGCATCATTGCGGCCGCGTCAACGGCCGGCTGGCTGGCCTGCTGCGCCCGTTCGCCAGGCAGCGGCGGATGCAGCAGCGCAGCCATGAGCATCGCCAGGACACCTGCCAGCGCCCATGCGGACAAGATCACCAGCGGGGTAGTGATGGCGTTGCCGTTGAAGTAGACGGTGTTCTGGACGGCGGGCAGGGCGGATCCGGCGGGCAGTGCCTTGCCGAGGTCGGCATACCAGGGCGTGATCATGTTCGGTCCCAGGGTGGTGCCGGAGGAGGCGATGCCGATGGGGATGAACAGCAGGAAGATCACGAGGTAGCCGAGGCCGCCGGCCCACCGCGCGGCCGCGGCGGCGGTCGCGGCGCTGGCGAAGGCGAGCAGCGCGCCGATGCCGAACAAGCCCCAGGGCGCCCCGGTAAGAGCCCCGATCGCCTGGTCGGCGATCGCAGTGGCTACCGCGGCGACAATGGCTGCGTAGACCACGATGCCGGCCAGCTGCAGGGCCGGGTTGAGGTCTCTGGCGACCCGGGTGACCAGCAGGTTCCCGAACACCAGGCTGGGGGCGAGCAGGGCGACCACGAAGAACACCTGCGAGAGACCCTCCGGGTTACTGGCCGGCAGCGGGCGGACGTTCTGCACGGCAAGCCGCAGGCCGGCCGCGCTCGCCGCAGCATGGACGTACTTGATCGTCGCGTTCGTCAGCGCTGGGCCAGCCGCGGTAGCCACCTGGAGCAGCTCGACGCGCGGGCCTGGAATTATGGCGGCATCGATGCTGCGGTCGAGGATCGCGCTGCGGGCGTCCGCCGGAGTTGCGTAGCTGGTGGTAGTGAAGCCACCAGGGGCCTGGTGGTTCAGGCCAGAGCTCAGCGCCGATGCGGCCGCGGGCGGACCGACGATCCCTACCGGAACGCTGCGCGGGCCCGGATCGTGCAGGGCACCCATGAACGAGGCGATGAAGATCAAGCTGATGAGGGTGGCGCCAGCTGCGCCAGCAAGGACAGCCCAGAAACTCCGGCGGCGGCGTGGCGTGCCCGGTGATGGAGGGCCCTGTGCCAGATAGTCGCCCTGGGGTCCATGGTCGCCCTCGGATCGTGGCGCGTCCTGAGATCGATAGTCGTCCTGCGATCGTGGTGCGCCCTGAGATCGATAGTCGCCCTCCGATCGTGGTGCGCCCTGAGACTCACTGGGCATAGCCCGCGGCGGGGCGACTGCGGACGCTCCGTGCATAGCGTCCGGGTCTGGCGCGTGCTGGCCCGCTGCCGCGCTCGCGGGATCCCGGCCAGGCAGGTCGTCCTGCGGGCCCGTGTTCGTCATGGCTGCCCCCCGACGCCGTTCAGATCCAAGCAAACCTGGCAAACTGTGATATTGCCTGGTCAGCAGCAACGCTCCTTCCCCGATACCCGGGGACGCGCCGTCACATGCCGGCCACTAGGTCACTTTCAACCAGGCAACAGGCGCAGGCTGCGCCGCAGGGTGTTGGCCGCAGAACGCTGCGACCATGGCACGATGGGGATGCCGCCACTGATGTCGGGTAAAGCAGGGAGCGATCCGCGATGGATGCCGTTACAAACGTCCCGTTTCCAGGGAACGAGCCGGTCAAGGGCTACGCCCCAGGCAGCCCAGAGCGCGCGGCGGTTGAGCAAAAGATCAAGGAAATGGCGGGCGAACGCGCCGAGCTGACGATGACGATCGGCGGCGAGCAGCGGCACGGCGGTGGCGATGCCATCCAGATCGTGCAGCCCCATAACCACCGGCACGTCCTTGGTGAGCTACGGAATGCCACCGACGCCGACGTCGAGGCTGCCATCACGGCAGCAAGGGCGGCGGCGCCTGGCTGGCGCGCGCTGTCGTTCGACGACCGGGCGGCGATCTTCCTCAAGGCCGCCGACCTGCTGGCCGGCCCGTGGCGGCAGGTCATCAACGGCTCAACGATCCTCGGCCAGTCAAAGTCGGTGTTCCAGGCCGAGATCGATGCAGCTTGCGAGCTGATCGACTTCTGGAAGTACAACGTGCACTACGCCAGGCGCCTGCTGGCCGAGCAGCCGGCCAACTCGCCAGGCACGTGGAACCGGCTGGAGTACCGCCCTCTTGAGGGCTTCGTGCTGGCGATCTCGCCGTTTAACTTCACCTCGATCGCGGCGAACCTGCCGACCGCCCCGGCTCTCATGGGCAACGTGGTGATCTGGAAGCCGTCGCCGACCCAGCAGCTGTCCGCTCATTACCTCATGAGGTTGCTGGAAGCGGCTGGCCTGCCGCCCGGCGTGGTCAACATGGTGACCGGGGACGGCCAGGCGGTGTCCAGAGTCGCGGTGCCGCACCCGGACCTGGCCGGGATCCACTTCACCGGTTCGACCGGGACCTTCCAGCACTTGTGGCGCACTGTCGGCGAGCACATCGCCTCCTACCGCGGGTACCCGCGCCTGGTCGGGGAGACCGGCGGCAAGGACTTCGTCGTTGCCCATCCGTCCGCTGACCCCGACGTCCTGGTGACCGCTCTAGTCCGCGGTGCCTTTGAGTATCAGGGACAGAAGTGCTCGGCGGCCTCCCGCAGTTACATCGCGCGCAGCGTCTGGGACCGGATGAAAGACCAGCTCATTGACACCGCCGAGGCGCTGACCATGGGCGATGTGGCAGCCGACCTGTCGACCTTCATGGGCGCGGTGATCGACGGGCGGGCGTTCGCCCGCCACGCCGACGCGCTGGCTAGGGCACGGACCCGGCCGGCCATCACGGTGCTCACAGGCGGCAGCGCTGATGATTCCGAGGGTTACTTCGTCAGGCCTACGGTGCTGGCCTCCACCGACCCGGGCGATGAGACGTTCACCACCGAGTACTTCGGACCGATCCTGGCCGTGCACGTTTACGACGACGCCGACTACGACGCGGTGATCAGGCAGGCAGCCGACATCGCGCCGTACGCGCTGACGGGGTCGATCATCGCCCAGGACCGTGCGGCGATCGCGCAGGCGAGCGAGGTCTTGCGGTTCTCGGCCGGCAACTTCTACATCAACGACAAGCCGACCGGGGCAGTAGTGGGCCAGCAGCCGTTCGGTGGCGCCCGGGCGAGCGGCACTAACGACAAGGCGGGCTCGATCTTCAACCTGATCCGCTGGGTTAACGCCCGGACCATCAAGGAGACGTTCGTGCCGCCGGTCGATTATCGCTACCCGCACATGGGCTAGCCGAGCTGCGCACCAAACTTAGCGAATCCTGAGCTAATTGCGTTACTTGTCCGATCCGGCGGGTACGCTCGCAGCCATCAGAAGTGCGCAGCCGACCGGCTGCGATTTCTTCGCTTGGCGCGGAGGGTTGCCATGGACCGCTTGGTCCTCTGGAACATCGACCTGACCCTGCTCGATGTCGGCCGAATCTCGCGCGATGCCTACGCTGAGGCGTTCCGCCGCGTGACAGGGCGCCCGCTGGCCGCGCTGCCGCAGCTGGCGGGCCGCAGCGACACCGAGATCTTCTTCGAGTCGCTCTACCTGAATGACGTGCCGACCGGCCAGGACGACGCCGCCGACGCCGAGCTGCTGACCAGGTACTGCTGGGAGCTGGAGGTGGCGTTCGGCCAGCGGCAGGTCGATCTGTTCCAGCAGGGCCGGCTGCTGCCGGGCGCCCGCGCTGCAGTGACCGCTGTCGCGGCGCTGTCCGGGGCGGTCCAGGCCGCGCTTACCGGCACGATCAAGCCGAACGCGCTGGCCAAGTTGCGCGCGTTCGGCCTCGAGCAGTACTTCGACACCGAAGTCGGCGGCTACGGCTCGGATGCCTACCCGAAGGGCTCACTGCTGCTGATGGTCAGGGGGCGGGCGGCAGAGAAGTACGGCACGGCCATCACCGAGGAGTCAACCGTGTACATCGCCGACACGGTGCGAGACGTCGAGGCCTCGACCATCGGCGGCGCCCGGAGCATCGCGGTGGCTACCGGCCGGTCTACTGTCGCCGAATTGCGCGAGGCCGGTGCGGACCTGGTGTTGACCGACCTGTCCGATACCGATCAGGTCGTCGCGGCGATCGACCGGCTGACCAGGGTGCCCGCGGGCCGGTAACTGCTTGCACAACGCCGGCGTGGCATAGTCAAACACGCGGCGGAAGAGCTCAACCAGGTCGTTGGCTCGCACCGATTCGCATACTGGTCTATAACAGGTCCGTCAACGGTGATGGGCCAAGCGGTTGGGAGCGCGCAGCGTGAGCAGCGAATCGGCGGCCGGGCGCGACTACGGTGACATCCTCTGGAAACCGTCCGCGAACGCAGCCGAGCGCTCGGAAATCTCGCGGTTTGCCCGCTGGCTAGCTGACGGCGGCCCCGGCCCGGTCACGAGCACCTACCAGGACCTGTGGCAGTGGTCGGTTACCGACCTGGCTGGGTTTTGGTCCTCGATCTGGGACTTCTTCGGCGTCCTCGGCGACCGTGGCAGCGGCCCCGTGCTTGCCGGGGAGATGCCAGCGGCTGAGTGGTTCGCTGGCGGCACGCTGAATTACGCGCGCAACGCGCTTCGCCGGGCGGCCGCCGAGCGTGACGCTGTGGCCGTCCGGTACAGCGCCGAGACCGGCCGGGAGGGCATGCTCAGCTATGGCGAACTCGCGGCCGAGGTAGCCAGGGTGCGGGCCGGGTTGCAGTCCATCGGTATCGGCCGGGGCGACCGGGTAGCCGCCTACCTGCCCAATTCGCCAGAAGCGCTGATCGCGATGCTGGCGACCGCCAGCCTCGGCGCCATCTGGACCTCGTGCTCCCCGGACTTCGGCGCACACAGCGTGATCGACAGGTTCGCTCAGATCTCGCCGACGGTGCTGCTCGGCGTGGACGGTTACGCCTACGGCGGCAAACGCTTCGACCGGCGGGCGGAGTTGGCGGCTATCGCGGCCGGATTGCCCGGCGTGCAGGCCGTGGTCCTCGTCGACTACCTGGACGGCGCGCAACGGAGCGCCGTGCGAGATCCCGCATCGAGGTTGGCGGGTCTGCCAATGCCAGTCCTCGACTGGGGCGCGCTAGGCCCACCGGACGGCGACGGCGCTCAGCTCGAATTCGCGGAGGTGCCGTTTTCGCACCCGCTCTGGGTTCTGTACTCCTCGGGGACAACCGGACTCCCGAAGCCGATCGTGCACAGCCACGGCGGGATCGTCCTCGAGCATCTCAAAGCGCTGGCTCTGCACCAGGACCTGACCAGCGCGGACACGTTCTTCTGGTACACAACAACCGGCTGGATGATGTGGAACTACCTCATCGGCGGGCTGCTGGTGGGCGCGACTGTGGTGCTCTACGACGGCAGCGCCGTGCACCCGGACACCGGGGCGCTGTGGCGGCTGGCCGCACGAACAGGCGTGACCTATGCCGGCACCGGCGCGTCGTACTTGCTGACCTGCATGAAGGAAGGAATCCGGCCGGCCGCTGAGCACGATCTTTCCGCGCTGCGCGGGGTTGGCTCCACCGGCTCTCCGCTGCCACCGGAAGGTTTCCGATGGGTTTACCAGGAGCTGGTAACGGGGTCGAAGGAGCTGATACTCGGTTCGTTTTCCGGTGGCACCGACCTGTGCACGGGGTTCGTCGGACCGTGCCCGCTGTTGCCGGTGCGCGCCGGGATCATCTCCGGGAGGTGCCTGGGCGCCAAGGTCGAGGCGTTCGACCCGGCTGGTAGGCCGGTCATCGGCGAGGTCGGCGAGCTCGTGCTCACTCAGCCCATGCCGTCCATGCCCGTCGGCTTCTGGCACGACGATACCGGTGAGCGGTACCGGGCCAGCTATTTCGCCGACTATCCGGGCGTCTGGCGGCACGGCGACTGGATCATGATCCTGCCCGATGGGGGCTGCATCATCTACGGCCGTTCCGATGCCACGCTTAACCGGGGCGGCGTGCGGATGGGGACCAGCGAGTTCTACCGAGTCGTGGAGCGGCTGCCCGAGATCGCCGACAGCCTGGTGGTGGATACCGGCAAGCTGGGCCAGGAGGGCCGACTGATCCTGTACGTCGTGCCCGCGGACGGGCGGGCGCTCGACGACGCACTAACCGGCAAGATCAGGTCGCTGCTGCGGGCGGAGCTGTCGCCCCGGCACGTTCCCGATGAGGTTTACCAGGTGCCCGGTATCCCGCGGACGCTGTCCGGCAAGAAGCTCGAGGTACCGGTCCGCAAGATCCTGCAAGGCACGCCGGTGGCGGAGGCCGCGGATCGCGACGCGCTGGCCAACCCGGAGGTGCTGACCTACTTCGCGCCAGGTGGCCGGCCGTGACGCCGGAGTCTGCTACCGGGCCGGAGGCGCAGGCCGCGCAGCCGGGGCCGGCCGCTGGCCGGAGTTTCGGCGAGGAAGGCGGCCTGCTGACCTACGGCAGTTACCTCAGGGTTCCGCAGCTGCTCGCGCAGCAGGCTCCGCAGGTCGTCCCGCCGGTCCACGATGAGCTGCTGTTCATCACCGTGCACCAGGCCTATGAGCTGTGGTTCAAGCAGCTCCTGTACGAGCTGACCGCAGTCCGGGACGCGATGCTTGCCGGCTC
The DNA here is from genome assembly GCA_052143255.1 of Streptosporangiaceae bacterium. Lineage (GTDB taxonomy): Bacteria > Actinomycetota > Actinomycetes > Streptosporangiales > Streptosporangiaceae > JAJYUU01. The sequence goes on along the minus strand of JBKQTJ010000237.1, from coordinate 70,851 downwards.
GGGCGGATACGGCCAGCACGATCGGCCGGACCTCGGCGGCCCTCCGAGCCATGGCGGCCGGCAGACCTGGCGGGCGAGGCAGCTACTGCACCGGGCGCACGTGATCGAGCGGCTGCTTGTCAGCCAGATCGACGTGCTCGAGACCATGACCCCGCAGGACTTCGGTGAGTTCCGGGCGGCGCTCGCGCCGGCCAGCGGATTCCAGTCCGTGCAATTCCGGGAGCTTGAGTTCCTGTCCGGAGCCAAGGACGGCGACTTCGTTCGCAGGTTCCGCGCGCTGACCGAGGACGAGCGGGCGCGGCTGAACACTCGGCTGGCCGAGCCGTCGCTCTGGGACGCCTATCTTGACTTGCTCGCTTCCCGCGGCCTGCCAGTCGGTGCCGACAAGCAGGTCCTGGCGTCGCTGGTCAGCATTGCCAGGGACCGGCCGCGCCACGATGATCTATGGCAGCTGGCCGAGGACCTGCTGACGCATGACGAACTCGCGGGCCTATGGCGGGCCAGGCACGTCCAGATGGTCGAACGGCAGATTGGCACGAAGTCGGGCACGGGCGGCTCGACTGGCGCTCCGTACCTGCACAGCCGGGTGCCGATGCGTTATTACCCATTGCTGTGGGAGCTACGGGACTCGCTCTAGCAGCAAGTACGAACGGCAACGACGCCGCAGCGAGGGAGTGGAATTTCATGCCGGACAGTGCACCCGACACCCAGCCCGCCGACACCCAGCCCGCCGACACCCAGCCCGGTGACATCCACGCTGACGCTAAGGGCACCGATAGCCGGGGCACCAGCGTTCAGGGCGCCGCCGCGACCGCTGACCTGCTGGCCGATGCCGCCCGGCTGGCCGGTCAGCCGCCGGGCGCCGGTGACCCGGCCAGGTACCTGCGGGCCTATTACCGGCACGTGGCAGCGGATGACCTGGTCGCGGCCGGGCCGGCCAGGCTGGCAGCGGTCGCCGTCCGGCATGCCGAGTTGGCGGCACACCGGCCCCAGGGCCGGGCGCTCGTCGAGGTCAGGCCTGGCGGCGGCGCTGCGCTCGACGGCAGTTCTGATGTGATCGACGTCGTTACCGACGATATGCCGTTCCTGGTCGACTCGATCACCATGGAACTGGCCAACCACGGCCTGTCCGCCCGACTGGTCATTCACCCCCAGCTTCGGGTCAGGCGCGACGTGACGGGCGCGCTGCGCGAGGTGGTCGGGAAGATAGGCGCAGATGGGCGCCCTACTCATGACGAAGTGGCTGAGTCGTGGACACACATTGAGGTGCCCGCGCTGGCGGCCGGCGAATCCGACGCCATTGCGGCGGACTTGCGCCGGGTGCTCGGCGATGTGCGGGTGGCGGTGGAGGATTACCCGCGGATGCGGTCCAGGGCCCTCTCGCTAGCCGATAACGTGCTGGCGCCCGCGGGCGAGGCCGGCGGTGCCGATGCCCCCGGTGAGATCGCCAAACTGCTGCACTGGCTGGCCCAGGGGCATTTCACCTTCCTCGGCTATCGCGAGTACGACCTGGAGACAGGCTCGGACGGACTGCTGCAGCTGCATGCGGTGCCGGGCAGCGGTCTTGGCATCCTGCGGCACGACCGGACCGGGCCAGGGGCGTTTGCCACCCTGCCGCCGGAGGTGCGGGCGAGGGCGCTGGACCCGCAGCGGCTCATCGTCACCAAGGCAAACTCGCGCTCTACCGTGCACAGGCCTAGCTACCTGGACTACATAGCGGTCAAGCGGCTCTCGCCGGCAGGCGAGGTGGTCGGGGAGTACCGCTTCCTCGGCCTCTACACGCACGCGGCGTTGTCCGAGAGCATCAAAGGCATCCCGGTGCTGCGGCGCAAGCTCGCCGAGGTGCTCGACATCTCCGGCCTGTCTGCTGACAGTCACGACGGCAAGGACGTGGCCGAGGTGCTGGACTTCTATCCGCGCGAGGAACTGTTCATGACGTCGGCACCCGATCTCGCCGCGATCGCTGCCGGCGTGCACGTGCTGCGGGAACGCCGGCAGACCAGGCTCTTCTTGCGCCGTGACATCTACGGCCGGTACGTGTCCTGCCTGGTCTACCTGCCAAGGGACCGGTACACCACGCAGGTCAGGCTCCGCACCCAGGAGATCTTGCAGCGCGCCTTCCGTGGCTCCCAGGTCGACTACAGCGTGCAGGTGGGCGAATCACCGGTCGCGCGGCTGCACCTTGTGGTGCGGGCCGACCGGGGCCGCCAGCTGCCTGACGGCGACCCAATAGAGCTGGAGCGCGCCGTCGCCGCGACGGTGCGCTCCTGGGACGACGATCTTGCCGACGAGGCCGCCGCCGCCTGGGGACCGCAACGCGCTAGGGAGCTCATCACCGAGATCGGTGATGCCATCCCCGCCACTTACAAGACCGACGTGCCGGCCGCGGCGGCGGTGGACGACTTCGCCAGGATCGTGGAGCTGCGGGTGTCCGACCGCGAGGTCGCCTTCGAGCTGTGGGAATCGGAGGACTATGTTGGCGGCGTTCCGATCGAGTTCCAGGCCGCCGCGAGCGCTGAAGCCGCCGGCGCGACTGGACCTGCGGGCGCGAAGGTTGCCCAAGCCGCGGCCAAGCGGGTGTGGCGGCTCACCATTTACCGGACAGGCGGTCCCATCACGCTGACCGACGTGCTGCCCAGGCTGCAGCACATGGGCGTGGATGTTGTAGACGAGCATCCTTACGAGTTCCCGGCGGCCGAGCCGTTCTGGATTTACGACTTCGGGCTGCGGCGCCGCCCACTGGCGGAGGCCACCGAGCACGCCCAGGGCGGCGGCGTCTCGGTCGGGCTGGTCCGCGACCAGGTTGAGGGTGCGCTGGCCGCGCTCTGGGATGGCCGGATCGAGGACGACGGGTTCAACGCCCTGGTCCTGGACGCGCAGTTGTCGTGGCGCGAGGTCGTGGTGCTGCGCGCTTATGCGAAATACCTGCGCCAGGCCAACATCACCTTCAGCCAGGAGTACATCGAAGGCGTCCTGCGCTCGAACGCTCCGATCACCAGGCTGCTGGTCCGGCTGTTCGCCTCCAGGTTCGATCCGGCGAAGACGGACGGCGAAGCCGAGCGCAGCGAGGCCATCACCGAGGAGATCACCGGCGCTCTCGACAACGTGGCCAGCCTGGACGAGGACCGTATCCTGCGGTCGTACCTAGGTCTGGTTAACGCGACGCTGCGAACGAACTACTACAGCACGGGTGTCGGCGAGGTGCCGTACCTGGTTTTCAAGCTGAAGGCCCGCGACGTGCCCGACCTGCCCGCACCGCGGCCCCGGTTCGAGTTGTTCGTGTATGCCCCCAGGTTCGAGGGCGTGCATCTGCGGTTCGCCAGCGTGGCCAGGGGCGGCTTGCGCTGGTCCGACCGGCGCGAGGATTTCCGGACCGAGATACTCGGCCTGGCCAAAGCACAAGAGGTCAAGAACTCGGTCATCGTGCCGTCCGGGGCCAAGGGCGGATTCGTCTGCAAGCAACTGCCCGATGCCGCCGACCGGGACGCTTACCAGGGCGAGGTGCTGGCCTGCTACCGCATGTTCATCTCGGCCATGCTGGACGTGACCGACAATCTGCAGGCCGGCCGGGTGGTGCCGCCAGCGGGCGTGGTCAGGCACGACGCGGACGACCCGTACCTGGTGGTCGCGGCGGACAAGGGCACCGCCACGTTCTCGGACACGGCGAACGACATTGCGAACAGCCGCGGCTTCTGGCTCGGCGACGCCTTCGCATCGGGCGGCTCGGCGGGCTACGACCACAAGAAGATGGGCATTACCGCACGTGGTGCTTGGGAGTCGGTCAAGTTCCACTTCCGGACCCGTGGGGTGGACACCAATGCCGATGACTTCACCGTGGTCGGCATCGGTGACATGTCCGGCGACGTATTCGGCAACGGCATGCTGCTGTCCCGGCACATCAAGCTGCTGGCCGCGTTCGACCACCGGCACGTGTTCCTGGACCCGGACCCCGACCCGGCAGTCAGCTTCGCCGAGCGGCAGCGCATGTTCGAGCTGCCCCGGTCGTCCTGGGCGGACTACAACCAGGCGCTCATCTCGGCTGGCGGCGGAGTCTGGCCGCGATCGGCCAAGTCGATCCAGCTGTCACCGCAGGCCAGGGAGGTCCTGGGGCTGGCCAGCGGGGACACCCCGATGGCACCCGATGCGCTGATCTCCGCCATCCTCACAGCGCCGGTTGACCTGCTGTGGAACGGCGGGATCGGCACTTACGTGAAGGCGTCCAATCAGTCCAACCCGGACGTGGGCGACAGGTCGAACGACGCGGTCCGGGTGGACGCGGCACAGCTGCGGGCCAAGGTGGTCGGCGAGGGCGGCAACCTTGGCCTCACCCAGGAAGCACGGATTGAATACGCGCTGGCCGGCGGCTTGATATGTACCGACTTCATCGACAACTCGGCCGGTGTGGATACCTCGGACCACGAGGTCAACATCAAGATCTTGCTAGATGCAGAGGTCCGGGCCGGCAACCTGACCGCCGATGGCCGCAATGCGCTCCTGCAGCAGATGACCGACGAAGTCGCCGAACACGTGCTGGAACATAACTACCAGCAGAACCGGGCGCTTGCGGCTTCCTGGGCGCAGTCCGCGCAGATGCTGCACGTGCATGCCAGGTACATTCGCAAGCTGGAGCGCGACGGCAGGATCCGGCGGCGGCTTGACGTCCTGCCGAACGACCGCGAGATCGCCGAGCGCAGGTCAGCTGGTACCGGGCTGGTCACGCCCGAGTTTTCGGTGCTGCTCGCGCATACCAAGATTGCCGCCGCACAGGAGGTGCTGGCATCCAGCCTGCCCGACGACCCGTACCTGCGGCGTGTACTCACGGCTTACTTTCCCAGTCCGCTGCGGCGCAAGTACGCGGCCCGGATGAGGGAGCACCGGCTGCACCGGGAGATCATCACGACCTCTGTCGTGAACGACATGGTGGACCGGTCCGGTATAACGTTCGCCTTCCGTCTCAACGAGGAGACGGGCGCGTCGGTGCCGGAAATCGCCGCTGCCTGGCTGGTGTCACGCGACGTCTTCGACATGCCCGGATTCTGGGCGCAGCTGGAGGCGCTGGATGGCGCCGTGGGGACCGGCGTACAGATCCTGGCGCTGCTGGAGGGCCGGAAGCTCACCGAGCGAGCAGCCCGATGGCTGCTGAACTTCCGGCGGCCGCCGTTCGACGTACAGGCCACGATCGATTTCTTCGCCGCGGGTGTGCTGACCGTGGCGGCCGGGCTGCCGAAGATGCTGGCGGGGCGAGACCTGGCCGGTTTCGGCGAGCGCCGGGACGTCTATGTATCGCGTGGCGTGCCCGCCGAGCTGGCCGAGCGGATCGCGGCCATGGTGCCCGCCTACTCCGCCTTTGACATCGTGGACATCTCCCATGGAACCAAGCGGCCGGTGGAGGAGACGGCCGAGGTCTATTTCGACCTCGCCGACCGCCTCCAGATTGCCAGGCTGCGGGACATGATTACTGCGTTGCCCAGGGACGACCGGTGGAACACCACGGCCAGGGGCGCGATCAGGGATGATCTCTACAACGCGCACGCCGCGCTGGCCAGGGACGTGCTGACGGTGACCGAGCCCGGCAGCCCGGAGCAGCGCCTGGCCGCCTGGGTGCAGCGCAACGATTCGGCCGTCCGGCGCGCCAACCAGACCTTGACCGAGATCTGGGAGAGTAACGCCTTCACGGTGGCCACGCTGTCGGTGGCGGTACGGGCCATCAGGACGCTGGCTACGACCGCGACGTTGCCAGCCTGACCGAAACGCCTACGACCGCTAAGAGCTGAATGCGATCTCCGGCATATTTGCTAATTATGCTCATATCTTGACGCATGTTTAGGCTATTACTAATGTCAGCGGCGTGATGCGTGGCCGCTACTGCCTTACCGCGCTAGTCGCCGCCGTGACCGTGGCGTCCGGCACCTGCCTAGCTGGCTGCAGCCTCGCCACGGCCGTCAAGCGGGCGGTCTCCGCCGTGGCGGCGAACAAGTCCCTCATCGACCAGTTCACTGCCAAGCTGAAGGCCGGCGCGCCGCCCCGGTTCGAGATCACCTATGCGACGACGGGCGGCCCTTCGTCGCAGGTTATCTATGCCGTCCGGCCGCCGAGCAGCCTGTTGTTCGCGGCCGGGCAAGGCGGTTCTGGCTCTCCGCTCAACGTTGCCCGGCTGATCGTGAATCCGTCCGGCGCGTACGCCTGCACGCGGGCTCCCGGAGCTGGCTGGGTATGCGACAAGCTCCCCAAGGCCAGCGCCGCCGCGCAGAAGAAGCTGATCGACTTTTACACCCCGGCGCACTGGGTCGAATTTATGAAGGGACTGGCCCTGACTGCCGGATTCGCCGGGGACAAGATCTCGTCCTCGACCATGACAGTGCACGGCATCGCCTTGCAGTGCGTGGACCTGCGGGCCAAGGGGGTCGCCGGCACGAGCAAGATCTGCACGACCGGTCAGCACCTGCTCGGCTACGTGCAGGTCGCCAGCGACTCGGTCGGCTTCGAGATCAAGTCCTATTCCAGCTCCCCGGCTGCCGCGCTATTCAGCCTGCCCGCGGGGGCCAGGGTCACGACCGCGAAGACCGGCAGTAAGTAGCCGCGGGCCGGACCGCCGCCCGGCTTCGCCAGCTAGCCGGATCGGGCTGCCTGGCCCTTCAGTCAATGGCCGGAACGGTCAATGTCGTCCCCTCGCGTAGGCTGCATCCATGGCAACCGACCACGGCACCGAGATCTCCGAGCTGCTCGCCACGCTCGCGAGCGTGGAGGCTGTCCTCGACCCCGACGCCATGCGCAAGGAGGCCGACAGCCTGCGTGAGCGATCCGCCGACCCGAGCCTCTGGGAGGACACGGAGCAGGCGCAGGAAGTCGGCAGGCGGCTGTCGTACCTGGACGGCGAGCTGGCCAGGCTGGAGAGCCTGCACGCCAGGCTCGATGACGTGGCGGCAGGCTTCGAGCTCGCCGAGAGCGAGCAGGACGAGCCCACCCGCGAGGAGGCGCAGCGAGGTCTGGCCAAGCTCCGCAAGGAGATCGACCAGCTGGAAATCAGGACGCTGCTGTCCGGCGAGTACGACGCACGCGAGGCGCTGCTGAGCATTAATGCGGGTGCGGGCGGGGCGGACGCAGCCGACTGGGCGGAGGGCCTGCAGCGGATCTACTTGCGCTGGGCGGAGCGGCATGGCTACCCGACGGAGGTCTACGACACCTCCTATGCCGAAGAGGCAGGGATCAAGTCGACCACTTTCGCGATCAAGGCGCCGTATGCCTACGGCACCCTGCGGGGCGAGCACGGCACCCACCGGATGGTCCGCATCTCCAAGTACGACAACCAAGGCCGGCGGCAGACCTCGTTCGCGATGGTCGACGTCCTGCCAGTGGTGAAGCAGGTCGATCACATCGACATCCCCGAAGACGAGGTGAGGATCGATGTCTTCCGGTCTAGCGGGCCTGGCGGCCAGGGGGTCAATACCACTGACTCGGCCGTCCGGATCACTCACCTGCCAACCGGCATCGTGGTGTCCTGCCAGAACGAGCGGAGCCAGATCCAGAATAAGGCGACCGCGATGGCGGTGCTGCAGTCCAAGCTGCTGGAGCGCAAGCGTGAGGAGCAGGCCGCGAAGCTGAACGAGCTTCGGGGGGATGGCGGGCGTAGCTGGGGCACCCAGATCCGCAACTACGTGCTGCACCCCTACCAGAACATCAAGGATGTGCGAACCGGCTACGAGACTGGCAACACAACCGCCGTCATGGACGGCGAGATCGACGACTTCATCGAGGCGGAGATCCGCTGGCTGCGGACCCAGGGCCTATAACGGACTCGGGCGGGCCTACCGGCCCGCGTGTCACCTCGGCATGGACCAGACCTGGGCAATTCGCCCAGCTCAGTGCCCTAGGCGCATCGCGGCCATCGTCAGCAGCGCCAGCACGAGCAGGACAGCCGCAATCAGCTGCACGCTCAGGCCATGGCTCTGATGATGCACGTGCGCGCGGGCGTCGCGGCACGTAGGGCAGCGACCCTCCGCTACCGGCCCAGCGCACTGGGCGCAGATCAGGTGCTCGCAGCTCATCCGGCTCCCACCGGGCTCAGTGCTCGCCCGGCCACTTAGACGATGTTGGACGTTCCAGACCAGTTTCCCCCCTAGACTGGCCCGAGGCCAAACCGGGGACCTACCATCACCCCGGCACCTAGTCAGTATGTCCTCTACCAGTGCGATGGGCCAGTGATCCACTTCGATAACGTCACCAAGACGTACGCGAATCAGGGCCGTCCGGCTCTGGAGAATGTGAACCTGGATGTCGAGAAGGGCGAGTTCGTCTTCCTCGTCGGCCCGTCTGGCTCCGGCAAGTCGACGTTCCTGCGGCTGGTCCTGAAGGAGGAACGGCCGACATCGGGCCGGATCCATGTAGCCGGCAAGGATCTTGCCCGGCTGACCAACTGGAAGGTACCGCACCTGCGGCGCCGGATCGGGTGCGTGTTCCAGGACTTCCGGCTGCTGCCGAATAAGAACGTCTACCAGAACATTGCCTTCGCGCTCGAGGTCATCGGCAAGCCGCGCCGGTTCATCAAGAAGGTCGTGCCGGAGGTCATCGATCTGGTCGGCCTGGAGGGCAAGCGCGACCGAATGCCTGACGAGCTGTCCGGCGGCGAGCAGCAGCGCGTCGCCATGGCCAGGGCGTTCGTGAACCGTCCGATGATCTTGCTGGCAGACGAGCCAACCGGGAACATCGACCCGGCCACCTCGATTGGCATCATGAAGGTGCTGGACCGGATCAATAGGACAGGCACGACCGTCGTCATGGCGACGCACGACGCCGCGATCGTCGACTCTATGCGCAAGCGGGTCATCGAGCTTGAGTACGGCAAGGTAGTGCGCGACCAGTCGCGCGGGGTCTACGGCCAGGCCTACTGACCGGCTCCGAACACGGATTACAAGAGGATTCTGCGACGTGCGTGCCCAGTTTGTGTTCCATGAGTGCTGGATCGGCCTGCGCCGGAACCTGACCATGACGGTCGCGCTTATCGTGGTCGTAGCGATCAGCCTGTCGCTGCTGGGAACCGGGCTGCTGTTCGTCAAGCAGGTCGACAACACCAGGACGTACTGGCAAACCAAGGTTCAGCTGGCGGTCTGGCTCTGTTCCAGCCAGGACCTCAGCGGGCAGTGCCCCAAGAACGGAGCGGTCACCCCGGCCGAGATCAACACGATCAGGCAGGATCTGCTGGCCAACCCCGACGTTGCCAGCGTGCAGTTCTTCTCCGCCAAGCAGAACTACGAGACGTTCAAGCAGGAGTTCAGGGCTGACACGCCGATGATCACCTACACCCCGGCGAGCCAGATCCCCGCGTCGTTCGGGGTACGGCTGAAGAACGCCGAGGCCGACGCGAGTTCGGTCGCGGTGGTGGCTGACGGGTATCCCGGAGTGTCCCAGGTTGTCGATGACGCCCAGATCCTGAACTCGTTCTACAAACTGCTGGACGGTGCCAGGAACGCGGTCGTGATCATCGCGATCTTCTTGCTGGTCGCTGCCATCCTGCTGGTCGCCAATACGATCCGGCTGTCCGCGTTCAACCGGCGCCGGGAGACCTCGATCATGCGGCTGGTCGGTGCGTCGAACTTCTACGTCCAGTTGCCGTTCCTGGTAGAGGGAATGATCGCCGGGCTATTCGGCTGGCTGGTCGCGACAGGCCTGCTGATCATGGTCAAGTCGCTGCTGCTGGACAGCCTCCAGAAGTTCTTCCCTATCGGTAACGGTGTCGAGCTCACCACGACCGACCTGGTAGAGGTAATCATCGTGGCGATGATCACCGGCCTGCTGATCTGCGGCAGCACCTCGTTCCTCACCCTCAGGCGCTACCTGCGCGTCTGACGCGCGGAATCGGCGATCGCGTGGCTGCGGAGCAGGGCAAGAAGATCATTGCCAGCAACCGGCGTGCCCGGCATGAGTACCACATCGAGGACACGGTGGAGGCCGGCCTCGTACTGACCGGCACCGAGGTGAAGTCGCTTCGGGCTGGCCGGGCGAACCTGACCGACGGCTTCGGGCTGATCACTGACAGCGAAGCGTGGCTGCACGGCGTGCATATCCCCCAGTACACGCAGGGCACCTGGACGAATCACGAGCCGAGGCGGGTACGTAAGCTGCTGTTGCATCGCAAAGAGATCGATCGACTGGCCAGCTCGACGAGGGAACGCGGGCTGACACTGGTGCCGCTGTCCTTGTACTTCAAAGATGGCAAGGTCAAAATCGAGCTAGGACTGGCGCGCGGAAAGCGTAGCTACGACAAGCGACACGACCTCGCGAAGCGGGACGCTGCCCGGGAAGTCGACCGCGAGCTGCGGCGGCGGAGATAAAAGGTGACTGACAAACTCCGCCCCGGTCAGCGCGGTTCGCGCGCCGGGGTTCATCGGGCTCGGCGGAGCGCTTCGCCGGTGCGAGGATCCAGGGCCACAAAGGTCCGGGACGGGGACAGCAAAGCTGGGGTAACCGGGGTGGGGCATCAGTCACGCAGATGGCTTGCGCGCGGATCGGTCGTTGCCGTGCTGGCTGTCATCGTGGCAGCCGGGCTCGTCCGGACCGGGGTCCCGTCGGCCGAGCCCACCGTCTCGGCATTCCTGCTGGACTGGGAGACCAGGAACTTCTCGCAGGCCGCGGACCTGACCACAGGTTCGCCGCCTAAGGTCGCGCACGCGCTGGCCGCAGCTTTCCAGCAGCTGGATGCCGCCGACCAGGACCTGGAATTGCTCCGTATCAGCCAGCAGGGCAAGACGGCCTACGCTCAGTTCAAGGCTTCCATCGACCTGGGCGGAATCGGTCTGGTCTGGTCGTACACCGGAAACTTCAGCCTGGCTTATGGCCGCGATGGCTGGCGGGTGATCTGGAGCCCGTCAGTGATCAACCCCAAGATGACCGGGACGGATCAGCTAGCAGTGGTCAGCAGCTGGCAGCCCCGGTCACAGTTGCTGGACTCGTCAGGCCAGCCGCTGGCCGTACCATCGCCTGTCTACGAAGTCGGCGTCATCCCCGACGAGCTCACTAACCTGAAGCGCACGGCCGACAAGCTGGCCGGCATCACCCAGATCGCGGCCGATCAGGTCGAAGGCTGGATCTCGGACGCGGTGCCGGGTGAGTTCAAGGAACTGCTGACCCTTTCGCCGGTCGAATACAGCAACATGCGCGCCAGTCTCAACGGCATTGGCGTGATAGTCAGGAAGCGGAACGAGCCGCTGTTCGTCAGCATCGCCCCGGATGTGGTTGGGTCGGTTGGCACCGAGACGGCAGGCGTGCTGCGTGTCAACGGAGACCCTTACCGGCCCGGCACGACGGTGGGCCTGACCGGGCTGCAGCAGACTTTTCAGCGCCAGCTCACCGGTACGCCCTATACCGCAGTGGTGCTAACCCAGGGCGGCCAGGCCGCCGTGCTGCTGAAGACCTGGAAGGGATCGCGTGGCAGGCCGGTGCGCACCACCCTGGATTCTGGCGTCCAGCTCGCCGCCGACCATGCCCTGGCACAACTTCCCGATTCCGCCGCCATCGTGGCTGTCCAGGCAAGTACCGGCCGTATCCTGGCCGTGGCCAGCCACAACGGAGCGAGCGAACCTGCCATTAGCCCGCTGTCTAAGGGATACCAGCCGGGCCAGGCCTTCACCATCGTCTCTTCGGCCGCGATCCTGTCGTCTACCGGGGTGACGCCTGACAACCCCGTTCCCTGCCCTCCCAGCAACGGGCCTAGCGGCCACATTTTCGTCAACGATCCGCCGGTGTCCAACCTGGGGGCCAATCCGCCGTTCGCGAAGGATTTCGCTTATGCGTGTTCCACCGCCTTCGTTGGCCTGTCGCTGCAGCTCAGCGCCGATGACCTGACCAAGGCTGCGAAGAACTTCGGCGTCGGCGGCTGGCAGCTTCCGGTCAGCAGTTATTTTGCCGGTTACCTCGATCACCCGGCTGGAGCTGGCCAGCTGGCCGCCGACACCATTGGCGGTGGTCAGGTGCAAGTCAGCCCGCTGGGCATGGCGCTGGCTGCGGCGGTGGTGGATTCCGGCAAGTGGCACGCACCGTCGCTGGTACCCGGATATTCGGATCCCAGCTCGGTCTCGCCCGGTCAGGAGAGCCCGCGGGTCCTGGCGGCGCTCAGGAGCCTCATGCGCGCTGCGGTCAGCGACGGCTCGGCCGAGGGTGCAGACGTCGGGCCTGACGTCTACGGCCAGGTCGGCAACGCTCCCTTCAATGCTGCCAAGCAGCTTAGAATCTGCTGGTTTGTCGGTTATCAGGGCAACGTCGCCTTTGCCATAGCCGAGCTGGCTAAGTCATCATCTGCCTCGGCGGCGCCGCTGGCAGGGAGCTTCCTGGAGAACATCCAGACAGGATCCTGACCAGCTCATTAATACTATTTTGGTAACTCCAAGCAACCATCTCGTAGCGGATTGGCGTCTTTCCTAGTGACTGGGGTGCCGCTTGGGGGGTTGCGGCCCAGTCGTCGTGATGAGAACCGGGCCTCATCTCGGGGGAGGCCCGGCCTTTGGGACCGGCCCCGACCCTGCCGGTCGAAGCCCCCGTGGGTGCGTCTCGGCCACCGCCAGCGCTCACGGGGGCATCTCATCACCTTCCGGTGGATGCCCGATGGGGGCCGCGTTCTGCGGACAGCCCGTCGGGCGTTCTGCGCTTTTACCGGCTTGATCGCCTCGGGCCGGGGAATGCGAACGCGTTGGACCCGGTTGAACTCGTCATGTACCGTAACTTGGTACTACACATGAGGGGGTGACTGGCTTCGACTTCGGTAGTTGATCCAGGGGAAGCGGGTCGAGGACGGCGGACATAACCTCGTTAATACTGTGACCGCAAATCAATAAGTGCCAACACATCGCGCACTCGCCTCGCTCTCGCGGCCTAAATAACCGCAGAGCATTATGAGGCTGTCAGCCCGGGAGAGCCTCCGGCCCGGTGCCTGGCATCAGCTAGGAGGATCCACCGCCTAGTCCGGTCGCGGGACTAGACGGGACATCTAACAGCGACTGAGCCCGCCGGCAGCTTGCCTGCGTGACTGCCGGGGCTGAGAAAAGCACAGCAGGCTGCACCCGGAGAAGCCCTGGTGATGTACTGAAGGACGCGGGTTCGATTCCCGCCACCTCCAAGAGTGCTCAGCGCAGACTCTGATGATCGGAGACGGTGAGCATTGTTGGAGGTGCGCCAGTACCATCGTAACGATCAATGATGGTGTGCGCTGAGACCTCTCATTCTGCCCTTTTGCCGTCAGTCCGCGAGCGTCCGGGGAAGTCCGAGCCGCGCCAGGGCGGCGTTGTCGAACCGGGTGATCGCGCTGACCTTGTCGCCGGCTAGGGCGATAACGAACAGCCCGAAGGCGTGCGAGACGTCGGTGACCGGATCTCTCAGGTAGACGCCGAAGGCAGGCTGGCCGTTCGCCCGGGCCGGGACCAGCCGATAGCGGCGGCCCTGCCGGAAGGCGACGCTGGCGAAAAAACGCCCGGCTAGCTCTGCGCCCTGGTACTCCAGCGGCGCCGGCGGCATCCGTAGCCGGGCATCCTCGGTCATGAGGGCCACGATGCCGGCCACATCGCTGTCCTCGAAAGCCTGAACCAGCCTGCGCAGGAGCTGTTGCTCGGCGGGCGAGTTTGGTCCGGGCGGCGGCTGTTCGGCCGACGGGAGCTCGCGGTCCAGGGTTGCGCGGGCCCGCTTTAGCGCGCTGGTGACGGAATGCTCAGTTGCATCGAGCCAGCTGGCGATCTGCTTGGCGGAGAATCCGAGCACATCCCGCAAAATGAGGGCGGCGCGCTGGCGCGGTGGCAGCAGCTGCAAGGCCGTGATGAACGCTAGCGAGATGGCTTCACGCGCCTCGTAGCGGGCCTCCGGCCCGGCAGCGGTGTCCGCCAGGTCGGCGAGCAGAACATCGGGATACGGCTCAAGCCAGACGACCTCATTCAGCCGGGTCGGCTCTGGCGGCTCGACGTCGGTGAGCCCCAGGTTCACTGGTCGCCGGCTAGCCGAGCGCAGCATGTTCAGGCAGCGGTTAGTAGCGATCCGGTAGAGCCAGGTGCGGATTTCTGACCGTGCCTCGAAGCCGCCAAGTCCTTGCCAGGCGGCCGTCAGGGTCTCCTGCAGTGCGTCCTCGGCGTCGGCCACCGATCCGAGAATCCGGTAGCAATGCACCTGCATTTCGCGCCGGTACGGACCCACCAGCTGCTCGAAGGCGGCCTCGTCACCCGAGCGCGCCCGGTCTATCAAGTCGATGCTCACGATTCCATCCTCGCGTCATCCGAGGTCGTCGCCTCTACCGGTACTGACACCGGCCAAGCCGGGAACTTGGCGGTCGGGAGCGCCAATTCCGGGGACCGGCAGGTGTCAGTACCAGTGAGCGCCGGCTCCAGGCCGGCCGCAGGGAAGGAGTGAATCGCGATGCCTAGGTACGTTCTCAGCTATCACAGCCCGACTGACTACACGCCGTCGGCGGAGACCCGGGCTGCCTGGACGGCCTGGTTCGACGGCATGGGAGACCAGCTTGTCGACCAGGGCAAGCCGGTCATCGCCCGGGTGAGCCTCGGCAACTGCGACCCGGACAGCACCGCACTCGGCGGCTACTCGGTGATCCAGGCCGATGATATGGAAGCAGCAGCAGCCGTGGCCAAAGGCTGCCCGCACCTGGACCGCGCTGGTGGCGTTGAGGTAGGGCAGCTGGGCGATGTTCCCGGATCCAGCCTCGTCAGCTAGCTAGAGGTAGCCAGCCCCCGCCGGGTGCTGCGGTTGCAGCACCCGGCCTTGGCGACGGGCTGACCATTAGCCTTCGGGCTGGACACCCGGGAATGCGCAACCTAGGATTAACTGTATGGTCAGTCAGTCGCCTTTCCCGCTCGCCCCGCTCGCCCCGGCCGGCGTGGCCGACGCTCTGAAGCCCTTTGGCGAGAGCCGCATGCTGCCGAGCGCGGCGTACGTCGATCCAGCAGTGTTCAGCTGGGAGCAGAAGCACTTCTTCGGTGGCGGCTGGACTTGCGTCGGGTTCGCGGGCGATATACCGAACCCGGGTGACCAGCGAGCCGTGCCGGTTGGCGACGGCGGCGTGCTGCTGACTCGCGACGACGACAGCGTTCTGCACGCTTTTGCCAACTTCTGCCGGCATCGCGGTCACGAGCTGCTGCCTTGCGGCGGGTCAGCTCAGCGTGGAGCCATCGTGTGCCCGTATCACTCCTGGACGTACGATCTGGACGGCGGGCTGCGAACTGCCAAGGGCTTCAAGGGCACAGCAGGTTTCGACGACACCAACTGGGGACTGGTCTCGCTGCCGGTTACCGACTGGCATGGCCTGATCTTCGTCGATGGCTCGGGCACCGCCGCGCCAGTTGAGCCCGCGCTGGCCGAACTCGATCAGCTGGTAGCCCCGTACGAGCCAGAACGGCTCGTCATCGCCGGGCGGCACGAGTATGACGCGGCGTCGAACTGGAAGATCCTCACTGAGAACTACCACGAGTGCTACCACTGCCCGATGATCCATCCGGAGCTGTGCAAGGTCAGCCCGCCCAAGAGCGGCGAGAACTACCAGCCCAGCGGTCCTTGGGTAGGCGGCTGGATGGACCTTCGCGATGGCATGGACACGATGTCGCTCGATGGCACCAGCCTGGGCGTGCCATTGCGCGGCCTTGACGCAACGGGCCTGCGCACCGTCATCTACGTCAATATCTTCCCGAACGTACTGCTCAGTCTGCATCCCGACTACGTGATGACGCATCGGCTCACGCCGTTGGCAGCGGACCGCACCCTGATCGAGTGCACCTGGACGTTCGCCCCCGAAGCTCTCGAGAAGCCCGGCTTCGATCCGGGCTACGCCGTCGAGTTCTGGGACATCACCAACCGCCAGGACTGGGGCGCCTGTGAATCGGTACAGCGCGGGCTGAGCTCGCAGCACGCTGTGGCCGGGCCGCTATCGCCGGATGAGGACGCCGTCTATCAGTTCGTCACCCAGGTCGCCCGCGGTTACACGGGCCAGCCGGTCTGGAACGCGCCGGTGCAGGCGATGCCAGCGAAGGCGACAGTCAGCAGTTAGCCAAGATCGAGCGGCGGCCGAGGCGCCTGCCCATCGGCGCGGCTGCGGCTGGATTGCTGGGTGACGGGTTGTCCTGAGCGTCGCTGCCGCGAGTCCGGCACGAGTATTCCGGTGTTCAGTCCCCGCTGCCGGGCCGGGGCGGCAGGGTCGGGTAGTCGAGCATGGGATACAAGCCGACGGCGAACCCGTAGACGGTATCGCCGGCGCGAGGTAGCCGGTCGAACTCGTGGATCACCTGGTCGACGCGGTGCCAGAACTCTGCGGCCCGTTCCTCAGGTATCCGCGCATGTCTTATGAACCCGCGCAGCTGGCCGATTTGATACGCCGCCGCAGACTCCCCTGCGGCGACCTCGAAGTCGTTGAAGTCGAGCGGCAGCGCGACGCCGTCCGCATGTCGGCCGAGGCCGACGTAAAACATCCGCGCGGTACGGCCGTAGTAGCGCTCGTCTATCGCCCTGACGCGCCGGGTTCGGACGACGCGGAGCAGGCCGGCTCGGGTCAGGACGGCGACATGGTGCGCGATGGTGCTCTTAGGCCGCTTGATCGCGCTGGCTAGTTCTGTCACGGTCGCGGCGCGCTCGTGCAGCAAGCCGAGAATGGTCGTGCGCAGGGGGTCGCTGATCGCTCGCACCTGCTCGGCAGTAGTGAGTTCGCGGGTGTCGTCGAGGTCGTAGTCCGGCACGGGGGTATTGCTCGACATGGCTGGATTAGACTAGCATCAACGATCGTTCGAAATTTTTGGATCGTTCCCGACCATCGAAAGCGAGAAGGCCATGGCCGAGCTTGTGCTGTACCACCACGCCCATGGGCTGACCAACGGAGTGCAAGCTTTCGCGGCCGAACTGCGGCAGGCGGGGCACACCGTCCACGTGCCAGACCTTTACGAGGGCCACACCTTCGACACCTTGGAGGAGGGCCTCGCCTACGCCAGGCAGGCCGGCTTCGACAACCTCATGGAACGTGGCGTCAGCGCGGTCGATGGGCTCGCCGACGCGCTGGTCTATGCCGGCTTCTCGCTCGGCGTGATGCCGGCACAACAGCTAGCCCAGACCCGCGCCGGAGCCAGGGGGGCACTGCTGTTCGATGCATGCTTGCCGGTGTCGGAGTTCGGCGACGCGTGGCCGGCGGGCGTTCCCGTCCAGATACACGGGATGGACGCCGACCCGTTCTTCGCCGGCGAAGGCGACATCGACGCGGCACGCGCTCTGGTCGACTCCGCCGAGCAAGCCGAGCTATTCCTCTATCCCGGCAAGGAGCACCTGTTCGCCGACTCCTCGCTGCCGTCGTACGACCAGGCTGCTGCCAGCCTGCTCATGCGCCGGGTACTCGACTTCCTGGACGGAATCCGATGAAACGACATCGCCTTCCCCGTTTCCGCGGCGACGCAGCCTGGCCAGCCGGAACGCGGCCGCGAAAGCGACGGTTGGCGGCTGGCCAGCGCTCAGCGCCCGGCATGGTCGGGAATCTTTCGCGGTAGCGCGAGCACCAGGATCAGCGCCACGATCATGAATCCGAGGTTCGCCAGCAACGCCAGCTGGGCGCTGTGGCTGAACGCGTTGGCCACAGCGTGTGGTCCGGGCACGACCTTCAGGCTGCCGAACAGCACTGTTCCGATGACCGCGATGCCGATCGCGGTGCCGAGGCGTTGCGAGGTGCCCAGGATCCCGGCGGCGGTGCCGGCTTCCTGTCGTGGCACGGTGGCAAGCACGAAATCCTGATTTGGCGCGATCGTCATGCCCGTGCCGAGACCGGCCAGCAGCAGCGGGCCGATCAAGGCCCAGCCGTGCACGTCTGCCGTGTTGAGGTGGATGACGAGGATCACCATGGCCAAGCCTGCGATCAGCAGGGAGCAGCCGGTAACCAGGACCATGCGGCCGAGCCGGGCCGACAGCTTATGGCTGTTGGCGGCGGTCACCAGCGTGCCGACCGAGTAGGGCGCGATGACCAGGCCAGTGATGAGCGCCGAATGCGCTAGGCCCTCCTGCCAGAGGATCGACATGGTAAAGAAGATGCTGCTGAACCCGCCGAAGAACACGATGGCGAAGATTGCCCCGGCCGAGAACGAGGTCTGCCGGAGCAAGCCCGGCTTCAGCAGCGCGTCGCCGCCACGGTTGTCGGTCCGCAGTTCCCAGTACGCGAGCACGCTGAACACGACGGCGCAGCAACCGAAACTGATCCATATCCAGGTCGGCCAGCCATCCTGCTGGCCTTCGGTGAGCGGGATGAGCAGCAACAGCAGCCCTCCGGTGAGCAGGAGCAGCCCGACCGGGTCGAAGCCCCGGTTGGTGCGGCTGACGGTTCGCGGCAGTCGCAACGCCGCCAGCGGGATCGCTGCCGCGCCGATGAACAGGTTCACCAGGAAGACCCAGCGCCAGCCGGTGTCAGTGCCGGCGCCGGCGATGATCAGGCCGCCGAGCAGCGGTCCCATCGCGGTGGAGACGCCGATAACGGCTCCGAGCACGCCGAACGCCTTGGACCTGGCTGGTCCGGTGAAGGCGTGCTGGATCGTTGCGCTGATAGCCGGGTAGAACAGGCCCGCGCCTAGGCCCTGGACGATACGCGCGGCAACGATCTGGCCCGCGGTTTGTGAGATCCCGCAACCGACGCTTGCCAGCGTGAAGATCGTCAGTCCGATCAGGAAAAGCTGTTTGTGCCCGAACCTGTCGCCGGCCCGGCCGCCGGGTACGAGGGCCAGTCCATAGGCGAGCGCGTAGCCGGACACAATCCATTCGAGGCTGGCCGAGGACGCGTGCAGGCCAGTTCTGATACTGGGCAGCGCCACGTTCACGATGGTCGTATCCAGCAGCGCCATGAAGGCACCGACCAGCACGATCGACACCGCGCGCCAGCCGTTCCCGACGGGCGTGGCGGGCTGCCCTGGCGATGGCTGCGCCGTCGGCGAGGCAGGTGCTGAAGCGGTCATGGATTCGTCTCCGCTGAGTCCTGACGGTGCAGTTGCTGCGGGCCGCCTATGCCGTCGCGGAAGTCGGCGGCGATCTTCGGCAGCCGAGCGGCGAGTTCGCAATGCCAGCGCACCTCGGCGCTGGTGCGTTCGATCAGGTGCTGGAGCACCATGCGTTCGGCTTCGTTCACGTACGGGTCGGCGATCTCGGCTTGGTGGCGGAGTGAAGCCAGCTGAACCTCGAGCGCGGCTAGCCGGTGGGCCACGATCTGCTCCAGGTCTTCCTCGGGAAGGTCCCGAGACTGGGCCAGTGCCAGGTCGAACGGGTCGTGGTGCCGGTCAAGCTCGGTCAGGGCCGCATGACGCACGGCCGCCAGGGCACCACGTCCCGCTGGCGTGATCTCGTAGATGGTCCGCTCGGGCCGGTTACCGATGCGCTCGGTGCGGACCTCGCGGACCAGGTTCTCGGCGGCTAGTCGTTTGAGCGCGCCATAGACCGAGCCGACTTTGATGTCGGTCCAGGTGTCAGTGCGGTCAGTCTGGGCCTGCTGCCGGATCTGGTGCCCGTGCAGCGGCCCGCTCGTGGCGAGCGTGCCGAGGATGAACAGACGGATTGAAGACACATGATTAGTCATACACGAGTAATCGTCCGCGAGCAAGTCCTTTTAGCGCAGCCGGCCAGCGGCGCGCAGCACTCGCAGTGCGTTGAGGGTGATCGTCTCGTTCGGGCCAGAGCGCCCCCAGTCGACCGCTTCGGGTGTCAGAGAGCTTCCCGGTTGCCTCCACCAGCACCCGCCCGCCTGCCAGCGGCCATCCGGCAGTCGGCGCCGCTCCAGCTCGTCCGAGGCATCGCTTGCTCGCGGATCCCGGGCCACGCCCATCCGCGACAAGATCAGAAGGGCGTGCAGCGTGTCGTAATGCCAGTACGGCGGGTAATGCGGGACCAGCCAGCCGCGCTTGATCACCTGGCCAGTGGACATACTGCGGAATAGCCGGTGCGCAAGGAACAGTTCCGCCGCCCGGCCGGCCGCCTCCCTGGCACTCTGGTCGCCGGTCGCCCGCCAGTACTCGTGCAACCCCCAGGCTGCGCCGAGAGATTCGTGGAACGACGACCGCCAGGCGCCGGCAGCCTTGTCGCAGTTCCATCCACCGTCCGGCCATTGCCACCCGACAAGTGCCGCCGCGACCGCCTGGATCCGCGGGTCCGCGGCAAGACCCAGCCGGCACCAGACCGCAAGCGCGTTGCCTTCGATCGACGCGCAGCGGCGGGCCAGCCCGTTGATGACGGTGACCCGCGCCCGCGCCGGGTCCAGGCGGGCAATCACGGTGCCGGCCGCCGCGACTGCGCGCGGCTCGAGCGGTGGAATCTCCAGTTCGGTCAGCGAGATCAGGCGCCAGTGGGCGCCCGTCCACTTCCGATAGAAACTGACGCCATAGCCGCCGTCCGGGTGCTGACCTGACAGCAATGCCGTCACCATCGGCCCGGCAAGCACTTCGTCAGCGTCGCCGGGAGCAGACTGACCGAGAACGTCGCGTCGGGTCATGCGCCGGATTGCAGGCTCGGCCGACCGCAGCAACCAACCGACTGCGGCGCCGGTCTGCTCGTCCATGGCCTAATCCTGTACCCGCTAGGCGCGGCCGGCGAGTTGTGCAGGGGCATATCCGAGCAGCCCGCCGCGTTGAGTCCCAATGCTGCTGGCGCTCGCCGCAGGACACCGTCAACTGTGAGGACCATTTACCGTGACCGTGCGCGACATCCCGGTTAACACGCTCGCTGGCCAGCCGTCTTCGCTGAACGACCTGGACGGCAAGACTCTGCTGGTCGTCAATGTTGCCTCCAAATGCGGGCTGACCCCGCAGTACACCAGCCTTGAGGAACTGCACGAGCGGTTCGCTGACCGCGGCTTCTCCGTGGTTGGCTTCCCGTGCAACCAGTTCGGCGGCCAGGAGCCTGGCACGGCTGACGAGATCGCCGAGTTCTGCTCGACGACGTACGGGGTCACCTTCCCGATGTTCGAGAAGATCGAAGTCAACGGGCCCGGACGGCACCCGATCTACGAAGAGCTCACCGCAATAGCGGATGCCGACGGCCAGGCAGGCGACATCCAGTGGAACTTCGAGAAGTTCCTCGTTGGCCCGGATGGCAGCGTGCTCGCCAGGTTCCGCCCGATGACCGCGCCTGACGCTGCTGAACTCGTCGGTGCCATCGAGGCGAATCTGCCAGCCTGATCGCCGAGTGCCGGCGCAACGTCGCGCTCCAGCAAAGCGGCCGCCGCACCGTGGCTGTACGGCGATCACGGTGCGGCGACGGCGCCGTGGTGCGGCTAGGCGTTATCGGCCAGCGTGATGACGACGCCTACATCGCCGTACGGGAACTTGCCCTTGCCCAGGTGGCCCAGCGTGTTGAAGAACCTCGACATCGGCACTTGGAACCCGTACTTTGCCCGGACCTTGCTTTGAATCGCGTCGAAGTCCGCACCCGAGGTGGTCAGCTGCACCGTGCCCTCGACAGGTGCGGTGCCGTCTTTGGCCCGGCCGCGGGCGTCCGAAGGCTGCATCGTGATCTTGGGGTTGTTCTGGAGTCGCTTGTACTTCCCCGAGCGCGATGAGGTCCAGAATCCGACCCGGCCGCCGTCGAGCGGCACGATCCAGGTGGGAGTGGAAACTGCCGTGCCTGACTTGCGGTACGTCGTCGAGGACACGTACTTCACATCACTGATGGACATGTGCTGATCGTAAGACGCGCAGGCAGGCGAGGAGGCGATCCGTCCCGATGAGAGGGCGAAACCGACCGATATGCAACGAGTATCCGGGATTACTCCGCAGTGCGGAATGTGCCGGCGAGCGCAGCGGGCGACAGCCCAGCCAGCCGAGCTGTCTCCCTGGTCAGGTGGGCCTGGTCGGCATAGCCCAGCCGCAAGGCGAGGCTGGCCAGGTCGTCACCCGGCGCGTTGCCGGTCAGGCAGTCGACTACCCGGCGGAATCGCAGCACGCGCTGCATCGTCTTCGGCCCGTACCCGACCGCGTCATCAAAGCGACGACCACCTCGCCCCGGTGTCGAAGTGCATGACCGTCAGAGTTGGAGCTAGGGCGCGCTGCCGATCGGCTGGGCGGGTGAGAAACGGAGCCGCACGCTTGGCGAGCGGAGGAGGCGCTTGGCTTCGCGGATACCACTGCAGAAGGCACCGTCGGCGTAAGCGAGGCGCGCGCTCTGGGTGTGTTCCCCGGCGAAGCACAGACGCCCGGCAATGGGCATTCCGAGGAGGTCGGCATCTGCGGCCGACCCTCCGGGTCTGATGTGGGAATACGCGCCGCCGCTCCATGGGTCGTTGCCCCATGAGGAAACGGCTATCTCGGTGGGTGCCGGGATGTTGGGGCCCAGGGCCTGCCGGAGCAGATCGAGCAGCCAGTCGGCGGCTCCGCCGTCGAGAACGCGGCGCGCTGAGGTATGAAAGATCATGGCGAGCAGGATGGGTCCTCCGCCGAAGCCGTCAAGGCCGAGTACCCAGACCGCGGGTTCGTTCTGATCCGGAGGAAACAGGACGAGGTGACCGGCGCCCGCATCACGCCAGAAGGGCCGTTCGAACGCCAGGGCGACCTTCTCAAACCGGCCGAACCCCAGGCGCTCCATGGCCTGGATCCGATCGGCCGGCAGTGGCGGGCGGAAGCACGGGCGGCCCCGCTTGAGCACCCCGAGCGGGACGGTAATGACGGCATGGCTCGCTTCGATCACACCGGACTCGGCGCGCATGCTAACGCCATCGGGCTTCAGGACCACCTCGTGCACGGCCTCTCCGAAGCGGACGTCCAGTCCCTGCGCCAGAGCGCCGACCACGCTGGCGTAGCCCCCGTCGGGCAGATCGCCGAAATAGTCGCCCTCGTATTCCAGCTCGTTCCACATCCAGCGAAGTGACTGCTCGTCGCAGGCGTCCGCGCCCTCTGCCTCGATCACCGCTCGCAGTGCCTGCCGCGCCCGCTGACGTGCGGCGCCGTCCAGCTTCGTCCCAGCTAGGAAGGCATCGATGGCGTCGGCCATGGATGCGCGGGCGCCTAGCTTCTCCAGCAGCGTGTGCTGCGCGTCAGGGAAGGCTTCGTACTGCAGGGCCAGGCTGTCGGACCACTCGCCCGCGGTCAGTTGGCGGCCCTCGGCACAGTCAAAGGCCACCAGCTCCCCGAGCGGGTTGCCAGGACGCCGCCCGATACCAGCTTGGTCAGCCAGGGCGCTTAGGGGATTGCCGCCCGGAAAGTGGATCCATGACCCGCCCATATCGACCGGCCAGCCCGCTACGTCCACCGTATGCAGGCGCCCGCCAACGCGGTCTCGCGCCTCTAGGACCACGCACTCGACCCCGGCGTGAGTCAGGGCGTTAGCGGTAGCGAGCCCGGCGATACCCGCCCCGATAACCGCTACCCGTCCGACCGCGCCGGTGATATCACCAGGAATCCCGAGGTCGCCCCCGTCATAGCAGCCAAGGTCCACGGTTCTGCCTCCGCTCTGGACTCGGCATCAAGAGCCTGCTTGTGCTGAGGAAACCGTTGCCGATACGATAACTGAGTCCGTTATCAGTTGTCTAGCGCTGCTACCGCACGTGATTCCGCATCCAAGATCGGACAGTACAAGCGACAGCGGCCGGAGAGGGGCGCCGTGATGGCGGCATCGGTCGGCTACCTGGTGATCGACAGCATCAACCCGTCAGCGTTGGCCCCTTTCTGGTGCGCCATGCTCGATACGGTCGTGGACACCACTCTTGGCGAGGGTGAGTTCCTCGTCCTGTCGCCCACCGCCGACGGCCTAACCATTGGCTTCCAGCGGGTAACAGAACACAAGACCGGCAAGAACCGCCTGCACCTCGACCTCGTAGTTGCCGACATCGACGAGGCCACGAAAGAGGTCGACCGCCTCGGTGGCCGGTGGCTTGAGCCCGGGACCACCCGTGAACTGGAGGGGTTCACCTGGCGCTGCCTGGCCGACCCCGAAGGCAACGAGTTCGACATCGACGTGCTACCGCCCCCTAAATAACTTGTGCGTTCTCGGGACCCAGGCACAGAACGAAAGTCAAACCGCCCTGGCTTCTAGGGTGTGGCGGGACTGCCGGGCTGATTGCTCGGGGCCGGATCCATTGCCAGCTATGCCGCGCAATCCAGGTAAACCCGGCGCTGCCGGGGGTTCCGCGACGGTACCGGCGGGGTCGACGAACCGCGAGAGCAAAGGGTCGTCGTCGGCATCGATGGATGCTGGGGCCCCGGCGGCAAAGCACGGCGGCGATTGTTGGTCTTCCCGGCGCCGGAACCGCATGTGATCATCACTGCGCTCATCGGCGACTATCGTCGGCCGGCCCTGACGGCGCTTGGCCGCGGCGAGGACGGCCGTTTTCTTCAAGACAGCCGGTACCCCGGCCTGATGAGATCGGCACATGAGCAAACCTGATCTGAACTCAGCGGCCCAGTTCCTGGCCGGCTCCGGCCGGGTGCTCGAGAAGCGGCGGTTCGACCGCCTGCGCGGTGCCGGCGATGCCGGACCAGTCACAGACGCGGTTGCCGCCTACCGGAATCCTGATGGTGGCTTCGGGCACGGGCTCGAGCCAGACTGCCGGTGCCCAGCGAGTCAGCCAGCCGCCGTCGAACAGGCCTTCCGCATCCTGCATGAGGCGGACGCTTGGGACGAGAGGCTGGTCGGCGGTGCGTGCGACTGGCTGCAGCAGAACGCCGCGACGGGCGGCGGGGCCACATTTGTCGAGGCATCGGTGCAAGGCTGGCCGCACGCGCCCTGGTGGGTGCCGGAAGACGGCAGGCCGGCCTCGCTGATCGCCACCGGGCTGATCGCCGGCACGCTGCACGCGCGCGGTGTCGAGCATCCCTGGCTCGACCAAGCAACTGACGTCATGTGGTCGCGGCTCGACGAGCTGTCCGCGCCCACTGCATACGAGATGCTGGGCGTGTGCAGGTTCCTCGACTACGTGCCCGACCGCGAGCGTGCGCAGCGAGCCTTCGATCTCGCGGGTCCGCTGCTCCTCGACGGCGAGCTGGTGGCCCTTGACCCGCACGAGGCGGGTGAGGTGCACGGCCCGCTGGAGTTCGCGCCGCTGCCGCAGTCACTGGCTCGCCAGGTGTTCGACGACAAGACGATCACGGCGCACCTGGACCACCTGGCGGGCAGTCAGCGCGAGGACGGCGGCTGGACGTTCAACTGGTTCGAGTGGTCGCCCGCGGCTGCCGCAGACTGGCGCGGAGTCATGACCGTCCAGGCGCTATCGGTGCTACGGCAGAACCGGCGGCTGTAGCTCCCCGCGGTTCGGGTGATCCGGAAGACTTTTCGATCGCCCCCGCGGAAAATAGTCTTCCGGATCATGGAGGGGCCCGCGGACCCCTCAGCGTCGGCGCGTCAGGCAAGCGAGCGAGGTCCGCGCTTGGTCATCTGGTCGGCGATGATCGAGCGCTGGACCTCGCTCGTCCCTTCCCAGATTCGCTCGACCCGAAGCTCACGGAAGAAGCGCTCGGCGACGTTCTCCCGCATGTAGCCGCGGCCGCCGAAGACCTGAACGGCCCGGTCGGCGACCCGGCCGGCCATCTCCGACGCATATAGCTTGGCCATCGAGCACTGTGCGTGCTGCACCTTCACGTCGGCGCCGCGGTCGATGCCACGGGCGGTCTCATAGACAAGCGCCCGAGCGGCGAATAGCTCGGTGAGGCTGTCGGCCAGCATGGCCTGGATGGCACCAAGGCGCGCGATCGGCTGGCCCTGGACCTGTCGCTCGGCCGCGAACGCGGTCATCTCCTCGACCAGCCGCTGCGCGCCGCCCAGGCAGCGAGCGGCCACCATCATGCGCTCGAACCGGAACCACTCGTAGGCGAAGCTCATCCCGTCACCCTCGGCCCCGACGAGATGGGTGGCTGGCACGCGCACGTCGGTGAACCGGACGATCGGGTGATGATGGCTGATGGTGTGGCTGTAAGCCGGAGTGCGAACGACCTCGACGCCCGGACTCGGCAGGTCGACCATGAACATCGCGTGCTCGCCGTCGTGGGCGCCGCCGACGAGCTTGCCCTGGAAGAACGCATAGTCCGCGGTGTTGTAGGACGTGACGTGCCATTTGTCCCCGTTAAGGAGATAATCGTCGCCGTCCCGTCTGGCCGTCGCCACGATGCCGTCGACGTCGGATCCGGCACCCTCCTCAGTGATGGCGTAGCACTCCTCGCGGTCGCCCCTGACCGTGGGCAGTACGAACTTCTCCAGCTGGTAGGGCGTGGCAACGCTCGGCAGCCAGGACGGTGGCGTGGCGGCGACCCATGCCAGCGCGTTGGTGACCCGCCCCGCCTGCTCCTGCACCAGCACCTGCTGGAGCGAGGTGCAGCCGCCGCCGCCCAGCTCCTTCGGCATGTTCGTGGCGACTAGCCCGAGTTCCGTGGCCCTGGCCTTGTGCGCGGCGACGACGTCTTTGTCCAGATCCCCACCGTTCAGCTCAGCTTCAACCTCGAGTGGGATGAGTTCATCAGCGAACGTCCGGGCACGGTCCTGAATCTGCAGGTCCTCGTCTGACAAGCCGTACATCGTGCCCCTTCATATTGCCGCTAGCAACCTTGACTGAATGTTCAGTCTAAACCTCGCCAGGTCGGTTGCCAATGGGACACGGGCTGTTCGGCACCGGCCCGCGCGAGGCGGCGCACGCGCGTCACACCAGCGGGTGAACTTCCCTGGCGTCGGCGTGTCTCAGTTTGTCGCATCCCGCGATCGGGTACCTGCCCGGTTGATCTACAGCGTCATCGCGCCGGCCAAGGTTCGCCGCGGCTAGCCCAATTGCGCGAACGGGGCATGTAGTACACCGGGGGAGGGAAAACGCTCATGCGCTTTATGAAGTCTGTCATGGCGATCGCTGCCGTAGCGACCATGCTCATGATGATGGGCGTCGCACGCCGGCGGCGGAAGGGCCAGCCGCGAGCCAAGCGGCGCGGCTTCGGGGCTCGCGCCAGCTGAGCAGCCGCTGGCAGACTCGCACTCATGCGGGTAACGGGGTGGTGGTCGCGACGATGCGGCCACCACCCCGCGCATTCGGGCGCGGGAGGTAACGCTGGCCTGCGGAATCCGGCGGTCGCTCGTCGCTGCTCGGCTAGCCCAGCGCCGCCTAATAACGGCCGCTTGACTGAACATTCAGTCCATGTCAGGATCAGCCGGTGGCGGTTGAACCAGGGACGGCCGGTGGCGGTTGAACCAGGTACAGCCGGTGGCGGTTGAACCAGGGACAGCCGGTGCCAGTTGCGCCAGGGACAGCCGGTGGCGGTTTTGCACGAGATAGCGCACGGCCGGGAGCCAGGGTACAGCCGGTGGCGGTCGAGAAGGACCGGTGCAGATGCACGAGACGCAGACCGCGGATGCGGTCGTGGTGGGTGGCGGAACGGTTGGCGCCTGGTGCGCCTATTTCCTGCGCCGAAGCGGCGTCGACCGGGTCGTGCTGCTGGAGAAGCGCACTCTCGGCCAGGGCGCGAGCAGCCGGGCAGCCGGTATCGTGCGCACCCAGGGCGGCACGCCGTGGGCGGTTCAGCTCGGCGACTGGTCCCGCAAGTTCTACCTGGGCCAGCAGGATCAGCTGGGCATCGATTCCGGCTTTACCCCGCAGGGCTACCTGCTGCCGTGCTTCACCGAGGCTGACGTCGCCGCCGCCCGGGACCGGATGGCCATGCAGGTCGCGCTCGGGCTCTCGGTCCGCTGGCTTGAGGCGGGACAGGTGGACGCGCTGAATCCCACGCTGGCACCGGGTCTGACAATGGGCGGAACCTACTGTGCCGAGGACGGATACCTGCACCCGCCGCGCAACGTGATCGCCTATGCCGTGGCCCTGAAGGCCAGCGGGGTCCAGCTGCGGGAGCGAGTTTCGTTCACCGGCCTGGATCTCGATGGCGATCGCGTCACTGGCGTCAGTACCTCGCAAGGCCCGATCAGCGCTCCGCTGGTGGTGCTAACCGGCGGGCCCGAACTGGCCCAGGTCGCCGGCCTGGCGAACATCCAGGTGCCGGTCGGCGGGGTACGGCACCAGGTCGCCGTTACCGAGCCGCATAAGGCGCTGGCCAGCGAGCGCGTGCCGATGGTATTCGACCTTTCCGCCGGGCTCTACTGGCGGCCGGAGGAAGGTGGCCTCCTGTTCGGCATGAGCAACCCCGACGAGGCTCCCGGTGAGACCGTACACGTTGACGAGGCCTACCTTGCGCTGATGCGGCTACGGCTGGCTGAGCTGGTGCCGGTGACAGCGAGTCTTGGCCTGCGCCGGACCTGGGCAGCGACGATCGACTACACGCCCGACCATCTGCCGATCATCGGTCCCGCGATCGCCGGCGACCGGGTACTCACCGGCGCGACCGTCGCCGCCGCGGGCGGAGCGGGGATGATGTGGGGCCCGGCAGTCGCGCGCGCTGCCGCCGACGTAGCGCTGACCGGCAGGTCCGACGTCGTGGACGTTACCGATCTCGGACTGGACCGGTTCGACGCGGCGGGCAATAGCAAGCTAGCTACAGACCCGATCGCGCTGCCGTTCCCCGAGCACGCGCCGCAGGCTCCCGGCAGGCTCACCCTGTCGTGACAGCTGACCCGAAAGGAAACCCGCCATCATGACCGACGTGACGCCCTACCTCGCCGCCGCCGCAACTGCGGAACTTGAGGACTGGGGCCCGCTGGAAGAGGCAACCGGCGAGCCGATGCAGACCTCTGGCCTTACCCTCTGGCAGGACGGCGATCAGGAAGTCGGAGTCTGGGAATGCAGCCCTGGCCCGTCGTACTGGAAGCTGGAGACGCATGAGTTCGTGCACATCGTGGCGGGCCGGATGACGGTGACACCCGATGGCGGCGAGCCGGTGGAGATCAGCACCGGCGGCACCGCGGTCTTCCCGCTGGGCTGGGCCGGAACCTGGCAGATCCACGAGACCATCCGCAAGATCTACGTCATCTTCTAGCCGAACCGGAGCTAGCCGGACCGAAGCTGGCCGGACCGGGCCTGGCCAAACCGGACCGGGCTTGGCCAAACCGGGTCGGCGTCACCGGGCTAGCTTGGCGTTTATCCCGCTGACCGTCTGAGCGGCGCTCACCATGACCGGCGTCGCGTGTTGTCGTGATCCTGCGTTCTGCCACCACTGAGTCCGGTAGCCGCTGGCACCGCAGCCCGACGAGAACTCCACCTTGTACCGGCCAGGCAGCAAGTCAATCAGCGTGAAGGCGCCGGACTTGCCGCTGACCGCAACTATCGGCACTGAGCCCGCCGCCACCGGCATCGCGGTTGCGCATGCGCCGCTGAGCGCCTTGCTCGACGGCCCGAGCACAGTACCGCTGATCGCGCCATCGGGTTGCAGCGCCGCATCAATGCCTGGAGTCGTCTGGTCCAGGTTGATCGTGACCTTGGCCGCCGTAGCTTGCGTAGGCTGATCGTTGTACCACTGCGGAGCCAGGTCATTCGGGCCTAGCCCGCACAACGGATCATTGAAGTAGACCTGGTAGCTGCCGGGCGGCATGCCGGCAGCCAGGTATCTGCCGTTCGCTGCGGTGAAGCCGAAGCCGACCGGGTTGGTGGGGCTGGCTGGGTTGCCCCTGATGAATTCCACGCACGTATTGGCGACCGGCGCGGCGGCGCCAGCCAAGGTGACCACGCCGCTGGCCGAGCCGCCAGGGACAAGGCGCGCGTCCACTCCGCGGTAGGTGTGCGGCGCAGTGACCTTTATATGCCGGTAGACGGCCACCAGGTTTGCCAGGCCGCATGGTGCGAACGAGAGCGTGTAGCTACCAGTTGCGACGGCGCGCATGACGTAGCTGCCGCTCTTGCCGGTACTGGCGAACCCGAACTGGCTAGTACTGAGGTTGTAGGCAGTGACGCAGACGTAGCTCACGGGCTTGCCGGACGAGTTGACGACCCGGCCGGTGACAGTGGCACCCGGCCGCAAGGTCGCGTCGATCCCGGCTGTCGTCGCGCCTGCCCTGACGGGTACGGGCTTGGCCGACGCTACCGAAGCCTGGCCGCTGAACCACTGCTCTGGATAGCGCGGGACCGACGTGCACTGGTAGAACGACACGATGTAACGGCCGGCCCCCAGGCCAGCGAGCCGGTAGAAGCCGCGCGAGTTGGTGATCGGTCCAGGGCTGGTGAAAATCGCCGTCGATGACTCGTAGTCCCTGGTGCTGGAGGCGCTTACGCACACGCCAGCCAGCGGCTTTCCGGACGGTCCCCGCACCACGCCGGCTATCGAACCCGCGGGCCGAAGCACCGCATTGACTCCGGTCGTCTGCCCGACCGGGGCGGAGACCATGCTGGCCGCGCCCGCGTCCGGTGTGTTCGGGAACCACTGGTCGGCATAGCCGGGCGAACCACCGCAGCTGAAGTCGACCAGGTACTGGCCGGGTGTCAGGCCGTTCACCTGATAGGCGCCATGTTCGGAGAACGCGATGCCGCCGAGCGCGAATCCGCTCGCGCTTGTGACGTCGACGCAGATGTTAGTGAGCTTGCGCCCGTGGCTGTCGGTGACCGTGCCGCTGATGGCGGCTCCGGGCTGCATCTGCGCGTTGATGGTCAGCGCGGTGCCGCGGGTGAGCTTGATGGGCGTGGCCAGGCTGGGGTTGGTCTGGTTGTTGTACCAGTACGGTTCGTAGTTGCCCGAGTTGCCGCAGCCGGTCGAGAAGCCGAGCTGGTAGGTGCCAGCAGAAAGCTGATTGACGAAGTACGAGCCGTCGGTCAGCGTGGCCCCCGGCGAGTTGCCGGAGCTCGGGCCGTTGACGTTAAGGCAGATCCCTGCCAACTGGTGGCCATGCGTGTCGGTCACCACGCCGGAAATCTCGGCTGCGGGCAGCAGCACGGCATTCACGCCCCCGGTTACCTTGCCGGCCGTGGCGTGTGCGTACTTGGTTGCCGCGGTGTAGTTCCCGTTGTTGTTGCAACCCGGGAAGAACTGGACCTGGTAAGTACCGGTGCCCAGGCCAATCAGCCGGTACCGGCCAGCCGAATTAGTGGCTCCGCTACCGGGGCCGGGACCACCACCGGTCACGGAGCCGGAATCAGCGCCGTTGGATGCCTGCACGCAGATTCCGGCGAGCGGTGTGCCCGAGCTGCTGCCGAGCCGGACAGTGCCGGTGAATACGCCGCCGGGGACCAGCACGACCGTCCGGGCCACGACTCGCTGGCCGTAGGTGATCTTGATCGGCTTCAGCGCCGCGGGCGCATAGTTCTTGTTGTTGCCGCAACCTATCGTGAAGTTGACGCTCCACTTGCCGGGATACAAGGCATTCAGCTGGTAACTGCCGTCCGAGGTCGGCAGCGTGATGCCGATGAAGCCGTTCGGCACGGCCACCCCGGCGTTGACGCAGATGCCGCCGAGCTTCCGGCCCGACTTGGTCGTCACCGTACCGGAGATCTCGCCGCCGAGCCGCAGCCTGGCATCGATGCCCTTGGTGTTCCTGCCGCTCGTCACCCGCACGGGCGTGCCGCCGATGCCGAACGGGTTGTTGTCATCCCTGTACACCTGCTGCAGCCAGTTCTGATCTTTGCCGCAGAAGAATCCGGCAAAGATCACGTTGTAACGGCCAGCCGGCACATGACGCACGACGTAGGTCCCGTTCTTGCGGGTCGTGGCGCCGTACCCCTCGCCGCTGCGGAGCGGGAAGACCACGACGCACACGCCGCGCAGCTTCTTGCCGTTGCCAGTGACAACGCCGGAAATCTCGCCGGTCTTGGCCGCGGCAGCCGCGGTCAGCCCGCGTCCGCTGGCGTTCGCCAGGAACCGGTGCCAGGTTGCCGTCCTATCGCTCAGCGCAGCGGGGTTCGCTGGCAGCATCATGCCGGGAACGTGGCGCAGCTGGCCAGCCCGGAGCTGTACGCGCGCGGCCGTTCGCTGCCAGCCAGCACCGCCGGACCAGATGGCGCGGTAGCGCGCGGCCGCGCGGCAATCACGGTACTCCAGCGCGTAGCTGCCTGCCGTGAGGCCCGCGATGGTGAATGCGCCTGACGGCGCGGCGGATGCCGTCACGCTGCGAGCGCGACCTACGGCTGTCACGCACGCCCCGGTCACCGGCAAGCCGTAGGGCCCGACCACCGTCCCGGTGATCGCACTGGTGCGCCGAGCCTGGCCGCGCAGGCCTGCCCGGGCCCGCGCCAGCGCGGTCAGCTCCGGCCCGGAGTGCCCGCCAGCCGAGTTCAGAGTGCGCGATGGTGAGAACGCCCGAGCCGGTGCGGCGCTGGCCACCGCGGGGAGGGCAGCGAGCCCGGCTGCCAGTGCTACTACCGTGAGGGCGCCGAACGCCCGGCCCCGCACAGCTCGCGCCCGGCTCGTCACAGCTGCCATCGAGGGACCCCGTTCCCGTACTGGGAGTAATCGCGCGCAGATACCGCGCCGGGGTGAGCATAAACCTCGAAGTAGCACTAACACTATTGAAAACTGGATACAGCTACATAAAGAAACTGGTCCGCCGGAGGAAGTTAGCTGGCCTGGCGGATGTCTTCCGGCTCGGCAGCGCTGAGGTCAGCCATCGCGGCACCGCCGCTGAGCACGCGCAGCGCGTCGGGCGCGAGGTAAGCGTGCACCGGGGTGCCCTGAGCCAGGTGCTCCTGACTGCCGCCATCGTTAGGCAGCAAGGCCTGGATGTCAGGGCCCGCCGCGAGGCGAAGGAAGACCTGCGTCGCTGCGCCGAGGTAGACCAGGCGCTCGACCATGGCCGGCACCCGGTTTGGCCCGGTAGATCCGTACCCCTCGATGACGACGCGTTCGGGCCGGATCACCGCGTGCGCGTGATCTGGGGCCTGCTGCCCGCCATGCTCGGCAGTGAGCAGGGTCTCGCCGAGCTTGACCTCGGCGTGCGAGCCAGGGCCCCGGGAGATGACGTCGACCGGCATGAGGTTGGACGCGCCGAGGAAGTCGGCCACGTAGGTGTCGGCGGGCTGTTCGTAGAGCTCAGTCGGCGGCCCGATCTGGACGATCTTGCCTTCCCGCATGACGGCCAGCCGGTCCGACATCGTCAGCGCTTCATCCTGGTCGTGGGTGACGTAGAGGAAAGTGATGCCCACTTGCTCCTGAAGCGCCTTGAGCTCGACCTTCAGCGATCGCCGGAGCTTGGCGTCCAGCGCGCCGAGCGGCTCGTCGAGCAGCAGCACCGACGGCTGCAAGACCAGCGCCCTGGCCAGCGCGACCCGCTGCTGCTGGCCGCCAGATAGCTGTCCTGGCCTGCGCTTCTCGAACGACCGCAGCTTCACCAGCTCAAGCGCCGAGTAGACGCGCTGCTCCAGCTCGGCTTTCGGCAGCTTCTTGTTGCGCAGGCCGAAGGCCACGTTGTCGTAGACCGTCAGGAAAGGGAACAACGCATAGCTCTGGAACACCGTGTTCACGTTGCGGCGATGCGGCGGGACGGCCGACACGTCCAGGTCATCCAGCAGGATCCGGCCCGCCGTCGGCTGCTCGAAGCCGGCAATCAGGCGCAGCGTCGTCGTCTTGCCGCAGCCAGAGGGGCCGAGCAAGGAGAAGAACTCACCGCTGGCGATCTGCAGGTCGATGTTGTCCACGGCGACCTCGTGGAATCGCTTGGTCAGCGACACGAGCTCGATCCGGCCTCCGGGCATCCGGCACCTACCCTTCTGCGGTGTCCTGCTGGCTAGCCAACCGGCCGCGGCCGGGTGACCAGGAGAACCCCAGCTGATCAGCTATGAAGCGCATGCATAGCTCATAAGCGGCCACTGAGTCAACAACGGGGTCTTCCAGCGCTATCTGAATGGTCAGGCCGTCGAGCAGGGTGGACAGGTAGATCGCGAAGCTGCTGGCATCGACCTCAGTGCGGAATTCGCCTGCCTGCTGGCCTTCCTGAACGAGGCCGGCGATGATGTCTCGCCAGCGCTCGTCTGACTTCTGCCGAACGCTGCCGACCTCGTGGTTCCGCGCTGCCTGGGCCCAGAAGTCAAGCCATAGCTGCCAGGAAGTGGCCGGCTCGGGCTCGGCATCGGCGAGGCAGCTCATCGCGACGACTTCCTCCAGCCGCGCGGCGGCAGACGGCAGGCCTCGCATCCGCCGCTGGCCGACCGCGTACCAGGCGTCCTCGTAATACCTGATGGCCTCGGTCAGCAGCTGGTCCTTGGTCTTGAAGTAGTAGATGACCAGGGCGGGGCTGACCCCGGCGCGTTCGGCCACATCGGCGATCCGCGTGTCGGCGTATCCACGCGCGGAAATGACCTCCAGGGCGGCGTGCAGCATCTGCTCGCGCCGTTGATCAGCGGTTCCCGGCACCTCGGCGCCATCGGCTGCACTGATTGTCATCGAGGCGGTTCCTCTCATGACGGCAATAATTCCTGGTCCGTCGCCGTCTGTCTGCGTGTTGCCGTCCTTCTCAGATCTTGCTTCCGTACCGCTGGCGCCCAGCCTCGCTGGGAACTTCCTCTTGCCTACACGCTAGCAGGTTTCTAAACTGAACATTCAGTCAAACTCTTGCGGGCGTGCAACCGCAAACTTACGGAAGGCGGACCCATGGCCGCAACATACGACGCGATCGTAGTCGGCGGAGGGCACAACGGGCTGGTAGCCGCCGCGTACCTGGCCAGGTCCGGCGCCAGGACGGTCGTGCTGGAGGGCAGGCACAAGACCGGCGGTGCGGCGACCACCGAGTCACCATGGCCGGAGGCGCCTGAGTTCCAGGTGACGAGGCTGTCCTACGTGATGAGCCTGCTGCCGCCGACTATCATCTCCGACCTTGAGCTCAACCGGCACGGCTACAAGATCTTCCCGATGGGGCCCTATTACCAGGCGTTCCCGGAAGGCGGCTCGATCAAGCTGTACGCCGATGACGCTCAGCGCAATCACGAGTCGGTGTCCCAATGGTCCAAAAGGGATGCGGATGCGATGCCGAAGTGGGATGCCTGGCTGGCGGGCCTGGCCGACGTACTCGGTCCGCTGCTGCTGACCGTGCCGCCAGCGATCGGCTCACGCAAGCCCCGTGACCTGGTCGGTACGCTCAAGCTGGCGTGGCGGCACCGCGGTCTCGACGTGCGGAC
Organism: Streptosporangiaceae bacterium; assembly: GCA_052143255.1. Classification (GTDB taxonomy): domain Bacteria; phylum Actinomycetota; class Actinomycetes; order Streptosporangiales; family Streptosporangiaceae; genus JAJYUU01. The sequence goes on along the minus strand of JBKQTJ010000237.1, from coordinate 35,933 downwards.
GGTCGCCGATGTGACCCGGCTGATGACGATGAGCATCGCCGACCTGCTCGACGACTGGTTTGAGTCGCCGCAGGTCAAGGGCGCGCTGGCGGTCAACGGCGTGATCGGTACCTGGGCCGGGCCGTACGAGCCGGGCACTGCGTACGTGATGGCGCATCACTCGATCGGCGATGTAGGTGACGGCCACCTGGGGAACTGGGGTTTCCAGGAAGGCGGCATGGGCGCGGTTTCCAGCGCCATCGAGTCGGCCGCCCGTGAGCACGGCGCGGAGGTCCGGCTGAACGCGCCGGTGGCACGGGTCCTAGTCCAGGACGGCCGGGCCGCCGGCGTCGTGCTCGCGAACGGCGATGAGATCCGGGCAAAGCTGGTGGTGTCCACCCTGCATCCGCGCACCGCTTTCCTTGACCAGGTCGGGCGGGAGCACTTGCCGGCCGACTTCGCGACCGACATCGAGCGCTGGAAGACCCGCAGCGGCGTCGTGAAGATCAACCTCGCGCTCGCTGAGTTGCCGGACTTCATCGCCGACCCCGGGACGCAGCTGCAGGAGCACCACACCGGCTCGGTAGAGATGGCACCCACGATGGAGTACATCGAGCGTGCCTTCCAGGACGCCAGGGACGGCAAGCCTGCGGTCAGGCCGTTCAGCGACGGCGTCATCCCGACCACTTTCGACAAGACCCTCAGCCCCGAGGGCACGCACATCATGTCGCTGTTCACCCAGTGGGTGCCCAGTGACTGGGCGGAGGAGCCGCATACAGCCGAACTCGAGGCGTACGCCGACCGCATGATCGACTGCTACAACGAGCTGGCCCCGAACTTCAAAGCCTCGATCCTGCACCGGGACATCGTCGGCCCGTGCCAGATGGCGCAGGAGTACGGATTGATCGGCGGCAATATCTTCCACGGCGAGCTGTCGCTGGAGCAGCTGTTCCACATGCGTCCCGCACCGGGTTACGCCGACTACCGGACACCGGTGGAAGGCCTGTATTACGGCAGCTCGGCCACGCACGCGGGCGGCGGAGTCTGCGGCATTCCCGGCATGCAGGCGGCCAAGGCAGCTATCTCCGACCGGAAGGCGGCGGTGCGTTCTGGCCAGCTGCGCAAGGTCTACCGGCGGTCATGAAGCCCGTGTGCCGATCGTCCGGGTTGACCAGCTTTCGTTGTCACGACCGCTGCCGGGCGCCGGACGCGCGTGCATGGAAGTGAAGTTGGTATGGCTATAGGGGCTGTCGCGTAATGCTCGGGTGCATGTCGCGGGTGGTCGCCGGGCCGGCGAGCGTGGCTAGCGGCCGGCCTGGCCGGGCTGCCGGGGATCGCGGGAGGTCATGCGGTCTGCCAGCGGGTGGCGTGGATCTTCAGCAGGTTGGCGATGGTGTTCTCGAAGGTCCATTCGCCGGTGACGCGGGCCAGGCCGCGCATGCTGAACCGGCGGAAGTTCCGGTTGTGCTTGCGGTTGCCGAACGGTGTTTCGGCGATCGGGCCTCGCTGCCGGTAGGTGATCACGCCGGGGTAGCCGGCTATCCGGGCGGCCATCGCCGCCGACGCGGCGCTGAGCGCCCGCCCGTCGGCGCGGCGGGCCGGGTCGGCCTGGCCGGCGGCGGCCTGGTGCAGGCCGCGGCGGGTGCCGGTGGCGATCAGCCGGTCGGGGCCCTCGCAGGTCAGGTTCGCATCCGACAGGTAGCCGGCGTCGGCCAGCACGGTCCCGGTCCGGGCCTTCTTGCGGTGCAGCGGCCCGCGGGCGTGACCGCGCAGGATGTCCTGCGCGGCGGCGATGACCTCCAGCATCGGCTGGAAGCAGCCGGCATCGGTGGTATGGGCGGTGACCATGCCGCCCAGGCACAGCCCGTCGGCGCTGTGCGCGGCCTGCGCGTTGAAGCCCTGGATGAACCCGCCGCCCCGGACCGGCATCAGGTGCGAGTCCGGGTCGGTGATGTTGGCGACCGGGCCGGGTCCCTTGCGGGCCGCTTCCCGCTCCGCGGCCTTGCGGCCGGCCTCAGCCGCCCGTGCCTTCGCTTTCTCCAGCGCGGCGGCGGCCGCGCGGACCCGGACGTGGGCGCTGGCGGGGCGGCGCGGCGGGTTGCGCAGCCCGGTGCCGGTCCTGGCGATCTTCTCCGCGTTGCGCCGGTCCCAGTCATCGATCCTGGCCTGCTGCGCCGCGGTCAGCTGGTCCAGCCGCAGCTGCGCGGCGGCGGCGTCCGCGGCGGCGGGCCGCTTGCCCGGCGGCGGCGTTCCCGCGGCCGCCTGCTCCAGGTAGGCCGACGCCCGCGCATCCCGCTGCGCGTCGGCGGCCTGCCGTTCGGCTTCCAGCTGCGCCAGCGCCGCGGCGATCCGCTCCCGCCGGGTCCGCGGGTCGGCCAGCTCGGCCGGCAGCTCATCGCCGCGCGCCGCCCCGAACAGCGCGTCCTCGGCCGCGTCCGCCTCCTCGGCCTCGGCCAGGATCCGCGCGGCCAGCTCCCGCAGTCTGGCCTCGGTCCGGTTAGCGTCCTCCGGCGCGTTCGCGGCGATCTTCGTCCCGTCCACCGCGACCAGCCCCAGCCGGCCCAGCCCCGCCCTCGCCGCGATCGCGAGCACCTGCGCGAACAGGTCCGTCATCGCGCCGCCGTCGGCGAAGTGCTGCCGCCGGAACCGGGCGATCGTCGCGTGATCGGGCGCGTCCTGCGCGCAGATCACCCGGAACGCCACATCCTCGGTGCAGGCCCGCTCGATCTTCCGCGACGACCGCAGACCCCGCGCGTACCCGTACACCAGCAATGCCAGCAGCACCCGCGGATCAAAGGCAGCCCGGCCCGCCGCCGAGCCCGCCGGCGTCGCCCGCGCCGCGAACCGCGACACGTCCAGCACCCCGACCGCGTCGATCACGAACCACGCAAGATGACCCTCCGGCAGCCAGTCCCGCATATCCGGCGGCAGCAGAAACGGCTGCTCCCGGTCCACCACCCGGTACCCATACGCCATGATCAAAATGATCCCAAACGCTGATCTACCAGGCCAGACACCACGCGGCACGGCCAGCCGCGATTTTGCGACAGCCCCTATAGGCATAGCAACGTCACATTCATCAGGCCGCGAGAGCGTTCCGGCGCCCGATTCAGCCGGCCGGGAGGCTGTCCGGGTCATGCTGGAGGCGCGCAGCATCGCGCTGGTCGGTGCGTCGGCGCGCGAGGCCACCTTCGGCCGCCGGATGCTCGACGAGGTGCGCAAGAGCCCGGCGTCGCCGCGGATCTACCCGGTCAATCCCAGGTACGCCGAGCTCGACGGCGGCCGCTGCTACCCGACCCTGGCCGACCTGCCGGAAGCGCCCGACCTGACCCTGCTGGCCGTGCCGGACGCTGCGCTGGAGCGACAGCTCGCACTTGCTGCTGAGGTGGGCAGCCGGGGCGCGGTGATCTTCGGAAACGCCCATGAGGACGCACCTGCGCCGGGGACTGGCCCCGGCTTGCGGCAGCGACTGGCAGCCATCGCCGACGCTGCGGGCCTCGCGCTCTGCGGCGCGGGCTGCATGGGCTTCGTGAACGTTGCCCGCGGCCTGCGTGCGATCGGGTATACCGAGCCTGACCCGCTGCCGGCCGGGCCGGCAGCGCTGGTCACCCACTCCGGCTCGATGTTCTCGGCGCTGCTTCGTGCCCGCCGCGGCTTTGGCTTCACGCTGGCCGTGTCCTCCGGACAGGAGCTGGTGACAGCTGCGCCCGCTTACCTGGATTACGCACTCAGCCTGCCGGAGACTCGGCTGCTCGCGCTCGTGCTCGAGGCGATCAGGGACGGCGGCGCGCTGCGCCAGGTGCTCGCGGCGGCGGCAGCCAGGGACATACCTGTGGTAATGCTGACGGTCGGTAGCTCGGCCGCTGGCCGGGAGATGGTGACGGCCCACTCCGGTGCGCTCGCTGGTGCTGATGGCGGCTGGGAGGCGCTCGCCAGGGCGTACGGCGTGCACCGGGTCGGCGACCTGGCCGAGTTCGCCGACACCATCGAGCTGTTCGCGGCGGGTCGCCGGGCGCCCGTAGGCTCGGCTGCCGGACCCGGCCGGGATGGTGCCCGCACCGGGCTGGCTGCGGTGCATGATTCCGGGCTGGAACGAGCCCACGTCGTCGATCTGGCCGAGTCGCTCGGCGTTCCGTTCGCTTCGGTCGGCCAGGGTACGCTCGTGCGGCTTGCCGGGCTGCTCGACCCCGGCCTTGTCCCCGCCAATCCGCTGGACGTCTGGGGCACCGGTGCCGCCACCCGCGAGCTGTTCGCCGGATCTCTGCTGGCGCTGGCCGACGATCCGGCGGTCGAAGCCGTGGCCCTCGCGGTCGACCTAGTGCCCGAGCTCGACGGCGATCAGGCGTATCGGCTCGCCATGCTGGACGCAGCCGAGCGCACCGGCAAGCCGCTGGCCGTGCTGAGCAACCTGGCCAGCGCCATCGACCCCGAGCTCGCCCGGCAACTGCGCGCCCATGGCGTGGCCGTGCTCGAGGGCACCAGGTCAGGTTTGCTGGCCATCCGGCACCTGCTCGAGCACGGCTATCGCGCCCGCGCTGCATTCGGTCAGCCGGACGCCGGCCCTGCTCTGGACCCAGGCCGCCGCACCCGTGGCGCGGCGCTGCTGGCGTCGGGTCAGGCCAGCGGAGCGCCACTGCTGAGCCTGCTTGCTGATTACGGGATCGGCGTGACGCGGTCGCTGGCGGCCAGCGACGTCGCCGCAGCGCTCGCGGCGGCCGAGCTGATCGGCTATCCGGTCGTGCTCAAGACCGACGAACCAGGGATCCAGCATAAGTCCGACGTCGGTGGTGTCCTGCTGGGCATCCGCGACGCTGACCAGCTTGCGGCCGGCTATGCGGATCTGGCCAGCAGGCTTGGGCCCCGGGTGATTGTGGCCCAGACTGCTCCGCCCGGCGTGGAGCTGGCGCTCGGCATCGTCACTGACCCCGAGCTTGGGCCGTTGCTGGTAGTGGGTGCCGGCGGAGTGCTGGTCGAGTTGCTTGCCGACCGGGCCGTCGCGCTGCCCCCGGTGCAGCCAGCGGCCGCCCGCGAGCTAGTGGACGGCCTCCGCGTGCGCACGCTGCTGGCTGGCGTCCGCGGTGCGCCGCCGGCCGACCTGAATTCGGTGACGGCCGCGATCGCCGGGTTGTCGGCCATCGCGGTGGAACTAGGCAGCGAGCTAGTCGCGCTCGATGTGAACCCGCTCATCTGCGGCCCCTCCGGCGCGGTGGCAGCAGATGCGCTCGCGGTCGCGCGTTCGCCGCGGTAGACCGCAACGCCCTGCCGGGTCAGCCCAGTTCATCCTCCCAGCCGCCTGGGTCGGTGCCGCCGAGTTCGTCGGTGTCTTGGAGTGGGTCGGCGCCGCCGAGTTCATCCACGTCTGTGCCCAGATCAGGTCCGCCAAGTTCGTCAGTGTCAGCGTCTATGTCGGGGCCGCCTAGTTCATCCTCGCCCGCGCCCGGGTCGGGTCCGCCCAGTGTGTCCCGCGCCCGGTCCGCAGGGTCCGGCGTGCTCATCTGACTTGCCATGATGCCGCCCTTCATCGTGACCAGCCGGGCTGGCCGCGACCGTGTGAAGCCGCATTCCCGGCTGGCCTCCGCCGGAGTCCCTTCCCGGGTCGGCAGCAGCCGAACCGGGACCGGGCTGATCGCGCCGAGCAGGCAGGCCGGGCAGTCGGGGCGCCCGGCCGGCCCCGCCGGCACGTCAGGCCGGCTCGTAGGCGGCGAGCTTCTTCCTGAGCTTCTGGCGGCCCCGGTGCAGCCGGGACATCACGGTCCCGATCGGCACGCCCAGCCGGTCGGCGATTTCCTTGTAGGGGTAACCCTCGACATCGGCCAGGTACACCACTGACCGGAAGGTCTCCGGCAGTTCACGAAGCGCCTGCAGTACGTCGGATTCAGGAAGCCGCTCCAGCGCTTCTGCCTCTGCCGACTTGACGACCTGCGCCTGCGGGCCGGACTGCATCGGGACGTCATGCAGGTCACCGTAAAGCGACTGGGGCGGTTGCCGTCCCTGCTTCCGGTACCTGCTGTTGCTGGTGTTCGCCATGATGCGGTAGAGCCAGGCCCGTAGGTTGGTGCCGGGCGTGAACTGATGAAATGCCCGGTAGGCCTTGGTGATCGTTTCCTGGACGAGGTCCTCAGCATCGGTGTGGTTTTGCGTCATGCGAAGCGCGGCCGGATACAGCTGACGCATGTAGGGAATCACGTCCCGCTCGAACTGCGCCTGCTGGTCGACGACCGGTTCGGCCAAAGTGACACTCATCGTTCTCCTTGTTCGCTATCCCCCCGATCGCCCGGTTTGCTCAGCGCTAACGGGCAGCGCGCCCGAGGCCTTTGCAGTCGAGTGCATGCGGCTTGCGATCGCGCCAGGCGCGTTGTGCGGGTGGGCGGGCCCGAACCGCTCGGTGTGCCAGGAGGCGTACCGGCTGGCGGGCCGACTGTCGGAGGTTAGGTGCCGCCTGGGGAACCTGATGTTCGGGGCCTTGCTGGCTCAGCCGGATGGCTGGGCTTGCTCGGGCCGCTCAGGCGGTCCACTGCCCGGCCGTCATCGTCAGCCATCGGCGTAACCATTACGACCGTCGGCTGGTGCGCGCGGGACGTGGTACTCGCAGTCATCGAATTGGGGTGCCGGGCCGGGCCTCGTGCGATCTGCCGGGAGGCAGTCGCGGCAAGCTCCGTCCGGCCGTGGATGAGTTAACGATGTTAAGCACGCGCCTATTCCGGCGACGCTATAGTAACTATTATCCCTATTTCACGGATATCTAACTCTCAGCCGCACTGTCATGCTTAGTGCCGGGCCCACCCGTGGTCCCGGGCGCTATTCGGCGCCGGCGATGGTCGTCAGTGCTTGCTGCCCATTGATCCGCTGACCCCGCGTCATCAGCCGGTAGCCGACGAAGCCGAGACCGGCCACTATGAACGACATGAGCAGCATCACGGTGGCCAGGGCGTTCAGCGCCGGGCCGCCGTTCCCGCCGTGCTGCGTCGAGTAGATAATCACCGACATCGGCGTGTTCGTCGCGTTCGAGGACAGCAGGTCGACGATGACGAAGTCGTCGATAACGCTGGAGAAAACCAGGATCGCGCTGGCGAAGATGGCTGGCATGAGCAGCGGCAGCATGACCCGCCGCATCGTCTGCCATTGCGTGCAGCCGAGGTCTGCTGACGCCTCCTCATACTGCCTGCCGATGCCCACCAGCCTGGCCTGCACGATGATGGCCGGCCAACTGACGTTCCAGGTGACCAGGCCGAGCACCTCGGCGAGGGTGCCGAGCTGGATGCCGGTGAACAGCTGCGTGAACACGAAGAACATCGCCACGCCGAAGATCAGCTCGGGTACGACGAAGGACAGGATCATGATGAAGTTGAAGCTGGCCGAGATCTTGCCGCGCCACCTGTTGATGCCCAGCGCGAACGCGACGCCGATGGGCACCGCGATGATCGTCGTCAGCGCCGACAGCCTCAAGGTCACGAATATGGCGCTGTGCAGCTGCGGGTTGTACCAGATCGAGTTGACCTTGTCGCCGTAGTACCAGCGCATGGACAAGCCCTGGTAGCTGGCCTGCGACTTGCCGTTATTGAACGAGAACAGCACCGCGATCGCGATCGGCACGAGCGACCAGATCAGGTACAGCCAGGTGAAGCCCTCCAGGAACCACGGATGGCGCCACGGGTTACGGAACAGCCGGCGCTTCGAGGGCGCCGTTCCCGCCTGAGCGGAGGTTGATGCGGCCGTCGCCCAGCCAGTGGCAGTCATGACGCCGCCTGTGAGGACCGGTTCGTGGCGACTACGTAGTAGATCATCGGTGCGAGGAGCACCAGCAGCACGATCAGCGACAAGATCGCGCCCTGGCCCGCCGACGGCTGGCTGAGCTGGCCCTGGATCAGATTGCCGATCATCGAGGTCTGCGGCGCACCAGACAGCAGCTGGTTGGTGAAGTAGTCGCCGACCATCGGCAGCACCGTGATCAGCATGCCGGTGAGGATCGGCTGGCGGGATAGCGGCAGGGTGACCCGGGCGAACGTCTTGAGCCGGCCAAGGCCGAGGTCGCGGCCGGCTTCGATCAGCGACGGATCGATCCGGTCCAGGCCAGCGTAGAGCACCAGGATCAGGTACGGGATGTAGCCGTAGACCAGGCCGAGGATGACCGTGTAGGAATGGCCGCCGAGCCAGTCGTGGCTGCCGCCCAGGCCGATGAATGACAGCGCCTTGTTGAGGTAGCCGTTGGTCTGGAGCAGGTCGATCCAGGCCAGCATCCGCATCATGTAGCTGATCCAGAACGGCGCCACCAGCAGCACCAGGAAGAGGCCCTTGCGGCGGCCGGCGAACCTGGCGACGAAGTACGCCGCCGGGTAGGCGATCACGAGGCTGAGCAGGGACGCGACGGCCACATACCAGATCGTCCGCCAGGCGATCGGCCAGACGAAGCTGGCCGACCCGAAGATGTCGTGCCAGACATTGGCCAGGTTTGCAGAGCTCCAGTTCAACGGGTTGAACACTGCGACCGGAGTCTCGCCCTGGCGCCGCAGCTTGCCCTCGCCGATCGCCAGCACCGCGTAGAACGGGATGACGAACAGCACCGCAAGCCAGATGATGCCGGGCGCGGCAAGCAGGATCCAGAAGATCTTGTTGGGCTGGAATGGCTTCGGCTTGCGCTGCGGGCGTCCGGCAGGCGCGGCGCTGGGGGCCTGCGCGGGCGGCTGCGGCGGAGCCTGCGTCGGCATGCTAAAACCCCTGACTCACGACAAGCCAGGCCTGCTGCCACAGCGCGTCAGCGTCGACCGGAAGTTGCAGCTCGCCGAGGCCGCGGCGGAAGTCGGACGGTACCACGGCCGTCGACATCAGGCTCGGCGGCAAGATCTGTTCCTTCACCAGCAGCTCCGGGGTGATCGCCGTGACTGGCTGCATGTAGCCGTTGTAACTGATGTTCTTCAGCGCCACTTGCTCGTCCATCAGGTTATTGACGAACAGATGCGCGAGGACCGGGTTGGACGCGGTTCTCAGCACCGTGTTGGTGTCGTTGGCGATGGGGCCCTTGCCGTCCCGGGGGAACCAGTAGCCGACTACGTCGACCGGCACCCCTTTCGGCATGTAGCTCGCCGCCGCGGCCATGTCACCGGACCAGGCGTGATGTATCCACGTCTGGCCGTCGGGGACCTCGGTGTAGTCATTGTTGTCGATGTGCAGGTCGACAAGACTGGTCAGCCGCTGCAGCGACTGCCTGGCCAGGTCGATCTGGCTCCGGTCCGTCGTGTTGAGGTCGTAGATCCCGTTCATCATCAGGCCGAGGCTGATGCCTTCGCGGTAGTCGTCCAGGATCGCGATCTTGCCCCGGTACTTGGGCTGCATGAACATGTCCCGCCACGGGTTGGCCATCGCGTACGGGTTCTCCTTGACCAGGTCCTTCCGCCAGGCGATGCCAGTGGTGTAGATCGTGTAGGGCACAGTGTACTTCCAGCCCTGGTCGTAGAACGGGTTCCGGAAGTCCGGCCAGGCCTGGGAGATGTTCGGGATGTAGCTGTGGTTCAGCGGCTGGATCAGCTTGGACTCGATCAGCACGCCAAGCACGTCGACCGTGACACCCATGAAGACGTCGAACTTCAGCCCGCTGCGCAGCTTGGCCAGTGCCTCGTCCATGGTGTTGAACGTGGTGACCTCGACCTTGCAGTCGTACTTCTTGGCGAAGTCGTTGACGCATGCCTGATTGATGTAGGCGACCCAGTTGTAGACCTGGAGCGTGGCCCCCTTCTCGGGCGCCAGCCCGTCAGGGATGGGCTTGTTTCCGGACACTGGCCAGGTGACGGGGTGGGTCGGCCGTGGCAGCGGAATGTTGTTGGCACCCACGAGGTAGGGGGCGCAGGCGTCGAGCACGCTGCCGCCGCCGCCAGCGAGCAGGGCGGCGGCAAGCCCGCGACGCAGCGCCTGCCGCCGGGAGAGATCAGGCCGCCGACGGGAGCCGTCAGGCTGCCAGCCCTCGCGTGGGTGCATCCGCCGCCCCTTCTCGGATCCGTCCGCCCGCCCGCCAGCCGACTTGGCCGCGCGCCCAGCTGCCTGACGCCTGCCTATCCGCTGCCTGCCCGCTGCAGGCCTAGCTGCCTGCTGCTGACCTGCCCCGGGGCCGTCGCTTTGTCCAGGCTCCTTGACTGAACGTTCGGTCAGTCTACGTCTGAGTGACTAGGATCACTCCAATAGCCGCCGTGCGCAAGGCTCCGCGGATAACAGATTCGAAAACGATACCTACCGGACTACAGTGCCTGGCGGGCCATCGGAGCGACAGGCGTGACTTATCGTCGTACTGCTGCCGCAAAGGTAGCAAAATTATCGACGAATCTGTCAATGTCCGTCTCATCGTGCTGAACCGAGATCAACCATTGCTCGATCTTGCCCCAGGGCGGCAGGAAGACGCCGCCATTGTGCTGGAACAGCCAGTGCGCATGGCTGAACGAGTCCCGGATCGACAGGAAGTCGCGGAAGTTGCGGACCGGCTTGGCCGAGAAGACGACGCAGCCTTTCGCTCCGACGGCCACTACCTGGGCGTCGAGGTTGTTCCGCGCTATCTCGCGTTCCAGCCCCTCGACAGCGCGAAGCCGCAGCTTGTCCAGCCGGTCGTAGGCCTCAGGCGTTGCGACCTCGGTCAGCATGGCCCGGCACGCGGCCATCGCCAGCGGGTTGCCGTTGAACGTGCCCACCATCTCGTAGTCGCCGTTGGCCACGTGGGCCATGACTTCGGCGGTGCCTCCGACCGCGGCCACGGCGACGCCGCCGCCGATGGCCTTCGCCAGGCAGACAATGTCAGGCGTGATGCCGAACAGGCCTGTCGCGCCGCCGGGGCCCGCAGTCAGGCCGGTCTTGACCTCGTCAAAGGCCAGCAGCGCGCCGTGGGCATGCAACAGCTCCTGCAGGCCCGCCAGGTATCCCGGCTCCGGCTTGATGATGCCGGCATTCATCATGATCGGCTCGAGGATCATGCCGGCCACCTTGCCGGGATTAGCTGCCAGCGTGCGCTGGACCGCGGCCAGGTCGTTGAAGCCCACTACCAGGGTGAGGTCGGTGATCGCCCGAGGGATGCCGGTGCTCGACGGGACGCCATGTGGCTGGTGCGCCGGGCCGATGTCGTCTTCGCCGTCGTCGGGGCACACCGACACCTGCACCGAGTCGTGATGGCCGTGGTAACAGCCCTCGACCTTGATGATCAGGTCGCGTCCGGTGATGGCGCGCATCAGGTGAACCGCGTCCATGGTGGCCTCGGTTCCGGAGTTGGCGAACCGCCACTGTGGCAGTCTGAACCGTGCCGACAGCTCGGTGGCGGCGGCGATCGCCGCCTCCGTCGGCTGGGCGAAGTGGGTGCCACGGTCGACCTGCGCCTTAACGGCCTCGACGATTGCCGGGTGTCCGTGGCCTGCTAGTGAGACGCCATATCCGCCGTGCAGGTCGACGTACTCGTTGCCATCGACGTCGTAGAGCTTCGAGCCGTGCCCGTGGCTGAGCCAGACTGGCTGCGGACGGGAGATCTGCCAGCTGGACACCACGCCGCCGGCGAGCGAGCCGGTCGCTAGGGCAGCTAGCCGCGCAGACTCCGGCTGACGGCTGACGAAGATCCTCTCTTGCTCCCTGATGATGGCTGCCAGGCCAGGCCGGGATGCCTGGTGCACGGTCGCGTGAGCCTGCACACCGTGGTGCCGGGGCTGGCCAGGTGCCTCTGGCCGGAGCGGGCCGTGGTTACCGGGCGTCATCGTCGTAGCGGCTGGATCAGCTGAACTGGCCTGGGTCGTGGCCATGAATATCGCGCTCCCAACGCGGTTGACTGAATGTTCAGTCTAAGTCGAGCACGAAAAGAATCCAAGGGTCAAGTGAGCCTTGGTCTCGGCGGATCTGGCGGGCCGCAACGGATCCGGCGGCGCAATCCGGGCATTTCGCTGCCCAGTACAGCCGCCGTAGCCGGGAAAGTCGGTCCGGACGCGGCCCCTGCGGCTGGGAGAATCAGTAGTTCGATAGCCTTCGATACCCAACCGAGGAGCCATCTTGGTGTGCCCGACTGTGACGCTAACCGGCTGGGGCAGGCTCGCGCCGACATCGGCTCAGTTGTGCGAACCCCGTAGCCCCGCGCAGGTCGCCGGCCTCCTGCACGAGGCCCCGCCGCGGGGCGTGATCGCCAGGGGACTTGGCCGCAGCTACAACAACGCCGCGCAGAACGATCGCGGCATGGTGATCATGACGGTCGGCCTGAACCACATCAGTGATCTCGACTCCGGCAACGGCCTGGTGACCTGCGAGGCGGGCGTCAGCCTTGAACAGCTCATGATCGCTGGGCTGTCCGCCGGCTGGTTCGTGCCGGTGTCGCCTGGCACGCGCCAGGTCACGATCGGCGGCGCCATCGCAGCCGACGTGCACGGCAAGAACCACCACGTGGCAGGCAGCTTCGCCCGCCACGTCCGGTGGTTTGACTTGTTGCTGCCGGATGGCAGCGAACGCCGCGTCACGCCAGCCGGAGACCCGCAGCTGTTCTGGGCGACAGCTGGCGGTATGGGCCTGACCGGGGTCATCCTGCGCGCTCGCATCCAGCTGACCAGGGTCGAGACATCGCGAGTGCGGGTCGACACCGTCCGGGTCGCCAACATCGACGAGGCCATGGCCTATCTGTCCGACACCGACGACCGCTATGGCTACACGGTTGCCTGGCTCGACTGCCTGGCCAAGGGCGCGAGCCTGGGGCGGTCGGTGATCACCAGCGGTGACTTCGCCAAACTCGCCGATCTCGGTCCCAAGGATCGCGCCGGCCCGCTGGCATTCAGCCCGTCGGCCCGCCTCGGCGCGCCGGATATCTTTCCGTCCGGGCTGATCAACAGGTACACGGTCGCCACATTCAACGAAGCATGGTTCCGCAAGGCACCCCGCCGCCGCGATGGCGAGATCCAGACGATCAGCACCTTCTTCCATCCGCTGGACGGCGTCAGGAACTGGAACAGGGTCTACGGCCCGGCCGGGTTCCGCCAGTATCAGTTCGTCGTCCCGTTCGGCCAGGAGCAGACCGTTCGCCGGGCCGTGGAGAGAATCAGCCAGACGCGCGCGCCGTCCTTCGTGACCGTACTCAAGCGCTTCGGCCCCGGCGACGAAGGCCTGCTGTCCTTCCCGATGTCCGGCTGGACCCTCGCGCTGGACTTCCCGGCCCGCACGCCGGGCCTCGCGCCACTGCTCAGCTGGCTCGATGAGCAGGTCGTGACCGCAGGAGGGCGGGTTTACCTGGCCAAGGACTCCCGGGTAAGCCCGGCGGCGCTGGCCGCGATGTACCCGCGCCTCGAGGAGTTCCGCAAGGTCCGCGCCGAGCTCGACCCGGACGGGCGGATGGCATCTGACCTGTCCCGGCAGCTCGGCTTGTGACCTAGACGCCGTTGCGCCTGAACCGGGAGGTTTCGTGACCGGCCAGTGGCCAACCGCCGCGCCAGGTCAGGTCATCGTGCTCACCGGGCCACCGGGCGCAGGCAAGAGCACGGTCGCCGCCCTGCTCGCGGAATCGCTTGAGCCCAGCGTTCACCTGCACGCCGACGATTTCTGGCACTTCATCAAGCGCGGCTCGATTCCGCCTTACCTGCCTGGCTCGCACCGGCAGAACGAGGTTGTCATCGGCGTCCTGGCCGCTGCCGCCTTCGGTTACGCGGCAGGCTGCTACCAGGTCATCTGCGACGGCATCGTCGGACCGTGGTTCCTGGCCCCGTTTCGCGACCAGGCCAGCGCAACGGGCCTGCCGCTCCATTACGCGGTGCTCAGGCCGGACCGGGCCACCACGCTGAGCAGGGCAACAGGCCGCGCCGGGCAGGCGCTGACCGACCCGGCGCCGGTGCTGTCCCTGCACCGCCAGTTCGCCGACCTCGGTGCGCTTGAGCCGCACGCGCTCGACTCGAGCGGGCAGAGCGCGGCCGGCATCGCGCAAGCCGTCCTCGACGGCGTGGCAGCAGGCCGATACCTGCTGCCCGCGCAGCTGCGTTAAAGCGGGCAACGGGGTCCGCATTCCGGTGCGGCCCTAGCGCGCGCGCACCCGAGGGGCCTGGCGGCCGCGTTCAGCCGACCTGGCCTTAAGCCTCAGCAGGCGGATGGGCGCGCAGTTCGGGCGCGGGGCGGCTGTTCAGCTCAGCTGCGGCAGCCGATGCCGCCAGGACCGCTGCCGACGGAACGGGGACCGGCAAGGGCAAGCTGCGGTCGCTGGCATGCGCGGTCACTGCACGCAGGTGGTAGGCCTCCAGCTCGGCGGCGAACTCAAGCTGCCGGTACGGCCGGCCGTCGACAACCGGGCCTTCGGTGCCGTTGATGATCGCGGTGACGTCCTGGCCGCTGATCGTCTTGTGCTGCTCCAGCGCGTGGCCGACGGCGAGCACGCTGGCCCGGTTCTCCGCCAGCAGCGTGCCGGTCCGTTCCGCAAGCGAAGCCAGCTGCGCCTCGGCACGCTGGCCGAGCGCCGTCTCCAGCACGTTGCGGTCGTTGCCGTCGACAACAGGGTGAGCGTCGTGCGGGGCCCTGGTGGCGCCGTACGACCCGACCTGGCTGCCCATTCCCCACAGGCCCTCCATCGCCAGTGCGATGGTCGTAGCGCTCTGCAGGTCGCCAGAAACCCCTGAGCTTGAGTCGCCGTTGAAGAACATCCGCTCGCCCACCAGCGAGGCAAGGCTGACCATGATGTCCGCCTCGTATTCGCTGCGCCAGGAGGTGAACTGCTCCTCGATCGGGATGGGCTTCACGAAGCCCAGGTAGTCGGCGCCCTTCTGGATGGTGGCCGTGTCGATGACGTTCCGGGTCTGCACCAGGTAACTGACGACCGCGTGGCAGGCCTCGTGCAGCGCCACCGCGTGCCGTTCCCGCTCGATGTATTCCACGCCCTCGGACGGTCCGACGCTCTTGGCCAGCTTGGCCCTGAGCACATCGGCCCAGCCGATGGTGGACCTGCCGTCACGCAGCGCCGCGATCAGTGACTCGTTCACCAGATCCTTGATCGTGGCGCCGGTCGCGTAGGGCGTAAGGGTCGCCAGGTGATCCATCTCCTCGCCGGTCACCTCGTGGCTGACCTTGGAGAAGTAGCCCTGGTAGGTCCGCTTCCGGCCTTCCTTAGACGGGTAACCGACCCGGTACATGCGGTCGATCCGGCCGGGCCGAAGCAGTGCCTCGTCCAGTGCGCTCGGCATGTTGGTGGCCATGACCACCAGGATCCGGTACTTGGGCGGCGGCTTCGGTCGCATGCCGAGCGTCCGCCGGACGATCCGGTTGAAGAAGCCGCGTGGCTTCTTCAGCCCGGACAGCTCGGTCAGCAGCGCCTGCAGGGTGCCCATGCCGCCGCCGCCCATGCCCATGCCCGTCGGGATCATCTGCCGGAACCGGCCAGGGCGGCGAGGTTCCGGGGCTGCCGCGCTGGCTGCCGCAGAGCTGCCAAGCGCGTGCGCGTACAGCGCTGACTGGGTTTGCGGGCCGAGGTAGCTGAATCCGTTGCAGGCGGTCAGCAGCCCGGCCGGACCGAGACTGGCACCAGGTGGGCCGGAATGGCCGGACCGGCCGCCGCCCTGCCCGCCCACGGCCCCGCCGCGGCTGCCGAGCGCGTCAGCCTCGTCGAAGAACACGATCACGCCGCCGTACCGCACTGCCAGCTTACGGAGCTAGCGGAACAGCGACTTCACCTTGAGCACGCCGACGCCGAAGAACATGTTGATGAACGCGCCGGGGTCGACGAACACGTATGGCTTGCCCGTCTCGCCGGCCACCGCCTCGGCCATCAGGGTCTTGCCGGTTCCCGGCGGTCCCCACAGCAGGATGCCGCCGGGGACGTAGCCGCCCTTTTCCTCGATCGACTCGGGGTCCTCCAGGAACAGGATGTTTTCCTTGACCTTTTCCAGGACGTGATCCTGGCCCCACACGTCGCCGAACCTGGTGGTGATGTCGCCCGGGTAGTAGACGTCGACGCCGCCTCTGGACAGGAACCAGAAGATGGCGGCGAACTGGCCGACGGCCAGCAGCATCAGCACCAGCCCGTACAAGATGTAGGGCAGGTAGTGCACGATCGACGCTGGCGCCCTGAACAGCCCTTGCAATGGCGAGGTCTGGAAAATCGCGCCGAGGATCACTGAGATGATCGCGATAACGACGAGCCACTTGACTGCGCGGGACACCCGGAACCTGGAGTAATCACCGAACCGGTGCGCGGCCCGGTCAGTCCCCGAGAACACCGTGGTCGCGGCCCGGTAGTAGCGGTGCGAGCGCTCGGCTGCAAGGAAGCTAACCTGCCTGATTACTTCGATGCCGAGCAGCAGTACGAGCCAGCGCCCGATGCCCGAGCTGACCTGGAGTTGCTGGAGGGCGGCATCGTGGAAGCCGAGTATCGGGATGTTAGACATCTGATACCAGACCACGATGAACCACAGCAGCACCAGCAAGATGATGAACTTGAGCCGGTCCCAGAGCGCCAGTGCCCGCCGCGTCGGCTTCCTGGCCGGATGACGCATCAGGAACCTCGCACCGTGAATGAGTTGACGACATCCTTGATCTGTGCCAGATGCGCGACAAAACAGGTCTGATAGCACTGCACGAGCAGCAGATACAGCTTCGTGGTGGTGCTGTTGGTGAGCACGGTCTGATCGAAGGCGTCAGGCAGGCCGTTGATCGTGTACTCGTACAGCTCGTTGATCCCGCGAACACCGTCATGGGCGGTGATCTCGCTGCTGCTGATCAACGCGAAGCCGGAGAGGGCGGAGCCGGCCTTGGCAGCCTGTTGCCGTGCGCCTGACGTCACCGGGAACAGCAAGTCCCGCATGAAGTTGAAGCTCAGCGCTGCCTGCAGCGACGGGCTGAGCGACTGCACGCTGGCGTACACCACGGGCTCGCTGGACGCGGTCAGTAACGTGCCTGCGGACGCGTTCCACTGCGCGGCGTAGGCACGCGACCAGGCAAACGCTCCCCCCGGCGGCCCGGCGGCTGAGGTCGCCAGCTCCGAATCCTGCGCAGCCGCCAGTTGCTCCGGGTTCAACTGCTGCCAGCTAGCCGGAACCCTGAAGAAGGTGTTGTCGGCCGAGTCGGCGGCGTAGTTATAGGCTGGCGCGCAGCCGACCACCGCGGCGAGCAGGCCTGCCGCCACCAAGCCCGCAGCGGTCCGGCGGAACTGCCCCATGCTCCGGGCGCCTCTCCCGATCAGAGCTGGCCCGTCCCGGCAGTTCGGGCCTCGTTATCGAGTATGCGTTGCTGGTGTGCTGAGCAGTCAACCCCGCCGTTACCAGGCGATACTTGTGGGTCAGCTGAGGCGCGCAAGCTGCCGGCGCTGGCTCGGCGGGGGTAACAGCCGGCCTATCGCCACGCCGGTCAGTGTGCGGCGAGCAGCCGAGCCATGACGATCCGCGCTACTACCCGCCAGCCCAGGATGAACAGCGCGAGGAACGCCAGCGTGACGCCGATAAAGGCGAACGCGGTGCCCTGACCGGCGATAACCCGCAGCAGCATGCCCGCGCCTGCCGCGCCCAGCCAGGCGCCAAATCCGGCGGGGACGAGCGCTAGCGGCCGGCGCCAGGCCCGGACCGCGCCCAGGCCGATCGCGAGTCCGGCCAGGAACGGCCACGCAGTGTGCCAGATCCCGGCGACGGCATCTCCGTCATGATGGGCGCGGCGGCCGATGGCCACGAATGCCAGGACGCAGCAGGCGTCGAGCACCGTGCTACCCACAGCTGACCGGGTCATCCGGCAACCGTAGCCGACCGCGCCCAGCGGAGGTGGCGCGATCGTCTGCGCACAAATCGCGTCAGGGAATCCGCACCTTGATGTGGCCTCCCGGCCCGGCATTGGCGTGGATGTTTACTGGCACGACCCCGACCCGGTAGGTCAGCCCCCTGGTCAGCCCGGTGAGCTTGACGTGGGTGGACGAGACTGTGCGCACGTACTCGAAGCTTCCCGAGCCGGGGGCGAGGTAGATCCGGTAGCGCATGCCGATTCCCGTTGACGGCCATGTCAGCCGTACCAGGCCGACCGCCGTCTGCGCCCTGAGACCCGACACGCCGGGCACTGGGGGGCAGCCGCTAGAGAACGACCAGGCGTCGAACCACTGCGCCGGATGGCGCAGGCCGGCCTTCGCATATGCCGGAGGAACCGCTCGGACGAGATCCTGGACGCTGCCGACGGGGGCGGTGAAGGCAGTCCGGTCCACGGTGATGAACTGCGGCTGGACTATGGCGTTGGTGAACTGCAATATCGAGAGGCAGGCAGCCGTAACCGCCTCGGAGTTGACGTTGTAGCTGATCACGAGCGTCTTGCTAGTGGACAGGGCAGGCTCGGCGCGAGCCTCGTAGATAACCCGGTAACCGTTTGCCGCGTTGAGCCCGATGCCTGGGGCGTGGTAGAGCAGGATGCCCTGGTCGGTGTCGAAGGGTCCCCACGGCGCCGGTGCCGGGTAGGCGTATATGTCGGGGTCTCCCGCTCCTTGGGCCTGGATCAGCCAGTAACGTACGCCGATCCGCACGACGCTGAACGCCGACGGGACGTTGAAGTCCTGGCCGACAGGCTCGATGGGCCCGGCAAGGCCCTGGCTGCCGACCCACTTCCCGTCGGCATAGAACCGCCATGCGGGGAAGTCAGCCAGCCGGGTCGCCCGCACCCGGGCCAGGTACAGCAGCTGGACCCGTCTTGATCCCGAAGGGCTCTGCCAGCCGTAGACATAGACCATACGGCCGGATCTCAGCAGCGCTGATCCCCATACGATGGGCGTGCCGCCGCCGGGCGGCGTGTACGTCGGCACCGGGGTCAGCTTCGGTACGATCACGCCTCCGTAAGCCGGGCCGCGGCCGGCCGCGCTGAGCTTTCTGACCGAGAAGCTGGCGATCGTCGTCCTCACCGGGACGAACGGGACCGTGCCCCGCAGGTAGGCGTTGTAGAACTTCACAACCGTGCCGCCGACCCTAATCCCGTCGGCATCCCAGTATCGCTCCGAGTCCGTGGCCACGCCCGGGGCCCGCACGACCGAGGCCGCCGCCCCGTGCCCGCCCGGGCCGGGGCAGGCGCCCCCGCCGGTGAGCGTTACCAGTCTCCTGCGGCCGCGTGCCGTGGTCTGCATCACTACCGAGTTATTCAAGAAGCCGCTCGGGTGGGAGAAGCCGATCCTCGGCCCGGCCGGGCCGAGGAAGGTGTCGGCAAAGAACCACGCGATCTGCGACGAGTTCAGCCTGATCGCCGAGACCCCGTCGCCACCGGCCCAGTCGGCGCAGGTGGAGTGGTCGGAGTAAGCAAGCCACTGCGCATCAAGGGCCGCAGGTGACAGCCCGCCGCTGGCGCTCTGAATCACGCCTGATCCCCGGCCCGGACCGTGCGCGGCGGGCGAGTGCCCTCGGTGCACGATGTGCAGGATGCCGATAGTGATGCCGAAACCCGCGAGGACGCCGCAGACCGCTAGGACAGTGTTGACTTTCCGGGTCGATGACTGCATCATCGCGAACTTTGTCGCCCAAGGCTTGCGGCCAGCCCGCGCAGTGCTTTCCGTGCCGACGGCTCGGCTTTCCGTGGCATTGGCCCGTACGTGGCTTTCCGCGGAGGCGGGCCGTACGTGGCTTTCTGCGGAGGCGGACGGTCCATGCCGCCGTAGCCGAGGGACCATATCAGTCCCACACGATATACAACGGATAACTCGTGCCGGGTGCGGCACCCGATTTTAGCTGAGCGGCCAGCAGCTTTGCCGGCCCAAGCGGCCTGTCAGAGCTGCGACGACGGGCCCCCTGCGCGATCCCGGCGGAAATATTCGGTTTGGGAAGCAACAACACGGGCTGATATGCGTCACTGACACATGGAACTCGACGCGACAGCGCCAGTCCCGCTCCCGCAACAGCAAGGCCGCACGGGACCAGATCGGGTCTGCTCGGCGGACGTGAGCGCGGGCACGATGGACCGCGCCGCGGCAGTCAGTGCGCTGTACGCCGGTCATGCTCTCGGCCTCATCAGGCTGGCCCACATCATGCTGGGGAACCGGCAGGCCGCCGAGGATGTCGTGCAGGAGGCTTTCATCGGGCTATACCGCCGCTGGTCACACCTTGATGAACAGGCAAAGGCGCTCGGGTACGTCAGGTCGTCGGTGCTCAACGGCTGTCGGTCGCAGCTTCGCCGCAGGCCGACAGTGGCGCTGGACGGCTCGGACGGGCCGCCCGTTACCTCGGCGGAATCGGCGGTCCTGACGGCCGAGGAACGCCGGGAGGTCATCGGCGCGCTCCGGTGCCTGCCGGCCCGGCAGCGCGAGGTACTGGCGCTGCGGTTCTACCTCGATCTGCCCGACGATCAGATCGCCACGGCCATGAGCATCAGCCGGAGCACGGTCCGCTCCGCCGCGCATCGCGGGCTGGCCGCCCTCGGCCGCGCGCTTAGGGAGACGTCATGAACCTGACCGAAGATCGGTTGCGCGCCGCGCTGTTGGAGACTGCAGAGCAAATCCCGCCCGGCGCCGTCCCGCCGCTTGACTTGCCCTCCGATGACCTGCGTAGGGTCCGCGCTGGCCGCAGGTGGCCCGCCGACCAGCCGCGCAGGTGGCTGCCTGCGCTGGCCGCCGCGGCAGCCGTCTGCCTGACCATCGGCTTGTCGGTTGCGCTGGCCGGCGGTCCGCGCCTGAAGCCTCGTCCCGGCCCGGTCGCGCCCTCCTCTCTCGCCCAGTTCCCGCCGTACTACGTGGCACTGCAGCAGTGGCCCGGCTGCAAGACCTGCGCTCGCGGCGGTGGCGGGGACTCGACGAACCCGGATCGCGCCGTCGTGCGTTCCACTCTGACCGGCAGCACGCTGGCGACGATCGCCGTGCCCAGGCCCTACGCCACGTTTGCCTTCGTGCAGGGCACGGCTGACGATCACGCCTTTATCCTCGGGGCGCAGCGCCTTTCCACCTTCAACCCCCCGCCGACGAGGCTCTACCTGCTGCGGCTTAACCCGTCGGCTCCGGCAGGCAACCGGGCACTGCTCAGCGCCCTGCCCGTGCCGCTATTGGCGACTGGCAGCGGCAACGAGCTCTGCTGGTACGCGCTGTCGCCCAACGGTCACCAGCTGGCCACGATCAGCACCAAGACCGCCAACAACGTGCCCACCCAGCTACGGGTGTTTGACCTGGTCACGGGGCGAAGCCGGACCTGGGTGCTGCCACGCTGGGCCGGGCGCCTGGACACCTACCGGGATGTTACCGGTCCGCCATCGTGGGGCACCGACAGCCGGACGCTGGCCTTCTTCGACCGCGCGACGGCAGGCGCTGCGGAACTCGTGCTGCTTGATACGAGCGCTCCCGCGGTGAGCTTCAGCGCCGACAGCAGAGTCGTGCCGCTGCCCAGACCGCCAGGCACGGACGAGATCTCGTATCTGCCTGATGCTCCGCTGCTGACGCCGGATGGCCAGCACGTCATCGAAGAGATGATCAACCCAGCAGAGGTGACTCGCGGGCCCGGGCCTTTGCACGCCTTCACGCTGGAGATCGTGAACCTTCGCACCGGCGCGGTGACCAAGCTGCGGCAGCACAGCCAGATCTTCTACGTCCTGGCGTCAGATCCCTCCGGCAGCGCGGTCATCGTGGCCAAGGCAAATCTTCCGCCCTATACCCCGGGGTTCGTCGTATGGACGGCGCACCGAACCACACCGATCCAGCTGCCGGCTGACACGATCGCCGTCGCCTGGTAGGTCCGCGGCCCGCTGGGCGAACTGAGGGTAACGCTGCCAGTGAGGTATGGCACCGGATCGACTGATGCAGACGTCTAAGCTCGGCGGTAATGCCGACGCTGCTGATCGTTCATCACACGCCCTCGCCGACCCTGCAGGCGATGTTCGAGGCCGCTGCACACGGCGCGCGAACCGATGAGATCGACGGTGTGGACGTACTGGTCAGGCCCGCGCTGACGGCCAGCGAGGTTGATGTCCTCGCTGCCGACGGGTACCTGCTCGGCACGCCAGCAAACATCGGCTACATGTCCGGCGCGCTGAAGCACTTCTTCGACGGCATCTACTACCCGTGCCTGGAGGCAACCAGAGGACGGCCCTACGGCTTGTACGTGCACGGTGCGAGCGACACCGGGGGAGCAGTCCGGGCGGTCGAGTCGATCACGGCTGGCCTGGGCTGGCAGCCGGTCAGGCCGCCGGTGACTGTGACAGGCACGCCTGCCAAGGCGGACCTGGAGGCCTGCTGGGAGCTCGGCGCGGTGCTGGCAGCGGAGGTAGCCGGTTGATCGTCACCGTTACCCTCAATCCGGCGCTGCACGTGCACTATAAGGCGACGCGGGTGCAGCTAGGCGCGGCAAACAACGTGAGCGGGGTCCGCTACCTGACTGGCGGCCGCGGGCTGGCCGTTGCGCGGTTGCTGCACACCTTCGGGCACGAGGTCGTGGCGGCCGGACTAGCGGGCGGGTCGGCAGGGGAGCTGATCAGGAACGAGCTGGCCAGGGCGGGAGTGGCTACTCAGTTCACCTGGATCGCTGCCGAGTCGCGGCGAGTGGTCCAGGTCGCGGACGGCGCCGGCGGACACACGACCAGTTTCGGTGAGCCCGCTCCGTACATCACCACGGAAGAACTCGGCCGGCTGGCTGCCGATTACCGGAACTTGCTGGACGGCGCCACCGCCGTCGTGCTCTGCGGCAGCCTGCCCGACGGCCTGCCACCTGAGACCTATGGGTCGCTAGCCAGCTACGCTGCGAGCGCGGGCGTCCCGGTTGTGCTCAACGCTGGCGGCAGTGCCCTGCGGCACGGCGCGGCGCGGGGTCCTGCCCTGGTGATCCCCGAGTCGGACGGCACCGGGCTGCCCGTGCTGGCCGGGCTCGAATCGGCCGGGGCTGGGTCGGTCGTTCTGCCGACCAGCCGGGGCGTGCGCGTCCTGGCCGGCGGTCGCGAGTGGCTGGCCGAGCTCGGGCCCGGCTTCCGGCCGCCGGACTGGTCGGCGCCTGACACCACGGCCAGTTTCCGTGACGGCCTCGTAGCAGGCTTCGTGCCCGGTATCGCCTTGTCCTGGTCGTGGCCAGACATGCTCAGGCACGCGCTGGCGCTCGCTGCCTCGGCCACGCCAGCTGGCCAGCCAGACATTGACGCTTACGAGCGGGCCCTGCCGGGGGTCGTCATCACCGCTCCAGGACATTGGCCGGCATTGTAGCCCAGCATGCGCGCTGCTCGGATTTCATCCGCAAAAGTCCGTACATGGCACTATGCTCTAATTGTGAGCGATATAGGACCGTCATACCGGCGTGTCGCGGTCCGGCACGAGGGTCCCGGCGGTGATCGTCACCTGCGCAGACGTGATCGGGAGGACGATCTCGACGGCCGCCGCAAGGTGGGCTGGCCGGAGATAGCGGACTGGCTGGTTCGCCACTGGGTCACGCTCGCGGCTTTTGCCTTGATTATCGGCCAGGTCGCCTGGAAAAGCCTATTCCTCAGCCATTTCTATTTCCGGCAGGACGACTTTCACTTCACCGAACTCGGCCTGCAGTACGGGCTGAGCTGGAAGTACCTGTCCTACGTAGGCTCCGGGCACCTGCATCCGGGCGTATTGCTGCTCACCTGGCTCATGGCGAAGATCGCCCTGTACAACTGGGCTGCCGCAACCTCGCTGACTCTGGCGCTGCTGCTGCTGGCCAGCATTACCTGCTGGCGCATGCTGCGGGTGCTGTTCGGACCCAGGCCGGCCATCCTGATTCCGCTCATCCTGTACGTGGTGACGCCGCTGACCTTTCCCGACGACAGCTGGTGGAGTTCAGCGATCGAGTCCCTGCCGCTGCAGGCGGCGATCTTCCTAGCGGTCACGGCCCACGTGCTCTACATCAGGACCGGACGGATCCGCCACCTCGTCGGGGCCGTCTTCTGGCTGGCTGCGGGTCTGTTCTTCTTCGAGAAGGCGATGGTCATCCCGGCCTTGCTGTTCGCCATCACAGCCGGCTTCCTCGCGGAGGACCGGCTGATCAGCTCGGTTCGGCAGGCCCTGGTGCGGTACTGGCGCGCCTGGGCCGCCTACTTCGTCCTCGTGGCCGGCTACCTCGCGCTGCTGCTGATCGCGCTGCAGCAGTCCACGGTCAAACCGACTCCGACCTCGATCAGCGCCTCGCTCACCTTTGCCTGGGACCTGATTAGGCAAACGCTCCTGCCTGGCTTGCTCGGCGGACCGTGGAGCTGGGTGATGTCGCGCAACGCTGCAGTCGCATACGCCAACCCGGCCGCCGGATTCGTCTGGGCCACCGTCCTGGTGACCTGCGCCATCGTCGCAGCAAGTATCGCGCTCCGCACCCGCGCCTGGCGCGCGTGGGCAATCCTGGTCGGCTGGATCGTGCTGGCGGATGTTGTGCCCATTGTCCTCGGACGGCTTGCCACCGCGAGTCTCGCCCAGGTACTCGGCCTGGACACGCGCTATGTGGCGGACGCTGTGCCGGTGGCGGTGCTGTGCCTGGGATTGGCTTTCTGGCCGGTCGTGCAGTCTCCGGACGCCGGGCGAGCCTGGCAGGCTGGCCATGAGTTCTTCGGAAGCGGCGCCTGGCGCGCCCTCGGATTGGGGCTGACCGGCCTGGTGATCATCGGCTCGGTGTGGTCGGTGAACAGCTATGAGCAAATCTCGAGTATCTCGAACGTGCTGGGCCGCAGCTACCTTGCGAATGCGAGGGCGGCCCTGGATGATCAGCCAACCGGCACGGTCATCGTCAATCAGTACACGGTGCCGTACGTCATGTGGAACATCTACTACGGCAAGTATGCGCTACAGTCCCGGGCCCTTGGCCCGATGGCGAGCAGCGCGGCCGCAAAGAACGTGCGCTGGGAGGCGCGTCCGAGCGGGAACATTGACAGGCTGATGATGTTCGGCACGTTCGGCATGTTGCTGCCGGCCGTGGTGCACGGCACGGTTAGCCTGCCACTGCCCCCCGGCACGGCATGCTGGCCAGTGCATGACGGCGCAACCGTAGTGCGGTTCACCGCGCCATCCTCCGGCTTCTCCGGCATCCTGCGGCTCGGTTACCTGGCAGGCCCGGCGGCTGGCGGGGAAGTTGCCACGATCAATTACGGGACGGAAGTACGGTCGCTCGTGCTTAAGACCGGCCTGCACAGCGCCTATCTCCAGGTCACGGGCAGCGCCAGCGCGGTGCGCGTGACCGTTCCGGCGGCTTCGCAGCTGTGCGTTGGCGACGCCCAGGCGGGAAATCTGCGGCCCTCGACGGCCGGGACTCCCTAGCTGTCCGGAGACGGGCGCTGGCGGCCAATGCCGGCGGCCGGCTAGCCCAGCGTCTGGATCGCGCCGCCGGCGTCAGCCAGCTGCACGAGACGAGCGTGCTCGTCGTCGGTGACCGTATCGGCATGGTGGGCCAGCATGATCGGGATGTTATTGCTGATGCGGTAGCGACGCCGTAGCCGGGGGTTGTAGAGAATCATCTCGTCGTCGAAGTACAGCAAGCCGCCCTTGTCCACCGGGCAGGCCAGTATGTCGAGCAGCGCCTTCTCCAAAGCCATCGCCGCCTCCGTCGCTATACCTGTGCTGAGCTGGCGTTATCGCGCCGCATCCCGTCAACGCGGTCGTTCGCATCGCCAGAACCTGGCTGCCCGGAGCTGGCCGGCCCGGAACTAGCGCCTTCGGCCGGGCCTGTCAGTTCTTCGAGCGCCTGGGCGATGCTGCTGCCCAACCGGGCGGCCGCCGCATCGTCCAGCAGCGCCCGGCTGTACCGAATCGCTATCTGCATGCGCTTGCCGGCGGTGACCACGCCCACCGACAAGCCCCGCGGCATCTGCGCGGGAGCTGAGAAAGCCATCGTGATGCTACCCGGAACACAGAAGTCGGGCGGGTCGGGGACGTCGCCAAGATTGGAGAGCATCGCCGTGTCGCAGACGAATGGGCCTACCAGCCGACGGGCGGTATGAACGAGCCAGCGTTTCACGGTAGCGGGGCACCATGCTGCCGCGATGCCGCGGGTTGCCAGCCCGACTTGCGCGCCCGGGGTGCTCTTGGCATTCCTGGCCTGCCGCGCAATGTCAGTCAGCAGGGCCGCTGCATCTGCCGCGGCGCCAGGCGGCCTGGCGGTAATCGGCACGATCCTGGAGAGATTTCCGATGGCCTGCGACTGCTCGGCAGGCCTGGCGTTGATCGGCATGGTGATCCGGATGACGCGGGCCGGCTTGCGGTGCCCAGCATTCCAGCGGCCTACCGCCATGACGGTGGCAGCCACGAGAACATCGTTCACGCTGACCTGCAAGTCCGGGCTGACCGGCACCACCGGGACATCCCGAAGGGGCAGCAGATAGACGCCGCAGCCCCGCTGTCCGCCCCGTTCCGATGCAATCCTGGCCGGGCGGCTAGCGGCCAGGATCTGTGCCCGTCTGCTGGCCGGCCAAGGCTCCTGGCCAGCGATAGCGGCAGGCTTCGCCGGCCCGTCCGGGACCGCGGTTGAGGTCGACCGGGACGCTGCCCGTTGGCTGGCGGCCTCGCCCCGATAGTGGCGGCCGACGTCCCGTAGCAGCTGCACCGATGACACGCCGTCCATCAGGGCGTGATGTGCGTTCAGGATGACGTAATCGCCGTCGGGCCCGCTTGCGACCAGAATGGAAACAGGCGGCGAGCGGTCTATGGACGGCGACCGGGCGAGGAACGCGTTGCGCTTGGCGGTCAGCTCGGCTTCGTTATTGAAAGTCGTGAACGAGACCGGATCAGCATCGATGCTCGCTGGCCGCTCCCATGAGTAATTCCGGCTCAATGCGTTTGACGCGGCCCGCCTGCTGCTGACCCGGGGGTGCGCGGTCACGGCCGCGGCGGCCGCGGCCCGGAAGGCCTCGTGGTCCAGTCGGCCTGCCAGGCATACCTCCAGGTGAACGTTGGCCGGTTCGGTCAGGGTGTCGAAGTAGCAGCAGACTTGGTCAACGACGCCGAACGGCTCTCGCGATGCCGCCGGAGGGCGCCTCACCGGGGCCCGATGAGATCCCTTGCTCATCCGGGCCGCCTGTTCTCAGCCGGCGCCGGCTCGGGCTCGCTGGTGCTAGCCGGTATCAGCGCCGCAGCAAGTGCTAGCAGGCCAAATACCTGCGCAGTTCCGCTGAAGGCCCCGTTCCCGATGGCCGTGGGAGTTCTGGCGATGGCTGCGGTGATGCCCGCCGCCAGCATGGCGAGGAAAGCGATCGCCGGCAGCCACCGAGGCCGCCAGCGGCCGAAGATCGCCAGCCCGGGAACGACGACGGCGATCAGCCCGCCCGCTACGACGATCACGCCCGCGAGCGGGATGAAGACTGCCACCTTCTCGGCGGCTACCCGAGACGGCCGCTTTTCGGCACTGACTGGAGGCGGCTGTGGCGCGGCAATGACCGGCTCGGGAACCGCACCGCCGGGCTCGCTCATACCGGTAGCGCGGTGCGATTCGGCCGGCGGCTCGAAGTCCCCGCGCTGATCCGGCCCGGGTGACCGCCGGTGCTTGCCACCGCGGCCAGATCCCGGCTCGCCGTTCACCGAGTCAGCGCCTGCCCCCGCGGCAGAGCTGTCGCGGTCCGCCGGCTTGCTGAAGACGAGGGCGGGCTGCTGCATTACCTCGAAGTCGATGGTCGGGCGTTCGCGCTGACCCGCGAGCACGGCGTCGGCCGGCCCGGGCGAGTCAGCGGCAGGTCGGCGCCTGCGCAGTCGGCCCGCGCCGATGGCACAGGACAGCAGCAGCAGCAACGCCACGGCGGACGCAACGATGCCGGCTCGGTAAATCCCGTTCGGCTGGTAGGTCAGCTTGATCGTGCCGCCCCGCCCGGCCGGGACGATGAAGGCTTGCTGCCAGCCATCCAGGGTAGCTGCCGCCAGCACGCGACCATTCAGGGTTGCGGTCCAGCCAGGATTCGCGTTCTCGTGGATCTCTACGTAGCTCGCCGCACCGGGGCCGATGCGCAGTGCGCGGCTGTCGGCTTGCCAGCCCAGGACCCGGAGCGTCCGCGGCCGGGCCGATGCCGGACCGGGCCGGGTAACGGCAGGGGCTGACTGGCTGCTCAGCGTGAGGTTCGTGATGGCGAAGTCGCTGGATGAGCGTGCCGACAGCACCTGCCGGCCGGCCGGGAGAGTCAGCACGCCGCGCGGCGAGCACAGCCGCAGCTGTACTGGCCTGAGCGCCACCAGATCGCCGATCGTACCGTTGACCGAGGTCTGATAGCGGTGACCATCCACCGAGACTGCCGGGCCGGAGCCGCAATCCAACCGGAATGCCGCAGCGTCGGCGGGGGCAGCGACCCGGAGCCCGGACAAGCCAGGGACAGCTACATGAGCCAGGCCGAGCGGTAGTTGCGCTGGCTGGCCAGCGGCGGTGTTGCCGGCAGCGGTTGACGACACGGCGGGGAAGTTGAGATACAGCTTGTCGGTCCGCAGCGGCGGGCTTACCTGGACGGTGCCGGCCAGGCCGACGCTCGCTAGCCGGTACCCGGCCGGGCTGCCGATCAGCACTCCGGTCGGCGCGGCGGCCAGCCCCAAAGCCGGCGTGAGCACCAGCTTGGCGATCCTTCGCTTACCGTGCCAGGTCAGTTTCAGCTGCGGATGCGTGTCGCTGGCGCTGGCTATCCACGGCTTACCAGTCCCTGGCCGGAACAAGTTGACCGGACCGAACTCCGGCAGGTAGTTCCAGGTCGAGCTGGCGGTCACCTGAAACTCGTTGCGCGTTGATGGCGTCAGCTTGGCAATCAGCGCCTGCAGGGCGGTGCCGGGCACCGGTTCGGCCCAGATCCGCGCCGTCAGCGCGGTGGATGCAGTCGTGCGGAACATGCGGTCAAGCTGCCCGCTCGCCGGGCTGAACTGGCCGAACGGCGAGGGCGCGGGCTGGGAGAACGAGTAGATGACCGCGGGCGCGTTCGCCCCGGCCGCGCTTTGCGCCGGCTGCAAATACCTGGTCACGCGCACACCTGGGATCAGCACGTCGCTGATGCCAGCGCCAGGGTCGCCGGGCACGACGTCGCTCGCCCCGGTGATCGTGATGCGCAGCCAGCGCGCCGGTCCGGCCGGCACTCGCAGCGGCTGGACATTCCCGGTGCCGGCCATCTCGGTGGTAACGCTCCCGGCAGACGTCGTGACCCGCAGCTGATTGGCGATCGAACGTAGGTAGGTGTCGTCGAGCAACTGAATCCCGACCCGGGCCGGAAGGTCGATCGTCCCGCCGAAGTTGATCTGGAGCCATTGCCCGACCGGGGTGGTCGGATCGCTTTCCGCCCAGGCAGTGCCCGGGTTGCCGTCAACGGCATTCACCGGGTCGAACTGCGGCGATTCGCCAAGCCAGCTGCCGTCAGAGGAGGCCGTCACGCTCGCGGCCCCGGTCAACACGGCCACAGTCTGGTGCCCGGAGGCGGGCACCGGAAGGAGCTGTCGTGGCGGCCCGCCGGCGCCGCCCAGCGGGTCATCGACAGGGTTGGTCTCGTTAGCCGTATAGGTAAAGGACTGGAAGTTACTGGTCGAGCCGAAGTCGTTGTCCACGCGTCGCTGCCCGTCGGTGATGGCCCAGAGCGACGGCGTTCCGGCGAGTTTCTGGCCGGCGATGACGGTCGGCTGGCTGGTTAGCACGCCTTGTGCGGCGAGTTGCAGCAGCGCGTCAGGACCACCGTTGACCAGCACCGTCTTGCTCACTGGCAGGGCGACGACTGGACTGGCCGGCCGGAGGGCCGGGCTGGTCGCCTCGAAGATCTCGACGGCCGGGTAGCTCGTTGCGAAGCCGGGTGCCAGTCCGGCTACAGCCGGGTACTCGCCGGATGCGGCGACGCCAGGCCCGAAGGCCGCCACCCGGCGGAAGCCGGACTGTGCCAGGGTCTCGTTCACGACTTGGGGCGAGGTGTATCCGCCGAGCGACGGACTCGCGTCGTTGCGGACAACGACGTAGCGGATCCCGGCCCTGGCGAGATAGGCAGGAAAGCCGGGAACCTGCTCGCCGGACTCCACTGCCTGCTCAGCGGTTTCCAACAGGATTTGCGAGCCCGCTCCCCCGTACGGCACGAGTCCGCGTTCGGCCCAGGGCGAGGTGGCCAGCGGCTCAAGCGGGTTGTCAATCGTGTCGCCCCAGGTGAACTGGCCATGCGCGTCCGCCGGCACAACGAGGGCCGTCTGCCGTGGCGAGTGCGCGGCCAGGTACGCGCTGACCTTGCTCCAGTAGGCAGGTATGCGGGTGAAGGCGCCTGCCTGCAGGGCGTGACCGCCGAGCTGGGGGAGCGCAAGCCCAACCAAGACCAGTGCGACCACGGGAGCGCTCGCAGCCGAACCGGCGAGTCGCGTCGAGCGGCTAATCGGAACGGTCAGCCGCCAGAGCCGGCTCATGGCGTGCGCGCAGCCGAGTGCCAGTGCTGCGGCAATCACTGGCTCGAGCTTGTACAGGCTGCGCAACGGGGCCAGCTGGCCGTCGAGCGCCGTGTTGACAGCAGCGTGCCAGGGCCCGCCCAACGGTCCGTAGTAGCCGGCCAGCGCCATTGCGGCCGCCAGGCCTACGCAGATGCAAAGCCAGCCGCGCTCGGGCATATCTCGCCGGGCCAGGCCACCAAGCCCCACGGCAGCGGCGACCGCGGCGGCGAGGATCGCGGCTGGCGCAGCAACCATCGTCCAGCCCGCGGCCAGCCACGGGGTGCCGCCGAGATTCAGGTACGCGGTCCACGCACCGGCACCACGCAGTACCGCGGCCGCCGACATGGTCCGCGCGGTCGTGGCCGACTGCTCGATGTAGGGCAGGAAGTTGAACGAGTAGCGTCCCTGCAACAGCAGTGGTATTACCCACCATGCCGTGGCTGCCAAGGCGGCAGCGGCCCATTTCAGGCTCAGCTCGACTCGCCGGCGCCCGGTCGAATGAGTCACGATGTACAGCGCGGGCAGTAGCAGGACCGCCAGCGTGGCGACCGCGTTGACGCCGCCCATGGCCGCGATGGCCAGGCCGGATCGCGCCGCGGCCCGGCCGGGCTTAGTCCGGCCCTGCACGGCACTGACGAGCGGCAGCACCGCCCATGGCGCCACCAAGCCAGGCAGCGTAGCCGCCGATGTCGATCCGATCAGGATGGTGAACGCCGGCCACAGCGCGAATACGGCGCCGGCCAGTACCCGGGTGCTGTCAGTGCCGATCTGCAGGGCCCGAGCCAGCTTGACGATCCCGGTGAAGCCAACGGCGATGATGAGCGCGAGCCAGAGCCGCTCAATCAGCCAGATCGGCACGTGCAGCAGCTGGCCGACCAGGAAGAACGGGGCCATCGGGATCGCATAGCCGATGTACTGGTCCTGCAGGCTGCCGAACCACTCCAGCGGATTCCACAGGGACCAGAGCCGCCGCAGGAACTCCCCGGCGTCGATGTCGACGCCGAGCTTGGTATCGAAGATGATCCGGCCGGTGTCGTTCGCGCAGAACACGGCGAGCGCGATCAGGAACGCGAACAGGAACAACCTGCCGTCGTACCGCATGCCCTGGTGCTTGCGGGACGCCGGCCTCGCGGGCATGCCGGTGCTGAGCATCGGCGGCGTGGTGGCGGCTACATCGACGCCGCCAGTAGGGCCGCTCATGGCAACTGCATGCCACCGGCCGCGGTTTTGCTGGGCGCGATCTAGGCCACCACTGGTCATGCCGTGCGCCGCATGATCAGTAGCAGATTCCAGGTACCAACCTCCCTGACCAGCGGAATGTGCACGATGAACTTGCACCAGCGAGGGTAATACCGGGGCAGCGCGTCGAGGATGTCAACATCGCTGCGCGACCGCATCTGGCGCAGTACCGGCCCGACGTGAATCCGGTAGAGGTTGCGCCCCAGTGCGTGTTTGGGCGGGCGGCCGTAGCGCCGCTCATACCGGCGCGCGGCGAACCCGGCGCCCAGCAGGTGCCAGGGTGACATCTCGTGGCCGCCCCAGGGCGAGTACCAGTTCGTGAAGGACAGGTAGATCACGCCGCCGGGCTTGGTAATCCGGATCATCTCGTCGATCAGCCCGGTGGGGTCGCCGACGTGCTCGAGCACGTTGGAGGAGAAGCAGACGTCGGCACTGCCGTCGGCCACCGGTAGCCAGTAGCCGTCAGCGAGCACGGCCCCGGATGGCGGGCTGCCGCCGCTGAGCAGCTCGGCGGAATCCGGCTCGAATAGGTAACAATTGGCGCCGCGGGCCCGGAAGGCCGCAGTGAAATGCCCAGCGCCGCCGCCAACGTCGACAACCGTGCGCCCGGCCAGCTCGATGTGCCTGGCTACCTGATCGGCCGAATCTTCTGCCAGGCCGGCGTAAAACACCGCAGGCTCTGTCTGCTCCAGCAGGAACAGCCGGAACAATCTAACGGATCGAGCCAACCCGCCATCAGCACGTCCTTGCCGCGCTAGCCTCGCTAGTCGGGCCGGACGCGTCGGGCCGGACTCGCCGTCGCCGGAAGCGGCAGAGCCGGCCTGCGGATGCTGGCGTGATTGTGGTGATCGCAAGCTCATGGCGGGCTCGTTATGCGCCTTTCCTGGCGTCGCCGACGGCCGCCGTCCGCGGCGCCTGCCGGTCGTGGGCGCTGGTGACCTGGTCGGCATCCGAACGGTATCCGGTAGGGCCGGAGCGATCGTTGACGTTCGGCGAAATTACCAGAATGATACGTCAATGTCCGGTACACATTACTAGTTGGTACCGTACGGGTACCGGAAACGCGTGACTTCGCCGGAAACCTGTCCGAAAACCTGGAGTGTGGTCGCGTGACTCACGACTCGGCTGCCGTTCCGGCCGCTGCTGACGCGGGATCGCAGGTCGCCGCCGGCCCCGACCTGCACCTGGCCGCGGCACAGGCAGCGCGGGGCTGGGCCGAGGGGGCGGCTGATTCCGATCAGGAGCCCGGCGAGACCGGCCGCCGGCTGCTCTTCGTTGCCTGGCGCGACTTGGCCAATCGGCGGGCTGGCGGGTCCGAGGTGCTCGTGGACCGGCTGGCAGCGGGCATGACGGCCCGCGGCGACCACGTCAGCCTGCTGTGCGGCGGACCGTCAGCGCAGCGTGCCTACGAGGTCATTCGCAGCGGCGGCACCTACAGCCAGTTCCTGCGTGCGCCGGTTGCCTACTGGCGGCGGCTGCGGGACAGTGACCTGGTAGTCGAGGTCTGCAACGGCATGCCGTTCCTGACTCCGATGTGGTGCCGTCGGCCCAAGATCTGCATGGTCAATCATGTGCACACCGACCTGTGGCGGATGATGTTCCCCCGGCCAGTCGCCGCTTTCGGCCAGTTCGCCGAGAGCAGGGTGATGCCCTGGGCACATCGCGACAACCTCTTCCTGACGATCTCCAACTCCACTGCCGACGCGCTGCGTGAGATCGGCGTTGCCGACGACCGGATCCGGCAGATCTGCAACGGCGTGGTTCAGCCTGACCCGCCTACGCCGCGGTCGTCCGAGCCGCTGTTTCTGGCGCTCGGCAGGCTTACCGAGTACAAGCGAGTCGACATCCTGCTCAGGCTGTGGGAGCGCGTGCGGCAGGTCGTTGGCGGCACGCTGGTCATTGCCGGTGACGGGCCGGAGCGCACGCGCCTGGAGGCGCTGGCCGGGCCGGGCGTCATCTTTACCGGACGGGTGTCGGAGGAGGAGAAGCACCGGCTGCTCTGCTCCGCCTGGATGCTCCTGCATCCGGCCCTGATCGAGGGCTGGGGCATCGTGATCACCGAGGCTGCGATCCGCGGCACGCCGGCCATCGGCTTCGACGTTCCCGGTCTGCGCGACTCGGTCGTCAACGGGCAGACCGGCCTGCTGGTGAAGAACGAGGGACAGTTCGCGTCGGCCTGGGCTTCGCTTGCGCTGGATCGGCTGTGCCGGGAATCAATGGGAGCCGATGCCCGGCTCAGGGCGGAGCGGCAGCACTGGTCCGCAGCAGTGGAAGGCTTCGCCGATGTGGCGGACGAAGCTCTGGGCCGGGCCAGGCACTATCGGGTTGGGCGTTCAGCCCGGGCGCGGCAGTTGTGACCACGGACACGACGGTCAGCACCACCCCCGGCTCGGGACCTGGCGGGCTGCGGGACTTCTACGAGAATCCGGGTGTCCCGCTTAGCTCCGGCCCGGACCGGGCCCGCAGGCAGGCGCGGATGCTCAGCGTGGCGCTGCGGACCGTGCCAGCGCCTGCCTTGATCGTCGACGTCGGCTGCGGCGACGGCCTGGCGACCAGCGTGGCCGCTCGCGTCAACCCCGGCCATCAGTTTGTCGGCATCGACTGGTCGGCCGATGCCCTGCGGCAGGCGCGGGCACGCGGGCTCGCCCTCATCCGGGCCGGAGTCGAGGGGCCCGGCTTGCCGCTGGCATCAGGCGCTGCCGACGTAGTGATCATGAGTGAGCTCATCGAGCACCTGGTCGACACTGACGCAGCGCTCGACGAGGCCTGGCGGATCCTGAAGCCGGCCGGCTCGTTGCTGCTGTCCACGCCGAACCTCGCGGCCTGGTACAACCGCGGCTTGCTCGCCCTCGGCGTCCAGCCCGTCTTTTCCGAGGTCAGCCTCCGCGGGGTCTACGGCCGGCCAGGCAGCCAGGTCGCCGGGCACTTGCACATGTTCACGCGGCGCGCCCTCACCGGTTTGCTGGCGGCAAGGGGATTTAGCTCGATCAAGGTCGAAGGCGCCCGCTATCACGACGTTCCGCGGCCGCTACGGCCGCTTGACCTGGCATTCTGCGCGTGGCCTAGTGCGGCTTCGATCCTGCTGGTGCACGCTCGCAAGACATGATGGTGGAGAGCATGGCCACCACCGGCCAACATGTCAGGCCGGCAGCGTGGCGCCGGCGGAGCCGGTGCTGGCTTGGCAGGCTGCTGCGCCAGCATGGCCCGGCCTCGGCAGTCGGCCTTGGCCTCGGGCTGCTGATGCTCGGCCCGGGCCTGGCCAGAGGCTTTTTGCTCAGTTACGACATGGTGTTCGTGCCGGATCCGCCGTTCTCCGCGGCGCTGCTTGGCTTCAGTGGCGGTCCCGCGCGTGCCGTGCCGAGCGATGCGGCGATCGCGGTAGCCGCCCGGCTGCTACCTGCGGACATCCTGCAGAAGGTCGTCCTGCTGCTCATCATCACCGCGGCGTGCGCGGGCGCGTCGGCACTGCTTGCGTCCGGCTGGCGGGCGTCGCGCGGCCGGGCTGCCCCGCGGCTGGCATGCCTGGCCAGCGGGATCTTCTATGCCTGGAACCCGTTCGTGGCCGAGCGGCTGCTGATCGGCCAATGGGCCCTGCTGCTCGGCTACGCGGGACTTCCGTGGGTGCTGCGCGAGATATGCACCGGCCCGGTGCGGATCCGGCCAGGCAGGCTGGTGCTCATGATCCTGCCGGCCGCCATCGGTGGCTTCGCCGGAGTTGCGGTCACGGCGCTGGCTGCGGTGCCGGCCAGCCTCGCCAGGGGTACACGCGCACGGCGCTGCCGCCGGCTGGGGACGGTCGTCGCCGTGCTGGCGCTGCTCAGCCTGCCCTGGCTGATTCCCTCGCTGCTGGTGCCGGTGCACACCGATCCGCGCGGGGTGGACCTGTTCGCGGCGAGGGCGGACACCCCATTCGGCCGCTTTGGCAGCCTGGTCCTGCTGTCGGGCATCTGGAACTCGCAGACGGTGCCGCGCGGATACGGCGGCGCCGGATCTTTCTTCTGGCTGCTGGTGGTGGCGTGCGCGCTGGCGGGCTACCTGTTGCAAGCCAGGCGGCAGCGGGGCTGGCAGGGGCTTGGCCTTGCCGGGATCATCGGGCTGGCGATCGCGGCGGTAGGCGTGACCGCGCCCACACGTGCGATGCTGCGCTGGCTGGTGACGGCGTGGCCCGGATTCGCGGTGCTGCGCGACGGCCAGCAGTTCGTCGCTGCACTCGCGTTGCTGGAGGCGGTAGGAGTTGGCGCCGGCATCGTCTGGCTTCTGGAACGTTCGGTGTCCGCGGGTTCGGTGTCCGCGGGTTCGGTGTCCGCGGCTTCGGCGTCCGCGGCTTCGGCGTCGGTGCGCTCCGCATCGCCGCGTCGCGGTCGGGTACCAGCGCCAACCATCGCGGGAACCGCGCCGGGCGCGGTAGTAGTGGCCGTGCTGGCAATGCTGGCCCCGGTCGTGCTTCTGCCCGGCCTGGCCTGGGGCCTGGCCGGACGGTACCGGC
>JBKQTJ010000236.1:0-25929 GCA_052143255.1 Streptosporangiaceae bacterium | reverse complement strand
CCGTTGGGGGGTGGTGGTGGCGTAGAGCTTCTTGTTCTCCGATCCGGTTGCCAACACCATCTCCTCCGGGCGGCCGGACGCCACCCAGGCCCAGATCGGCGCGGCGGCCCGGCCCCCCGAGGCCGAGGAGTTCATCCTCGGCCTGCCCGACGGCTACGACACCGTCGTCGGCGAGCAGGGCCTCACGCTGTCCGGCGGCCAGCGCCAGCGGGTCGCGCTGGCCAGGGCACTGATCACGGACCCGGCGATCCTGGTGCTCGACGACGCCACCTCGGCGATCGACGCGCGCGTTGAGGCCCAGATCCACGCGACCTTGCGCAAGGTGATGGCCGGCCGGACCACGCTGCTGATCGCGCACCGCCGGTCCACGCTCGAACTTGCCGATCAGATCGCGGTACTCGACGAAGGCCGCCTGGTCGACCAGGGCACGCACGAGGAGCTAACCACGCGCTGCCCGCTCTACCGGCTGCTGCTGGCCGGACCGGGCGAGGACGCCGAGGGTATCGACGCGGGCGAGATCGAGTTTTACGAAGGGAACGGGGACCTGCTGCAGGCTGCCACCGCAGCAGCGCGCGGTGTGCCGGGTGGGATCACGCCTGCGCTGTGGCCGGCTCACGGTGCGCGGCCGGATCAGGCGGCCGCAGTGTCACAGGTTTCAGGCGCCGCGTCACCGGCGGCCGGCGCGCAACTGGCATCGGCGGCCGCGGCCGGGATCGGCCGTGGTCACATCTCCGGTGGCGCCGGCGGCGGTCGCGGCGGCGGAGCGGCCCAGCGCGGCGCCGCGCTGAGCGGTGGCGCCATGGGCGGCGGCTGGCTGGCCGGGGTCCCGGCCTCGCCCGAACTGCTGGCAAAGGTCGCCGCGCTGCCGCCCGCCAATGAGACGCCGGGCGTCGATGAGGCGTTCGCGCGCGCTCCCGAGCCGCATTTCACCCTGCGCAAGCTGCTGCGGCCGTTCGCGATCGCGCTGGTCATCGGGCTGGTCCTGGACGGCCTTGATGCCCTCGCCAGCACGGTCATGCCACTGCTGGTCAAGGGCGGAATCGACAACGGGGTCCAGAACCACCTGCTCAGCTTCGACGCCAGGTTCCGGATCATTGTGCTCGTCTCAGCCATCGGCCTGGCCATCGTGCTGGCCGACTGGGCGGTGAACGGGGCGCAGACCATCGTCGTCGGGCGCAACGGCGAGCGCCTGCTGTACACCCTGCGCGTCAAGATCTTCTCCCACTTGCAGCGGCTCGGGCTGGACTTCTACGAGCGCGAGCTGACCGGCCGCATCATGACCAGGATGACCACCGACGTGGACGCGCTGTCCTCGTTCTTCCAGACCGGCCTCATCACGATGGTGAACTCGCTGCTCACCTTCGTCGCCGTGCTGATCCTGATGCTGGTCATCAACGTGCGCCTGGGCCTGATCCTGACCGCGTTCCTGCCGGTCCTGGTCGCCGCGACGCTGATCTTCCGGTACAAGTCATCCCGGGCCTACACCGAGGCCAGGGAGAGGGTCAGCATGGTCAATGCTGACCTTCAGGAGAACGTGGCCGGGCTGCGCGTCGCCCAGGCCTACCGGCGCGAGCAGGTTAACTCCGACCGGTTCGCAGGCCTCTCTGGCGCCTACCGGGTGTCCAGGCTGCGAGCGCAGCGGATGATCGCGGTGTACTTCCCGTTCGTGCAAGCGCTGTCGACGATCGGCGGCGCGGTCATCCTGCTCGCAGCGGTCGGGCAGGTCCACAGTGGCGTGCTGTCGACCGGGAGCCTTATCGCCTACCTGCTCTATGTGGACCAGCTGTTCGCTCCGATCCAGCAGATGTCCCAGGTCTTCGATGGCTACCAGCAGGCCAACGTCGGCCTCCAGCGGATCAAGGGCCTGCTGCAGACGCCGACCAGCACACCGCCGGCGGCCAGCCCGGTCCGGCCCGGACGGCTGCGGGGCGCCATCGAAATGCGTGACGTGCACTTCGGTTACCCGGGGCAGCGCACCGCGGCAATCAGGGGCGTGAGCTTGTCCGTCGCACCCGGCGAGACCGTCGCGCTGGTCGGGCAGACCGGTGCGGGCAAGTCCACGCTGGTCAAGCTCATCGCGCGGTTCTACGACGTGACATCGGGCAGCCTGCTCATCGACGGCCGCGATGTGCGTGACTACGACCTGCCCGCCTACCGCCAGCAGCTCGGTGTGGTACCGCAGGAGCCGTACCTGTTCGCCGGTACGGTTCGCGACGCGATCGCCTACGGTCGGCCGGACGCCACCGACGCTGACGTGGAGGCTGCCGCCCGTGGCGTCGGCGCCATCGAGATGATCTCGCGGCTGCCCGGCGGCTTCGCTCACGAGGTGTCCGAGCGCGGCCGCAACCTGGCCGCCGGCCAGCGGCAGCTGATCGCGCTGGCCCGCGCCTACCTGGTGGATCCGGCGATCCTGCTGTTGGACGAGGCCACGGCCGCGCTCGACCTCGCCGCCGAGGCTGAGGTGAACCGCGCTACCGAGGAACTAGCGGCCCGACGTACCACCCTGCTGGTCGCCCACCGGCTCACCACGGCGTCCAAGGCGGACCGGATCGTGGTACTGGCCGATGGCCAGGTCGCCGAGGTTGGCGGCCACGGTGAGCTGCTTGAGCTTGGCGGCGCCTATGCGGGCATGTGGGCGGCGTTTACCGGCGAGGCTGAGCTGGTGGCCTAACTCACGCGGGCCCCGCAGCCTTGTGCCGCCGGCATCAAACCCGTCGGTGCCGCCCGTCATGGGGCCCGGACGGCCAGGGCTCAGGGTTACCACCGGCCGTCCGGGCGGGCGTGCGGCGCGCAGCCCCACGGGCGGATTTAGCGTGCGGATAGCGAACATGACTCCCAGATTGGGGTGCATGACGCCTGCGCAACGGATCCGGTTAACTTTCGCCTAAACGGCCACCGATTCCGCAACTGCATCGGGTGCATACTGGGCCAACCGTGTCCTGAGCCTGGCACGTGCCCTTGACAATCGGGACATAACCGTGCCAATTGGTACACCGATCATCTCCGCAATGTCCCGGTAGGAGTAACCCTCGACATCAGCGAGATAGGCGACGGCCCGGAAGCATTCAGGCAGCTCGGTGAGGGCCGTGTAGAAATCGGAGTGCGCGAACTGCCCGAGCACCTCGGCCTCGGCGGACGGTGCGCAGCCCTCGGGGTGGCCCGCGGCGTCCGGCACGATTGCCAGCATCGGACTCTCGAGCTCGGGGCTGAGCACGTGAATCGGCTCGCGCTTGCGCTTCCGGCAGGTGTTAATGAAGGTGTTGGACATGATGCGGTACAGCCAGGCCCGTGCGTTCGTGCCGGGTTGGTAGTGCCGCATCCCTGCGTAGGCACGGATCATGGTTTCCTGCACCAGATCCTCGGCGTCACTGGGATTTCGGGTCATCCTCAGGGCCGCCGGGTACAGCTCGCCCCGGCGGTCGAGTACCTCTCGTTCGAACGTGAGGCGGTGCTCGGATCTATGGGCGCCGATTTGCATGAGAGTTATCCCCTCCTCATTTCAGCGACATCCCTTTGTCCCGTTCTGTGGCGGGGTCGTAACGCCGTGCAATCATGTGCGGGCATGGGGGGACCCATGCAACAACAGCACAGTGCGCAGACTTGTGGGGGGCTGGCACGTCGCCACCGGTTTTCGGTGAACTCGAAGTATTTTTACCGCTACTGACCGTCACGTCAAGATTTGCAAAAGGGCCTAAATCGGTCACGACTACGGATTCCGCAGCTGCGAGAACACTGACCGAACAGCAGGTCGGAAAACGAACGGTCACGCTCCGTTGCCGACATGAGGTAACTGTACAGTCAGTCAGCGGCATCTCTGCGCGCGAGGCCCCGTGATCATCCATGGATGTGAAGTTGCACGCGCTATATAGGCCAGCCAACTCCGCTTTCATGGATGATCGTGCGGTGCAGCGGCGTGGCAACCCGCCTCTGAACCCCGCAACCGCCTCTGAATCCTCTTACCCGAGCGGCTTTGCGGCGCGGCGCGGGTCCGACGGCTGGCTGACAGTGTCGGAGCGAAAGTCGACGGGCGATTCCATCCCTTCCACGCGTCAGCTGCCAGTACCAGCCAGCAACGGCTCCCCGGTCTGAGCCGGAGCCGGCCCGGCTAGATGCTCGGCGCGCAACCGTCGGATGTCGCGCGGGATCAGCGCCAGCGCTGACACGAACACGATCAGCCCGGCCGCCCAGTACTGGGTTACCGACACGCCGGCCCAGGCTGCCACCGGACCGGCGACGACCGCTCCCACCGGCATCGCCATGACCGTGCCGAACGCGTCGTAGGACGATACCCTGGCGAGCTTGTCCGCCGGGATATTCCTGGCGAGCGCCACCGTCCACTGGATCATCATGATCTCAAGCGCGATGCCGAGCGCGAACGACGCCAGGCAGATCGCTGGCAGCGGCCAGAGCATGGCGAGCGCCAGCGGCGAGATCGCGATACTGGCGCCGTTCAGCACAACGAACAGCATCGGGCGGCGCGGGCTGAATCGCAGTGACACCAGACCGCCGATGATCAGGCCAAGCGACTCGGCTCCGCTGATCGCTCCCCATGCGGCCGGACCACCGAGGTGGCTCCGCGCGACCGCGGGCCCCAGCACGCTGAATGCGCCGTACCACGCCATCAGCACAACAGAAAACTGCGCCACGACGACCCAGAGCCAGGTGTGGCTGCGGAACTCCGACCACCCTTCCCGCAATTCACGGAGCATCCCGGCCTGCTGCGTCCGTACCTGCGCGGTCACCTTGAGCGCCAGCATCAGCGGCAGCGTGCCGAGCAGCCCGGTGCCGCAGATGGCCAGTGCCCAGCCTGGCCCGCTCGGTCCGATCGCCGCGATGAAGAACCCGGCCAGCACCGCTCCGCCCATCTGAGCGCCGTTCATCCCGAGCCTCGAAATGGCGCTGGCCTCTTGCAGTAGGTCCGGTGGCACAATCCGCGGCAGCAACGCTGAGGACGCCGGGTAGAAAATGGCCATGCCGGTCCCGGTGACGCCTTCCAGCGCGATCATCTGCCACAGCGCCGGGTGACCTGTCAGCACCAGGACGCCGAAGGTGCCCTCACCGGCGGCCATCATGACGTTGGCGGCGACAATCACTTTCTGCGGCGCGATCCGGTCCGCGATAACGCCACCGACCAGCAGGAAGATAAGCGACGGCGCGATCTGCGCGGCCAGCACGTAGGACAGTTTCGCGGTGGACCCGTGAGTCTGGTCCAGGACCGCGAACGAGACACCGACCAGGGAGAAAGCAAACGAGGCTGGCGCCAGCACGCGGTCGGCCAGCAGCAGCCTGAAATCTCGGATCCGCAGTACTGGCAGCCGACCCGTGACCAAAGCACAACCGCGCCAGAATGCACGCGCGAGCATGACGAATTTCCGATCTTATTTCGAGGGCCGGTCTTTTGATCTTACCCGGCGGCCCCCGCCGGCCGGAACTGAGTTTTCCGGCGGGGCCCCGTTCCCCGTCCTGATCCGCGCCTGCCCGCCTACCCGCGGCCCGCGGGCGGTTGACCCACGGCCTCCGTCCCGGCATGATCGCCATGCCGGCAGGCAGCCCGGCTAAGACGCGCCGGCCCGTGCGTGGCAGGCTCGGGAATACCGCACAGTTCCGCCGGGTTCGCGCCGTGTGGTCGTGCGCTAGCTGAGAGGAGCTGATGGTCAGTTGAGCATCCTGGGCACCAGGGTTCTGCGGACAGAGGATCCCCGGTTCCTCACCACCGGTGGCGTCTACACCGAGGATGTCGTGGATGACCGCCTTGAGGGCGCGTGCCACGTGTTCTTCGTCCGCTCCCCGGTCGCGCACGCGAACATCACCGGCGTGGATCTCAGCGCCGCGGTGGAGGCGCCCGGCGTGGTAGCCGCCTTCAGCGGCGCCGACCTGGCCGACCTGGCGGTGATCCCGCCAGCCATGGCCGGGCTGATGAACGCGGAGATGACACAGCGGCTGCTAGCCGTCGACAAGGTGCGCTTCGTCGGGGAGCCGGTCGCCGTGGTTGTCACCGAGCAGCCCTACCAGGGTGAGGACGCCCTTGAGCTGGTCTCGGTCGACTACGACCCGTTGCCCGCGGTGCTCGGCTTCGAGCCCGGCGACGATACCTTGCTGTTCGAGGCGGCCGGCACGAACATCGCTGGCCGCTGGGGCGATCCGGCCGCGCTCAAGCCGGACCTGTTCGACGACTGCGAGGTCGTGGTCAGCCGCACGATCATCAACCAGCGGGTCGCGCCGGCCCCGATGGAAACCCGTGCCGCCGCGGCGGCGTGGGGCGAGGACGGGCGGCTCACAGCCTGGGTGCCGAATCAAGGCGCGCAGGGCACCCGGGACGGGCTCGTCACGCTGCTCGGCCTCGAGCCCGGCCAGGTGCGCGTGATCACCCCCGATGTCGGCGGCGCCTTTGGCGCCAAGTTCGGCGCCGATCCCGAGCATGCGATCGTGGCCTGGGTGGCGCGCCGGCTGGGCCGGCCGGCCCGGTGGACCGAGACCAGGTACGAGAACCTCATCGCGATGACGCACGGCCGCGCGCAGCGGCACACCATCACGATCGGCGGCAGCCGCGACGGCGACGTCCGGGCCTACCGGCTCGAGATCATCCAGGATGCCGGCGCCTACCTGAAGATCGGCGCGATCCTGCCGTACCTGACGATGCTGATGACGACAGGGCCCTACCAGATCCCCAAGGCCGA
Source organism: Streptosporangiaceae bacterium (assembly GCA_052143255.1). Lineage (GTDB taxonomy): Bacteria > Actinomycetota > Actinomycetes > Streptosporangiales > Streptosporangiaceae > JAJYUU01. The sequence goes on along the minus strand of JBKQTJ010000236.1, from coordinate 19,252 downwards.
GTCGGTCGCGACCGTGGTGGTCACGAACACGACGCCGATCGGTGCCTACCGTGGCGCTGGCCGTCCGGAGGCCACCGCGGCGATCGAGCGGGCCATGGATCTGTTCGCCGCGGAGATCGGCGTGGACCCGGCCGATGTTCGCCGCAAGAACCTGCTGCCCGCGTTCACCGAGCCGCATCAGACCGCGTTCGGCGCACTGTATGACACCGGCGACTACGTGGCCGCGCTGGAGAAGGCGCTGGATGCCGCCGGGTATGTCGGCCTGCGGGCCGAGCAGGCGGCGCGGCGCGCGAGCGGCGACCTCCGCCAGCTCGGCGTCGGGCTGGCAAGTTACGTCGAGATCACCGGGATGGGCGACGGCGGCGAATCGCGCCCGTCGGAGAACGCCACCGTCGAGGTACATCCCGATGGCACCGCGACGATCCTCACCGGCACGTCACCGCATGGCCAGGGCCATGCCACTGCGTGGGCCATGCTCGCCAGCGAGGAACTCGGCATCCCGGTCGACAAGTTCACCCTCAAGTGGGGCGACACCGACCTGGTCCCGGAAGGCGGCGGCACCGGCGGGTCGCGCAGCCTGCAGCAAGGCGGCGCGGCTGTCCGCCAGGCAGCCCAGGAACTCGTCGAGGTCGCCAGGGAGCGCGCCGCAGCCGAGCTGGAGGCTAATCCGGCCGACCTGGTATTCGACACAAGCCGGAGCGCGTTCGCGGTCGCGGGCGACCCGGACGCATCGGTCGGCCTGAGCCAGCTCGCCGAAGCGGAACGGCTCTTGGTCCATACGGTGTTCTCCGCGCCGGGCGCGACGTTCCCGTTCGGCACCCATGTCGCAGTCGCCGAGGTCGACACCGAGACCGGCAAGGCGACGCTGACCAGGGTAGTCACCGTCGACGACGCCGGCGTGGTGCTCAACCCGCTGCTCGCGGAGGGCCAGCGGCACGGCGGCATCGCCCAGGGCGCAGCGCAGGCATTCCTGGAGGAGTTTGTCTATGACGAGGATGGCAACCCGCTGACGACCAGCCTCGCTGATTACCCGTTCCTGTCTGCCACCGAGGTGCCCAGCTTCGAGCTCGCCGACATGGCCACCCCCACCACTTACAACCCGCTCGGCGTCAAGGGCATCGGCGAAGCCGGCACCATCGGCGCCACCCCGGCAGTCCAGAACGCGATCGTCGATGCTGTGGCGCACCTGGGCGTCCGGCACATCGACATGCCTGCCACGTCGCGCCGGATCTGGCAGGCCATCCAGCAAGCATCGGCAACCACCAGCGGATCGGAGCGCGCATGACTCGCATAGAGCTCACCGTCAACGGCGAGAAGCGGGCCGACGAGGTCGAGCCGCGGTTGCTGCTCGTGCACTACCTGCGCGAGGTACTCGGCCTGCGAGCGGCCAACGTGGGCTGCGATACCACTTCCTGTGGCGCTTGCACCGTGCTGCTCGACGGCAAGTCGGTCAAGTCCTGCACGGTCCTGGCCGTACAGGCCGACGGCCAGGACGTGACTACCGCCGAAGGCTTGTCACGTGATGGCGAGCTGCATCCGGTACAGGCGGCGTTCCGGCAGAATCATGGGCTGCAGTGCGGTTTCTGCACGCCCGGCATGGTGATGGCCACCGTCGGGCTGCTCTCGGAGAACCCGCACCCGACCGAGGAAGAGGTCCGGGCCGGTCTGGAAGGCAATCTGTGCCGGTGCACCGGCTACCACAACATCGTCCGCAGCGTACTAGCCGCCGCCGACGCCGAGCAGTCGGTGTCCGACACCGAGGTGACTGCATGATCCCCGCGCCGTTCGACTACATCGCGGCCAGCTCCACCGCCGACGCGCTCGCGCTGCTGGCCGAGCACGGCGACGAAGCCAAGCTGCTGGCTGGCGGCCACTCGCTGCTGCCGATGATGAAGCTGCGGCTGGCCGCGCCCGCGGTCTTGATCGACATCGGGCGGCTCGACGAGCTGGCTGGGGTGTCCATGGCCGACGGCGAGCTGGTGATCGGCGCTACCACCAGGCACGCAGACCTGGCCGCCTCCGAACTCGTTCGGGCGCAGGCGCCGCTGCTTGCTTATGCGGCCGCGCAGGTCGGCGACCCGCAGATCCGTCATCGCGGCACCATCGGCGGTTCGCTGTCGCATGCCGACCCGGCCGCTGACCTGCCTATGGCGCTAGTCGCACTCGGCGGCACGGTCGAGCTGCAGGGTCCCGGCGGTCCCCGCGCCGTCAGCGCGGATGATTTCTTCCAGGGATACTTCGAGACCGCGATGCAGCCAGACGAGATGCTGACCGCGGTCCGGGTGCCAGCCAAACCCGGCGTGCCGTGGGGCTACCAGAAGTTCATCCGGCGTTCCAACGACTGGGCGATCGTCGGCGTGGCCGCGGTCGACGGCCGCATCGCGCTGGCCAGCATGGGCGCCACGCCGCTGCGTGCTACCGCAGCCGAGCAAGCCCTGGCTGACGGCGCTAGTGCGGCGGAGGCAGCAGAGCGGGCAGCCGACGGCACCTCGCCCGGCGAGGACATGCATGCCGACCGCGAGTACCGGCGTCACCTGGCCAAGGTGCTGACCCGTCGCGCACTGGAGCATCAGGCCGACTGATCCGACCCAGGTGAGTCAAGGCGGTTTACTCGGGTATGTGCGCAACATGAGTTCTGGCAGCGGCAACCAAGACGGCCCCGCCCACCACGAGGGCAACGGGCTCCAGCAACTATCAGACGCCGAGCTCACCACCCAGGTGGCCGAGCTGGCCGGCGAGATCACCGAGGCGAAGACCCCGTCCCGGCGCAAGAAGCTGGCCAGCCAGATTCCGGTGCTGGCGAGCCGGACCCGGCAAGGATCGTTGCGCGGGCTCCGGTCAGGACGGCAGGCCGCGCGCAAAGGCCTGCAGTCGGGCAGCGGGGCAGCCGCGAGACGGCTCCGCCCGGCCGGGGGCGCGGCCGTGCGACGGCTCGGTCCTGCGCGCGAGGCCGCCACCCGGGGCGTGCGCGCCACTGGCGAGTGGCTGGCCGGCCAGGTCCTGGAAATGGCACCGAAGGTGCCGATCAGGAGCCTGCCGACGCTCCAGGCTCAGTACCCCGGTCGCGACACCGAGGAACTCGCGCGTCAGCTGATCAGCGGCGCAGCCCGCGCCTCAGCCGGCATAGGCGCTGCGGTGGGCGTCGCCGCTGCCGTGCCGTTCCTCCCCACTGCCCCGGTGGAACTCACGGTGGAGACGCTGGCACTGGTCGCGATCGAGCTCAAGCTCATTGCCGAACTGCACGAGGTGTATGGCATGCCGGTGCCCGGCTCTGCGCCGCAGCGGATGATGGCCTACGTCGGCGCCTGGGCGAATCGCCGCGGCGTCCGTATCACCAGCGGCGGCCTCGCGCTGGTCATGGGCTCGCAGCTGCGGCGCAAGCTGGAGCGGCGGCTCATCGCCACGGCGGGTAAGAGCACGTTGTCGCTCGCGCCGCTGCTGACCGGCTCGGTGGCAGGCGCGATGATTGACCACCGCGAGACCCGCCGCCTTGGCACGCTCGTCCGCGACGACTTGCGCAAGCGCGCTCACGAGCACCAGCCGATCACCAGCCCGTCCGAGTCTATTGATCACGGATTTCCGCGATAATCACGGGAAACTGCGATCGATCAGCCTGCGGGACGGCTCTGCGGCAACTAGAGCGCCGCTAGTTCCGCCGCCACGTCATCCAGGCCCAGGGAGCCGAGCGACAACGCCGCCATGTGCCATGCCTTGATGTCAAACGGCTCGCCTTGCGCGGCCCGGGCCGCGCGCGCAGCGTCCCGGCCGGCCAGCCACGCGCGCTCCCCGAGCTTGTAGCTGATCGCCTGGCCGGGCGCACTCAGGTAGCGGACGATCTCGCTTTCCAGGAAGTCGCGCTCGCGCCCGCTGTGCGCCATGAAGAATTGCAGCGCCAGCTCGGGCGTCCACCGCTGACCGGCGCCGGGCGCCCAGTCAGCCGGGATCTCGAACTCCAGGTGCATGCCGATGTCGATGACGACCCGGATGGCCCGCATCAGCTGCGCGTCCAGGTAGCCCATCCGCGCGCCCGGCGCCGCCAGGTAACCGAGCTCGTCCATCAGCCGCTCGGCATACAGCGCCCATCCTTCCGAGCACGCGCTCACCCCGCCCACGCTGGTCTGGTACAGCGAGAGCTGTGACGTCAGGTAACGCCACTGCGCGATCTGGAGATGATGACCGGGCACGCCCTCGTGATACCAGGTGCTGATCAGGTTCCACACCGGGAACCTGGTCCGGCCCATGGTCGGCAGCCAGGTCCGGCCGGGCCTGGAGAAGTCCTGCGACGGCCCGGTGTAGTACGGCGCCGCGGCGCTCCCCGGCGGCGCAATCCGGGCCTCGACCACCTTGATCGGATCCGCCAGGTCGAAGTGCGTGCCCGCCAGTTCCGACATCGCCGTGTCCATCATCTGCTGCAGCCAGTCCCGGACCTGCTCGACGCCCTCGACGGCCTCGCTGTGCTCGTCGAGGTGCCGCATCGCCGCTACCGGGCTCGCGCCTGGCAGGATCCGCTCCGCCTCGGCCTTCATCTGAGCCAGGATCTGCCCGAACTGCGACCAGCCCCAGGCGTACGTCTCGGCCAGGTCAAGGTTTGCCCCGTTCCAGCGGCGCGCGCCGGCGTGATAGCGCTCCGGCCCGACGCCGTCAGCGGTGCCCGCCGTCGCGGGCAGGTAGTCCGACAGCAACCAGTCGCGCAGCTCGGCCACCGCCGCGTCGGCCGAAACGCCGGCCGCTGCCAGCTCAGCGCTCAGTGCAGCCGGCCCGTCACCCGGAGCACCGGCGGAAAACTCGCCGAACCAGCCCCGGCCATAGCCGGTCGCCAGCCAGGCCTCGAATTGCGCCGCCACGGTCTCAACCTGCCGCGGCGCAGCAAACAGGCCGCGCCGGGCACCCTCGGCGAGCGAAGCGCGGTACTCGCCGAGCGCAACGGGCACGCAGCCGATTCGGCGGGCGATCACCGCCCAGTCGTCCGGTGTGGCGGTCGGCATCAGCAGGAACGCGCCGCGAACGCTCTGCGGCGGTCCGAAGATGTTCGAGACCGCACGCAAGTGCTCGCCGGTGGCGCTGATGGCGAGTTCGGTGTCCAGCCGTTCGCGCAGCAGCCGAGCGCACCGCCGCTCATCACCGTCCGCGAAACCGCCTGCCGCCAGCGCCCCGGTCTCGGCCTCATCCAGGTACGCCAGGGTTGCGCGGCGCAGTTCGTCTACGGCCTGCCGGCCTGCGGGTGAAAGGTCCGGCAGCCGGTCCTGGCCGACCGGCAGGCCGAGCATGGTCGCGGTCAGCGAGTCGAGCTCGGCAAGCTGTTGCACGTAGGCGTCCGCGCACGCGCGGATCGGACGGGTAGTGGTCTGGCTCATGCAGGACATTCTGCCGTGCAACTCCACCGTCACGGGACCGGCCGCCGGGACGCTAGGGTCAGCGGGTGACCAGGCGCAGGATTTTGGTAACGGGGTCCTCTCGCGGCATCGGCCGTGCTGTCGCGGAAGCGTTCGCGGCTGCCGGTGAGGCAGTCGCGGTCCATCACCGGGATTCGGCCGGGCTGGCCGGCGAGGTGCTTGCCGGACTACCCGGCGACGGGCACATCGTCGTGCAAGGCGACATCGCCGATCCGCAGGCGGTCCGGGCCATGGTAGATAGCGCGGCCAGCCAGCTCGGTGGCCTGGACGTGCTGGTGAACAATGCCGCCAGCTACGGGCGCCGCGGGCGTCCGATCGGCGAGATCTCCTACGAGCAGTGGCAAGAGGTCTGGCGCGCCACGATCAGCCTCAACCTGATCGGCGCTGCGAACGTCACCTGGTGCGCGGTGCAGCACATGATCGCGGCCGGCGGCGGCCAGATCGTCAATGTCTCGTCGCGCGGAGCGTTCCGCGGTGAGCCCGGCCAGCCTGCGTACGGCGCGAGCAAGGCAGGCCTGAACGCACTCGGCCAGTCGCTCGCCGTCGCGCTTGCGCCGCATAACATCACCGTGGCCGCGGTGGCGCCCGGCTTCGTGCAAACCGATATGGCAGCGGCGCACTTGCAGGGTGAAGCAGGCGAGGCGATCCGTGCCCAAAGCCCGTTCGGCCGCGTCGCCAGCCCCGAGGAGATCGCGGCGGCCGTCGTTTATCTGGCCTCGCCCGCGGCGCGGTGGGCCAGCGGCGCAATACTCGACCTCAACGGCGCGTCCTACTTGCGAACCTGATGACATGCAGACCACAACCTTCGAGGTCCATACCGGCAGCAGGCCGGTCGTGCACGACATCACTGGCCAGTGCGAGCGGTTCGCCCGCGCCGCGTCGGTGGGCGGCGACGGCCTGCTGCATGTATTCGTGCCGCACGCGACCGCCGGGCTGGCCATCCTGGAGCTCGGCGCGGGCAGCGACCACGACCTGCTGGCTGCCCTGTCCGATCTGCTGCCCGACGACGACCGGTGGCGGCACGCGCACGGCTCCAGCGGCCATGGCCGGTCACACGTGCTGCCTGCCGTGGTCCCGCCCTATGCGACCGTACCGGTGATCGCCGGCCGCCTTGCGCTCGGAACCTGGCAATCGATCGCGCTCGTCGACCTGAACATCGACAACGCTGACCGCCAGATCCGGCTGTCCTTCCTCGGGTAACCGTCGCGCACGCATTGATGGCGGCCGTCGAGTCCTGGAGCGCTAGTCACCCGGACTCTGGTCGGCCGCGGGCTGGTCGAAGCCGCAGTACTTGCACCGGCTCGCGGCCAGTGGCAGGTCGGCGGACAGGCACGCCGGGCAGGTCTTGACGGCCGGCGGATCGCCGAACACGACGACGCCGCGCCGGGCGGACACCGCCTTGTAGGGCAGCACGATGACGAAGTAGACGACCGCCATGAAGATGATGAAGTAGATCACGGCGGACACGAACGAGCCGATATTGAGGAACGTGGCCTTGTTTCCCACCGCGCCCAGCTGCCAGCCGAGGCCGGTCGACTGCGAGCCTTCAGCGCGCGCGATGATCGGGTCGATGACGTTGGTGGTGAACGCGCTGATCAGCATGCTGAAAGCAAGCGCCACGATCAGGCCGACCGCGATGACGATCACGTCGCCGCGCAATAGGAAGTTCTTGAAGCCCCTCATGACCCTCTCCTTTTTTGCTATGCCAATCGCAGCGACATTACAGAACAGATGCGTGTTTGTCTGGTCGTCGCACAGCCGAGCCAACGGTCGCGGCCTGTGGCATGATCCGGTCAGGAACCGAACGGGAGAAGGTGCCGGATGGACGTCCGCGAGGCGCTGTACACGACTAGGGCGATGCGGCGGGTCAGGCCAGATCCGATCCCCACGGCCGTGCAGGCACGCATCCTGGACGCCGCGATCAGGGCGCCCAGCGGCGGCAACGCGCAAGGCTGGCGGTTCCTGCTCATCGACGATCCTGACGTCAAGGCGCAGCTGGGTCCGCTGTACCGGGACGCGATCGCCAAACTCTGGGAGACCGCCTACCGCGACCGCCTCGACCTGGCCCGGTCCAGGCCTGACGACCCCGACAGCGCGTCACTGCTGCGGGTGCAGGCCTCGGCCCAGCACCTTGCCGATCATTTCGAAGAGGTGCCGCTGTTCCTGATCGCCTTCTCCCGCGGCGACATGACCGGCGGGTCGATCTACCCGGCTGTGTGGAGCGCGCAACTGGCAGCCCGGGCCGAAGGCGTAGGCAGCGCGCTGACCTCAGTGCTGGGCATCTTCCACGGCGAACAGGCCAATCAGATCCTCGGCGTGCCCGCCGGCAAGGGCTGGACCATGGCCTGCTGCGTGTCGTTCGGTTATCCGACCGGACGGTGGGGTGTCGCCCCGCGGCGGCCGGTGCACGAGGTCGCTTACCGCAATGCTTGGGGTAACGACGTCGGCTTGGAGATCCCCGAGCCGCTCTGGCCCGATGTCGGCTGATGATGCCGCCCCGTTCGGCAGCACGAGCGCCGCGCGCCGGCGCTGGCTGAGCCGCCTGCTGCTTGGCTGCCTCGTGCTAGGCGCGGTAGCCGTGCTGACGATTCATCCTGGCCATGGCACTGCCCGCGCTCGCAACGGCGCAGTTCACTCCCGGGCTGCGCCAGCCAGGCCGCCGCAAGGGCGCCCGCCCGTGGTGCTCACCATCGGGCATCGCCTGCTCGGGGTGACCGCCGGCTGGGAGTTGTTCGCCCGCGGCCCGGCCGATCTCGTCTCCGTGCAGCTTGCCCGCGGCCGGATCACCGTGACCTCCGTGCCGCCGCTGGAGACCGGCAATCCCATGGTGTTTTTCCTGATCGGGCCGCACGAGGTGATTATCAGGTCAGCGGACTTCGTGCCTGGCTACGTGGTACCTGATGGCGGCGCTGCGGGCCGGCTCACCGGGCCGCTCGCGGGCAGCGGCCCGCTGATTCCCGGGCCAGATCCCGGGCAAGCCTGGATCATGTCGGGGAGCGCCACCGACCCGTCGCTGTCGCTGCTGAGCCTCAGTGGCAGACCGACGGGGACGATCATCCGGATCCCCCAGGGCACAGTCCAATTGCCCGCCACGGCCGTCTCGGATGGCCGCGGTTACGTCCTGATGCAGGCCGGCACGTCCGGCCTCTTCGACGCCGGGCCGACCTGGGATCGCCCAGTCAACGCGATCATCGAGGCAGCGGGCCCAACGGGCTGGCTCGCGGTCGGGTGTAACGCTTTCTACCGGCACTGCCACAACGAGGTGATCAATCCGGCCAGTGGTGCCCGCCGGCTGCTGCCCGGTCCGCTGGTGCCGGGCCTGTACGGCGTGTACGAGCAGAGCCTTCCGCCGCTGGGTGTCGTATCGCCGGACGGCTCGACAGCAGCCGTGCCGTGGCCCGACCACTATGGCAACATCACGCTGCGGCTGGTCAACCTGAGCACGGGCGCTAGTCATGCTGTCGCCGTTCAGCTGGCCGCCAGCCCGAGCAACCAATCCTTGGCCTGGTCACCTGACGACAAATGGCTCTTCGTGGCCGCCAGCGGCGGGCGGCTGCTCGCGGTGAACGCACGCACCAGGCACGTGCAGGGCCTGGGCATCTCCCTCCCCTACGTCACTCAGGTGGCGGTCCGAGATGCGCCCGGATAGCGATCGACGGTGGCTTTCCACCGTGTTGCTGGCCTGCCTCGTGGCTGGCGCTGTCTTCGCCGTTCTTCATCAATCGGCCCCGCACGCCAAGCCTCCGGCCCCGTCACCATCGCGGCCGCCACCGCCGGCCCTGAAGATCACCCATGTCGGCCACCCGCTGCTCGGGGTGACCGCAGACTGGGAACTTTTCGGCCTGGCAGCGGACAGCGTGGTGGCGATACAGCTGAATGTCGGCCAGATCACCCGCACCTTCCTGCCGCCGCAGGAAGGCAGCGGCCCCGTTTCCTTCATCGTCGGGCCGCATCAGGCGATCATCAGGCCGCTCGACAATGTTCCCGGTTACCTAGTGCCGGACGGCCGCCCGGCTCGCGCGCTCACCGGCATCCTCGCGCGCGGCGCCCTGCTGCTGCCCGGCCCTAACCCGGCGCAGCAGTGGGTCGTCAGCAACCGCGGCGGCAGTACGTTGCCACTGGTCGCCGACGATGGCCGGGTAACCGGCGTGCAAGTCACGCTGCCGCGGCACTGGGCAGTCCAGTCGGCCATGGCCGACGGCCGGGGTGAGCTTCTGCTGTTCGACGACCATGGCCAGCAGTTCGACGTGGGACCACGCTGGCTACGCCGTGTCGGCGCCCTCGTGGTCGCCATCGGCCCGGCCCGGTGGCTCGGCCTGGCCTGCCATCAGGGTCATTGCCGCAACGTCGTCATCGACGTTGCTACTGGCACGCGGCGAGTCTTGCCCGGCCCGCCGGTGAACATCGTGAATTGGCCCTGGCCGTCGCAGCCCGGCGTCGTCGCGCCGGACGGCTCGACCGCCGCGGTTATCGAGGCAGGGCGATACGGACATGTCCTGCTCAAATTCATTGACCTCGGCTCGGGCGCCGTTACAGCCGTCGCCGCGCCGGTAACCGAGGCAACCTCGAGCCAAATGCTCGCCTGGTCGCCGGATAGCCGGTGGCTCTTCGTTGCAGGCAGGGGTGGCAAGCTCGTCGCCGTCAACGCGGTCAGCCACCACGTTGACAGCCTCGGGATTCCGCTTCCCGGCCTCAGCCAGATCGCGGTCCGTTAACCGCGGGCTAGCGGACCGGCTGGCTGGCGATGCCTGGCCATGTCTAGTCGCGATTCGTGTGGGATAGATCACGCCCTGCGACGTCCTCGTTGATAGGCTCGTGGGCATGCTCTTGGAGCGGTGGCCGCTGAGCCGCGGAGCTTCGAAGGAGTTGGACTGATTTGTCGGGGAACTCGGCACTTAGTGGATACGGGAAGGTTCGCTGGCGGCGTTTCGCCCTTATCCTGGCTCCAGCCTTGGCGCTGGCGGCTGTCCTTGCGGTGCTGACGGCGCAGGCGGTACTAGCCGTCTCGTTCAGCATCTCCGGGATTCCGTTCACCGTCACCGCGTCGCAGCTCAAGGGACAGGGATTCGAGCAATTCGGCGTGCTGGATCACTCGATAAGAAACGTCCTGCCGGGCGGCACCAACCAGATCGTGCTCGCCGCTAACGCCATCCGGTCGGCAACTCTGAGCCACCTGTGCCAGAGCGTCCAGCTAGGCGGCCTCGCGCTCAGGATCACTGCCGGCGGCGGCAGCCAGCCGGTTTCGGCCAGCGACCTGGTGGTGGACGCTGACCGGCTCAGCGGCAACGCCACGTTCAACCACGTCACGATCGGCCAGGACGCCAGCACGCTCACGCAGGTGCCTGGGATCAGGGGCCCGGTCGGCGACTTCTCGCTGGCGGCATCGTCGATAACGATCAATCACCTGCGGCAGCATGCCTACGCGACCACGGCGGGCACTTTCACGTTGCCGGGATTCAGTCTCAGTTTCGGCCGTTCCTGCTGACCATTGGCCGCATCCGGAGTTGGTGCCGGGCCGGACAGGGCGTCCGGCCGGACTGATGTCGTAGCAGCGGGTCCGGTCAGGCGCACGCTGTTCGCCTGGCGTCGGTGGCGCCGCACTCGCCCGTTCTGGGGCGCGCTGCTGATCATTCTGGGCGGCGCCGAGATACTGCTGTCCGAGAAGGCGCCCTTGCCTATCGTCATTCACATCGGACTGCAGGGCCTGGCCGGCTACCTGGTCCCCGTGATCCTCGTCCTGTGCGGGATCCTGCTGTTGTTTCATCCCGTACAGCAGACATTCTACTCAATTCTCGCAATACTGCTGTCTCTCGGCTCCTGGATCACGTCCAACCTGGGCGGCTTCTTCGTGGGTATGCTGCTGGGACTGATCGGCGGCAGCCTGGCGTTCGCCTGGACTAGGAGCGCGCATCCGGGCCCTGCGCCGCCTGTGCCCAGGGAGCGACCCACCAAGCCACCGTCCGAGGGCTTGGGCCTGATACTCCACGATCCTGAGCCCGGCGCGGCGGCTGAAGACGATCAGGGCGCGCGCAGCCAGCCGCCCGCGGAAGCAGCCGGTGACCCGCGAGGCGGCACCGCGCGGCAGGGCAGCGCCATCCTGGCGATCTCCGCAATACCAGCAATGCTCGTCATGCTCGTCGCGCTCCCGCGCCACCAGCCCCCGGCGCCCGGATCGTCGCTGGCAGCGCTTGCCGCTGAGCTGGCACCCAGGCCAGCGAAGCCGGCCAGTTCGTTAACCGCGAATCCCGCAACCAGCCAGATCCCGTCGTTAACCGCGGCCGCCACTCCGGCTCCCACATCGGCAACTCCACGACCGGCAACTCCAACATCGACGCTGAGTTCTACGCCGGCACCGACTGCCACGCCGACGCCCTCCGCCACGCCGACGGCAACTGCGACTCCCACGCCGACTGCGACGCCCACGCCCACGCCGAGCGTGAGCCCGACTCCGGCGCCTTCGCATCGGTCGCCGCGCCGGCATATCAAGACCATTGATGCGGCGCTGACGGCCTCGGCAGTCAAGTCCACGATCGCAGCTCAGTCCCTGGCGTTCACCGAGGTGTCGTTCGACGGAGTCGCCAACGTGCCGACGGCGCGCGGCATCGTGCCGATGCTCATGTTCAGCATGAACTCCATGACGTTCTCCGGACGCGCTGTGCTGTCGGTAAATCGGCCGAAGCAGTCGCTGGTCACGATGGGATCATCTTTCGACTTCACCGGCCATGTCGTGTTTTATACGACGAAGCTCTCCGGCGAGCTGAACGGCGTCAAAGTGACCTTCACCCCGAAGAGCCCGCCGTTGGATGTGCGTCGCAACATGGTGTTTACGAACGCGGTCGCTCATCAGCCCTACGCCATCTCGGACTCGTTGCAGGCCACCGGCTTGACCCTCGTTGGCATTTGACCGACCGGGGTAGCTACAGATGGAGACGAAGGAGCGAATCTGGCTCGGCAAATCGTGCAAACGGCAGACCTGGCGAGTCAGCGCGACCCGCCAAAGCTCAACAGAGGAAGGAAGATACACATGCGCAAATTGCTGCTTCCGGCGGCGGCGGCCGCCGCAGCCCTACTGGCCGTCCTCCCGATGACGGCCGCGTCCGCGGCAACTCACGACGTACTGACCACCGGCAAGCCTAACGGGACGAACGTGAAGGTAGGCGCGATCCTGAAGGCCAGCCTGAAAGCCAAGACCACGGCTACCTTCCTGACCAGCGGCAAAAACGGGGTCACCTGCAAGAAGGTGATGTTCACCGACAAGGTCATCAAGAACCCGTCAAGCCCCGGCACCGCCCACGAGAATCTCACTGCTCAGACCTTTAGTAGCTGCACCGTCAAGGGGATCCCGGGGGCAACCGGAGTGAAGAGCGTCAAGCTCAACAAGCTCCCTTACCCAACGACGATTCAATCCAAGGGAGGCGTGGTGACGGTCTCCGGGACGAATACCACGATCACCCTCAACACCTCAGTCGGAACGATCTCCTGCACGTACAAGGCGAGCACCACAAAGGGAACTGCCTCGAACAAGGCACAAACGATTAGCTTCAGCAAACAGAAGTTCACCCGGACGGCCTCACCATTGGCATGTCCGCCGAACGGCACGTTCTCCGCGACGTTCGGTCCAGTCCTAGACACGAGCGTTAAGGGCAACCCGCACGTCTTCGTGAACTGACGACGGCGCGGCGATACAGTCCACGGACAATTCGCCACGAATAGGCAGTGCTGACGCAATAGTGGCCCCGGGCGCCGTCCCGAGAATGGCGCCTGGGGCACCACGCTCTGCAGGTGCCCCAGGTGTAATTGGGGTCCCTGGGGGGCAAGAAACTCATGTGGGGCTGGCCTATGAGCGGATCGGGTCGGGCGAACCACTGGTGCTTTTGCACGGGATCGGGCATCGGCGCCAGGCATGGGGCGCGGTATTGGACCGGCTCGCGCCGTACCGTCAGCTCATTCTTGTCGACCTGCCGGGGCATGGTGAGTCACCGCCGCTGAATGCCGCCGGACAATCGGTGCCCGAGGCCCTGGTACGACAGATCATCGGCCTTCTTGACCAGCTGGGACTCGACCGCCCGAACCTGGCGGGGAGCTCGCTGGGCGGCCGGATAGCACTCGAGACGGCGGCACGCGGCCGCGCTGCCAGCGTGACGGCAATTGCCCCGGCCGGGTTCTGGACGACCAAGCGTGAGCTGGCGTATGCCAAGGCGGTCTGCAAGGTCATGCAGGTGGCGGGAACGCTCGCTGAGCCACTGGCTCCGGCGCTGTCCCGCAGCACCCCAGGACGAGCACTGATCTACGCGGCGATTGTCAGCAAGCCGTCCAAGGTCACGCCCGAGCAAGCCCGCGGCGACATGGCCGCCTTTCTGACCGCCCGCGCCGCAGTAGACGCGATCCTGGCAGCAGCAGTCTCGTATACCGGCCCTATCCCCGCCGATGTGCCGGTGACGATCGCCTGGGGCACCCGTGATCACCTGCTATGGCTTCGTCAGGCTCAGGTGGCCAAGGCGCGACTGCCTGAGGCGAACCTCGTTATGCTGCCGCACTGCGGACACGTGCCGATGACCGACAACCCGCAGCTCGTGGCCGAAGTGCTGCTAGCTGGAAGCCGTCCAGCAGCCCGGCCTGCCCCGCGCCAGCGGGCCACCAGTACGTTAGCCCGATGCGGCGACAGGCCCAGGCCGGTACCCGCACGATCAGCCCGGCAGGCAGCACGGTCACGATCAACGAGCTGCCGGCTGGCCGACGCAGAGATAACCGTGATCAGGTAAACAACCAGTCGTCCCACGACCGGTTATCTACGTGATCATGCGGTGGCTGCGCTACTGCAGCACCCCGGCCAGGAGCTCCTGCGCCTCGGACTGGATCCGGGCCAGGTGACCTGGACCACGGAACGACTCTGCGTACAGCTTGTAGACGTCCTCGGTACCCGACGGCCGGGCGGCGAACCAGCCGGACTCGGTCACGACCTTGATCCCGCCGAGCGGCTCACCGTTGCCCGGCGCCCTGGTGATGCGGTCTAGCACCGGTTCGCCGGCCAGATCAGCCGCGCGGAACTGATCCGGCGACAGCTTCGCGAGGACCGCCCTCTGCTCGCGGGTCGCAGGCGCGTCGATCCGGGCGTAGGCCGGGTCGCCGAGCCGGGCGGTGATCGACCGGTACAGCTCGCTCGGCGTGCTGCCGGTTACCGCCATGATCTCCGAGGCGAGCAGGTCGAGAATGATGCCGTCCTTGTCCGTCGTCCATACCCGGCCGTCCCGGCGCAGGAACGATGCGCCAGCGCTCTCCTCGCCGCCGAACGCGACGCTGCCGTCCAGCAGGCCGGGCACGAACCACTTGAAGCCGACCGGGACCTCGTCAAGGAGCCGGCCGCAGTCTTCGGCTACCCGGTCGATGATCGCCGAACTCACCATCGTCTTACCGACGGCGGCACCGGCCGGCCAGCCATCACGGTGGCGGAACAGGTAGTCGACCGCCGCGGCCAGGAAGTGGTTGGGATTCATCAGGCCGGCGTCCGGCGTGACAATGCCGTGCCGGTCGGCGTCGGTATCGTTCCCTGTCGCCACCGCGAAATCCGCCCGCCGGCCGATCAGCGACGCCATCGCGTAGGGCGAGGAGCAGTCCATCCGGATCCGGCCATCCCAGTCCAGCGTCATGAACCGGAACGTCGGGTCTACTAGCTGGTTCACCACGGTCAAGTCGAGCTTGTACCGGTCGGCGATCTCGCCCCAGTACGCGACGCTGGCGCCGCCGAGCGGGTCCGCGCCGATCCTGACGCGCGCGGACCTGATCGACTCGATGTCAACCACGGTCGGCAGCGCGGCGACGTACTCGGCCAGGAAGTCGAACCTCCCGGCCGCCACCCGCGCCGTCGCCAGCGGTACCCGCCGCACCTCGCGCAGTTGCCCGCCGAGCAGTTCGTTGGCCCGCTGCTGAATGACTGAGGTGATCTGGGTGCCTGCTGGGCCGCCGTCCGGCGGGTTGTACTTGAAGCCGCCATCTTCCGGCGGGTTATGCGACGGGGTAACGACGATCCCGTCGGCTAGCCCCGCCGTCCGCCCGTCGTTGTACTCGAGGATCGCACGGGACAGCGCAGGGGTCGGGGTGTAACCGTCGCGGCTGTCGATCAGCACCGACACCTCGTTAGCGGCCAGCACCTCCAGCGCGGTGACCATGGCTGGCTCGGACAGGGCGTGTGTGTCCCGGCCCATGAACAGCGGCCCGGTGACACCGGCGCCAGCCCGGTACTCGCAGATCGCCTGCGTCGTCGCGGCTATGTGGTCTTCGTTGAAGGACCGTCGCAGCGCGCTGCCACGGTGCCCCGAGGTGCCGAATGCGACCTGCTGGGACGGCTCGGCTGGATCAGGGTGCTCGCTGAAGTACGCGGTGACCAGCGCCGCCACGTCGACTAGATCGCTAGCAGCGGCCGGCTGGCCCGCTCGGTCGTCCAAACTGTGCCCGCCTAACTGAGTGCCCGGTGTATCTCGGTGTCGCGAAAGTCAGCGGCCGACCTTGTCTTGTACCGGCATGACGTCTGGCAGCTCGAGTGCGGCGGCGGACAGTTCGTAACCGGCCCGGTTGGCCAGGTCGGCGTAAACAGCCGAGCAGTGCGCCCGCACCACCGGCTCCAGCTGGGCAAATCGCGAAGTTGCGGCGGCCTCGACAGCGCCGGCCGCGTAGGGATCGCCGGCCTCGCCGCTAGCCAGCGGATCCTCCCGGTAGTCGAAGTAGTACTTCAGCTTGGCCTCGGTGCCGGACGGCCGGACCACGATCCGGTAATGCTCGCTGATCAGCTCGAGCACGTCGCGCGCGGCCTTCTCGCCCTCGGTCAGCGGCCCGTCGGTGCCGTCCACCAGGAAATCGTGCCGGACCAGGACCGGCTCACCGCCCAGCGACTCAAGCGGCCGCTCCCGCAGTGACTGCATGACCGACCTGATCGTCTCCGCGCCGTCGGCTCCCAGCAGCACTAGCGAGCGGCCAAGCTCGATGTGCACCCCGGTCGCAGCGAACGCCTCCATCAGGTAGTCCCACAGCGTCCGGCCAAGGCTGTGCAGCAGCGCATGCAGGTGCGCGATGATGTACGCGCCCGAGGCTGCGTCCTTATCCCGCAGCTCCGTCGTGGTCAGGTAGCCGTGGCTCTCCTCCGAGGCCAGCACCAGATCGGCCCGGGCACCCGCCTGCTCGGCCAGGTCCAGCTGCTGGCCGATGAATTTGAACCCGATCATCAGATCGTCAGTAACGGCGACGCCTTCGCCGAGCGAGGCGATGGCACGCAGCACCCGGCTGGTGGCGACCGTCGTGATCAACGGCCCGGACAGCCGCGGGCCTGCTGGGTCGGCGATCAGGAAGTAGGCGATAATCGCGCCGATCTGATTGCCAGTCAGGTGCCGCCAGGAGCCGTCTGCGAGACGTACCTCCACGCCGAGCCGGTCTGCGTCGGGGTCAGTGGACAGCACTAGTTCGGCCCCGGACTCCGCGGCGAACCCGATCGCCGGGTCGGTGACGCCAGGGATCTCCGGGTTCGGCGAGCGCAGCGGGATGGGCGCGAACGACCCGTCCGGGTACTGGTCGCGCGGTACGTGTACCTGGTAGCCAGCCTCCGTCAGGGTCTCGCCGACACTCGCCAGCCCGGTGCCGCACAGCGGTGTGTAGACCAGCGGCACGCCAGACCGGATGGCCGCCGAGGACGCGCAGATCTCGGCGTCCCGGCTGGTGTACATGCTCACGTATTTCTTATGCACGTCTGCGGAGATCTCCGCGGCCGCGCCGGCCTGCTTGGCGATGAGCTCCTCGATCCGCGGATCGAGCGTGACCTGCTCGACGGCACGCGCCAGGTTCGCGTCATCCGGCGGGCAGTACTGGCCTCCAGTCGGCGTGTAAACCTTGAAGCCGTTGTCATCGGGGTGGTTGTGCGACGCAGATACGTTCAGCCCCCCTGCCGCGCCCAGTTCTCTGATCGCGAACGACAGTTCGGGCGTCGGCATGTAGCCGTCTGGGTCCTCCGGCGCTGGCATGCAGGTCTGAACGCCGTAGACGGCGTAGATCTGGCAAGCGAGCTGCGCCAGGCTGCGCGCGGTGGTGCCCAGCAGAGACCAATCATCCCCCATGAAGGTCAGCGTGTTGCTGATGTCGGTGAACTCCCTGGTGTCGTTCGCAACCACCACGGTCAGGCCCGAGCTCCCGGCCATCTGGCGCAGGAACTCGCAGTGCCCGGCGACGGTGAGCGCGAGCGTGCGCGGATTGATCCTGTTCGGCCCGATGCCGACCCGGCCGCGACGGCCGCCGGTCCCGAACGGTATATCGCACCGGAAGGAGTCGACGATCAGCCCGGCGGGCGCTAGCGCGGCGAACCGCCTGAGCTCCGCGCTGTCGACGAACGGCTGGTCGGCGCTGAGCCACTCCGCCAGGGTTTTGGCCGCCGCGGCGCCGCCATTGGGCTGGTCGGCTATCTCGGCAAGCCTTCGGCTGAGGTCTGGGTTGGTCATGACTCCCCGCTGCAGCGAGCGAATTCCGGCTGGGAACCCCACCATATTCTCCGAACAGGGCCAGCTTGCGTGGTGGCCCCGCTTCAAGCAGGCCCCGTTCCCCTCCCTACGATGCTGGCAGGTAGATGCTGGCAGGCAGCAGTTGGCTAGCATCGGGTCATGGACCTGATCACCTCGCCCGAGAAGGTCTACTTCGCTGAGCGGGGTGAGACGAAGGGCGACCTGGCCGAATATTACGCGCGGGTCGCCGGGCCGCTGCTACGCGCGATCGGCGGCCGGCCGGTGCTGTTGCAGCGGTTTCCTGACGGCGCCAGCGGACCGTCTTTCTTCCAGAAGCGGGTGCCTAAGAACAAACCGGGCTGGCTGCAGACGACGACGGTCGCGACACCCAACGGCACCACGTCCGAGGCGCTGGTGGCGGCCGACCTGGACCACGTGCTGTGGGCGGTGAACCTCGGTTGCCTGGGCTTTCACGTCTGGCCCTACCTGGCCAGCGACCCGGAGCACACCGATGAGCTGCGGATCGACCTGGACCCGACGCCCGGCATTGACTTCAGTCACATCCAGCGGGCGGCCGCCGAACTGCGCGTGCTGCTCGACGAGGCCGGGGTCACCGGGTACCCGAAGACAACCGGTAACCGCGGCCTGCATGTCTACATCCGGCTGGCCCCGCGCTGGAATTCCTACCAGGTGCGCAGTGCCGCAGTGGCGATCGCCCGCGAACTGGAGCGCAGGCGGCCGGACCTGATCACGGCTGCCTGGTGGAAGGAAGAGCGCGGCCAGCGGGTATTCGTCGACTTCAACCAGAACGCGCCGCACAAGACCGTGTTCGGCGTCTGGTCGGTGCGGGCGCGGCCCGGCGCGCAGGTCTCCACCCCGGTCGGCTGGGACGAGATAGACCAGATTCATCCGGACCAGTTCACCATCGCATCGCTGCCAGCGCGATTGGAGCAGGTCGGCGATCCCTGGCTGCCGATGAATGACAACCCGCAGTCACTCGAGCCGTTCCTGGCGATGCACGAGCGAGATACGGCGGCGGGTCTGCTTGACGCTCCGTGGCCGCCGGTCTACCCCAAGCAGCCGGGCGAGCCACCCCGGGTTGCACCCAGCCGCGCCAAGAAGGCGTAACCAGCCTCTGCGCGGTTAGCGGCAGAGCGTCACCGCGTCAGTCGTGCTCCTGGACATGCCGCTGCCCTAGCTCTGCGTTGGCCGCCTCGGTAGTGGGGTGCAGGCGCACGACGGCGATATCTGTCGCGGCGAAGTCGTCGCCGGTGCACAGCACCGGGTGCCCGGTCTGCTCCGCGAGTGCGTAAGTGAAGCAGTCGCCGAAATTTAGCCCAGCCGGATGCCGCTCCTTGCCGTACCGCCGCCAGCCACTCATGG
>JBKQTJ010000235.1:0-3324 GCA_052143255.1 Streptosporangiaceae bacterium | reverse complement strand
GGTCATCGGACTTTCTCCTCTGCGGGCTGGGCGCGGAACTCGACCGCATCCCTGGTCAGTTCCATGTACGCCTCTTCAAGCGACGCATGGTGCGCGGTTACCTCGGAGAAGGTGACACCGGCCTCTCCCAGCAGCGCGACGACCTGCTCTGCTGTCAGGCCGGAGATCGCCAGCGTGTCCCGCCCAGTCGAGGCGACGGTCGCGCCCGCATGCGCAAGGACTGTTGTCGCCTCTGTCCGCGCCGCCGTGCGCAGCATGATCCGGTCTCCCGACGCGGCCGCGATCAGTTCGGCCACGGCGGCATCCGCGATCACCTTGCCCCGGCCCGCTACGACCAGGTGATCGGCGGTGTCCTGCAACTCACTCATCAGGTGGCTGGACACCAGCACGGCGCGGCCCTCGGCCGCCATGGACCTGAGCAGTCCCCGCATCCAGACGATGCCCTCGGGATCCATGCCGTTGAACGGCTCATCGAACATCAGCACCGGCGGGTCGCCGAGCATCGCCGCAGCGATGCCCAGCCGCTGCCGCATCCCCAGCGAGTAGCCACCAGCCTTGCGCCGCGCAGCCGAGGCCAGCCCGGCTTGCTCGATGACCTCGTCGACCCGTCGGCCGGTCAGGCCCTGCGAGTGAGCCAGCCACAGTAGGTGGTTTCGAGCGGTGCGGCCGGGCTGCAGCGCGGCGGCGTCCAGCAGCGCGCCGATGTGGCTCAGCGGATGCCGCAGCTTCGGGTACGGCTTGCCACTGATGAGGGCGTGGCCGGCGTCGGGCGCATCCAGTCCCAGGATCACCCGCATCGTGGTGGACTTCCCTGCGCCGTTCGGCCCGACGAAACCGGTGACTTGACCCGGCTGGACACTGAAAGACATGCCGTCCAGCGCCAGTTCGGTCCCGAACCGCTTGCGCAGGCCGGTAACTTCGATCGTCGCTTCCATGTTTGGAAGGCTATGGTTCCGCGACTGCCTGGTCGTCACGCCTCGGAGCGCTCTTCGATGCCGCTCCGGCGAGGGATGGGAACGTAGCCGTGTCCCCCGGAGGGGTGACAGCGAGGTGAATGTCGCGAGGGATGCCAGACGGCCCGCTGTCCGGGGAGAATTGGTGACATGGGCCTACCAGCGGACTGGCGCAGCAGCTATGCCGCGAAGGCACGACGCGTCAGCGCGAATCCGGATGCGGCTGTCGCGACCGCGGGTGCGCTCGCCGCGCTGGCGGTAGCTCAGGCCATCTGGGCGGCACTGACCGTAGGCGGCAGCCTCGCTGACGCAGGCGGGCTGCTGGCCTCGGTGATCCTGGTGCTGCCGAGCCTGGTGGCCACGCTGCCGCTCGGGTTTGCGAGGGCTCAGCCCACCGTGGTGGCGGTGACGATCTGCGCCGCGAACCTGCTGTCGCTGGCGGCGTTCCATCTGCTTACCGCCGCGGGCCTAGCCGCGCAGCTGATTGTGATGTACAAACTGGGCCGCCGTGGCCCGCAGATCCTGGCCGCATGTCTTGCCCTCCCGTTCCTGGCACTCGGACTGGTCATTGCTGCGGATCGTGCGGCCGTTCCGCGGCCAGCGCCGCCTGGCGCAGGACCGCTCGTGCTGGCCGTCCTTGCGGCCTCGCTCGGCCCGGTGGCAGCTTGCATAGGAGCGGGCAGGGAGTTCCTGAGCGTGGCCAGGCAGCACACCGCGACTCGCGAGGCGATCGCCGGCACCCTGCTCGAACACTCCGCACGCGGTGAGCGCGCGCGTATCTCCCGGGAGCTCCACGATGTCGTGGCACACCACATTTCAATGATCGCCGTTCAGGCGGAGACTGCCAGGCTCGCGACGCCCGGCATGCCGGCCGAGGGGGCGCATCGGCTGTCGGCGATCGGCGACACGGCCCGGGCCGCGCTAACCGAGATGCGGCGACTCCTCGGCGTGCTGCGGGAGGACACCGAGGAGCCCAGCGCGGAGCTGCGCCCGCAGCCAGGGCTGGCGCAACTCAACGAGTTGCTTGACGAGACCAGGGAGACGTCGGGGATCTGCGCCAGGCTGATTGTCCGGGGCTGGCTTACGGCGCTGGATCCTGGCGTCGAACTGGCTGCCTTCCGCATCGTCCAGGAAGCGCTCACCAACGCCAGACGGCACGCGCCGGGCGCAGCCGTGGATGTCGAGTTGCATTTCGCCGACGACGCGCTGCACCTTCGCATTCGCGACAACGGCCCCGGTCCGCCACCAGCCGGCGCCCAGCCGGCGATCACCGGGCACGGGCTACTCGGGATGCGCGAGCGGGCGGCAGCCGTGGGCGGCGAGCTGCACGACGGCCCCGCTCATGGTGGTGGCTTCCTAGTTGAGGCGACGTTGCCGGCCAAGTCCGAGGAGTACGCACCATGACCCTGCCCGGCGATGCAGTTGGCATCGTGGTTGCTGATGACCATCAGGTTGTCCGCACCGGCTTTGCGGCTTTGCTCAATACCCAGCCGGACTTCACTGTTCTCGGTACCGCATCCGACGGCGCCGAGGCCGTGCGGCTGAGTCGTGAGCTGCACCCCGATATCGTCCTCATGGACGTCAGGATGCCAGGCACCGATGGCATCCAGGCAACGAGGCAGCTGACCAAGGGCAACGAGCCGAGTCCGCGGGTCATCATCTTGACTACTTTCGATCTGGACGAGTACGTCTACGACGCGCTTTGCGCCGGAGCCAGCGGCTTCCTGCTCAAGGACGTGACAGCCGAGCGACTATTCGACGCCGTGCGAGTAGTGGCGGCCGGGCAGGCGCTTCTGGCGCCCGCCATCACGCGCCGTCTCATCAGCGAGTTCGCCCGCCTGCGGCCGAAGCGGACCGGACCGGCGGCAATCGCGCTCGGCGTGCTCACGCCACGGGAGACGGAGGTGCTGCGGCTGCTGGCCGAGGGGCTGTCTAACCCGGAGATAGCCGCCCGGCTGGTAGTCACCGAAGAGACGGTCAAGACGCACGTCAGCCGGGTGCTGCACAAGCTCGGGCTGCGCGATCGGACCCAGGCGGTCGTTGTCGCGTACGAGTCTGGCCTAGTCACGCCGGGCTCGGGCGGGCGCCACCCGTGATGGGCTGTTGACCTCGCGCTACATCAGACCACGTACGCCTCGCCGCTGGTGACGTAGCTGCGGTGGTGGGGCAGGTGCCAGGTCATCCGGCCGGGCTGATCTTGGCTCAGCTGCCAGCCGGGGGCTTGCTTAGCGCGATGGTGCCTTCTGCACAGCGGCGCAAGGTTGCATTCGCACGTCTTGCCGCCTCGGTCGTAGGGCGTGGTGTGATCGATGTCGCAGCGCGTAGCAGCGCGTCGGCAGCCTGGGTAACAGCAGGTGCGTTGCCGGATCTG
>JBKQTJ010000234.1:0-40511 GCA_052143255.1 Streptosporangiaceae bacterium | reverse complement strand
GAGATCTGCGTGCTCATGCGCAGGTTCGCCGCGCCCGGCCGGCACCGGCACGACAGCCAGGTGCAGGAGCGACTCATCAGGCCACGGCACCAAGTCGGCCAGGCCGGTCTCCTCACCAGCCTCTCGCAGCGCGATGCTCAGGGGTTCATCCTCGCCAGGATCCGCGTGCCCGCCAACCTGGAGCCAGCTCCGCTGCCGCTGATGCCAGCGAAGTAGCACGCGACCGGTGTCCGCGTGAACGATCAGCGCTGAAGCGGTCAGATGCAACGGCGCCGACCGCTGCCACGGATCTGCCGCCGCTTGCGCGAGTGCCAGCATTCGCTCCAGATCGCGCCGTTCCGCCTCGCCCTGCGCGCGGTAACCAGCCAGCACCTCACCGACAACGCTCACCGGCCAAGCCTAAACGCACGCACCGGCCCGAGGCCCAGACGCACGGACGGGCCCAAGGCGCCCTGCGAGCAACCGCGGCGTTCCGGCCGGGTGCCGTGGTGGGGATGCCTCCCCTTGTTGTGGCCTGACGGGGCCTGGAAGCATGGTTGCACTGGCGTGCCGGGCCCACGCAGATCGGCGGTAATGATCATGGAATTGACCCGCCAGACCGGGATCGCTCTCGCCGCCTTGGCGGCTGTCATTCTGGTCACCGCTGCCCCGGTGGCGGCCGCTGGAGCGGCCGGGTCACCGAGCACGGCCAAGACCGCGGTGACACCGCAGTCCGCGCGGGCGGGCATCATCAGCACGATCGCGGGCGGGCCGGGCGGGCCGGGCGCCGGGCGCATGATCGCCGTGGCCGGGCCGTGCGGGGTGACATCCGACGGCAGGAGCCTGTACTTCACCGAGTGGTCGGGTGACCGGGTACGCCGCCTCGACCAGCGCAGCGACGCGCTCAGCGCGGTGGCGGGGACCGGGACGACCGGGCTTAGCAATCCGTGCGCGATGACCACGGACCCGTTCGGGAACGTGGTCTACGCCGACACCGGCAACAACGTGCTGCGGGTGATCGCGACCAGCAACGGGACGTTCTACGGCCGCAAGATGCGGGCCGGGCGCAGTTACGTGGTCGGCGGCAGCTCCTTCAGCGGACCGGACACGGTCTACGCGGACCGGCACGGCAACCTGCTGGTGAGCTCGCAGACCACGTATCAGTCCGATTACGGCGACGAGCCTGGGACCGCCGTGCTCTTCGTGCTGGCCGGCGCCCGCGGCACCTTTTACGGGCGGTCGATGGTTCCCGGCCATGTCTATCCGCTGGCCGGCCAGCAGTGTCCCGGCGCGTCCCCCTACGGCTGCCCGGCCGGCCTGGCCGGCGACGGCGGCCCGGCCCTGGCCGCCACCTTCGGGCCGCAGCTATGGGGCGTGACCACCGACCGGGCCGGCAATGTGGTGATCTCGGACAACGGCAACGGCCGAATCCGGGTGATCGCGGCGAGCACCGGCCGGTTCTACGGCGTCAAGATGACCGCCCGGGACATCTACACGATCGCCGGGGGCGGCACCGGCGGCCTGGGTGACGGCGGCCCGGCCAGTCAGGCCGGCCTGAACTCGCCAAAGGGCGTGGCCTTCGACCGGGCCGGGAACCTGATCGTGTGCGATTCGGGCAATGCGTCGCCAAGGCTGAATCATGAGGCCCGCAACCGGATCCGGGTGATCGCAGAGAGCACCGGCCGGTTCTACGGGCAGCAGATGACCGCCGGGGACATCTACACGATCGCCGGCGGCGGCACCAGCCCCCCCGGCAGCACCGGCGACGGCGGCCCGGCACTGCAGGCCAGGCTGTACCAGCCGGCCGGGGTGAGCCTGGACCACGAGGGCAATCTGGTCATCGCCGACCAGGGGCAGAACAAGCTGCTGGTGCTGCCTGCCAGCACCAGCAGGTTCTACGGGCGGCGCATGTCCGCGGGCCATCTCTACACGATCGCCGGGAACGGGTACGTGTCTTACTCAGGAGACGGCGGCCTGGCGACGCGGGCTGAGCTATCCCCGTTCGCATGTCTTATCCAGAGCGTGGAATTCGGCCCTTGCTCCGATCCGGCAGGGCTGGCAGTCAGCGGTAACGGCAACATCGTGATCGCCGACACCGCCAACAACCGGGTGCGCGTCATCGCAGCGCGAGACGGGGTCTTCTACGGGCTGAGAATGACCGCACGGCACATTTATACGGTCGCCGGCACTGGGGAAAGAGGATTCTCAGGTGACAATGGCCCCGCGACCCGCGCCGAGATGTCCGATCCGGGCGGCGTGACGGTCGACAAGGCCGGGAACATCCTGGTCGCTGATGACGCCCGAGTCCGGGTGATCGCGAGCCGCACGGGCCGGTTCTACCGCCGGAACATGGTCGTCGGCCACATCTACTTCCTGGCCGGCGGCGGGACCGCCGGAGGGAACGGGCTACCCGCGAGCCACGTGGCGCTGAATCCGTGGGGCCTCACCGTTGACCGGAACGGCAATGTGCTGATCGCTGGCGGCGCCGGGAGCGGGCCGCAGGTGGTCGCGGAGAAGACAGGCAGCTTCTACGGCCAGCCAATGAAGGCAGGCCGGATCTATTACATGTTCCCCACCTACGAGAGTCAGACGGGCCTGTATCCGCTGGCGCTGGCGCTCGACCACGCAGGCAACATCGTGGTTGCCAGCGGCGAACCGAATGAGATCGCCGTCATCGCCGTGAAGGCAGGCACTTTCTACGGCGTCCGGATGCGTCCCGAGCACGTCTACGACGTGGCGCCGGACGCGGAGTTCGGCTATCCATCCGGCATCGCGGTAGACGCGGCCGGGAATCTGCTCATCGCCGACACCCTGGACAACCGGGTCGCAGTGCTGGCGGAACGATCCGGCACCTTCTACGGGATCAGGATGACAGCCGGCCAGGTCTACACTGTGGCCGGCGGCGGGCATCACGGCCTGGGTGACGGCGGCCCGGCGACCCGAGCCGAGCTCTCCTCCCCGTGCGGGATCGCGCCCTACGGCAAGGCGCTGGTCGTGCTGGACGACCAGAACGCCCGCGTCCGGGAGGTAACGGGCTGAGCGCTGACGCCGGGCGCCGCGCCGTAGCCGACGGACTATGGACGGAACGAGGCCCGGATGATTATCACTTCAAAAGCTGTCTTGCCATCACGACGCGCTGGATCTGGTTGGTCCCCTCGTAAATCTGGGTGATCTTCGCGTCTCGCATCATCCGCTCGACCGGGTAATCGCTGACGTAGCCGTAGCCCCCGAGTAGCTGAACGGCGTCGGTGGTGACCTCCATGGCCACGTCCGAGGCAAAGCACTTGCAGGCAGAGGAGATGAACGTGAGGTCGGCGGCGCGGTCGCCGTGCATCGCGCGCTCGGAGCGGGCCGCGGCCGCGTAAGTCAGCTGCCGCGCGGCCTCAACCTTCATGGCCATGTCCGCCAGCATGAACTGGATGCCCTGGAACTCGGCGATCGCCTTACCGAACTGCTTCCGCTCCTGCACGTAGCCGGTCGCGTAGTCAAGCGCGCCCTGTGCGATGCCGAGTGCCTGGGCCGCGATCGTGATCCGGGTGTGGTCGAGCGTGGCGAGCGCCGTACGGAACCCGCTGCCCTCGGCGCCGATGAGCCGGTCGGCCGGGATCCGGCAGTTGTCGAAGTACAGCTCGCGGGTCGGCGAGCCCTTGATGCCGAGCTTGTGCTCGGGCGCGCCGAACGACAAGCCCCCATCGTCCTTGTCAACGACGAACGCGGAGATGCCGGATGCTCCAGCGGACGGATCGGTGACCGCCATGACCGTGTAATAGCGAGATACGCCCGCGTTGGTGATCCAGCGCTTGGTGCCGTTCAGCACGTAGCTGTCGCCATCCTTGACGGCTCGCGTCCTCATCGCGGCCGCGTCCGAGCCGGCCTCCGGCTCTGATAGCGCATAGGAGAACATCGCTGCACCGCTGGCGACCGGCGGCAGGAACTTCTGCTTGAGTTCTTCCGACCCCGACAGCAGCAGGGGTACCGTGCCCAGCTTGTTGACCGCCGGTATCAGTGAGGATGATGCGCAGACCCGGGCCACCTCCTCGATCACGATCACCGTGGCAATCGCATCGGCGCCGGCGCCGCCGTACTCCTCCGGGATATGCACGGCATGCAGGTCGGCCTTGACCAGGGCATCATGAGCTTCCTGTGGGAACTGGGCCGCCTCGTCTACCTTGGCGGCGTAGGGCGCGATCTTGTCCTCGGCCAGTGCGCGCACGGATTCGCGAAGCGCCTCGTGCTCGTCGGATAGCGCGAAGGCAGGAAAGTCATGGCTCATGACCTCGATAGTAGGACGTCCTAGTGCCAGGGCCAACGCCCGGCAGGCGATGATGGGCCGATGAGCCAGGCAGCGGATGAGCTGCTCACGCCCGCCGGCGAGCAGCTGCTGGAGTTGCTTGCCGGGTACGACGTGACCCCGGGGGCATCCCTCAGGCTAAACGCGCACTTGCGCGGTCATTACCCGCCCGGGCTGGTTGCGGCGGCGCCGACCCAGCAGTCGTTGCGGATGGCGGCGCGGGAGAAGTTCGGCCGCGCGGCGGAGATGCTGTTCACCAGGGCTGGACTTGAGCAGGCCTCGTCGGAGGTTACCGCCGCGCACATGCACGCCGGCTCGCGGGGCTGTCCGCGGTCGCCGACCTGTGCTGCGGCATCGGCGGGAACCTCGCCGCCCTGGCCGCAACCGCCGGTCGTGTCGTTGCAGTGGATGGTGACCTGGCAACGCTGCGGTACGCCAGCCGGAACGCAGCCGTCCTGACGCCTGCCGCTACCGTACGGCCGGTCTGCGCTGACGTGCGCACCCTGACCTTCGCCGCGAATACGGCGGCTTCGCGCGGCGAGCCAGCCGGTATCCAGGCCATCTTTATCGATCCAGCTCGCCGCACGGATGGCCGCCGGCTGCGGGCCGGCGATAGCGAGCCCGCTCTCGATTTCTGCTTCGGCCTGGCCGGTCCGGTGCCCGCAGTGTGCATCAAGTCCGCTCCCGGCATCCCACATCAGCTCGTCCCGGCAGCCTGGGAGATCGAGTTCGTCGCCGTCGGCCGCAACCTGAAGGAGGCCTTGCTGTGGTCCCCGGCGATGGCGACCGCACGGCGGCGAGCCTCCGTTTTGCCGGCCGGCGACACTCTGGTCGACAGCCCGGGCGAGGCCGTGCCGGTGGCCCCGCCAGGCAAATACCTGCTTGACCCGAACCCGGCCGTCACCCGAGCGGTCCTGGTGCAGGAACTCGCGCGCGATTTGGCTGCCTGGCAGGTTGACCCCATGATCGCGTTCCTGTCCCTCGACCGTCCGGTCAGCACGCCGTTCGCCAGGACGCTGCGCGTTCTCGAATCCATGCCGTGGCATGAGCGACTGGCTGCGCAAAAGCTGCGCGAGCTGGGCATCGGCGCTGCCGACATCCGCAGGCGCGGGCTTGCCGGAGACGTAGCGCAGATCCGCCGCCGGCTTGCCCTGCAGGGTGGCAGGAACGCGACCATCGTGCTCACTCGCCGCGACGGCCAGCCGTGGGGCCTTATCTGCGAACCGGTACCGCGATAGCGGAGTGCGCCGGGAGGCGCTTCCGTCCGCCATGTCTCCCGAAAATGCTGCGGTCCACGCATTCGCCGCTGGCACGCGGTAAACCATCGCTGGCCGTCCGCCGTCTAGTCACGGACGGGGTCTGGATATCCGGCGCGATTCAACGTGCACCGCCCAGCGGCAAGGAGACGAACATACTCATGGCAGCGACGCTTCAGGAGATCCTGCTCGCTCCCGATACTCAGCCAAAGGTGGTCGCGGACTGCTATGCGCTGATTGAGCAAGAGATCTCGGAAAAGTCAGGCATCTCCGGAGGCGCGGTCAGGATCGCCTACAAGACGGTGAACGCGTTCATGCCCGGCCACGTCCGGTACATGGTGGAGTCCCTGCTCCCGGAGATGGTGGCGAAGCTTGAGCCGTACTGGCTGGACTTCGGCGCCTCCGGCAGCGCCGAGTTCGGGGACTACCTGGCCAAGCGCGGTGACGAAGTGTCGCAGGCGCTGCTCTCGGTGACCGACGCACGTGCGGCCGAGTCGGGGCGACCCACAATCATCAAGGCGTACGGCACTGTGCGCGGCAGTGCAGTCAAGCAAGTCGGGGCCGCGCTCCCGCGCGTCGGCGACATGGTGATGAAATACGCTCGCTAACCGCCGGCTGGACCCGGCGCATCGCGCCAGCCGGGCGGGACTGCAGGGTCGAGCGGAACTAGCCTGACACGGCCTTGCCCGGCTTAGGCGCGCCGCCCGGGATCTCGCCAGGCTGGAGCTTGCCGCGCAGCGCCTCGCCTTTGGCCTGGGCGGCCGATCGCAATCCCGCCTGGAACTCTCCCATCCGCAGAGCCAGGCCGGCATCGCTTACCGCCAGGATCCGGACAGCGAGCAGGCCGGCGTTGCGGGCGCCGCCGACCGCTACCGTCGCCACCGGGATGCCGGCTGGCATCTGCACGATGGACAGCAGCGAGTCGAGCCCGTCCAGGTGTTTGAGCGGAACGGGTACCCCGATGACGGGCAGCGTCGTTACCGACGCCAGCATGCCAGGCAGGTGGGCAGCGCCGCCTGCCCCGGCGATGATCACTCTTAGGCCGCGGCCCGCAGCCGACTGGCCGTAGCTGATCATGTCGACTGGCATCCGGTGCGCGGACATGACATCGGCCTCGAACGGCACCCCGAACTCGGCTAGCACATCGGCGGCAGCCTGCATAACCGGCCAGTCTGAGTCACTGCCCATCACCACACCGACGACGGCGCCATTCATTGGCATCCCGCTCCGGTCCGCACGACTCCTCTTCCGGCCGTCACAATTCCTCTTCGGGTAGGCAATAATCCTCGCTTCCAGTAGCCAGGTAGTTAGCCGCTCGCCTGGCCCGGTCCCGAACCTCGGCGTGCTCGTCGCCGAGCGCGGTCACGTGACCCACCTTGCGGCCGGGCCGGACCGGCTTGCCGTACAGGTGGACCTTCACCGCCGGGTCTGCGGCCATCACGTGATTCAGCCTGGACCGCAGGTCGGGGTCGGCCCCGCCGAGCACATTTGCCGTCGCGACGGCGGGCGCGGCTAGCACAGGTGAACCGAGCGGCAGGTTCAGCACCGCGCGCAGGTGCTGTTCGAACTGTGAGGTCCGGGCCCCCTCGATTGTCCAGTGCCCGCTGTTATGCGGGCGCATGGCGAGTTCGTTGACCATCAGCCCGCCCCGGGTCTCAAACAGCTCGACAGCCAGCATGCCCACGACGTCCAGATCGCGTGCCAGCGCAAGGCCGAGCCGTTCGGCGTCAACCGCGAGGTCCGGGTTGAGGCCGGGCGCGGGTGCGAGTACCTCGCGGCAGATTCCATCCTGCTGCACCGTCTGGACCAGCGGATATGCCGCGCCGTGTCCGCTCGGCGATCGGGCTATGAGGATAGCGAGCTCCCGCTCGAACTGCACGTACTCCTCGGCGATCATGCTGACGCCATGCGAGAGCACCGCCGCTGCCTCCGCGATGCTGTCGCAGATCCAGACGCCGCGCCCGTCGTACCCGCCTGACACCGCCTTGAGCACCACCGGCCAGGCGGGCTGACCGGCACCGCCAACCTGCTCGGCGAAGTCAGCCACCTCGGCGGCGGTTGCCACCGGCCGGTACCGCGGGCAAGCCACGCCGAGCTTGGTCAGCTGCTCCCGCATGGCCAGTTTGTCCTGGGTGAACCAGAGCGCGGCGGCGCTGGGCAACACCGTGTGACCGGCGCGCTCAAGCGCTGCGAGCTGCTCCTGCGGGACGTGCTCGTGATCGAAAGTCACCACATCGCAGTCGGCCGCGAAGGCGGCCAGGTCCGCATCCGATCGAAAGTCGCCAACGAACGCACCGGCAGTTACCTGGGCTGCGCTCTCGTCTGCCGCCGCGGCCAGCACCCGGAACCTGATCCCCAGGCCGATGGCGGCCGCCGCTGTCATTCTCGCCAGCTGTCCTGCGCCAACCATGCCCACTACCGGCTGCCGGTCGGCATCGGCACCCGTTCCCACCCGGCCTCCTCGTGATCCCCCTGATCGGCTACGTGCCGTAGCCTACGGGCCGCCTCAGGCGGGTCCGACCACAGCGGGCTTCTCGACGTCAGCGGCAGCGTGCGGGAGGAAGAACGCGAATACAGCAGGCCGAGGCCGGACGAGCACTACCTGTCCGCCATCGGTCGCTGCGATGGTGCGCGCTAGCGCCAGGCCAAGGCCGGTGCCATTAGGCGACCCGCTCACGCTCCTCTCGAAAATACGCGGCGCAAGCTCCGGCGGTACGCCGCTGCCCTCGTCCCGGACCTCCACCACCACCGATCGCCGGGTGCGCGATGTCCTGATTGTCACCGTGCCACCACCGTGGACCAGGGCATTGTCCAGCAGCGTCGCGATGACCTGAGATGCTCCGCCTGGCGTGGCGTAGGCGAGCAGGCCTTTCTCTCCGGCCAGCGCCAGCCGCCTGCCAACGCGGCGGAAGGCTGGCTCCCACTCCACCACCTGCTGCCCGATTATCTCATCAACGCTGGCCACGGTGGGCGCGCCAGTGGCGGTCCGGCGCGCCCGCCCGAGCAGCTGGCCGACGACCTCGGCTAGCCGTTCGGTCTGGGCCAGCGCTGCCACGCCCTCCTCCCGCACGACATCCGGATAGTCGGCCGCCGCCACCATCTCCTCCAGGCGCATCGACAGCGCCGTCAGCGGCGTCCGGAGCTGATGCGACGCGTCCACCGCGAAGTCGCGCTCGGCCGAGAGCAGGTCGTTGATCCGCTGCGCAGAACTGTCCAGCCCCTCCGCGACCCGGTCCAGCTCGTGAATGCCGTACCTGCGACCGAGCGGGCTGGAGTCGCCGGACCCGAGCCGGTCGGCCGCACCGGCTAGCTCGTCCAGCGGCCGCACGATCCTCCTGGCGTACAGCAGCCCGAGCACGACTGCGATGCCGACCGCGATCAGCGCGACTGCGCCGATCAGCAAGAGTTCCCCGGTCAGGTCGCCAGACAGGTAGGAGTCATTGGCCTCGACCGTCACGCTGAACGGGCCCACCGTTACCGTTGCGGACCGGAACGAATGCGGCGCCGGCCGCACCCCGCCCCGGTAGAGAGTTGTTCCGTTCTCCTTGATCACGACGTACCGGTCGGACAGGACGCGCGCGGCCTGCTCAGCGTCGATCGGGGGGGCGTACGTCAGCCGCTCGTACAGCGTCGTCGCCACGCCATGGGCGTCGTTTTGCAGTGACTGGCTGACCTCGTCAAGCTGGAGACGGTGCAGCACGAAGGCCAGTGGCGTGCCGAGGGCAAGCACGGCCGCTACCGCAACCGCGATCATGGAGATCAGCAGCCGCCGTCTCATCGCTGCCGCTCACGGGCGTTGCGGGCCAGAACCATAACCTCAGGGTATGGTCAGTCGCCGCGCTCGAACCTGAAGCCGACGCCGCGAACCGTGGTGATGTACTGCGGGTTGTGCGCATCGTCGCCGAGTTTGCGGCGGAGCCAGGAAACATGCATGTCCAGGGTCTTGGTGGAGCCCCACCACTTGCTATCCCAGACCTGGCGCATGATCTGCTCACGGGTAACCACCTTGCCCGCCTCAGCGACCATCAGCGCCAGCAGGTCGAACTCCTTGGATGTCAGCTCGATCTCGGTATCACCGAGCCAGGCCCGCCGCGCGTCAGTATCCACCCGGACGCCCTGCACGGTCTTGGTCTCGGTCGCCCCACGGCGCAGCAGGGCCCGGACCCTGGCCAGCAGCTCGGCCAGCCGGAACGGCTTGGTGACATAGTCGTCCGCGCCGGCGTCCAGGCCGATGACGGTGTCGACCTCGTCGGCGCGGGCGGTAAGGATCAGCACGGGCACTGACTGCCCAGATGACCGGATCCGCCGGCATACCTCCAGGCCGTCGATCCTGGGCAGCCCGATGTCGAGCACGATCAGGTCGATGCCGCCGTTCTTGGCGGCCTCCAGGGTTCCTGGCCCGTCGGCGGCAACGTCGACGTCATACCCTTCACGCCGAAGCGCACGGGCGAGCGGTTCGGAGATTGCCGGGTCATCCTCGGCGAGCAGCACGCTGGTCATGCACTGATCGTATGGCGCGATCGGCGATTCACGGTCAGCTAAAACGCGGCGGCGGCCAATGTCTTGCCGCTGCCTTGACCTTGACCTGCGCAAATAATCGGGTTCGCGACGGATTGGGCCATGGTTTCAGGAAGGTAACGGGCCGCGACCTGCTCCCGCCGCAGCCCGGCCACGCTGATCCTAAGGCCGGTCAGCGCCGGTCACGACGGGCCGATCAGACCGGCGTCACGCCATGCCGGCGACGTGAGAACGACCGGTCCTTACCGCGCGCGGCCGCAAACCGGCGGACCAGCTGGCCGCGCAGGTCCTCCGGCTCGACGACGTCATCAACGACCAGCTCGCCTGCCAGCCTGAGCACGTCTATGTCGGTCTCGTAGTCCTCCCGCAGCCGCTGGGTCTCGGCCTCGCGCTCGGTTGGGTCGCTGATGGCCGCTAGCCGGTTGTAGTAGACCGCGTTGATCGCGGCCTCGGCGCCCATGACGGCGATCTTTGCCGTCGGCAGCGCGAGGGTCGCGTCCGGCTCGAACCCAGGCCCGGCCATGGCGTACAGGCCCGCACCGTAGGCCTTCCGGACGATGACGCAGATCTTGGGCACGGTCGCCTCCGAGACCGCGCTGATCATCTTGGCGCCGTGCCGGATAATGCCCTGCCGCTCGACGGCTGTACCGACCATGAACCCAGGCACGTCGGCCAGGAACAGCAGCGGCAGGCTGAACGCGTCGCACAGCTGGATGAACCTGGTCGCCTTGTCGGCGGAATCCACGAACAGCACGCCGCCCTTGAACATCGGGTTGTTGGCCACCACCCCTATCGGCTGCCCGTCCAGGCGAGCGAAACCGACCAGCAGCTCCCGGGCCCACAGGGCGTGTATCTCGAACAGCGAGTCCGAGTCCACTAGCCCGCGGACGTAACGGCGCATGTCGAAGGCCTGCCGCTCGCTGACCGGCACCATGGCGCGCAGATCGGCTGGCTTCGGCTCGCGGGCCTCGCGGACGGGCGGCTGCTCTTGCCAGTTGGCAGGCAGGTAGGAGAGGTAGTCACGCACCGCAGTGATGGCCTCGGCCTCGGAGCGTGCCAGGAAATGGCCGCATCCTGAGACCGAGCAATGCAGCCGGGCGCCACCCATCTCCTCGAGCGTGGTGTGCTCGCCGACCACCATTTCGACCATCCGCGGGCTGCCCAGGTACATCGAGGCGTTCCCGTCCACCATGGCCACGAAGTCACAGAAGGCGGGGATGTAGGCGCCGCCGGCCGCAGAAGGCCCGA
Source organism: Streptosporangiaceae bacterium (assembly GCA_052143255.1). Lineage (GTDB taxonomy): Bacteria > Actinomycetota > Actinomycetes > Streptosporangiales > Streptosporangiaceae > JAJYUU01. Next base: position 29,219 of record JBKQTJ010000234.1, on the reverse strand, counting down.
AGAGCGCGCAGACCTGCGGAATCGACCCCGACGCCCGCACCTGAGTGTGGAAGATCTTGCCTGCCCCGCGGCGGCCGGGGAACATCTGTACCTGATCGGTGATCCGGGCGCCCGCGGAATCGACCAGGTAGATCATGGGCAGGCCAGCCGCGTAGGCCTTCTCGATGACCCGGATGATCTTCTCGACGGTCCGCGCGCCCCAGGACCCGGCCTTCACGGTTGAGTCGTTGGCCATCAGCGCGACCGGCCTGCCGTCTATGGTCGCCGTGCCGGTCACGACGCCGTCGGCCGGCAGCTCGGTGGCAAGAACGTTGGCGAACGCCCCGTCCTCGGTAAAGCTGCCAGCGTCGACGAGCGCGGCGATCCGGTCCCTGGCGAACAGCTTGCCGCTCGCGGCCGCCTGCTGGTGATAGCGTTCGGGCCCGCCGCGGGCGACCCGCGCCCTGATCTCGCCAAGTTCCGGATGGCCAGCCGCTGGGTCCTGGTCCTGAGTGCTGCTCACGGTGGCGAGCGTAACGGCAGGCCGCGGTCAGTGAATATGGAGGCTGACCCCGAGCAGCACGAGCGGCCACAAGAAGATGACCAGCAGCGCGGACAGGACAAGCTTGAGCAGGGCGACCGTGATGTAACTGCGTTCCCACGCCACGACCAGGCCGATCAGCACCCAGACGATGAACAGCCAGCTATACCTGCGGCGGCTTAAGATAGCCATGTTTTGACTCCTAGCGGCAACCGGTGTGTTAACGCCGCCAAGGTCCCCGGACAAGTCCCGGTTAAACATACCCATGGGGCTCCGCCCCCGTGCAGCCCCGAAAAGCCGCACCGCGCGAGGTTAGCCCCCGCGCACCCCCGAAAAGCCGCACCGCGTGAGGTTAGCCCCCGCGCGCCATCGCGGCCGCGTCTGCAGTGCGTGCCGGAAAATCTTGGCCTCGGCAAGCTGCCGTCAATGACCTCGATGGTTTCCCTTCGGCAAAACTTAACATTCAGCTTTCCCAAGCCTTTCGTTGTGCTTCGCAATGGTATAGACCAAGACTCGGCGGAAGCCGGCTAGGGGGGCAGCGCCTCCAACTCCGGCGCGAGCACTTCGACGGGAGAAGAAAGCCAGTGTCCAGACAGCGATGGCTGGCCAGCCTCGGCGCGACAGCTACCTTGGCAGGCCTCACGATTGTCAGCCTCACCGGAACGGCCGGGGCGGCGCCGTCTCCGCATTCGGTCCGGCTGGCGGGCAGCGTTGCACCGTTCACCAGCAGCAGCAGGGCCATCGGCCCGGTGGATGGCGCCGTGCGACTGTCAGTCCAGGTATGGCTGAAGCCGAACCTGGCAGCTGCCGAGCGGTACGCGACCGCGGTCAGCACGCCTGGTAACAAGCTGTTCCATCGCTACCTGAGCCCGGACGCGTTCACAGCTAAGTTCGGCGCGTCCAAGGCCACGGCTGCCAAAGTCGAGTCCTGGCTGCGCGGTCAGGGATTCTCCGCCGTCCACACCGACGCGCAGCGCAATTACGTCCGCGCTACCGGCTCAGTTACCACGATCAATGCGGCCTTCAAGGTCCAGCTGACGAACTACCGGCCATCGGACGGGGTCACCGGCGGGCCCTACACCCTGCGGTCCAATGACCGCCCCGTCACCATTCCGGCCGCGCTGGCGAGCGGAGTGCTCGGCGTGACCGGGCTCGACAACGCCGCGGTGCAGCTGCCACTGGAGCGGCCGAACGCGAGGCCGCACAGCCCGAACGAGGCCAAGACCGTGGCTCAGGCAGCCAAGGCCAGGGTGCAGACGCCCTGCTCCCGCTGGTACGGCCAGCATTACGCAACGAGCATGCCGAAGCATTTCGGCGTCACCAAGTTCCCGACGCAGGTGTGCGGCTACGGTGCCATTCCATTGCGCGCGGCCTACGGCATGAACTCCACGGCCACTGGCAAAGGCCAGACCGTTGCGCTGATCGAGCTTGGCCTGGCGCCGGACATGTTCCAGACGCTGCAGGACTATGCCGCGCGCATGCACATGCCGGCCCCCTACAGCGGCCGGTATGCCGAGCTGGCGCTCGGCCGCGCGGCGTCGTGCCCGGACTTCTTCTTCGTTGAAGAGCAGCTCGACGTGGAAGCCTCCTACGACATGGCACCAGGCGCCAACCAGCTCGTGGTGGGCGGCGACGGCTGCAACAACGGCGACGGGGGCCTGCAGGGCCTGTTCAACGCTGACATCGCGGTGCTGAACGGAACCGGCCGGCACCCGCTCGCGACCGTGGCCTCGAACTCATGGGAGGGCGCGGATGAGGAGCAGCCGCCGATCAACACGCGGATCGAGACGTCGTTCCTGCTGCGCGCCGCCGCTGAGGGCGTCGGCATGTACTTCTCTGCCGGCGACGGCTCCGGTGTGCTGTCGCCGTCCGACAGCCCGTACGCGATCTCCGTCGGCGGCACCACCCTTGGCATCGGTCACCACCTGAACCGGCTGTTCGAGACAGGCTGGTCGACCGGCGAGTCCATTCTTACCGTGCACCGCGGCTGGGTGTTCGTCGGCGAGCAGGGCGCCACTGGCGGCGGCCCTAGCTTGCTGTGGGCGCAGCCCGGTTACCAGCGGGGCGTGGTCCCGGCCAAGCTCGCCAAGGCGCAAGGGAACCGCCCTGGCAAGGTCCGCTCCGCACCGGACATCAGCGCCGACGCCGATCCGTTCACCGGCATGGCCGTCGGCCTGCTCGTGCCGCCGCGGAATCCGAACAAGCCGCTGGTCTACGTCCAGATTGACGTCGGCGGCACCAGCGAGTCGTCGCCCTTGGTGGCCGGCATCGTCGCCTCCGCACAGCAAGGCCAGCGGCGCTCGTTCGGGTTCATCAACCCGTCGCTGTACCGGCTGGCGGGGACATATGCGCTGCACCAGCCGCTGCCGATCACGAGTCACACCAAGGCCGAGTTCCGCGGCGTGGCGTGTAACCCGTATAACTGCGGCATCCAGGTCCTGACCCAGTTCGACGACCAGAGCACGAAGATGTTCGGCTACTTCGGTCAGGTCACGCTGCCCGGCTACAACAACATGACCGGCGTCGGTAGCCCGCGCGGCCAGGCCTTCATCCGCGCCATGCGCGCGCTGGAGGGCTGAGCCAGACGGTGACGCGTAACGGCCGGGCCCGCCGAAGCGGCGGGCCCGGCCTCGTCACGAGCAGGTACGCGCGGCTGACCGTCGCCGCGAACGCGGCGCCGTGCTCACGCCATGATCGTGCGGGAACGGGGTCCGGCTCGGAGCACCTGAGACGGCAGCCGGCGGCCGATTATCCGCTCCGCATCCGCTGCGGCGTCGATCATGGCTTCCAGGTCAATCCCGGTCGCCACGCCCATGTCCTCGACCATGTGCACGAGTTCCTCGGTGGCGATGTTGCCGGTGGCGCCGGGCGCGTACGGACAGCCGCCAAGGCCGCCCACGGACGCGTCGAAGTCGTCAACCCCAAGTTCCAGGGCGGTCAGCACGTTCGCGAGCCCGGTGCCCCTGGTGTTGTGAAAATGCAGGTTCAGGCCCGCGTCCGGGTGGGCTGACCGGAATTCCCCGACCAGCCTGCGCACCCGGCCGGGTGTCGCCATCCCGGTAGTGTCGCCGAACGAAACGGTGTCGGCGCCGTCGGCGACCGCGCGGCTGGCCACGGCCACCACGCGGTCGACCGGTATGTCTCCCTCATACGGGCAGCCCCACGCCGTCGAAACGATGACCTGGCAGCTAGCGCCGCGACCATGAGCCAGCTCAATGATCTCGGCGATCTCGGCCAGCGATTCCTGCGTGCTGCGGTTCACGTTCTTGCGGTTGTGGGTGTCGGAGGCGGAGACCACGGCCTCGATCTCGGTGAGACCGTTGTCCAGGGCGCGCTTCGCGCCGCGCAGGTTCGGCACGAGCGCGGAGTACCGCACCGACTCGGCCCGCGCTATCCCCCGCCACACCTCGTCAGCGTCGGCCATCTGCGGGATCGCATCGGGGCGCACGAAGGACACCGCCTCGATCCGCTGCACCCCGGTCGCCGACAACCGGTTAATGAGCTCGATCTTGGCCTGCGTGGCGACTGGCTGCTCGTTCTGCAGCCCGTCGCGCGGACCGACCTCACGGACGGAAATCTGGGCAGGCAGGTCTGACACGAAAGCGGCCTCGTTCCCCTCGAAAATCGTCTCCGGGTTCTCAGGCTAACCAGGGACTGCTTACTGCTGTTCCCTGGCCAGTCGGGCCTGCTCGTTCCCGACCAGCTGGAACAGGGTCGACTGAACGTCCTGGACCTGCGGGATCTCGGTCAGCACCAGCTCGCCGTGCTCGCCCGGCGATTCAACGATCAGGCGGCCGCAGCCGAGCACGCGGTCGAGCACGCCCTGGGCAAAGGACACGTCGCTGATCTTGGCCAGCGGGAAGTCCCGGCCTGATCTGGCCAGGATCCCGGCCCGGAGCCTCAGCCGCCGGTTGGTGAGCTCGTAGCTCGTGGTCCGCCAGCGCAGCAGGGGAACCGCAAACCAGATGAGCACGATGATCAACGCGATGACGCCAAGCGCCAGCCTGGGGATGGCCGAGGCGTGGCCGGCGGGCAGGAAGATCAGCACGGCCAGCAACGCAGCGACAGTGACAGCCAGGATCAGGACCGGCCGCAGCACGGTCTTCCAGTGCGGATGCAGCCGCAGGACGACCTCTTCTCCCTCGGCAAGTCCGGTTGTGCTCGCCATGACTCCATCGTGGCATGACATCCGGGACGACTCCCGCTAGAAACGCCCCAAAAGTCCAGCCCGCAAGTCCGGCAACAGCGCCACCCAGCAGACGGTTTCGCTCGCGCTGGCCGCCTGCTGGCGAGCGAGCGTCCCGGCCGGCGGATCGTCAACCGGCTCGGCGAACATGCACGACGTCGCCCGCGCTGACGGCCTGGACCCCGGCCGGTCCGCTGATGAGTAGCCGGCCGACGTCATCGATGTCGCAGGCGCGCCCGGTTAGCACGCCGCCGCCAGGCAGCTCGACCCGGACGTCCTTGCCGACGGTCGCGCAGCACCGGAGGTACTCGGCGCGCAGGCCGCTGGCAGCGGCGTCCCCCGGCTGCGAACCGCTGGTCCAGCGCCGGTACCAGTGCTCGAATTCAGCCAGCACTGCCGCCAGGATCGCGGCCCGGTCCGGCCGGGGCGCGCCTGCTAGCCAGACCGACGTTGCCCGGTCAGAGGGCAGTTCGTCACGCCGCTGACTGACGTTGAGGCCGACGCCGACTACGATCGCGCTGCCTGCCTGCTCGGCCAGGATGCCAGCCAGCTTGGCCTCGCCAGCAAGTACGTCATTGGGCCATTTCAGGCTGACCTGAAGGCCGGCCTGCGAGCGCAGCCCGGCCGCTACTGCCACCCCGGCCAGCAGTGGCAACCAGCCGCGGCTGCCGGGCGGCACGAGCACCGGCCGCAGCAAAACGGAAAAAGTCAAGGCAGCTCCGGCCCGGCTCTGCCAGACGCGGTCCAGCCTGCCGCGGCCGCGAGTCTGCTCCTCGGCGACAAGTACCAAGCCCGCTGGGGCGCCAGCCCGGGCGGCAGTTAGCAGATCCTCATTCGTCGACCCGGTGCTGGCGACCACGGTCACGTCGGACCACAGGTCCGAGCGCGTCACGACGGCGGCACGCAAGGCGGCTTCTTCCAGCGGCGCGCGGTGCGGCTCCGCCGTAGTGGCTGGATCGGGCTCGTGCATGGAGCGAACATACCGAGTTAGCCAGCGGCACCGGGAGCGGCAGCGCCCGGCATTACTGATCGCGGTTTGACGATAAAATCGCGGCAAACCGCGATCAGTAACAAGAACCCGGTTACTTCGGTCCGGCGATTCTGCCCTAACCTGTCCGGCATGGCCACCGATCCAGTTTCGCCGCCCGACGCGGCCGCGAGCGCCCAGCCGGACCGCGCCGTCCAGCTGGATTTGCACTCCACCGCTGGCAAGATAGCTGACCTGGAGAAGCGCCGTTACGAGGCGATCCACGCCGGCACGGCCCGAGCGGTCGAGCGGCAGCACGCCAAGGGCAAGATGACCGCGCGAGAGCGCATCGACGCGCTGCTCGACCCGGGCTCCTTCACCGAGTTCGACGAGCTTGCCCGGCACCGGGCTACCGATTTCGGGATGGCAAGGAACAGGCCGTACGGCGACGGCGTGGTCACCGGGTACGGCACCATCGACGGCAGGCCGGTGTGCGTGTTCAGTCAGGACTTCACGGTCAACGGCGGTTCCCTCGGCGAGGTGTACGGCGAGAAGATCGTCAAGGTCATGGACCATGCGCTGAAGACCGGCTGTCCGATGATCGGCATTAACGACAGCGGCGGCGCGCGAATCCAGGAAGGCGTGGTAGCGCTCGGCCTGTACGGCGAGATCTTCTACCGGAACGTGATCTCCTCCGGAGTGATCCCGCAGATCTCCCTGATCATGGGTCCGTGCGCAGGCGGCGCCGTCTATTCCCCCGCGATCACTGACTTCACCTTGATGGTGGACAACACCTCGTACATGTTCATCACCGGGCCAGATGTCATCAAGACGGTGACAGGCGAGGAAGTCAGCCAGGAGGAGCTCGGCGGTGCGCACGCGCACAACGCGAAATCCGGCGTCGCTCATTACCAGGCCGCCGACGAGCAGGATTGCCTGGACTTCGCCCGCGAGCTGCTGTCCTACCTGCCGTCCAACAACCTGGACGAGCCGCCCGTGCACCCTGCTCGGGTCGATTCCGGCACCGCTATTGAACTGACCGACTACGACGCCGAACTGGACGCCGTCATTCCCGATTCCCCGCAGCAGCCCTACGACATGCACATCATCATTGAGCATGTTCTTGACGACGGCGAGTTCCTGGAGATCCACGCCGGCTTCGCGCAGAACATCGTCGTGGGCTTTGGCCGGGTCGATGGCTCATCGGTCGGCGTGGTTGCCAACCAGCCGATGCACTCGGCCGGAACGCTCGACATCGACGCGTCGGAGAAGGCGGCTAGGTTCGTCCGCACTTGCGATGCGTTCAGCATCCCGGTGCTGACGTTTGTTGACGTACCGGGCTTCCTGCCTGGCACCGGCCAGGAGTGGGGCGGAATCATCCGGCGCGGCGCCAAGCTGATCTATGCCTACGCCGAGGCCACCGTTCCTAAGATCACGGTGATCACCCGGAAGGCCTACGGCGGTGCTTACGACGTGATGGGCTCCAAGCATCTCGGCGGCGATATCAACCTGGCCTGGCCGACCGCGCAGATCGCGGTGATGGGAGCCGACGGCGCGGTCGACATCTTGTACCGCCGCGACCTGGCCGCGGTCACCGATCCGGCTGCGCGGGCCGCGCTGCGGAAAGAGAAAGCAGCCGAGTATGAGGACACCCTGTTCAACCCGTACGTAGCGGCTGAGCGCGGATATGTAGATGCGGTCATCAGGCCCGCCGAAACCCGCTCGTCGGTGACCCGCGCCCTTCGCGCCCTCCGCACCAAGCGGCAGACCCGGCCGCCGAAGAAGCACGGAAACATCCCGCTGTAGTGCGCTGACCAGCACTTGATCAGCTCATCGTGACCGGGCGATTGCGCTACGGTCACGGCTTCTAGCAGCTCATCACTCCCCAGTGCGGTTAGAGTCGTCAGTACTATGACCGAGACAGGACCGCCACTGCCATCGCTGTCCCGCTACGCCATCATGGTCGATGTCGGGTACATCTATGCATCTGCGGGGGAACTGCTCTTCAGCGCCGCGTCACGGCGCGAGTACCGGGTCGACGCCGACAAGCTCATCCAGGCCCTGACCAGGCATGCGGAGGATCACGTCCGAGGCGAGCTGCTGCGGGTCTACTGGTATGACGCGGCCAGGGACCGGGTCCCCACGATCGACCAGCGGGTCATAGCCCAGATGCCGTGGGTCAAGCTACGCCTGGGCAACCTGAACGCCCGGGGCCAGCAGAAGGGCGTCGACGCGCAGATCCGCGCCGATATGGAGGCGCTGGCCCGGCACCGGGCCATTACCGACGCGATCCTGGTCGCCGGCGACGAGGATATGGTGCCTGCGGTCGAGGCTGCGCAGGCGTACGGCGTTCGTATTCATCTATGGGGCGTCGAGCCGCCATATGGTACGAATCAGGCAGAGCGGCTGGTCTGGGAGTCCGACACGGTCGACGTGCTCGAGCGGTCGTTTATCGAGCCGTTCTTCGCCCGCCAGATCTCGCCCGAGCCGGCCCAGTCCGCCATCGCCGAGGCGCTGCCATCCCGAGCCGACCAGGTCTTGCCCGCTCAGACCTCGCAGGGTGCGCCATCGCCCGCCCAGGTCTTCGGTGACCGGCACCTGAGCCGGCCAATGTCCAGGCCGATGCCGATCACGCATCTGGCCGCTACCCGGCTGGGACCGGACCGGGAACGGGTCGAGGAGGCCGGCGAGCACGTTGCCCAGAAGTGGATCCTGACCAGGGGCGAGGACAATATCAGGGACCTGCTGCCCGGACCGATCCTGCCGCCAGTCATCGACAAGGAACTGCTCGTGGACGCGGAGAAGGAGCTCAACCTGTCGCTCCGCTCCTACCAGGAAGCCAGGGAGTGGCTGCGAGATGCGTTCTGGGCGAGGGTGCATCGCCAGTTCGGCCTTGGGGTCGGCAAGTCGAAAGGCTGAGTCTCATGCCGGAGGATTCCGCGGCCGCCAGCAACCGGGCGCTGTTGTCGGTGGTGCGCGGCGAGCCTGACGCGGCCGAGCTGGCCGCGATAGTGGTCGTGCTGACCGCCCGCCCCAGCCGACCGGGCGCCAGGGCGTTCAGCCCGCGGCGGCCGCGTTCCAACTGGTCTGCGCCGGCCGCCATGATGCGACCGCAGCTGGCACCCGGACCTGGCGCGTGGCGCGCCAGCGCCCGTCCGTAAACCGCGGCGCGAGCTGCGCTGCCCAGTCGGGCAGGCCGGCGCGTTCTCACCTAGACTCCTCACAGCCGAAATGAGGAGACAACGCAGGTGCGCAAGGTCCTGATCGCCAACCGCGGTGAGATTGCCGTCCGGATCGCCCGGGCTTGCCGGGACGCCGATCTGGCCAGCGTCGCCGTTTACGCTGCGGCTGACCTGGATGCGCTGCACGTGACGATGGCGGACGAGGCGTACGCGCTGGGTGGCCAGACGGCAGCCGAAAGCTACCTCGACATCGGCAAGATCCTGCACGCGGCGGCGGCCAGCGGCGCGGACGCGGTACATCCGGGTTACGGCTTCCTGGCGGAGAACGCCGACTTCGCGCGCGCCGTTATCGAAGCTGGCCTGACCTGGATCGGGCCACCCCCGGCGGCGATTGAAGCACTCGGCGATAAGGTTCAAGCGCGACATATTGCCAAGCAGGTCGGTGCACCGCTGGCGCCGGGCACTGACGGCCCTGTCGGCGCCGCCGAGGAAGCGGCAGCGTTCGCAGCGGAGCACGGGCTGCCGATCGCGATCAAGGCAGCCTTTGGCGGCGGCGGGCGCGGCCTGAAAGTGGCCCGGTCTGCTGACGAGATTGCCAGCCAATTCGAGTCCGCGGTCCGCGAGGCAGTAGCAGCGTTCGGCCGCGGCGAGTGCTTCGTGGAGCGCTACCTGGATCGGCCGCGGCACGTGGAGACTCAGTGCCTGGCCGACGCACACGGCAATGTCGTGATCGTGTCAACCCGGGACTGCTCACTTCAGCGACGGCATCAGAAGCTCGTCGAAGAGGCGCCGGCCCCGTTCCTGACCGCCGAGCAGGATAAGCAGCTGCGCACCGCTTCGGCTGACATCCTGCGCGCAGCAGGCTATGTCGGCGCAGGGACCTGCGAGTTCCTGATCGGACAGGATGGCATGGTGTCGTTCCTCGAAGTCAACACCAGGCTTCAGGTCGAGCATCCGGTGACCGAGGAAGTCAGCGGCATTGACCTGGTACGCGAGATGTTCCGCATCGCCGACGGTGAGCAGCTCAGTTTCACTGACCCTGAGCTGCGCGGTCATTCCATCGAGTTCCGCATCAATGCCGAGGATGCTGGCCGCGGATTCCTGCCGGCTCCTGGCACGATTACGGGCTGGCGGCAGCCGTCCGGGCCCGGGGTACGGCTGGACGCCGGCTACACCGCAGGGATGACCGTGCCGCAGGCGTTTGACTCACTCATCGCCAAGCTCATCGTCACCGGAGCGACCAGGCGGCAGGCCCTGGAGCGGGCGCGTCGCGCGCTCGGCGAATTTGACATCGACGGGATGCCGACTGTGTTGCCGTTCCACCGGGCAGTGGTGCGCGATCCGGCCTTCACTACCGAGCCGTTCGCCGTGCACACGCGCTGGATCGAGACGGAGTTCTCCGCTGAGATACCGCCCTATCAGGGGCCGCGCAGCGATACCGCGCAAGCCGAGCCACGGGACCGGGTGATCGTCGAGGTCGACGGCAAGCGGCTTGAGGTCACTGTCCCGGCCAGCCTGGGTGCTACGGCCGCCGCCACCACCGGGATCGCCCCAGGCGCGGCCAGGCCGCGGACAGGCGGGCGGCGCGGCGGGACTGGCGGCGGTACGCCGAGCGGGGACGAACTGGTGAGCCCGATGCAGGGCACAATCGTGAAGATTGTGACCGCTGACGGCGAACAGGTGTCCGCGGGTGACACTATCGTGGTGCTTGAAGCCATGAAGATGGAGCAGCCCTTGACCGCCCATAAGGCGGGCACCGTCACCGGCCTGTCCATTCAGGTCGGCCAGACGGTACCGGCCGGGGCCGTGATCTGCCAGATCCGCTGATGGCTCGGCTGCCCGGTGACCCGAGCGCAGCTGCCTGGCTTCGCTTCGCGGCGGGCTTCAGGCTGCCGCCGGACAACGTGGACTGGGTACGGCACGAGCTCACCGACGCGGGCTGGCGCAGCAGGACCGTGCTCCGGCACCTCGCGGTGATCATCCCGATCTGCGCGATCGTCGCGGCGCTGCTGCTGACGCTGTCGCCCGCGCCTGCCTGGTTCGCCGTCATGATGGTCCTGCTGATCTTGTGCGGCAGCATCTTTACCGTGGCTGCCTATGCCGACGACATCAGGGCGTCGCGGTTGCGCCAGCACGGCCTGGACGTGCCCGACGACCCCGACCTTGGCCATCCGACGCATTAGCCCGCCGGCGCCGGCACCTGACCGCCGCGCCGGCAGCGGTTGGTAACGTGACCTCTCATTTTGACCCGTCCACGAAGGCCTGGGTGTGACCGGCGGGGTCGGTGTAGAACCCGCCCGCGACGCAGGTGCCGGCCGACGGGCAGGACACCGAGTTGACCCCGGCGTTCCCGCCGACGGTCAGGGCCGGAAGGCCGGGCGTCACCTCCGATATGGCCCAGCGGCCGTTCCGCTCGCCGACCACGAACCCGTCGGTGAGGGGGTTACCGTACTGGTCAAGGCCAGAGATGTAGGACCCGCCGGCGCCGCAGTTGCCGGCCGACGGGCACGACAGCGCAGCGAACAGTGAGGTCATCTGGCTGTCCGCCGGGCCGGCCAGATCCTGCACTTTGCCCCAGCGGCCGCTCCGCTCGGTGAAGACAAACGGTGCGTCAAGCCAATCGTTATCGGTAGGTCCGGTGTTGCCGGCCGTGGCGCAGTTGCCCGCCGACGGGCACGACACCGAGCTGACCGGCCCGCCGCCCTTGGGCTGCACCAGCCGGTGCCAGCGGCCGTGCACCTCAGTCAGCACGAAGCCGTGCGGGCAGATGGCGGTCCTCGGCGCGCACGGCAAGCCCCACCAGTACCCGCCCGCGGCACAGTTCCCCGCCGACGCGCAGGACACCGAAAGGACGCCGTCGTTCTCATCTGGCGGGGGCGCCAGCGCCGCGATACCCGGCACTTCTTCCGCCTTGGCCCACCGGCCGTTACGCTCGCTGACCACGAACGCCTGAAAGGAGTTGTAGCCGCTGCCGGGCGGGTTGTAGGTCTGGTAGTAGCCGCCGGCGGCGCAGTTGCCCGCCGACGGGCACGATATGGAGTGGACGAGCCAGCACGGATGCTGCCACCCCCGCCCCGCCCGCCACAAGGGGAGGCCTCCCCAGCCAGCTACCGGGCCCGGGCAGCACCAGCAGAATGCACGCTCGCTATCCCTCAAGCAAGCTCCGAATGCCTGCCAGGACGGGCTAAGCGCCGGAACTGTCGGCAGGCCGCATCAGCTTGCGCGCGGCTTCGGTCAGGCTGCCCGATAGCGACGGGTACACCGCGAACGTATGCGCGACCTGATCGACGGTGAGCATCTGCTCGACCGCCAGCGACACCGCGAGGATCAGCTCGCTCGCCCGCGGCGCCACTACTACGCCGCCGAGCACGACGCCGCTGCTCCGCCGCGCGATGAGCTTCACGAAGCCATCCCGGAATCCCTGCATCTTCGCCCGGGCGTTGGTGGCAAGCGGTAGTTTCACCACGACCGCATCCTGGACGGCGCCGGAGTTAACCGCCTGCTCAGCCACTCCCACCGTGGCGATCTCCGGTTCGGTGAAGATGGTCGCCGCGACGTGGCTGAGGCGCAGCGGCGTGACCGCCTCCCCGAGCGCATGCCACATCGCGATCCTGCCCTGCATCGCGGCGACCGAGGCCAGCATCAGCACGCCAGTGCAATCGCCCGCGGCATAGATCCCTGGTGCCGACGTCCTGGATACCTTGTCGACTGGCACGAAACCGTGCTCGTTCACGGCTATGCCATGCTCGGCCAGGCCGAGTCCGCTGGTGCTTGGCACCATGCCGACGGTCAGCAGGCAATGCGTGCCGCGTACCGTCCGGCCATCGGACAGCACTACCGAGACACCGCTGGCAGTCCGGAAAACTCGTTCGGCCCTGGACTTGCCGAGGACTGTCATGCCGCGACGCCGGAACACGTCCTCAACCACCATGGCGGCGTCGGCGTCCTCGTGTGGCAGCACACGCTCGCGCGAGGACACCAGCGTGACCTGGGACCCGAGGGCCTGGTAGCCGCTGGCAAACTCGGCGCCGGTAACGCCCGAGCCGACGACGATCAGTTCCGCAGGCAGCGCATCAAGGTCGTACAGCTGCCGCCAGGTGAGAATCCGCTCGCCATCTGGCTCCGCGCCAGACAGGATGCGGGGCTCGGCACCGGTGGCGATGAGCACCGCGTCGGCGTCGATGGCGGTGTCGCCAACCACGACGCTACGCGGCCCGACCAGGCGGCCTGTGCCGGCGATGACCTTGACTCCTTCGGCCGACAGCCGCGAGGCGACATCCGCCGACTGTGCCCTGGCGAGCGACTGCACCCGGGCGTACAGGCGCGGCGCATCGAGCATGGCCCCGTTCCCGTCCGGATTGAGGCGGATGCCGAGGCTAGCCGAGCCCTCCAACGCGGCCATCACGCCCGAGGTGGCGATGAGCGTCTTTGACGGCACGCAGTCGGTCAGCACGCACGCCCCGCCGAGGCCATCGCGTTCGATGACGGTCACCTCGGCGCCAAGCTGCGCGGCGACCAGGGCGGCCTCGTATCCACCCGGTCCGCCCCCGATGATCGCGATTCTCGCGCGCGGCTGGCTCACGTTTTCTCATTCTCGCCTATCCGGGCACCGCGGGGTCCATTGGCTACCGCGCCAGGATCAGCACCATGGTCGCGGCGACCAGCGCCAGCGTGACAGCTAGCGGACGCCAGGCCCATCGGCTCTCCAGCACCGCTTCAGGTACGCCGCGTTCCCGCGCGTCTTTGCAGCGGCGGCCGAGTTCGGCGGCCATAAGCTGCACTGTGTCCGTCCGCTGAATGTCTTTGGCCGGGTTCCGTAGGGTAGCGCTCCGCCCGATCCTGAGCATGGAGCGCTGCATCTCCGCTCGCATCCGCGGCCGGCGGGCGGTGTAGAGCGCCCAGCAGTAGATGGTCTTGTCCTTTTTCCCCGCGGGGCGGGCACAAGTGAGCTCGACCGAGTCGCCGTAGAAGACGCCGCGGACCCCGCCCCAGCTAACCTTGTGATCGCGAAACGGGTTGTGGACGGCCACTGCCTCATCGTCGGCAATGACCCTCGGTCGCAGTGTCGAGGCGTAGATGCCGGCGGTCACGGCCAGGAGGCCGGCCGCAAATTCGATCGAGAAGTAGCTGTGCGCCGGGAAAACCACGTCGGCCAGGCAGAATACGGCGAAGGCCACCCAGGTCCACCATAGGACGAATGGGGTCAATCGGCTATAAAGGATCTTCCCGTCAGCGGTGACCTTGCCTGGTTTCTGTACGTCCGGGCCTGCGGGCTTCACCTGGCCTGCCGGCCCCGCCGCGGCAGTTAGCTGCCTTGGCGCTGGCTGGCCCGCCCCTGGCCTGGCGCCATCTGGCGGGCCGGCCTGCGGCTGGCTGACGCCTGGCTGGCCGGCCTGCGACTGGCTGGCCACTGGCTGGCCGGCCTGCGGCGTGCCTCCCTGCGGCGTGCTGGTTTCCCGGTCGGTGGTTCCGCGCTCGTCGCTTTCCCGCTCGCTGGGTACTTGCCCGCGTGTTGCTGCCTCGTCTTGCTGGGACGACACGAAGCGCCACTCCAGTCCGGTCAGTCCGTTAGCCAGGCCCGAAGGGCCCCAAGCGGCCACCTGTCGGCCGCGGTTACCCGAGCCCCACTGTATGCGCAACAGCCGGTACGGGCGATTTCGGCCGCAGCCTCGAGGCGGCCGCCCGCGGACTCGCGAGCCACGCGGCTCTCAGCCTAGGGCCGCGCCCGCTATCTGCCGCCGGCTGGCGGTAGCGCCGGGCATCGCGTCTGGCGTCACTTCTCCGCCCGCCGACATGGCTGTCAGCGCGGTGGCGCCCATCAGCCGCACTCCGTATCCGATTGCCCGCTCGTCAACGTCGAACACGCCCTGGTGGATGTCGAAGTCGCCCGGAGCTTCCGGGGTCCGGGTGCCAAGGCGCGCTAGCGCGCCGGGAATCGACTCCAGGTACCAGGCGAAATCCTCGCCCCCCAGGCTCTGAGGTGCCTCGGTGATCGAGTCGGGTCCCAGCACGCGATCCGCCGCCGCCTCGAACATCGCCGTGCTCATCGCCTCGTTGACCGTCGGCGGCACGTTGCGCTGGTAGATGATCTCCGGGACCACGCCGTACGCACTCGCCACCGATTCCAGCAGCGCCTTGACCAGCTCCGGCGCCTCGTGCCAGGCCGTGTCATCCAGGCAGCGAACGGTGCCTTCCACCATGCCGTCATCCGGGATGGCGTTGGCTGCCGAGCCGGCGCTCACCCGGCCCCAGACCAGGCTCAGGCTCGATCGCGGGTCCACCCGGCGGGACAGCGCAGCCGGCAGCTCGGTAATGATCTTGCCGAGGGCGTACACCAGGTCGGCGGTCAGATGCGGCCTGGCCGTATGACCGCCAGGTCCGGTCACCTTCACGGTCAGCTTGTCGCAGGCGGCGGTGATCGCCCCGACCCTCGTGCCGATCTTGCCGACGTCCAGCCTGGGGTCACAGTGCAGCGCGAATATCCGGTCCACCGACGCGATGCCGCCAGCGGCCAGCACGTCCACCGCACCGCCGGGCACTTCCTCGGCCGGCTGGAAGATCAGCCTGACCTTGCCTGGCAGCGCACTTGCGGCGGCGGCCTTGGCCAGGAACAAGCCGGTGCCGAGCAGGATCGAGGTGTGCACGTCATGGCCGCAGGCATGGCAAGCGCCCCGGTTAATTGACCGGTATGGCACGTCCTTCTCGTCATTTATCGGCAGCGCGTCGATATCGGCACGCAGCGCGACGACCGGCTCGTCAGCCGAGCCAGTGCCGATATCGACCGTCAGGCCGGTGCCCTTGGGCAGGATCGCAGGCTTGAGACCCGCCGCCTGAAGGCGGAGCGCGATCCGCCGGGTGGTGCGGTACTCGTGGTAGCCGGTCTCGGGGTGGGCGTGCAGATCCCGCCGGAACTCGATGAGCTCTTGCTCATGCCCGGCCAGGAACGCGTCGAGTTCCCCTTCGAGATCACGCTCGGCCATGCGCTGCCTCCCCGTCGGCAACGAAACTTGTCCGGGCGGCACGATCGTGCCGGAACTCTTCGGGCCGGTCCCATCCGGCGCTCAGCGACGTCTTCATGTGAACCTCGAACTCACTCCAGTCCGCTAGCAAGCGTGGCCCGGCCGGAACAGCTGCCATAAATGGCACCGGCTCCGGCACAAGCCCGGTAACATGCCCGCTCCAGAACTGCCCGCCGCTCTCACGCCGGGAAAAGCACTGCGCTCCTGTGAATCAACTTGCCCTACCTACCAGTCTTTGCGCTCGCCAAACGTAGGCGCATGTGACTGGCGATTCCCGGGAGATTCCCTACTGGCCAGCATCGTACCGCTCAGATTGCCGATCCGCTGGTCTTGCACGATTGTCGCGTGCTGCCCGCAATCGACGGTATCAGTAGACCTCTGGCGGCCGGTAAACGCCCCAGACGTCCCGCAGCGCGTCACAGACCTCTCCGATCGTGGCCAGCGACCTGAGTGCCTCGCGGAGCGGGTACAGCAGGTTGGACTCGGCCTCCGCAGTGCTTCGCACCTCGTCGAGGCGCCGCTTGACCTCCGCGGAGTCGCGCCTGTCCCGCAGCACGGCCAGTCTGGCGGCTTGCTCCTGCTCGATGGCCGGATCGACACGCAACGACTCGTACGGTTCGGATGCCGGGCTCGTGAAGGCGTTCACGCCGACTACGATGCGCTCTCGATTGTCCACTTCGCGGGCGATCCGGTAAGCCGAGCGTTCAATCTCGGCTTTCTGGAAACCCTCCTCGATACCGGCGACGGCGCCACCGAGTTCGGCCACCCGGTCCATCAGCTCGCGCACCTGCGCCGCTATCTCGTCGGTCAGTGACTCGATCGCGTAGGAGCCCGCGAGCGGGTCCACTGTCGCGGTCAGATCGGTTTCGTAGGCCAGTACCTGCTGCGTCCGCAACGCCAGCGTGGCCGCCTTCTGCGTCGGCAGCGCGATGGCCTCGTCGTAGGAGTTGGTATGCAGGGACTGAGTGCCGCCGAGCACCGCGGCCAGTGCCTGGACGGTAACCCTGGCCAGGTTTACCTCCGGCTGCTGCGCGGTGAGCTGTACTCCGGCCGTCTGAGTGTGGAAGCGCAGCATCTGCGACCGCGGGTCACGCGCGCCGAACTCGTCCCGCATGATGTGCGCCCACAGCCGCCGGGCGGCGCGGAACTTGGCCACTTCCTCCAGCAGGGTGGTCCGGGCCACGAAGAAGAACGACAACCTGGGCGCGAATTCATCTACGGCAAGGCCAGAGGCAATAGCGGTGCGCACATACTCGCGCGCATTCGCCAGTGTGAACGCGATCTCCTGGACCGGCGTGGCACCGGCCTCAGCCATGTGGTAGCCGGAGATGGAGATGGTATTCCAGCGCGGAATTTCCGCCCGGCAGTAGGCAAAGGTGTCGGCAACTAGCCGCAGGGATGGCCGCGGCGGATAGATGTAGGTGCCGCGCGCGATGTATTCCTTCAGGATGTCGTTCTGGATAGTGCCCGACAGCGCCGCCGGGCTGATGCCCTGTTCCTCGGCCACCAGCTGGTACAGCAGCAGGAGCAGCGCGGCAGGAGCGTTGATCGTCATGGACGTCGAGACCTTGTCCAGGCCGATGCCGTCGAATAGCAGCCGCATGTCCTCGACTGAGTCGATCGCGACGCCGACCCTGCCGACCTCACCCTTGGCCTGCTCGGCGTCGGAGTCGAAGCCCATCTGGGTTGGCAGGTCGAATGCCACCGACAGGCCGGTCGTACCGGCCTGGATGAGCTGGTGATAACGCCTGTTCGAGTCGGCCGCCGTGGAGAATCCGGCGTACTGCCGCATGGTCCATGGCCTGGTCACGTACATCGTCGGGTAGATGCCCCTGGTGAACGGGAACGCGCCTGGCTCGCCGAGGTCAACGGCCGGATCGAGGCCCTGTATGTCCTCAGGCCCGTAAACCCCCGCGATCGGCGCACCGGACTCCGATTTGCGACTCATCCGACAAGCGTACGGCGCTAGCCCGGGCCGAGCTTCTGTGAGCTGCGCCACGCTTGATCGCAGTCTGGTCCGTCATCGTCAAAACCTTCGCAAACTTTGCTCGGGCTCGTCTAGTTTAGGCCATTAGAAGCGGAATGTCGGTGTGCCGAACGCCGCTGACCTGGGGAAAGTCACAGTGCGTGACATGGGCACCGCATTTGCGACATAAGCTGCCTTCAGCCGACGCGCGGTCGGCACAGACCGGAGCGTCCGGGCGGCTCAGAGCACGGAGTTGAGGAGTGAGATGAGGCTTGGCATCCGGTCGGCCGTGGCGCTCACGCTCCTGGCGGCCGCAGCCTGTTCGGCCGTGACAACGGCTCCTGCCGCTGGCGCAGCTACGGGCGGCAGGCAGGGTCACGCCAGCGCGCACGATCCAGCCAGCGTGCCCGCGCCCGGATCCGCTGCCGCCCGCGAGGTCGGCGGGCCGCTAATGGCCAGCACCGGCATCGTGGTGGGTAACCCCGCGCGCGGCGCCCTGAAGCTGCCTAAGGTCCCTGCTTCCGCCTGGGTGGTGGCAAACGCCGGCACCGGCCAGGTGCTCGCCGCCAGGGATCCGCACGGCGAATTCGGCCCTGCAAGCACGCTGAAAGTGCTGACGGCGATCACCATGATCCCCAGGCTGAACCCTGACGGCATGATCACCGTGACGAAGCTGGCGACTTCGGTCGAGCCGAACGTCGCCGGGCTGATCGCGGGGCGCAGGTACCAGGTCGCCAACCTGTTCAAGGCCTTGCTGCTGATCTCGGCTAACGACGCAGCGGTAGCCCTGACCCAGGCGGCCGGCTCGTTTGCCAACGGCATGGCCCTTATCAACGCCGAGGCCCGCCAGCTGCAGGCCTATGACGTCGTTGCCAAACTGCCGAACGGCCTGCCTGCGGCTGGTCAGGTGGAATCGGCCTACGACGAGGCACTGATCGCCCGGCAGGCGCTGGCCACGCCTGCCTTCATGCGCTACGACGAAACACTGACGAGCAAGTTCGAGGTCAAGCCGCATGACTGGGAGACGCTGGTTAACCAGAACACCCTGCTAACCCGGTACCGCGGCGGGATCGGCGGCAAGATCGGCTGGACGGTCAAATCCGAGGCCACTTACATCGGCATGGCCAGGCGGAACGGCGTTACCCTGATCGTCACCGTGATGCATTGCACGCCCCTGCACGAGATCGCCGCCGCCGAGCGCCTGCTGAACTGGGGCTTCGCCATGAACGGCACGGTGAAGCCGGTCGGCGAGCTGGTTCCGCCGCTGGGCACTGCCGCTGGAAAGCCCGCAGGCCAGCAGGAACCCGCCGCCCGCCAGCCTGCGGCTGGCGCTAGCAACACCCGCGCAGTCGCCAGCAACCCGAAAGCGACCGCGAGCGCGCCTCGCGCTGCCGCCAGCCAGCCGACCGGTGCCAGCGGGGGCCAGGCCGCGAGCCAGGCTAGGTCGGGCGCCGCCGCGCCGACGGCCGCCGCCGCGCTGGCCGGCTCGCACCCGGGCGCCAATGACGGGCTGGGAGGCTACGCGGTCGCGGCGGCAGCGGTCGGTGTTGCCGGTCTCGGGCTGGGCGGCCTGGTCACAGTCCGCCGCAGGATGGCAGCCGGCAGCCGCGATCAGCACTGACCCCAGCCGGTAGCCGCCCGCCAGTCCGGCCGCGGCAACCACACGACCAGCGAACTCCGCGACTAAACCCGCGCGCTGCGCTTGTCAGCCCGGCTGGCCCGGATCGGTAGCGCTGGTACTCGCAGCCGCCCCGGCCTCGCGGAGCTCAGTCCTCCTGAGCCTGACCGCCGGGAACCTGGACGCCGTTGTCGACCCGACGGAAATGGCGGTGCCAGTATCAGCCGCAGCCGGCCCGGCGTCTCTAGACGCGGCCAGTGCCGCCGCATCACTTGCCGCGATCACGGTGAGCCTGCCAACCGCTACCGCTGCCACGAAGACGATCACGACGCCGAGACCGCTGAAGAAGCCGGCCTGCTCGAGCGCCATCCTGGCCGGACCGCCAACGGGCGTGCCAGCATCGGGCAAAGTCGTCCAGTGTGCGGCGACCACGGTGCCGACAGCGAACCAGGCGCCGGCCAGCGCCGCCAGCCAGGCGGCAAAGACCGCCACCGGCCGCAGCCGGCTGATGAGCACCACTATGCCGGTCACCAGCGCCGCGGCACCGGGAAGAACCTCCAGCCACATCCGGCCGGCGGTGACGGCCCAGGTGCGATCGGGCGTGTATGCGTAATGAAAGTACGGGCCCACGAACGGGATAAGCGCGCCCCAGATACCGAGTAGCACGAGCAGCACGCCGCTGAGCGCGCCGCGGCGGCGGCGCACGCGCAGCGTCAGGGTGCCTGCCATCATGATCACTCCTTGCGCAAGCAGGAGGGAGTGTGTGCTTGCGGCGCGCAGCTACCCCGGCATCGGGTTAGTACACATCGTGACGGAGGGAACGAGGTCGAACTGGCCTCGCGGTAGCCGGACCGCTCGGGTCTCCCGTGAGTAGCCTGCGCCACGCTACGCCGACGGCAGGAACCCGACCCGATCCCGCACCCGTGCCATCGTGACGGCAGCGATCTTGTGCGCCCGGGCCGCGCCGACCGCAAGCAGCCGGTCGAGTTCGGCCTCGTCTGACAGCAGCTTCTCGGTCCGTTCCCGCATCGGCGCGAAGGCGTCGGCCACAACCTCGGCCAGGTCCTTCTTGAAGGCGCCATATCCGGCCCCCGCGTACCGCTGCTCCAGGCTTGCCACCGGTTCGCCGGCCAGCGCGGCGTAAATGCGCAGCAGGTTGGTGACGCCAGGCTTGGCTGCCTCATCAGCGCGCACCTCGCCGTCAGCATCTGTCACCGCACGCATGATCTTGCGGCGGATCGCCGCTGGCTCCTCCAGCACGTCGATGATCCCTTGCGGCGCAGACGCCGATTTGCTCATCTTGATGGTCGGGTCCTGCAGGTCCGCGATCTTGGCGACCTCGGGCAGTATGTAGGGGCCCGGGACGACGAAGGTTTTGCCAAACCGGCGGTTGAACCGCTGCGCCAGGTCCCTGGTGAGCTCCAGGTGCTGGCGCTGGTCCTCGCCGACCGGCACCTGGTCGGCGTCGTAGAGCAGGATGTCGGCCGCCTGCAGGATGGGATAGGTAAACAGCCCGACGCTGGATGCGTCCGCGCCTCCCCTGGCCGACTTGTCCTTGAACTGCACCATCCGGCTGGCCTCGCCGAACCCGGTGATGCAGCTCAGCACCCAGGCCAGCTCGGGGTGCTCGGGTACCTGGCTTTGGACGAACACGATCGAGCGGTCCGGGTCCAGGCCGGCGGCGAATAGCTGAGCCGCAGCTACCCTGGTCCGGCGGCGCAGCTCGGCTGGTTGCTGCGGCAGCGTGATGGCGTGCAGATCGACCACGCAGTACACCGTGTCGTGGGTTTCCTGCAGCGCCACCCACTGGCGCAATGCGCCCAGGTAATTGCCGATGTGAAAGGAGTCGGCAGTGGGCTGGATGCCGGACAGTACGCGTGGTCGTGCCATGCCACCGAAGTCTAGCCAGTCGGCCGGGCGGGCAAACCGTGCTGGTCGGCGGCGCAGCGGCGCCGAGCGGCGGCAGAGACCGGGAGGTCAGGCGGTGGAGACATCGCCGTGCAACACCGGCACGATCTCGGGTGCCCCGAGCCTGATCGCATCCGCGTCCTGGTCGGTGTCTGCCTCCTGAGATGCTCTCTCGGCGGCCACCCGGAGCCGGTAGTTCTCCAGCTCCCTGGCCACCTGGCGCGATTTCCACTTCATCGGGCCGGCCATCAGGCTCGCTGCGTCGTCGGCTGCGGACAGGCCGCGGTCCCAGGTCTCGATCGAGACGTGCGTACGCCGCGCCAGCACGTCGTCTAGATGCCGTGCGGCCTCGTGCGACGCGGCGTAGACCACCTCGGCGCGCAGATAGTCATCCGCCCCGGCCAGCGGCTTGCCGAGACCGGGGTCGGCCGCAATGAGGGCTAGCACCTCGCCGATCAGCGAGCCGTACCGGTGCAGCAGATGCTCGATCCTGGCCACGTGCAAGCCGGACGAGCGGGATAGCGCGTACCGGGCGTTCCACAGCGCGATGAAACCATCGGCACCGACCAGCGGCACCCTGTCCGTGCAGGACGGCGCGACCTTGCCGTCCAGCCCGTGGGCAACGGCATCGACCGCGTCCTTCGCCATGACCCGGTACGTCGTGTACTTGCCGCCCGCGATCATCACCAGGCCAGGCACCGGGTGCGCGACGGTGTGCTCGCGGGACAGCTTGGAGGTGGATTCGGATTCGCCGGATAGCAGCGGCCGCAGGCCCGCGTACACGCCCTCGACGTCATCCCGGCTGAGCGGCACCGCAAGCACCTTGTTCAGCTGACTGAGCACGTAGTCAATGTCAGCGCGGCTCGCGGCTGGATGCGCCTTGTCCAGCGACCAGTCCGTGTCCGTCGTGCCTATGATCCAGTGGCGCCCCCACGGGATCACGAACAGGACGCTGACCGCAGTGCGCAAGATGATGCCGGTGCTGGAGTGGATACGGTCGCGTGGCACGACCAGGTGCACGCCCTTGGACGCGCGGACGTTGATGGTGCCGCGGCCGCCCACCATTTCCTGGATGTCATCGCTCCACACACCGGTGGCATTCACTACCTGCTGCGCACGGATCTCCAGCTCGTTGCCGGTCTCCAGGTCCGTCGCCCGGACGCCGGTGACTCGTTCCCCCTCTCGCAGGAACCCGGTGACCTGGGTCCGCGACGCCGCGTGCGCGCCGAACCCGGCCGCGGTCCTGACCAGGGTCACGACGTACCGCGCGTCGTCGACCTGGGCATCCCAGTAGACCAGCCCGCCGGTCAGCGCAGACCGCTTGAGCCCTGGTGCCAGCTGCAGCGCGCCGCGCCTGGTCAGCTGCCGGTGCCGCGGCAGTCCCCGGGTCTGGCCGAGGGACAGGCCGAGTGTGTCGTACGCGGTCACGCCAGCGCCCACGTACGCGCGCTCCCAGCCGTGGTGGGTGAAGGGAAACAGGAAGGAGACCGGATGGACCAGGTGCGGCGCAAGGCGCTGCAGCAGCAGCGAACGTTCGGTCAGCGCCTCCCGGACCAGCCCTACGTTCAGGTGCTCAAGGTAACGCAGCCCGCCATGGATGAGCTTGCTTGACCGCGAGGAGGTGCCCGAGCCAAAGTCCCTGGCCTCTACCAGGCCCACGGTCAGCCCCCGGGTGGCGGCGTCCAGCGCGACCCCCGCGCCGACCACGCCGCCGCCGACCACGAGCACCTGATGCTCGGTCTCGGCCAGTGCGGTCAGCGCCGCGGCTCGCTCGCCGGGCCCGAGCCGGGTCGTGGCCGCCGTCAGGTCGGCCGATCCGTTCAGCGAGTTGCCAGCTCCCGGCGACCGCCCGCCGGGCCAGACCCGGATCTCAGCGCGTCGTGGCACTGGGGGTCACCACGACCTCCACCCGCTGGAATTCCTTCAGATCTGAGTACCCTGAGGTCGCCATGGTCCGGCGGAGCGCGCCCATCAGGTTCATCGAGCCGTCCGAGGTGCCCGACGGCCCGAGCAGGATCTGCTCAAGCGATCCGATCGTGCCGACCTTGAGCCTGGCGCTGCGCGGCAGGTCGGGATGGTGTGCTTCACTGCCCCAGTGATAGCCGTGGCCGGGCGCCTGCGACGCCCTGGCCAAGGGTGACCCGACCATGACGGCATCGGCCCCAAGAGCCAGGGCCTTGGCGATGTCACCGCTGCGGGTCATGCCGCCGTCGGCTATGACATGCACGTAGCGCCCGCCCGACTCATCCAGGTAATCCCGCCGGGCCGCGGCCACGTCCGCGATCGCCGTCGCCATCGGAACCGCGACGCCGAGCACCGCGGCCGTCGTGTGACCAGAGCCGCCGCCGAAACCGGCCAGCACGCCGGCCGCTCCGGTCCGCATCAGGTGCAGCGCGGCCGTATGCGTGGCGCAGCCGCCTACGATCACTGGCACGTCCAGCTCGTAGATGAACTGCTTCAGGTTCAGCGGCTCGGCCTTGCCCGAGACGTGCTCGGCCGACACCGTCGTGCCGCGGATGACGAAGATATCGACTCCGGCGTCGATGACCGCCTTGTAGTAACGCACCGTGCGCTGGGGTGACAGCCGGGCCGCGGTGGTCACGCCCGCTGCCCGGATCTGCTCGATCCGCCGGCCGATCAGCTCCTCCTTGATCGGCTCGGCGTAGATCTGCTGGAGCCGCCTGGTCGCCGCCTCGTCGTCAAGCTCGGCAGCCTCGGCTAGCAGCGGCTCCGGGTCATCGAACCTCGTCCACAGGCCCTCCAGGTCAAGCGCGGCCAGTCCGCCGAGCTTGCCGACGCTGATCGCGGTGGCAGGCGAGACGACACTGTCCATCGGCGCCACGACCAGCGGCATCTCGAACCTGTAGGCGTCAATCTGCCAGGCGATTGACACTTCCTCCGGATGCCTGGTCCGGCGCGACGGAACGATGCCTATCTCGTCGAGCGCGTAGGCACGCCGCCCACTCTTGCCACGCCCGATCTCTACCATGCTCACGTTGCTCTCCCGCCCCTTGCCGCGCGCGCCGGTTCTCCGCCGCCGGCCAGCTCCTAGCTTCGCCGGCCGCCATAGTTCGGCGCCTCGGCCACCATCTGGATATCGTGCGGGTGACTCTCCACCAGCCCGGCACTGGTGATCTGGGTGAACTGCGCCAGCTGAAGCTCGGCAATGGTCCGGGCGCCGCAGTAGCCCATCGCTGCCCGCAAGCCACCGATGAGCTGGTCGGCGACGGCCGACAGCGGGCCCCGGTAAGGCACCTGGCCCTCCACGCCCTGCGGCACGAGCTTGTCCTCGCGCAGCACGTCGTCCTGGAAATAACGGTCCTTGGAGAAGGAACCGCCGCGCTCGGGATTGCGCATCGCACCCAGCGAGCCCATGCCCCGGTACAGCTTGTACTGCTTGCCAGAGACGAAGACCAGCTCTCCGGGCCCTTCCTCGCAGCCGGCCAGCAGGCTGCCGAGCATCACAGTGTCCGCGCCGGCCGCGATCGCCTTGGCGATGTCGCCGGAATACTGCGCGCCGCCGTCGCCGATTACCGGCACTTTCGTCTCCCGGCAGGCCAGCCAAGCCTGGTAGATGGCAGAAACCTGCGGCACGCCGACCCCGGCCACAACCCGGGTCGTGCAGATGGAGCCGGGCCCGACGCCGACCTTCACCGCGTCCGAGCCCGCGTCGATCAGCGCTTGCGCGCCGGCCTTCGTCGCTATGTTGCCGCCGATGACCTCGACCCTGGAATTCGCCTTGACCTGGGCGACCATGTCGAGGACGGCTTGGGCATGCCCGTGCGAGGTGTCCACCACCAGGAAGTCGACGCCAGCCTCGATCAGCGCCTGCGCCCGCCGCTTGGCATCCTCACCGACGCCGACCGCGGCACCCACGACCAGCCTGCCCTCGGCATCCTTGGTCGCGTTCGGGAACTTCTCGCTCTTGGTGAAGTCCTTGACGGTGATGAGGCCGCGCAGCCGGCCGACCTCGTCAACCAGCGGCAGCTTCTCTACCTTGTTGGTGCTCAGCAGCCGCAGTGCTTCCGGCCTGGACACCCCGACTGGCGCGGTGACCAGCGGCATTGGCGTCATGATCTCGGAAACCCGGCGGCGGAGATCGGCCTCGAAGCGGATGTCCCTGTTGGTGACAATGCCCACGAGAATGCCGTCGTCGTCGGTGACCGGAACGCCGGAGATCCGGAACCGCCCGCACAGCTCATCGACTTCAGCCAGCGTCGCTTCCGGCCCGCACGTCACCGGGTTGGTGATCATGCCGGCCTCTGATCGCTTGACCATGTCGACCTGCTGCGCCTGCTCCTCGACCGACATGTTGCGGTGCAGGACCCCGACGCCACCCTGCCGCGCCATGGCGACAGCCATCCTGGCCTCGGTGACGGTGTCCATGGCTGAGGAGAGCAGTGGAATGCGCAGCGAGATCCTCGGTGTCAGCCTGGCAGTAGTGTCCGCTTCGTTGGGCATTATGGTGGAATACGCCGGGAGCAGCAGAACGTCGTCGAAGGTCAGGGCAGGCGGTCCGAACTTCTCGTCGCTCATCTCACGTTCCGTGTGCCGGGGTCTGGGATTCCTTCATCCTAGTAACCGCACCGGCCCACCCGGCGTTAGCCATGCTTTGCGCGCGCTGCGCCAGCCGCCCGTCATCGATGGGAGCGAGGATCCCGGCCGTCAAGCTCGAGCTGGACCGCGAACCCGAGCACGGAGCACGGGTCCTGCCAGGGCCGGGATCCTCACCACGGGGGAGCGAGGATCCCGGTTGCCCTGGCAGGTGGCGGCCCGGCTGGGGGGGACGGGTCGCCGCGGCAGCGCCAGGTCGGCGCGATGGCTAGGCGATTGATTCCTCGACGGCGATGGCACGCAGCCGGGCCAGCGCACGGTGCTGCGCGACCCGGACGGCGCCAGCCGACATGCCGAGCGCGTGCCCGGTCTCCTCGGCGGACAGTCCCGACAGCACCCGCAGCACCAGAAGCTCGCGCTGATTGACAGGGAGCCTGGCCAATAGCGACCTGGCGCGCTCGGCTTCCAGGTAGGCGACCGCGGTTTCCTCCGGTCCGGGCCTGTCGTCCGGGCTATCGGGCAAGTCCTCCGTCGGAATGGCCAGCCGCGCCGCGGACCGCTTCGCGTCGGCGACCTTGTGCGAGGCTATGCCGAACACGAACGACGCGAATGGCCGCCCCAGGTCCTGGTAGCGGGGAAGCGCGGAAAGGATGGCTATACAGACTTCCTGGGCAACATCATCCGCCGCGTGATAATGCCCCGAAATACGACCCAGGCGAGCCCGGCAATAGCGCACTACCATGGGTCTAATTTGTCGTAGCAGCATATCTATTGCGGCGGGCTGACCTCGCGCGGCAAGCTCAGTCAGGTAGCCGATATTCGCGTGCCTGGCCCCATCTACCTGCGATTCCACCCGGTCCCCCCTGCTCAGTGGCGGTATCACGCGTCTATCCGTACGAAGGCGTGATTCCCCCTAGCGGAGGTAAAGGCAACATCAAAAAAGGCAACGGAAAGGTTACATTGATGTGTCTTCCGCAGGCGAAGGTAAGGCGGTCACCATGAGTAATGCTATGGCTACTCTTGGTATCTGCAAGCGAGTGGTAAAACCAGCCGTACAAACAGAAATAATATTCAAGCAAGTAATGACATGTTGAGTGGGCACAAGAGCGCAATATCATGATTGGCGCTCCTGAGCGCGGCGTTCCGGTTCGACCGGCCAGGCAGCCGTACCGGGGTGTTCCTGGCTCAGGCACATGCGACGGCCCCGTCGCTACGCCTGGTGGCGTGGCGACGGGGCCGTCTGCGGCCGGGGCGGCGAGCCGTTCCGGCGGTTAGTGCTGGTGCCCGTGCCCGTGCCCGTTGGCCGACGCAGTCTCGGGCTCGGGCTTCTCGCTGACGAGCACTTCGGTCGTCAGCAGCATGCCTGCGATCGACGCCGCATTCTGCACCGCCGAGCGCGTCACCTTAACCGGGTCGATGACGCCCTGGGCAATCAGGTCGCCGAACTCATTCGTCGCAGCGTTGTAGCCATGGCCAGCCGGCATGTCGGCGATCCGCGCGATCACAACGCCGCCTTCGGCACCTGCGTTGATGGCGATCCAGCGGGCCGGTGCGGACAGGGCGCGCCTGACGACCTGGACGCCGGTCGCCTCGTCGCCGGTCTTACCCAGATCGCCGAGCTGCACTGCGGCCTGAACCAGCGCGCTGCCGCCGCCGGGGACGATGCCTTCCTCGATGGCTGCCCTGGTGGCCGAGATCGCATCCTCGAGCCGGTGCTTCTTCTCCTTGAGTTCCACCTCGGTGGCGGCGCCAGCACGCAGCACGGCGACACCACCCGCCAGCTTGGCCACCCGCTCCTGCAGTTTCTCGCGGTCCCAGTCCGAGTCGGTGTTCTCGATCTCGGTCCGCAGCTGGCGGATCCGGTCGTCGACAGCGCCCTGCTCACCAGCGCCATCAATGACGGTCGTGTCGTCCTTGGTGACGACGATGCGACGAGCCTGCCCGAGCACATCCAGGCCAACCTGGTCCAGCTTGAGGCCGACTTCCTCGCTGACTACCTGGGCGCCGGTCAGAACGGCCATGTCCTCGAGCATCGCCTTGCGGCGGTCGCCGAACCCGGGTGCCTTCACCGCGGCCACGTTGAGCAGGCCGCGGATCTTGTTCACCACGAGCGTTGACAGCGCCTCGCCGTCCACATCCTCGGCGATCACCAGCAGAGCCTTCTTGCTCTGCGCCACCTTCTCCAGCAGTGGCAGGAAGTCGGCCATCGAGGAGATCTTGCCGCCGCTCAGCAGGATGTAGGCGTCCTCCAGGACTGCCTCCATGCGCTCGGGGTCGGTGACGAAGTAGGCGGAGATGTAGCCCTTGTCGAACTGCATGCCCTCGGTGAACTCAAGCTCGATGCCCATGGTCGGGGCTTCCTCGACGGTGATGACGCCGTCCTTGCCCACCTTGTCGAACGCCTCGGCGATCACCTCGCCGATCTTGTTGTCCTGGGCCGAGATCGTTGCCACATTGGCGACCTCGCTGCGCTCCTCGACCTCGCGGGCGGACTTGAGCAGCATTTCGGCGACCGCTGCCGCGGCCGCGTCGATGCCGCGCTTGAGCGCCATCGGGTTGGCCCCGGCCGCCACGCTGCGCAGGCCCTCGGAAACCATCGCCTGGGCCAGCACGGTAGCGGTGGTTGTGCCGTCACCGGCCACGTCGTTGGTCTTGGTGGCTACCTCCTTGGCCAGCTGAGCGCCAAGGTTCTCGGCCGGGTCCTCTAGCTCGATCTCGCGCGCGACGGTCACGCCGTCGTTAGTGATAGTGGGCGCGCCCCACTTTTTGTCGATGACGACATTGCGGCCCTTAGGACCGAGCGTCACCTTCACGGCGTCCGCGAGGCGGTTCACGCCGCGCTCAAGGGCGCGCCGCGCGTCCTCGTCGTATACCAGGCTCTTGGCCATCTGGGTACCTCAGTGTCCTCGTCAGAAGTTCTCTTGTACGGAAAGTCCTGTGCGGATGCTGCCTGCAGGCAGATAGCGGCTTTCACGCCACCGCCCCGGACCGGGTCGCGGGCTACCGGAGTCTCCTCCGCGAGCCGCGAACCGAGCCGGGGCGGTGCCGGGCGGGCCGGCGCCCGCCCGGCGCGGGCCAGGCCCGCGCGAAATCCGCTCGCTACTTCTCGATGATCGCGAGCACATCGCGGGCGGAGAGCACCAGGTACTCCTCGCCGTGGTACTTCACCTCGGTGCCGCCGTACTTGCTGTACAGCACCACGTCGCCGACCTTTACGTCGATCGGCACGCGCTTGGTTCCCGCATGAAACACGGGCGCGCGTGGCCGACATCGAGCGCCGACAATTGCCGGGCGTGGCC